>NZ_JBITIZ010000012.1:69892-277022 GCF_044459525.1 Streptosporangium sp. NPDC050284
CGAGACCGCGAGACCGCGAGACCGCGAGACCGCGAGACCGCGAGACCGCGAGACCGCGAGACCGCGAGACCGCGAGACCGCGAGACCGCGAGACCGCGAGACCGTCGCCGGGGGAGGGCTCCGTTAGTCTGGCGAGGTGCTTGTCGCCGCGGCCGTGTGCCCGCATCCCCCGCTGCTGGTCCCCGAGCTGGCCGGGGCCGCGGCCTCGGAGCTCGACGACCTCAGGGCGGCCTGCGCGGTCGCGATCGGGGCGTTGCGCGGCGCGGGAGCCGACGAGATCGTGGTGGTGGGAGGCGCCGACCGAACCGCGACGTACGGCGCGGACGCGGCGGGAAGCCTCGCGCCCTGGGGCGTCGACGTCCGAGGCGGCGAGGGGGAGCCTGTCCTGCCGCTGTCCCTGACGATCGGACGCCTGCTCCTCGACGCGGAGCGCCTGACCGTCTCGGGAATCCACGCGATCTCCTTCGACGCGCCTCCCGGGGAGTGCGCGACCCTGGGAGAGCGGCTGGCGGCCACGGCCGGTCGCGTGGCGATGCTCGTCATGGCCGACGGTTCGGCCTGCCTCACCGAGAAGTCCCCCGGATATCTGGACCCCCGCGCGAAACCGTACAACCGGGCGATCGTCGAGGCACTCGCCCGCGCCGAGATCCCGGTGCTCGACCCCGGCGAGGCCGCCGGGCTGTGGGTCGCGGGCCGCGCGGCCCTGCAGGTTCTCGGCGGGTGCCGAGGCGCCATGCGCGGCGAGATCCTCTACGACGACGCGCCCTACGGCGTCGGCTATTTCGTCGCCCGCTGGACGGAGTGATCCCGCGGGGAAGTGGCTATACCGTGGCGGACGAGGACGGCGCCAGGGGCGTCGGGGACGACGATCTCGCGAAGGGGAGACGAGGCCGATGGCGGGGACCGTGGCGTTCGGGAGCGTTCCGACGCGGCTGGGGGACATGGCCGTCGCCGTGACCGAGGACGGCGTGGTGAGTGTCGGCTGGGAGGATCCGTCCCGGTTCAGAGCACGCCTGCTCGAACGGCTGGGGTTGGAGGAGACGGACGATCCCGGCGTGACGGCGGCTGTGCTCGGTGAGCTGGGCGACTACTACGCGGGCAGGCTGAAGGTCTTCGGGGTGCCGCTGGACTGGCGGCTGACCTCGCCGGTGCAGCGCAGGGTGCTCGGCACACTGTACGAGACGGTCCCGTACGGCAAGGCGGTGACCTACGGGGAGCTGGCGGCCCGCAGCGGGACGGGTGTTCCCGCGCGGGCCATCGGGTCGATCATGGGAGCCAACCCGATCCCCGTCATCGTGCCGTGCCATCGGGTGATCGCGGGCAACGGGCTCGGCGGGTTCAGCGGTGGCGACGGCGTGGAGTCGAAGCGCTGGCTGCTGACCCTGGAGGGCTACCTGCAGCCGATGCTCGACTGGGACTGACCGGGGACCGGAGTCGGCCACGGTAAATTGTCGACGGATCGTCTGTGGCTCGTCTAGGGCCCTGAGGGCGGTGGCGTTGTGCCGGGACCGGACGCGGTGTCGTCCCGCCCGGAAGGCCCGGAAGGTGTGGTGCGTCCGGGCGCGGGCGTCGTACCCGGCGGCGTGGTGCGGCCCGGCTCGTCGATCTTGTCAGCCATCTTCCTGGCCTTCCGCGCGGCGGTGTCGACCTGCTGGGCGTGCTTCGGCCCCAGCTTCTTCTTGGCGAACCGTTCCGCCTTGTCGATGCCCTTTTTGGCGAGTTCTTCGGTCTTGGCGCCGCCACCCAGCATGTGCTTGACCTTGTCGAGGATCGACATGGTGAATCCCCCAATTCCGATGCGAGGACACATCGCCTCTCATCCATACCCGGGGAGTTGGCAGACTTACCTCGTGCCTCAGCTACCCGTCATCGCCGTCGTCGGCCCGACCGCGGCCGGAAAGTCCGACCTGGCCGTGGATCTCGCCCTCGAACTGGGGGGCGAAGTGATCAACACCGACTCCATGCAGCTTTACCAAGGAATGGACATCGGAACGGCGAAACTGTCCGTGGCGGAGCGCAGGGGAGTGCCCCACCACCTGCTGGACATCTGGGACGTGACCACGACCGCGAGCGTGGCCGAGTACCAGTCGCTGGTCCGGCCGCTCATCGACGACCTGCGGGCGAAGGAGGTCGTGCCCATTCTGGTGGGCGGATCAGGGCTGTACGTGCGGGCCGCCCTGGACGACCTGGAGTTCCCCGGTACCGATCCGGAGGTCCGCGCCCGGCTGGAGGCCGAACTCGACCTGCGAGGCCCCGGCCCGCTGTACGAGCGGCTCCGCGAGCGCGACCCGAAGGCCGCCGAGACCATCCTCCCCGGCAACGGGCGCAGGATCGTCCGCGCCCTGGAGGTCATCGAGATCTCCGGGCGGCCGTTCTCGGCCACGATGCCGTCGTACGACGCCGTCTACGAGAGCGTCCAGCTGGGGGTGGAGGTGCCCAGGGCGACGCTGGACGCCCGGGTCGAGGCGCGGGTCGACCACATGTGGCGGGCCGGGCTGGTGGACGAGGTCAGGGAGTTGGCCGCGCGCGGGCTCGCCGGAGGCCGTACGGCGAGTCGCGCCCTCGGGTACGCGCAGGTGCTGCGCTTCCTCGGCGGGGAGTGCACCGAGGAGGAGGCGAAGCAGGAGACGGTACGGGCGACGCGGAGGTTCGTCCGACGTCAGGAGTCGTGGTTCCGCCGCGATCCTCGCGTGATCTGGCTGCCCCAGCAGGAGCCTGACCTTCTGGGGCGCGCGCTCGCCGCGATTCACGGCTGACCGCTCCCCGGACCGGCCGGGATGCGGCGGGACGGCGCGGGCGGCGCGGGCGGGGGCGCGTGCGACCGGCAGGAGTGGTGAGGGCGGAAGCGTGCCCGGATAGGGTTGGTAGATGCGATTCGTGAAGGGACACGGCACCGAGAACGACTTCGTCATCCTCCCCGACCCGGACGGTGAGCTGGAGTTGTCCGCGACGACCGTGGCGGCGGTGTGCGACCGGCGCGCGGGGATCGGTGCGGACGGCGTGCTGCGCGTGACGCGGACGAAGCTCAGCCCGGAGGTGTCCGACCAGGCGGGCGAGGCCGAGTGGTTCATGGACTACCGCAACGCCGACGGCGGCGTCGCCGAGATGTGCGGCAACGGAGTGCGGGTCTTCGCCCGCTACCTGGTCGACGCGGGACTCGCCGCGCCGGGGGAGTTCGGTGTCGCGACCAGGGCGGGTGTCAAGCGGGTGCGGCTGGCGGAGACGGGTGACGTGACCGTCGAGATGGGCCCGCCTCGGGTGCTGGGTTCGAGTCGCACGACCGTCGCGGGCCACGAGTACGAGGGTCTCCACGTCGACATGGGCAACCCCCACCTGGCCTGCGTCATCGGCGACCCGGTGGCCCAGCTCGACCTGAGTCACCAGCCCGCGTTCGACCCCGAGACGTTCCCCGGAGGGGTCAACATCGAGCTGCTCAATCCGGTGGGCCCGCGCCGGGTCGTCATGCGGGTCTTCGAGCGCGGTTCGGGTGAGACGAGGTCCTGCGGCACCGGCGCCGTCGCCTCTGCGGTGGCGGCCGCGCGGCTGACCGGTGAGACCAGCGGCACCTGGGCGGTGGAGGTGCTCGGAGGCACGGTCACCGTCACTCTCGACGAACACACCAGTTATCTGGCGGGTCCCGCCGTCCTGGTCGCCTCCGGTGTGGTCACGCTCTGAGCGGTGTGCGCGCCTCCGGTGTGGTCGCGCTCTGAACGGCACGTTTCCTCGGCCGTGTCCGGTGTGGTCGCGTTCCGAGTGGTGCGTGTCCCGGTCACGTTCCGAGCGGTGCACATGACGTCGACGCTTCCGCCGCCCGCGGTGTCGCGCGGGCGCGTCGTGTCCGCCGAGGTCACGCTCCGGGGCGCGAGGGTGAATCTTTCGTGACCCCCGTGGCGTCGCCGTGGGCCTCGTGTCCGGCGGGGACACGCTCACCCGCACGTGCGGGGCCATACGGTGAGGCCTCGGAGGTGCACGGGATCGCCAAGCCGTTTGGGGCATGCTCCCCGACCTGGCAGACTGACGTCCCATGGACGTGGACATCTGGGCCTGGGTGGGCGACACCCAGCGGCAACTGCATGAGGCGGGCAACACCGGTCTGGCTATGGCGATCGGAGATGTGCCCGCGCAGGCGTTGGAAGGTCGGTACGGGCAGCTCGACGTGCTCGCGCCCGCCATCGCGCAGCAGGCGGAGAACCTGCGACTGCCCTGGCTGGAGTTCTACGCCCGCTACTGGCACCTGATCGGCCGCGTCGGCGACCGCGCGCAGGGGACGGTCGCGATCGCCGACGCCGAGACGCTGGTGGAGTTCACCAAGCGGGAGGACGTCCGCGAGTGCCCGGCCGTGCCCGGTGCCGTCGTGGCGCTGGCCATCGCGCAGGCGAACGCGGACGGTCCCGGTTACGCCGCCGAGCGGCTGGCCGCGCTCTCGGCCCTGGACGTCGAGCCCGGCTCGCTGGCCTTCGCCTCCGTCGCCGAACAGTACGTCGCGGCGCTCGTCGACGCGGGGCGCGTCGACGAGGCCGTCTCCCACGCGGAGACCGCGGTGGCGGCGCTCGGCGGTGCGGACCGTGAGGCGAGCTGGGAGCTGGGGGCCGCCTCGGCCCGCGCGCTGCTCGCCGCCGGACGCGCCGAGGACGCGCTCACCGCGCTCGACGCCGCGGCCGGGTTCAAGCCCGACGACCCGGTGGCCAAGGAGCACCGCGAGGGAGTGCTCCGCTCACTCGTGCTCGCCACCCTCGGCCGGGTGCAGGAGTCCGTCGACGCCCTGCCCGACCTCGACGTGGTCGGCGATCACCCTCGCGTCTGGGTCGAGTGGTCGCACGCCATCCACGCGCTCACCGGAGCGGCTCAGATCACCAACACCTGGCAGCTGGGCCGGGTGCTCAAGCAGTGGATCGACTACTTCGCGATGATGGGCGGCTACCGCGCCCGGGTCGAGCTGGCGCTCGTCGCGGGGCACCTGGCGGTCGCGCGCCAGGGAATCTGGCAGGCGCGGCTCCTGGCCGACCTGGCGGAGTCCGCGGCAGGGGAGCTCAGGAGCCCCGGTGACGTCGCCGAGCGGATCACCGAGCTGCGCGCCGCCGCGGATAAGGCCACCGCGCTTCCTGCGCCGGGTCCCACGGACGAGCTGGTCGGCTACTTCGACGCCGCCGACGGCTTCAACGCCGACCCGGAGCGCTGGGTGGGCTGGCTGGCCCCGCTGTCCGGCCGTGACGTGGAGGCCACCCGGCGCCACACCACCACGCTGGGTTTCCTCGGCTACCCGGCCAAGGGCGCCGACATCTACTGGACCATGCTGGTCGAGTCAGGTGACATCGAGACCGCCGACCCGCAGGACGCGTCGTACCTCAGCGGCCTGCTGATCGAGGCACGTCAGGACGAGCGCCTGGAGCAGGTCGCGGAGCGGCTGCCCGCCGCGCAGCGCCACCTCGCCCTGGGGCGCCTGTACACCTCGCGGGAGCGCTGGGAGCAGGCAGCGGCCGAGGGCGAGGCGGCGGTCGCCGCGGGCGGCGGCATCGAGGCGGTCCGCCTGTGGTCGGCCGCGGCGCAGCAGCTCGACGACAACGCCAAGGGCGCCGGCATTCTGCGTGATCTCCTCGACTCGGAGGAGATCGAGCAGCAGGACGTCTGGCGAATGATCGTCATGGCGACGGCCGCGGAGGACTGGGAGACCGTCCGTCTGGGCACCGCCAAGATCGGGATGCCGCTGCAGTCGACCGAGGGGCCGATCGAGGAGGAGATGGGCCTGGTGCGCATCATCCTTCCCGCCCCCGACGGCAGCCAGCGCCAGGTCCTGAGCGTGCGCACCGGCCCCGCGACGGCGCGTCTGGCCATCCCCCAGCCTCCCGGTATGGAGTACAACGCCGGTGACCTGGTCGTCTTCGAGCCGCAGTTGCTTGAGCCGATCCCGGAGAGCGCCGAGGAGCAGGAGAGCTTCGTCCCGCCCTTCGCCGCGGTCAGCATGCTCCGTCCGGGTGGCTACACCAGCTGGTTCTTCGACGGCGCCGCTCCCAGCCAGGCCGACTGGACGGAGTTCAACGACGTCATGGTCGAGCGCGGCTGGCCGATGTGGGTCTACAGCGACGACAACTACACCGTGACCCACCCGACCTCGGGCGAGCCGCTGCCCGGCGTGTTCGGCTGGATCGCGGTCCCGCCGGATGTCAGCCCGGTCGAGCTCGACGCGCTTCTGGACGACGCCACCGAGCGCTGGGTGCACCCGCTGGCCTGGCTCGACCTGGCCAAGGCCGTCGACGTCGAGGTGGAACGGCACGAGCGGATCACCAAGGAGTACGGCCTGTAGGACGGCTCGCCACGGCCGTGCCTGGCGGTCCGTGGCGCCGCCTGCTCTTCGGGAGGTGTGGCGCCTCCGGAGGGGAGGGTCGCGGTCATCCGTGACCCACTCGGAGTCCGTATCGCCGGTGACCCGCCAGGATCACCGGCGATCACGGGACACCGCGTCGCCCGCGAGTGGGCCGACCCCTCGCGGGCGGTTTCCGGCACGGTCACTAGAATCTCATTCGGCACATTGGGTGAATGAGGGAGGACCGGGATGCTGGAACGATTCCGGCTGGACGGCAAGGTCGCGATCGTCACCGGCGCGTCCTCGGGGCTGGGTGTCGCGTTCGCGAGAGGTCTGGCCGAGGCGGGCGCGGACATCGTGATCGGTGCCCGTAGGAAGGACCGCCTTGAGGAGACCCGCGCACTGGTCGAGGAGACCGGCAGGCGGTGTGTGGCTCTCGCCACCGACGTGACCAGGCCGGAGGACTGCCGGGCACTGGCCGAGACGGCGGTGGCCGAACTCGGCGCGGTGGACATCCTGATCAACAACGCGGGCGTGGGCTCGGCGGTCCCGGCGTTGAAGGAGACGCCCGAGCAGTTCCGGCAGGTCGTGGACATCAACCTGCACGGCACCTACTGGATGGCGCAGGCCTGTGCCAGGGTGATGAGGCCCGGCTCCTCGATCGTCAACATCGGGAGCATCCTGGGCGAGACGACCGCCGGCCTGCCGCAGGCCGCCTACAGCGCCTCCAAGGCGGGGGTCGTCGGCCTCACGCGCGATCTCGCCCAGCAGTGGACGGGGCGGCGCGGCATCCGGGTCAACTGCGTCGAGCCGGGGTTCTTCGCCTCGGAGATGACCGAGCAGTACGCCGAGGGTTATCTGGCCAGGCAGCTTGACCAGCGGGTGCTGATGAAGCGTGCGGGCGACCCGGCCGAGCTCGTCGCCGCCGCGATCTTCCTCGCCTCGGACGCCGCCTCGTACGTCACCGGTGCGGTGATCCCTGTCGACGGCGGGATCCTGATCACCTGATCCGGCTGCTCCGAGTGGAGTGCCCATGGTGGCTTTTGTCCGGATCGAGTGAGAAAGATGCTGGTAAGGCATGGATTGATGGGTCAGAAATTCTCTCGTTCTCCCAAAGACTGCTTAAGGCTTTTAAGATTGAGGGCGGCATCTGAGGTAATTTGCCGCTTCAGTTGGTGAGCACGTGAGAGGTGGCAGGGTGCGGACGGCACTGGTACGAGGCGTGGTCGTCGCGACGATCGCGTTCACGGTGGCGGGCTGCGGCCCGTTTCCCGACGGAGGCGTGGACGAGGGGACGCGGTCCTCGGGAGGGGCTTCCGGGGACAAGAACTCCGCCTCCGAGGCGCTCAAGGACCTGAGGAAACTTGAGGTCAAGGGGCGCGCCCCGATGACGGGATTCAACCGCGACAAGTTCGGTCCCGCGTGGTCGGACGTCGACAAGAACGGCTGTGACACCCGCAACGACATTCTCATTCGCGACCTCAAGGAGGAGGTCTTCAAGAAGGGCGAGGAGGGCTGCATCGTGCAGTCCGGAATTCTTGAGGACCCCTACAGCGGCAAGACCATCAAGTTCGAGCGCGGGACACGGACCAGCATGGCGGTGCAGATCGACCATGTGATCGCGCTCGCCGACGCCTGGCAGAAGGGCGCCCAGCAGTGGCCCGTTTCCAAGCGGAAGGAACTCGCCAACGACCCGCTGAACCTGCTGGCGGTGGACGGGCCGCTGAACAGCCAGAAGGGCGCCGGAGACGCGGCGACCTGGCTGCCGCCGAGCCGCGCCTACCGGTGCCCCTATGTGGAACGTCAGATCAAGGTGAAGGTCAAGTACGAGATGTGGGTGACGTCCGGGGAGAAGGACGCCATGGAGGAAGTTCTCAAATCCTGTTGATCAGTCGTCGTAGTCGCGCTTCAACTTGATGATCTTTCCGGTCTTCGCGGACACGTAGACGTCGTACTCCCAGGCTCCCTTGTGCAGCTCGACCTTCCAGGCGCGCTGACCGTGCTCCCACTCGCGCTCGACCTTGCTCACGCGCGCGCCGGGGACACGCTTCTTGGCGATCTTCACGGCCTTGCCGGAGGAGATGTACGCCGAGGTGGTGACGGGTGCGGTACCCGTGGTGCCGGCCGCGGTCACGCCGGTCGTGCCGGTCGTGGCCGCGGTGGCGGTGATCGCCGCACCGTCCGTCTGGTGCGCGGCGAGGGCGATGCCGCCTCCACCGGTGAGGAGGGCGGCGGTTGCGAGGGCTCCGACGGTGATTCTGGTGATTCGTGTCATGGGTCAAGATTTGCGGAGACTTTGCTAGGGGCACGCTAAGAGATCGTTAACCGACGGTGAGTACGGCTCGCCACCGGATTCCGGAGTGCTCCCCGGCGCCACTTCCGGCGGCCCGCTCAGTGACCGGCGGCCGAGGCCTGCTCCCGGGCCAGCCGCTCCTCGCCCGACAGCGTGTTGAGCGGCTTCTCCTTGATGAACAGGACCGCCACCAGCGCGAGCGCGGTGAGCGGCACGCCGATGAGGAACAGTTCGGCGGTGGCCGTCGCGTACACGTCCTGGACGATGCGGACGACGGGAGCGGGCAGCTTGGAGATGTCGGGTACGGCGCCACTCTCGCCACCCGCGCCGCCGGCGGCCATCGGGCCGAGCCTTTCCGTCATGAGCGTGGTGATCCGGTTGGCCAGCACCGCGCCCAGGGCGCTGACGCCGACGGCGCCGCCCATGCTGCGGAAGAAGGTCAGCACCGAGGTGGTGACCCCCAGGTCGTGGGCGGGTACGTCGTTCTGGGCGGCGAGGACCAGGTTCTGCATGAGCATGCCGACACCGATGCCGAGCACCGCCATGTAAATCCCGAGCAGCACCGTGCCGGTCTGACCGTCGATGGTGCTGAGCAGGCCCATCCCGGCGAGCATGACGACGCTGCCGGCCACCAGGAAGCCCTTCCAACGGCCCCACTTGGTGATGAGCTGGCCGGCCACGGTGGAGGAGACGAGCAGGCCGAACACCATCGGCAGGCTCAGCAGGCCGGCGACCGTCGGCGACTTGCCGAGCGCCACCTGGAAGTACTGCGACAGGAAGACCGTGCCGCCGAACATGGCCACGCCGACCAGCACGCTCGCCACGGTGGCGAGGGTGACGGTGCGGTTCCTGAAAATGGTCAAGGGAATGATCGGCTCGGCCGCCCGCGACTCCACCCAGATGGCCAGCGCGAGGATGAGCAGGGCGCCGCTCACGAGGGCGAAGGTCCACCAGGAGCCCCACTCGAACTGGCTGCCCGCCAGGGACGACCAGATCAGCAGCATGGACACACCCAGCGTGATCAGCAGGGCGCCCAGGTAGTCGACCTTGACGTCCCTGCGCACCACCGGCAGGTCGAGCGTGCGCTGCAGCAGGACGATGGCCAGGATCGTGAACGGCACGCCGATGAGGAAGCACCAGCGCCAGCCGAGCCAGGAGGTGTCCACGAGCACGCCGCCGATGAGCGGGCCCGCCACGGTGCCGACGCCGAACACGGCGCCGAAGATGCCGGCGTAGCGGCCGAGCTCACGCGGCGGGATCATGGCCGCCATCACGATCATCGCGAGCGCGGTCATGCCACCGGCGCCGATGCCCTGCACGACGCGGCTGACGATGAGGATCTCCACGTTCGGCGTGAGGCCCGCGATCAGCGAGCCCACCACGAACAGTCCCAGTGAGAGCTGGATCAGCAGCTTCTTGTTGTAGAGGTCGGCCATCTTGCCCCAGAGCGGCACCGTGGCCGTCATGGCCAGCAGCTCCGAGGTGACGATCCAGGTGTAGACGGTCTGCGTGCCCTGCAGGTCGGTGATGATGCGGGGCAGCGCGTTGGCCACGACGGTCGAGGCCAGGATGGACACGAACATGCCCACCATCAGCCCCGACAGCGCCTGCAGGACCTTTCTCCTGGAGGTGGGCGCCGCGGCCACGGCCTCGGGCTGCGCGCTGGTGGATGTCATCTTTCCTCGATTTCTCGGGCGGGGACCGGCGCTCCGCGTGATTCGCGCGGACGCCGGCCGAACGGGAACGTGTTCGGGGGGTGATCGAAGGAGAACGGTGACCGGGGCGGTCACGGATTGGGCAGGCCGGCGGCGAGCTGGGAGAAGGCCTCGTCGACCAGGTCGGCCAGCGCCGGGCGGCCGTCCGCGGCGCTCCAGCGCATCATCGCCGCACGGAAGGCCGCCATGGCCACCGCGGTGGCCAGCTCGGGATAGCCGCTCGTACCCGGTTCGACGCCGATTCTGCGTGCGACGACGGCGGACACGGCGCGCTCGGTCTCGGTGCCGTTGGCGACCAGGCGCGGCAGCAGTGACGGGTTCTGCTCGAACACCTTCAGTCGCAGCAACCACTGCTCGCGCCGCTGCTGGACGTGTTCGGCCTCGACCCGCGACATCAGACGCAGCGCCTCCAGGACCGGCACCTCGACCGGTACGGCCTCCAGCCTCTCGCGCAGCTCGGCGACGGACGCCGGGCTCGCTCCGACAAGCGCGTCCTCCTTGGACGGGAAGTAGTTGAAGAACGTGCGTGAGGAGAGGTCCACCGCTGTGGCGATGTCCTCCACCGTGACACCCGCCAGGCCACGTTCGGCCACCAGCGTCAGGGCGGCGTGCTCCAGCGCCGCGCGGGTCTCGAGCTTCTTTCGATCTCTCCGGCCGAGCTCGTCCGCACTCTCCACACTGGTCACAGCGTCAACAGTAGGGAGGAACTTTCAGATTGTGCAACATTTCATTATATGAAGTGCGACAGATCACAACTGGGACGAGCACGCCGGGGCCTCGCGGGGGTCCTTCTCATCGGTTCGGTGACGTCAGTGGCCACCGCGTCCGCGCCCGGCTCGTTCCTGCCCGACCGCAAGGGCCCCCGGGGTCAGGACGTGACGGCGGGCAGGAACAGGATCACGCTCGCCCCGCCGGAGGGGGAGGTGCGCAGGGACAGCGAGCCACCCGCCGACTCCGCCGTGCGGCGGGCGATGTCGAGGCCGAGACCGGTCGATCCGGCTCCGCTCTCGCCACGCTGCAGCGGATCAGGCGTGGCGAAGCCGGGACCCGCGTCGGCGACGGTCAGCAGGGCGCCGTCGCCGGTCGCCTCCAGCCGTACGGAGAACGAGACCCCCTCCGGGGTGTGCGCGAACACGTTGCCGAGCAGGGCGTCCACACAGGCGGCCAGGTCGTCCGCGGCGACCCCCACCGGCAGTGGTCCCGGAGCGAGATCCAGGGTGAAGCTTCGTGACTGGTCCTCGGCGAGCACCGACCAGAACGCGACCCGCGCCTCGGTCACCGCCGCCGCGTCGCACTCGGCCCGCTCACGCACCCGCCGCCTCGCCTCGGTGATCACCGAGGTGACGGCGCGTTCCAGGGCGTCCACCCTCGCCTCGATCCTGGCCGACTCCTCGGGATCGGCCAGTGACTCCGCCTCCAGCCTCAGCCCGGTGAGCGGGGTGCGCAGCCGGTGGGACAGGTCGGCGGCGCTCTCCCGCTCTTCTGCGAGCAGGCCGGTGATGCGCTCGGCCAGGTGGTTGAGGGCGAGACCGACCGCGTGCACCTCGGGAGGGCCGTCGGGCACCGTCCTGGCGGACAGGTCGCCCGCCGCGAGCCGGTGCGACACCTTCGCCAGCGCGGTGATCGGCCTGATCACCGCGCGGGCCAGCCGGTCGCCGACCAGCACGCCCAGTCCGACCAGGGCCAGGCCGAGCGCCGCCAGCCCGGCCCAGACCTGGGGCACGCCCCTGGTCAGGTCGGCGTCGTCCAGGAAGACCCGGACCACCGCCGTACCCCCGGGCGCCCCCTGGACCGCGACCAGGATCTCCCGCCCGCCGGGCGCGGCGGCGGTGACGCTGCGGCCGCGGGAGGCCAGTTCCACGGCGGTGGAGCGCGGGGCGGGATCGCCGATCACCTCCCCGCCGGGAAGGAAGACCGTCACCGGATGCCTGGCCTGTTCCGCGGTGAGCCGCAGGGTCTCGGTGTCCACCGCGCCGACCACGACCGCCACCGACTCGGCCTCGCTCTCGGCCTCGCTGACCGCTCCGCTCACCGCGACCGTGCGGACCAGCAGGGCGAGCGGGACCAGCAGGGCGATCAGTACGAGGGAGGTGGTCGCCGCGACCAGCAGGGTCAGCCAGCGCCTCATGCCGGGGCGGCCAGTCGCACACCGACACCCCGGACGGTCTGCAGGTAGCGGGGCTCCTGGGATGTCTCGCCCAGCTTGCGGCGGAGCCAGGAGAGGTGGACGTCGACCGTCTTGTCGGCTCCGCCGTAGGGGATCTGCCAGACGTGGGTGAGCAGTTCCCGCTTGGTGACCACCTCGCCGGGCCTGGCCGCCAGGTAGTGCAGCAGGTCGAACTCGCGAGGACTCAGATCCAGCGGCGTCCCGTCCAGGGTCGCCTCCCGGGTACGGGGGTCGATGCGCAGGCCACCGACGGTGACCGCGCTGTCGGCGCGGCTCTCGCCCGCCACCCGCCGGAGCACGGCCCGGATCCGCGCGTCGAGCTGGGCCGCGCTGAACGGCTTGACCACGTAGTCGTCGGCACCCGCGTCCAGCAGCCTGACCATCTCCGCGTCGCCGTCTCGCGCGGTCGCCACGATCACCGGGACCCGGCTCACCGCGCGCAGCATCCGCAGCAGGTCAAGTCCGTCCATGTCGGGCAGGCCGAGGTCGAGGACGACCAGGTCGGGGTGTTCCTCGACGGCCAGCCGCAGGCCTTCGAGAGCGGCGGGGGCGGACGACACGGCGTGGCCGCGATCGCGCAGGCCCCGGGTGAGGGAGGTGCGGATCGCGGCGTCGTCCTCGATGAGCAGCACATTCGACATTTGCCGCCACGTTAGCCTTCTCCCGCACCGCGTCAAAAGCGGGTTAGCCGCTCCTTAGCGTTGTCTTATCGTTTCAGGTGGCACAGTGAGGGACATGCGCAAGCGTCTTCCCCTGGTCGTGGCCGGATGGCTGATCACCGGGCTTCTCGCGATCGGAGCGGGTGTGGCGGTGATCGATCGTCTCAGCGAGCCGCTGACGGACACCGGTCTCCGGCCGCTCTCCGCCGCCGAGGTCGATGAGGCGCTCGCCCTCGCCTCGTCTCTTCCCAGTGCCCCGCCCACCGCTCCCGCTGAGAATGCTCCCTCGGAGAGTGCCCCTTCCGAGAGTGCCGGGGAGCCCGGTGAGGCCACCCCCGAGCCCACCGCCGCCACCACCGCCACGCCCGGCGCGGAGCCCGGCGAGAGCCGGCTGATCATCACGAAGGGCGGCAGGGTGATCGCCCGGTGCGAGGGGGGCCTCGTCACCCTGCGGTCGTGGAGCCCGGCCCAGGGCTTCCAGGCCGACGACGTCGAGCGCGGACCCGCCGACCGGGCCCGCGTCGAGTTCGAGTCCGAGGAGGACGAGGTCAAGGTCGAGGTCCGCTGCGCGGCCGACGGATCACCCGTCCACCGCCTGCACAGCTGACCCGGGCTCTCACCTCTTACCACTGTCGGGTTCCATAAGTGGATATGTCTCCTTTGGGCGTCGGTAACCGCCCGCCCCGCTGCCCGTGATCGGCCGCCACTAGGATCCGCCTTCACGAAACGGGTGCGAAAGGGAGAGACGATGAGCGCTCAGAAGGCCGGTGGCGGCAGACGGCTGCTGTTGAAGGGGTTTCTCCTCGCGGTGGTCCTGCTGGTGGTCTCCGGGTTCGCGCTCAGCGCGTGCTCGCGGGTGAGCACCCAGCCCGACGAGGTGGTCCTGCACTACGCGGGCGGTGTCCTGGAGGCCATCAAGTTCGAGAAGTGCATCAACCCTTCCAGCGGTGCCACGCTTCTCGGCCCCGGCGACAAGGGATACTCCTATCCGTTCGGCCAGCGGACCTTCGACTTCTCCGGGGCGGACGACGCCGAGGCCAAGCCGCTGTCGGTGGTCTCCAAGGACAACGTGGAGATGACGGTTTCCGGGGTGGCGACGTTCACGCTGAACACCGACTGCAAAACGCTCCAGCAGTTCCACGAGAAGATCGGTCTGAAGTTCCGCGCCTACTACGAGGAGGGCGAGTCGTCCGGCGGCTGGCGGCGGATGCTCAACATCTACATGCGCGTGCCGCTGGACCGCGCGCTGGACGCCGCCTCGCAGGAGTTCGAGTGGCGAGGGCTGTTCAACGACCCGAAGGTGAAGCAGGCGTGGGAGACGCGGGTCGGCCAGCTCGCCAGGGAGTTCATCAAGGAGACGTCCGGGGGCGACTACTTCTGCAACCAGAACTACGCGGGCAGCGGGCAGTGCGGTGACATCGTCCTGACCATCCAGAAGCCCGAGCCGCCGGAGGCCCTGGTCTCCGCCCTGGCCGCCGAGCAGGCGGCGAAGGCGGAGAACGTCGCGCAGACCCAGCGCAACGCCAAGGTCCGCACCGAGATCGAATCGATCAAGGACCTGGTCAAGGTCCTCGGTCCTGAGGGTGCCGTGCTGTGGCAGGCCATCCAGAAGGGGCAGGTGAGCGTGGTTCCGGTGCCGCAGGGCAGCAACCTCAACATCACCCCTCCCGGACGCTGACCCCGGCACCCAACCTCCGGCCCCCGGGACCCTCGTCCGGCCCCGGTGATCCCGCGGTCGCCTCACGCTCCCTCGCCCCCGCCGCCGGGCGAGCGGAGCGGTGGCCGTCTTCGGTGGTCCCGCGGCCGGCTCACGCCGCCCCCTACCAGGGCGGCGATCGGCTCACGAGACGCGCTCGGCTCCGTCGGGCGTGATCGGGCCCAGCTCGGCGCCGAAGTCGTGCGCGATCCTGCGCATGCCCTCGGCGAGGTCCCGCCGGTCGAGCGCGGCGATGCGCTCGGCCGGCCCGGACACCGACAGCGCGGCGATCGTCCGCGCCCCGTCCCGTACGCCCACCGCCAGGCAGTGCACGCCCAGTTCCTCCTCGCCCAGGTCCATCGCGTACCCGTGTTCTCGCACCCGCTCCAGCTCGGCGAGCATCCCGGGCAGGTCGGTGATCGTGTTGGCGGTCCTGCGGGGCATACCGGTCCGCTCGACCAGCGACGCCACCTCGCTGTCCGCCCTGTCGGCCATCAGGACCTTCCCCACGGCAGTGCTGTGCGGCAGCACCCGCCTGCCGACCTCCGCGAACATCCGCAACCGCCTCGGCGAGGGCACCTGGGCGACGTAGACCACGAAGTCACCCTCGAGCACCGCCAGATTGGCCGTCTCACCCGACAGCTCGACGAGCCTCGTCAGGTACGGTTGCGACCACACGCCCACCATGCGCTCGGCCACCCCGCCGAGCCGCACCAGAGCGCCCCCGAGGGCGTAGCGACGGTCGGACTCCTGGCGCACGTAGCCCCGGGCGAGCAGCGTGCGCAGCAGCCGGTGGATCGTCCCGTACGGCAGGCCGGTCCTCGCCGCGATCTCCGAGAGGCCGGCCTCCCCGCCCCGCTCGGCCAGGGCCTCCAGCACGTCCAGCGCCCGGTCGACCGACTGCACCGCGCTCATGCACCCTCCTCACGGGACGGTCCCGGACCTTGGCGCGCCCCGTATCGGCGGGACGGGCCACTCACGGGACCCCCGTCCGCCCTCACGGCACCCTCGCGAGTCCGCGCAGCGAGGCGTCGAGAACCTGCGCGGTGTGCGCCACGGGGATGGGTTCGGTGCCCCGGCGGCGGATCGCCGAGGCGATCTGCATGGTGCAGCCCGGGTTGGCCGAGACCAGCAGGTCGGCGCCGGTGGCGAGCACCCGTTCCGCCTTGCGGTCACCGAGGTCCTTCGCGGTCGCGGGCTGGAACAGGTTGTAGGTTCCCGCCGAGCCGCAGCAGATCGCCGACTCGGCGATCTCCCTCAGCTCCAGGCCGGGTATGCCGCCCAGGAGCTCGCGGGGCTGGGACCGTACCCCCTGGGCGTGGGCGAGGTGACAGGCGTCGTGGTAGGCCACGGTGAGCGGCAGCGGGTGACGCTCGGCCGCCGGGCCGAGCGCGACGAGATACTCCGCCAGATCGACGGTCCTGATCGCCCGTGCCCTTTCGACCCACTCGCCGCCCTCGCCCTCAAGGATCTCCGCGTAGTCCTTCATCGTCGACCCGCATCCGGCGGCGTTGACGACGATCGTGTCGACGCCCGCCCGCTCGAAGGTGGTGATCGTCCGCTTCGCGAACCGCAGGGCCTGCCTCTCCTGGCCCGAGTGCAGCGACAACGCCCCGCAGCAGCCCTGCGAGGGCGGGATCACCACGTCGCAGCCCTCCATCGCGAGCACCCTGGCCGTGGCCTCGTTGACCTGGGGGAAGAACTCCCCCTGCACGCAGCCGGTGAGCATCCCGACCGTGGCCCTGCGCGGGCCCCGCGCCGCGATCCTGCGCGGCAGCCGCGTCCTGTCGGCGGCCGGGGGAGCGAGGTCGGCCATCGCCGCCAGGGACGGGTTGATCCGCTCCAGCCTCGGCGCGACCGCGCGGCGCAGCCCGGCGCTGAGCCGCAGCGGCAGCCGCATCGCCCGCAGCCGCCGGGGATAGGGGAACAGCTGGAAGACCAGCGCCCGCAGCGCCCTGTCGTCAGGCTCTCTCACATGCACCCGCTCCACCTCGGCCCGGGTCTGCTCGATCAGCCGGTCGTACCTCACCCCGGACGGGCAGGCGGGTACGCACGCCATGCACCCCAGGCACGCGTCGAAGTGCCCGGCCATCTCGGGCGTGATCGGTGTGCCCTCGACGTGCTGTTTCATCAGGTGGATCCGGCCGCGCGGGGAGTCCATCTCCTCGCCCCACAGGACGTACGTCGGGCACGAGGGCAGGCAGAACCCGCAGTGCACGCAGTCGTTGATCAGCTCAGGGTCCACGTCAGATCCCTCCCGCGAACCGGCCGGGGGACATCCTCCGGCCGGGGTCGAACCGTTCCTTGACCCGCCGCATCAGAGGCAGGGCGCCAGAGGGACCCCAGCGATCGATCCCGCGGGCGAGAGCGGGAGGCACGGCGAGCACCGTGAGCGCGCCGCCGAGCCGCCGCAGGTCGTCGCGCACGCCCGTCACGAACCCGGAGAACTCCGCCTCGCCGACGTCCTCCGGCAGGGCGGCCAGCAGGACCGCGGAGGCCACCGACCCGCGTACGCGAGCGGGCAGCCCGCGTGCGGCGACCGCACGTAGCGCCGGGCAGGCCGCGGCGGGCGGGACCCGCAGTTCCAGCAGAACCTCCTCGCCGGGCGGCACCGACCACCAGGCGGGCGCCTCGGCGGTGATCCGCGCCCTCCCGTACTCGTCCATCGAGGTGCGCACGGCCTCCGCGCGGACATCGGCCGCCTCTCCCTCGACGAGCGCGGAGACGGTGGCTTTGCCGGTGAGGCCCGGCCACTCCAGTTCGACGGCGCTCGGCTCGGCCTGCGAGGCCGCGAGCTCGGCGACCAGTGCGTCCAGTGCGCCCAGTCCGTTCAGTGCGCCCAGTCCGTTCAGTGCGTCCCTCGCGGGGGAACCGGCGGAATCCGGTCCGCCGACGGGCAGGTCCACGGTGACCCACCGGCGGGCGGCGGGGATCGGGTGGAGGCGGAAGGTGGCCTCGGTGATGACGCCGAGCGTGCCGTAGGAGCCGGTGAAGAGCTTGCCCAGGTCATAGCCTGCGACGTTCTTGACGACGTTGCCGCCCGAGGTGGCGATCGTGCCGTCGGCCAGCACGACCGTGATACCGATCAGCAGGTCGCGGGCGGTGCCGTAGCGGAACCTGCGGGGGCCGGCGACCGCGGTGGCGAGCGTCCCGCCGACCGTGCCGGCGCCCAGGGGCGTGTCCAGGGCGAGTTCCTGCCGCGATCGCGAGAGCGTGGCGTTGAGGACGTTGAGGGGGAGTCCAGCGCCGACCCGCGTCACGAGATCGCCCGAGGAGTGCTCGACCGCGGATCCGTCCCCGAGGAGCAGGCAGCAGGTGTCGATCAGCAGGTCGCACCGTTCGGGGGGATTGCCCCAGCCGAGCTTGGTGCCGTCTCCCACCGGGACCACGGCCAGGTCGTGCGCGGCCGAGACGCGCATCAGCGCGGCGACCTCCCCGGTGTTCTCCGGCAGGGCCACCCAGCGGGGCGCGACCCCGCCCACCGCGTCGTCGGAGGTCGCCTCCCGGATCGTCACGCCCGTCGCGCGCAGCGCTTTCTGTGCTTTCAGGGCCTTTTGTGCCTTCTGTGCCTTCAAGGGTGCCTCCAGCGGTGCTCCCATCAGAAGTGCTCCGCCTGTCCCGACTCGACCAGCGGGTGCGCGCCCTTGCGGACCCCCGGGACCTCGCCGCACAGCCGGGGGGTCGGGAAGATCTTTCCCGGGTTCGACAGGCCGCGGGGGTCGAAGGCGCAGCGCACCAGCTGCATGGTGTTGAGATCGTCGTCAGAGAACATTTTCGGCATATATCGGGACTTGTCCACGCCGACGCCATGTTCGCCGGTGATGGAACCGCCGTGCTCGATGCACAGGTCGAGAATCCTCCCCGACACGATCTCCGCCCTCTCCTCCGCACCCGGCTCGGCGTCGTCGAACAGCACCAGCGGGTGCAGGTTGCCGTCACCGGCGTGGAAGACGTTCGCCACCCTGATGCCGTACTCGCGGGAGAGGGCGTCGATGCTCGCCAGCACCCCGCCCAGCGCGGTCCGGGGGACGACACCGTCCTGGACGATGTAGGCGGGGCTGATCCGGCCCACCGCGGCGAACGCCGACTTGCGGCCCCGCCAGATCGCGGCCCGCTCCGCCGGATCGTCGGCGACCCGTATCTCGAACGCGCCGCTCTCCCGGCAAAGCCGCGTCACCTCGCCGAACTGGTGCGCGACCTCCTCCGCGGGGCCGTCCAGCTCCACGATGAGCACCGCCCCCGCGCCCTCCGGGTAGGCGCACGCCACGGCCGCCTCGGCCGCCTCGACGGCGAGGGCGTCCATCATCTCGATCGCGGCGGGCACGATGCCTCCGCCGATGATCGCCGACACCGCCTGCCCGCCCCGCTCGATGTCCTCGAACGCCGCGAGCAGCGTCGTCACGGCCTCCGGCAGCCTGCTCAGCCGTACGACGATCTTGGTCGCGATACCGAGCGTGCCCTCGGAGCCGATGAACGCGCCCAGCAGGTCGTATCCGGGATCGGTGTCCGACAGTTCGACGATGTCACCGTCGGGGGTGACGATCTCCAGGCCGACCACGTGATTGACGGTGAAGCCGTACTTCAGGCAGTGGGCGCCGCCGGAGTTCTCGGCCACGTTGCCGCCGATCGTGCAGACCTGCTGGCTGGAGGGGTCGGGCGCGTAGTAGCGGCCCAGGTCGCGGACGGCCTCGGTGATCGCCAGGTTGGTGACCCCAGGCTCCACGGTCGCCCTCCGGTTCGGCAGGTCGACGGAGAGGATCCGCCGCATCTTCGAGGTCACGACCAGCACCCCGTCGGCCCGTGGCAGGGCACCGCCCGACAGTCCGGTCCCGGCGCCCCTGGCCACGAACGGCAGGTCGTACTCGTTGCAGATCCTCACCACGGCCGCGACCTGCTCGGCGCTCGAAGGCAGCACCACGACTCCGGGGGTGACCCGGTGGTGGGTCAGCCCGTCGCACTCGTAGGTGCGCAGCCGCACGGGATCGGTGATGACCGACCCGGGTCCGAGGAGTTCCTCGAACCTGCGGGCCGGCTCGTCCAGGGTCTTCGTCGACATCGCTCCTCCTCCGGCTCCTCCGGCGTGCCCGACGTCCCGGCGCTGTCGCCGGTGCTCGCCGGCCTCCATCGGCCGATCGAGGACGCCGTCCTTGTCGTCCTCATCTCGAATTCTCACTCAGCGCGGCGGCGCCGGCGTTCCTGCCGTGTCTGGGGCCGTCGTCCACGAGGCCGGAGAAGCAGGGTTCTCCGGGTGCCCGCTGCGGGGTACGGCGGTCGGGGGAGGGCGGCGTACGGACGAGGCCGGGCGGGGAGTGACGGACGCGCAGGTGGAGCCGTCCTTTGATCATCGTGATCAGGACGCCCCTCGCCCACCCCTCGTCCGCGGTCTTGCGCGCGTAGAACTCCCTGGTCGCCCTGTTGTCGAGCATGTCGAGCAGGACGATGTGGTGGCCCCAGGGGATCGGCCGCGCCGTCCGCGGGATGGAGTCCGGCCAGGCGGCCGCGAAGGCCCTCATGTAGAGGAGGTTGGTCCGCGAGTATCCCATCGCCTCGGGGAACGCGCCGCGCAGGTCGGTCGAGAGCCGGGGCACCGCCTTCCTGCCCCAGTCGTCGTCCGGCTGCCGATCGAGGATGTGGCGGCCGATCCGCCAGTACTGCCGGATCAGCTCGGTGTCGGTGGTGAGCAGCGCCACCCGTCCCCTGCTGCCGATGATTTCGCGCTTGACGGCGTCGAGTAGCGCCGCGTACTCGCCCTGATCGGCTCCTTCACCGTTCCTGTCATCGCTCATGCACGCAAAGTATCCACTGAGTCCGGCGTCCGCATCCGCCCACGGTGACCGCCCGGAGTGAGGAATCCCCGCCGGGGGATGAGGATTCCGCACTGTCGGGCTGGTCATGTCACGGCATACGCGCATAGGCCGGGAGAGTAAGGAACTCCGCGAAGTCGTCGTCGAGGGCGACCTCCTTGAACAGGGCGGTGGCCTGACCGTAGAGGGCCTCGTCGTAGCCGGGCTCCGCCTTGATCTTGGCGAGTTCCTCGTCGATGATCCTCTCGACCAGCTCCCTGGTCACCACGGCGCCGGTGTCGGCGAGCTCGATGCCGTTGTGGATCCACTGCCAGATCTGGGAACGGGAGATCTCGGCGGTCGCCGCGTCCTCCATCAGGTTGTGGATCGCCACCGCACCCAGCCCTCCCATCCAGGCGGCCAGGTAGCGCAGCGCCACGTCCACGTTGTTGCGCAGCCCCGCCTCGGTGATGTCGCCGGGGGTCTTGGAGACCGCCAGCAGGTCGGCGGCGGAGACGGAGACGTCCTCGCGCAGGCGGTGGAGCTGGTTCGGCCGGTCCTCCAGGACGGCGTCGAAGACGTCGCGGCAGATCGGCACGAGGTCGGGGTGCGCCACCCAGGAGCCGTCGAAACCGTCGCCGGACTCGCGGGTCTTGTCGGCGGTGACCTTCTCCAGGGCGACCTTGTTGACCTCGGGGTCGCGGCGGGAGGGGATGAACGCGGCCATCCCGCCGATGGCGTGGGCCCCGCGCCGGTGGCAGGTGCGGACCAGCAACTCGGTGTAGGCGCGCATGAACGGAGCGGTCATCGTCACGGCGTTGCGCTCGGGCAGCAGGAACTCGCGGCCGCGGGTGCGGAACTTCTTGATCACGCTGAAGAGGTAGTCCCAGCGGCCGGCGTTGAGCCCCGCGGAGTGGTCGCGGAGCTCGTAGAGGATCTCGTCCATCTCGAACGCGGCAGGATAGGTCTCGATGAGCACCGTCGCCCGGATCGTGCCCCGGGGGATGTCGAGCAGCTCCTGGGCCCTGACGAAGACGTCGTTCCAGAGGCGGGCCTCCAGGTGTGACTCGATCTTCGGCAGGTAGAAGTACGGACCCTTGCCCTTGGCCATCTGCCGCTGCGCCGAGTGGAAGAAGTAGAGGCCGAAGTCGACGAGGGAGGCGGAGAACGGCCTGCCGTCACAGGTGAGGTGCTTCTCGTTCAGGTGCCACCCGCGGGGCCGGACCACGATGGTGGCGAGCTCGGTGTCAGGCTTGAGGGCGTAGCTCTTCTCCCCGGCGGAGAAGTCGAGGGTCCGATCGAGCGCGTCGCGCAGGTTGAGCTGGCCGTTGATGGTGTTCTCCCAGGTGGGAGCGTTGGCGTCCTCGAAGTCCGCGAGCCAGACCTTGGCGCCGGAGTTCAGCGCGTTGATCGTCATCTTCCGGTCGACGGGACCGGTGATCTCCACGCGGCGGTCCACCAGGCCGGGGGCGGGCGGGGCGACGTGCCACTCGGACTCACGCACGTGCCGGGTCTCGGGCAGGAAGTCGAGGGTGCCGCCCGCCGACAGCTCCGCCTGGCGGGCCTGGCGGGCCTCCAGCAGCTCCAGACGCCGGCCGTCGAACTCGCGCTGGAGGGTGGCCAGGAAGGCCAGTGCCTCCGGCGTGAGGATCTCCTCGAAGCGGTCCTGGAGGGGGCCGCCGATCTCAACGCCGTCCATGGGTCCTCTTTTCCTCGCAGATTTCCACATGGTGGAAAAGTAATTCTGAATTGTGGAATAGACGCTACTTCAGGGCCGGTCACCGGTCAAAGGCAGGGTCCCCCTCAGGGGTCGATCCGGGCGTTCCCCGATGATCTGGCAGGCGTGTTCGGACAGAGTTGGGTCAGCGCCCTCGGCAGGTCGGCAGGTCGGCAGGTCGGCAGAGGGAAGGACGGACCCGTCGCACGTTGGTTGGGAAGCGAAGGTTTCCCGGGAAGTCGAGGATTGGGCACATGAAGAAGAACATGGTCGTCGCAGGGGCGATCCTGGGGACGGTGTTCGTGCTCTCGGGATGCGGCGCACTCGACTTCCGCGACCGGCAGCAGGAGGTCGTCTCCTACGACGTCACCGGCGAGCTGAAGGCCCTGGACGTCGCCACCGGCTCCGGCGACATCGTGGTCACCGAGTCGGACCGGGAGGCCGTCCGGGTGACCGAGACCATCCACTGGCGTGGCGACAAGCCCACCCTCCGGCACCCGGTGGACAGCGGCACGCTCACCCTGCGCTACGAATGCCGCAGGAACTGCTCGGTCGACTACAAGGTCGAGATCCCGCGGGGCCTCACGGCCAAACTCGACACCGGCTCGGGCACCATCACGATGCGCGGGCTCACCGGGGAGGTGAACGCCACGAGCGGCTCCGGCGAGATCGAGGGCGGTGACCTGACCTCCAAGCGGTTCGTCGCCGACACCGGCTCCGGCGACGTCGAGGCGAGGTTCTCCGCCACGCCCGAGGATGTGCGGATCGAGACCGGCTCCGGCGACATCGTCGCCTACCTTCCCAAGGGCGGCTACGACGTCACCACCGACACCGGTTCGGGGCAGGAGACCGTGGAGGTGGTCAGGGACCCCTCCTCGCCCCGCAAGGTCACGCTGCGGACCGGCTCGGGCGACGCCTCGGTCCGGCTTCCCTGAGGCCGCGCCTTTGAGCCGTTCCCGGGGCCCCGACCAGGGGGCGTTCGCGGCACGCCGGGACGAGGCGGTGATAACCAGGTGATGGCCAGAGGTTCCCGTGGCACCATCGAGGGGAAGAGACCCGGGGTGTTGGGGCGTTCTCTCCTGTGAGAAGAACGCACACGCACCAACCATCTGAATGGAGCGACGACATAGACACTCGTGAGCCGCTGGACATCGACCGATTCGACGACCTGCTCGACAACGGCGAGATGGATCTGGCCGAGCGCCAGGCACTCCGCCGGGTGGCGGGCCTCTCCACTGAGCTGGAAGACGTCACCGAGGTCGAATACCGCCAGCTGCGGCTTGAGCGGGTCGTCCTCGTCGGCGTCTGGACCTCCGGTACGTCGACCGACGCGGAAAACTCCCTCCTTGAGCTGAAGCTCCTCGCCGAGACCGCGGGCTCGGAGGTCCTGGAAGGTCTGATCCAGCGCAGGCAGAAGCCCGACACCGCGACCTACATCGGCTCCGGCAAGGCGCAGGAGCTTGCCGACATCGTCTCCGCCACCGGTGCCGACACCGTGGTCTGCGACGGAGAGCTGAGCCCCGGCCAGCTCCGCCAGCTTGAGGAGATCGTCAAGGTCAAGGTCATCGACCGGACCATGTTGATCCTCGACATCTTCGCCCAGCACGCCAAGAGCCGCGAGGGCAAGGCGCAGGTCGAGCTCGCGCAGCTCAACTACCTGCTGCCGCGCCTGCGAGGCTGGGGTGGAAACCTGTCACGCCAGGTCGGCGGTCGCGCCGCGGGCGGCGTCGGCATGGGAGGCCGTGGGCCCGGTGAGACCAAGATCGAGCTGGACCGCCGCCGGATCCGTGAGCGGATGGCCAAGCTGCGCCGCCAGATCGGCGAGATGACCACCGCCCGCGTGACCAAGCGCTCGCGGCGCCTGCAGCGCGAGGTTCCCGCCGTGGCCATCGCCGGATACACCAACGCGGGCAAGTCCTCGCTGCTGAACCGGCTGACCGGCGCGGGGGTGCTGGTCGAGGACGCCCTGTTCGCCACGCTCGATCCGACGGTCCGCAAGGCGCACACGCCCGACGGACGCCTGTTCACGCTCGCCGACACCGTCGGATTCGTCCGGCACCTGCCGCACCAGCTCGTCGAGGCGTTCCGCTCCACGCTTGAGGAGGTCGGCGACGCCGACCTGATCCTGCACGTGGTCGACGGCTCGCACCCCGACCCCGAGTCGCAGCTCGCCGCGGTACGTGAGGTGATCGGCGACATCGAGGGCGCCCGCGACATCCCGGAGATCGTGGTCGTGAACAAGGCCGACGCCGCCGACCCGGTGGTGCTGGCCCAGCTGACCGCGAAGGAGAAGCACACCGTCGTGGTCTCGGCCCGCACCGGCGCCGGACTCGACGAGCTGAGGGCCGTGATCGAGCGGGAGCTGCCCCGCTTCGACCAGGAGGTCAGGCTTCTCGTGCCGTACGAGCGCGGTGACCTGATCTCCAGGGCGCACAAGGAGGGCGAGGTCCTCGGCGTCGAGCACACCGGAGACGGCACGGTGCTGCACGCCAGGGTCCTGCCCGGCCTCTTCGCCGAGCTGGAGAAGACCGCCAAACCGGTCGAGACCGCGGTCTGACCCGCCAAGACGCGCCGTACCGTCCTCTTGGAGGCGGTACGGCGCATCCGAGCGCGTCCGACGCCTCCCGGACGTCGTTCAGCGCTTCTCGCGCCGGAACATCACCAGCGCCACGTCGTCCTCCCTGGCGCCGAACCGCTCGATCAGCCGGTCGCAGAAGGCCTCCTGGTCTCCCTCCAGGCTCTCCGCCAGGTGCCGTACGATCTCCAGGCTCTCGTCGAGCAGCTTGTCGCGGTCCTCGATGAGCCCGTCGGTGAACAGCAGCACCGAGGCTCCCTCGGGGACGTTCACCCGGTCGACCCGGTAGGTTTCCTCGGCCACCCCCAGCAGGAGGTTGCCCAGAGCGTGGTAGCGCGCATGGCCGTCCGCGATGACGAGAGGCGGGATGTGCCCCGCGTTCGAGATCTCCATCTCCCCGGTCACAGGATCGATCAGGAACAGGGCCACGGTGGCGGTCATGCCGGGGTGGTAGCGCCGCAGCACGTTGTTGAGCAGCGCCATCGACGCGCCGATATCCTGGGCGTCGATGACGGAGGCACGCAGCGCGTGGCGCAACTCCGCCATGACGGTGGCGGCGAGCAGCGAGTGCCCCTGGACGTCGCCGATGGCGATGAGCACCCGGTGGTCCATCCGCAGGACCTCGTAGAAGTCGCCGCCGACCTCGACGTTGTCGACCGCGGGCTGATACCGCCAGCTGATCGCGACTCCGGGGATCTCGGGGATCCGCGCCGGCAGCAGGCTGCGCTGCAGGGTGAGGGCGATCGCGTGCTCCTCGGCGTACGCCCGCAGCGCGTCCACGGCGAGGGCGAGGGCCTGGCCGAGCTGGCGCAGCACGTTGGACTCGTCGGGGTCGAGCGGCGGCGTCTCCACCACCCCGAGATAGACGGGGGGCCTGCCCAGCTTGGTGCGGCAGATCACCGCCGAGACGTCACCGTCGAGTGTCGCGTCGGGCATCAGCTCCATCCACTTGGCGGCCGGCACCGTGAGGACCTGGGTGCCCGCGGAAGCACCCAGGGACATCGCGCTCAGTCTGGGCAGGGTGTCCGGCGCCGCGACCTTGGCCTGGGCGACGTTCTCCGAAGGAATCGCGGCGAACCTGCGGGTCCGGCCGTCGGGGGGCAGGGCGAGCGCGCCCGCGTGCCGCCCCAGGATCCGTGAGGTTCCCTCGACGGCCGTGGCGAGGAGCTCGTCGAACGTCTCGGCGGAGTTCATCGAGAGCGTGACCTCGGTGAGGGCGGCGAGTCGTCCGGCCATCAGCTCGGCCCGCTGCCGGGCACGGTAGTAGCGCAGCGTGGCCTCGACCGTCGCGGCGAACTCGTCCGGCTCGACCGGCTCCGCCAGGTAGGCGTCCGCCCCGCGTTCGAGCCCCTGGGCCCGGTCGGCGGGGGTGATCGCGGCCCCGGAGATCTGGATGACCGGGATGGAGGACGTCGCCGGGTCCGCCTTGATCTGCTCGCAGACCTCGTAGCCGCTGATGTCGGGCAGCCGTACGTCCAAAACGACGAGGTCGGGGCGGAGCTCCCTCACCTTGGCGAGTGCCTCCATGCCGCCGGTGGCCTGCACGACCTGGTGTCCCGAGCGCCGCAGCCAGCTCGACAGGATGTACAGCTTGGTCGGGGTGTCGTCCACGACCAGTACGGTCGCCTCGTTCCTCGCGGTTTTCCTAGTCATCGACGTGTCCCAGGGCGCTTTCGATCGCCTCCAGCAGAGTGTCGCGGCGGAGGCCGTGCTTGGGGATCACCATGTGCGCCCGGTCGGGCACCTGGTGCGCCGTGGCGACGGTCACGACGATCACCGGTACCTGGCGCAGCCGCTCGTCGTTGGACATCCGCAGCATCAGCGCGGTGCCGTCGAGCCGGGGCATCAGCAGATCCACCAAGGCGATGTCGGGCGGGTTCTCCTCCATCATCTCCAGTGCCCTCAGGCCGTCGGAGGCCTCGTCGATGTGGGCGGCGAATCCGGAGAGCATCCGGCGCACGACGGCGCGGAACTCCTCGTCGTCGTCCACGACGAGCAACCGGCCGACCACGGGGGCCCCGTCGTGCCGGTAGGGCAGCCTCAGGGTGGCCGTGGTGCCGGAGCCCGCGACGCTGGTCAGGTGCAGGCCGCCGCCCAGTGCCTCGGCCAGCCGGCGTGCGTACGGCAGGCCGAGCCCGGTCCCCTTGCTTCGCACCTGGATCGGCCCGGGAACCTGGAAGAACTCCTCGAAGACGCGCTCCAGATGCTCCTCGGGCACGCCTATCCCCGTGTCGGTCACGGTGAAGACCAGATCCTGGGCGGTCTCGTCGAGCCTCGCCTCCAGCTTGACCTCGCCGTGCTCGGTGAACTTCAGCCCGTTGGTGAGCAGGTTGCGCAGGATCCGGGTGAGCATCACCTCGTCCACCAGCATCTCCACCGGTGCCTGCGAGACCTCCACGGTGAGCCTCACCCCGTCGTGGCCGGTGGTGGGGTGCAGCGTCATGCGCAGCCGTTCGGCCAGAGCCATCAGGTCGACCATGGAGGGCTGAGGGTCGAGCCTGCCCGCCTCGGCCTTCGCCATGTCGAGCAACTCGCTCACCAGCGACAGGAGCGTCTCCGCGGAGGAGCCGATGAGGTTGATCTGATGGAGCTGCTCGTCGGCGAGGGGCTCCCCGCCGGGTCCCACCAGGAGGCGGACCAGGCCGATGATCGAGTTGAGGGGGGTGCGCAGCTCGTGGCTGACGGTGGCCCAGAACCTGTTCTTCGCGTCGCTCGCCGTCCGGAGCTGCGCGGACTTCTCGTCCAGCTCGGCGTAGAGCGCCACGACGCCGCGGTTGGTCTCCTCAAGCTCCTCCGACAGCTGGTTGTAGAGGGCGAGCACTCCCTGGTTGGTCTCCTGCAGTTCGGTGTTGAGCTGCAGGACCTCCTCCAGGGTCTCGGCGAGTTCGCGATTCTGCCTGCGCAGCTCGTCGAGGGCCGTGGTGGGCGCCGCCGCGGCGAGCCTGGCGCGGATCTCCTCCGCCGAAGGTCTCGGTCTGTGGCCCTTCGGGAGCCGTTTGACCATGCTTATTCTTCCCTCGGAGGTATCGAGCTCGATGAGGTCGACGAGACGCCCCGCCAGCGTCACGCCGTCCGAAGGGTGGAAGTCGGTCTTCGAGAAGTCGACCGCGACGAGCAGGGCGTTCTCCCGCTCCAGCCGGAAGGCGACGAAGGCGTCGCTTCCCGCCTCCACGAGTTCCCTGCCGATCTCGCTCAGTGCGGTGGCCACCCGGATCTGGTCCTGGGGCTCCAGTCCGACGCTCTCCGCCACCTCGCGGCCCAGCTTGCGCATGGCGAAGACGTCCTGGTCGTCCCGGATATGGATCTGGATCAGCTCGTCCCCGGTCATGTGCCCGGCCTGACGGCGACCACACAGGCGTCGTCCCTGCGGGTCCCGGCCTCGCGCAGCAGCGTGCCGGCGACGACGGAGGGGAGGCGTGTGACGAGACCGGGATAGGAGGTGATGTTCCACCGCTCGGACAGACCGTCGGAGTGGAGCAGGACGACGCCGTGCGGCGGCAGGGCGTACTCGTACTGGCGCAGGGTCCTGGCCTTGTGACCGGCGATGCCGGGAATCGAGATCATCCCCTGGCGGCCGTCGTTGTGGACGATCCACGCGGAGACGTTGCCGAGGCCGGCGAAGCTCACCGTGCCCGCGGCGCCGTCGACACGGGCCACGGCGACCGCACCGCCCCTGGTGTGGCCGAGACCGGCGTGGATGCGCTCCAGGGCGGTGACCGGGGCGAGATCGGCGTGCCGCAGGAACAGTCGCACCGCCTCCTGGGAGGCATGGGCGGCCGCGGGGCCGTGGCCGAGGCCGTCACAGAGCATCACGGTCGACACGGCGCCCTCGTCGGTGATCACGAACGCGTCGCCGCAGACGGTCTCGTCGCCGATCGGGCGGGTGAGGCCGCTCACCCGGCACCGGGGCCGCGGGGCGCCCTGCGCGACGAAGTACATACCGAGCACGGTGCCCCGGCCGGGCATGGAGTGAACCTCGTATCCACTCGCCATCCTGGCGATGCCGCCCAGGCCGATGCCGAGCGTGCCGGTGGTGGAGTAGCCGTCGCGCAGGGCGCGGGAGACGTCCCGCATTCCCGGCCCCCGGTCGATCGCGAGGACCTCCACCGCCGAGTCCAGCTCCAGATGGGGGCGAATCAGCATGACCCCGTCGGTCGCGTGCTTGACCAGGTTCGAGGCGGCCTCGCTCACCGCGACGGCGACCCGTCCGCTGTCCTCCTCGCTGAATCCCCTCGCCTCGGCGAGTGTCACGGCGGTACGGCGGAGGGCGCCGATCGCACTGGCGTCCTCGGCCCTCACCCAGGTGTCACGCTGGGAATGGATCAGCGCGCCCATTTCGTCACCGTGATCAGCGTTCCCTCACCGGGAGTCGATTCGAGGTCGAACTCGTCGACCAGGCGACGCGAACCGCTGAGGCCGAGCCCCAGGCCTCCGCCGGTGGTCCACCCGTCGGTCAGTGCCTGCTCGATGTCCGGGATGCCGGGACCGTTGTCACTGAAGACCATTCGCAGGCCTCGCCGCATACCCTTGTGGACGACCTCGACCCGTACCTGCCCGCCTCCCGCGTAGACCAGGGCGTTGCGGGCCAGCTCACTGGCCGCGGTCACCACCTTGGTCTGGTCGATCAAGGAGAGGCCCACGTCCACCGCGACGGTCCTGACGTGCTGGCGGACCAGCACGACGTCGCCGTTGACATTTATGGGCAGTTCCTTCGCGGTCGTCACCGGTAGGCCTCGGAGTGCTGGGACTCTTCGATCTGGTTCAGCAACGCGACGCCCTTCTCGAGGTTGAGCGCCGTGCGTACGCCGCCGAGGGAGAGGCCGAGCTCGACGAGGGTGATCGCCACCGCAGGTCGCATGCCGACGACGATCGTCTCGGCGTCGAGCATGCGGGAGATCGCCGCGATGGTGGCCAGCATCCGGCCGATGAAGGAGTCGACGATCTCCACGGCGGTGATATCGATGATCACCCCTCGTGCACCGGTCTCGACGACCTTCTCCGACAGGTCCTCCTGTAGGGCGAGCACGCTCATGTCCTGCAGGTCGATCTGGATGGAGACGATCAGGATGTCACCGAGCTTGAGGATGGGAACGCGATCCATCAGCCCTCCACCGTCCGCACGGCGATGCGGGACGCCCCGCCCTTGACGAATTTGACCCCGCTCGCCCGCAGCGTGTGGGCCAGCGCGTCGGCGAGGGTGGCCTTGGTCACGATGTCGCCGAACTCGATGCCCAGGGTGACGATGGTGTGGGCGATCTGAGGACGGATACCGGAGATCACGCACTCGGCGCCCATCAGCCGGGCCGCCACCACGGTCTTGAGCAGGTGCTGGGCGACCTCGGTGTCGACGGCGGGAACCCCCGTGATGTCGATGACCGCGTGCTCGGAGCCGGTGTCGACGAGCGTCTGGAGCAGCTTCTCCATCACGACCTGGGTCCTGGCGGAGTCGAGCGTGCCGACCAGCGGCACCGCGACGATGCCCTCCCAGAGCTTGACCACCGGGGTGGACAGCTCCAGCAGCTGCTCCGCCTGATCAATGATGATCTTCTCTCTGGCCGCCGCGTAGCTCTCCATGGTGAAAAGCCCGAGTTCGTCGATGACCCGGGAGAACCAGATGAAACCGCGGATGGCCTCGGGGGAGCCGTCCTCCTCGACGATCTCGTAGAGGGCCTCCTTCAGACCGAAGACCAAGGTCGCGGTCTCGGTGGGGGTGAACCCCTGGCGGGCACGGTCCCGGGAGAGTTCGGAGAGCAGGCCGCGCAGGTCGCTGAGATCGCCGGAGTCTTCGAAGGATTGGCGCAGCGCCTGGTAGAGCTCGCGCAACTGGTCGGCGAGCTTTCCGCTTTCTCCCTGGTCGCCGATGGGTGAACGGGCGATCTCAAGCCAGCGCTTGAAGATGCGTGCCTCGTGCTCCTGAAAAAGATCTTCGATGCGACGCCGACCGGCGTCCGCGTGGACGGACAAGGCAACTCCCATGCGTACGACCTGAAGACAACTCGCACGAAAGGCTACATGGAACGTCCTGCTTACGACCTTTTTTGGGGGGTTGGTGGGCCGCTTGTGGTCAGATCTTCGGGGGAGAGTGACCAGGTTGGACGGCCTGTGCGCCGTATCGCATCACGAGGTCCTCTGGCGTTATCCCGTGGCGCGTGCCCATCGAGGGCAGGGGCGCGCGCCCACCGGGAGCGTTGGAGGCGGGGGCATCGTGGAGATCGCGGGTGACCGTGGGCTCGCCGTCACACCCGCGGTGCCGGCCCGCGGGCAGGTGGGGCGGGTCGCCGGAAGGGCACGTTTTGAGTCTTCCGAATTCCAGCCTAGAGTGGCGGCGAACCGCGTTTCAATGGCTGAGCTTGCTTCCGATGGCCTGTGGTGGCTGCACTGTAAGAGTGAGAAAACGTGCAAAAGCCTCAAAAGTTGCAGTGGTCGCCCAAGGTTTAGATTGCTACCATAAGGCAAATCTAGCGAGATGTTATGACGCAAGTTGCTCTGGTGACTACTGTTACGAGCGATGAAGAAGTAGTCTGAGCTGTGGAAAGTTGTTCGACGCCACGCGTGACCGTCGAGCCGGCGGGTGAGGTGCGGTCGCGGAGGGGCGGCGTTCTTCCCAATTAGCCTGTACAGCGGGCCGACTTGTGAAATAACGTAACTGAACTGAAATCGCCCGATCATGATCCCGGCGATACTGTCGCCGCACAACAGACACGCGGATGAGAGCAGGAGACCCCCGATGCCGTCCGGACTCACAGCGGGCTCGAAGGGTGCGGTGCTCGGCGCCGCGCGGAGCGGCCCGCCCTGTCCGGGTGCGGTGCTCCTTCAGGTGTCTTCCCCTGAACACAAGGCGGTGATGCGATGACGGTCCGCCTCCTGACCAACATCGGCCGGCTCTGGACCGGAAACGACGTGTTCAGCAACGCGGCGATCCTCGTCCACAACGACCGGATCGCCTGGGTCGGTCGCGCCGCGGATCTTCCGCAGAGCGTGCCCGGTGTCGTCGACGACATCGTCGACGTCGACCACGTCGAGAACCTGGGCGGCACGCTGGTCACCCCCGGCCTGATCGACGCGCACACCCACCCGGTCTACGCGGGAAACCGCTACGCCGAGATGGCGATGCGCTCCAGCGGTTCCACCCCCTCCGCGATCACCGCGGCGGGCGGCGGCATCGGCTCCACCGTGACGGTCACCCGAGGCACCGACCCTTGGACGCTCTGCAACGGCGTCCGTGAGCGACTCCGCGAATGGCTGCTCAGCGGCACCACCACCATCGAGGCCAAGACCGGCTATCACCTCACCCGTGACGGTGAGCTGGCCGACGTGCGGCTCCTGCGCGAGCTGGAGAAAGAGCCGATGATGCCGCGGGTCCACGTGACCTTCATGGCCGCGCACGTCGTCCCGCCCGAATACTTCGGCCGCCAGCGCGACTATGTCGAGGCGGTGGGCTCCTGGTGCGCCGACGCCGCCGCGGCGGGAGCCGACGGTGTCGACGTCTACTGCGACGAGGGCCACTTCACCGCGGAGGAGGCCCGCTGGGTCCTCGCCTCCGGGCGCAACGTCGGCCTGCTGCCGCGCGTGCACGCCGGCGCCTACAGCCGACGCGGCGCCGTTCAGCTCGCCGCCGAACTCGGTTGCGCCTCCGCCGACCTGCTCCACCACACCACCGACGAGGACATCGCGATCCTGGCCCGCTACGGTGTCCCCGCCGTGGTCTGCCCCGGGACCGCCCTCCAGCGTGGCAGCCTGCCCCCGGTCCGCCGGATGCTCGCCCAGGGGGTCACCGTGGCTCTCGGCAGTGACCACAATCCGGGCCACTGCGGCATCACCTCGATGTCCCTGGTCATCAGCCTCGCCGTCGCGGCCTTCGGCATGAGTGTCGGCGACGCCCTCCGAGCCGCCACCCTCGGCGGCGCCACGGTCCTCGGCGCTCCCGACCGCGGCGTCCTCGCTCCCGGCCGCCTGGCCGACATCGTCCAGTGGGACGCCGACCACGAGGGCGCCTTCGCCTGGTCCTTCGGCCTCAAGCCTCGCCGGGTCTGGCGCGGCGGCACCCCCGTCCAGTAGAGCCCTCCCTCCTCCGGCGGGTCCGCACCCGAAACCCTCACCCGCCGGATCCCTCCTTGACGTCGCCCCCGTCTCCTTCGCGTGATCTCCTCCACGTAGCCTCTGGACATGCCCGCACCGGTCGCCGTCATCACGGACTCCACCGCCTACCTCCCGCAGGAGGAGGTCTCCAGCCTGGGAGTCGTCGTGGTGCCCCTCCAGGTGGTCGTCGGCGGCAGGTCGTTCGACGACGTGGCGTGGACCGACGGCGCGGGCAGGGAGGACGTGCTGAGGGAACGAGGCCGGGTGACGACCTCCAGGCCCGCCCCGCGACGTTTCACCGATGTCTACCGCGAAGCGGCGGCCCGAGGCGCGAGCGGTATCGTCTCCGTCCACCTGTCGGCGGAGTTGTCCGGTACGGTCGAGGCCGCCCGCGCGGGAGCCGAGGACTCCCCCGTTCCCGTCGACGTCGTCGACAGCAGGTCCATCGCCATGGGTCTCGGATTCCCCGTCCTCGCGGCCGCGAGCGCCGCCGCGCAGGGCGCGCCCCGGACAGAGGTGGCGGACGTCGCCCGCCGCCGGGCGGAGTCGGTCCGCAGCCTCTTCTACGTCGACACCCTGGAGCATCTCCGCAGGGGAGGCCGGATCGGCGCCGCGGAGACCCTCCTCGGCTCGGCGCTGATGATCAAACCGATCCTGCACATATCCGACGGGATGATCGTCCCCCTGGAGAAGGTCCGTACGGCGAGCCGTGCCATCTCCCGCCTCGAAGACCTCGCGGTCGAGGCCGCGGGCACGGGCCCGGTGGAGATCGCCGTCCAGCATCTCGGCGCACGGTCCCGTGCGGAAGCCCTGGCCGCACGCCTGCAGGGACGTATTTCCGCACTCACCGAGGTCATCGTCGTCGAGGTCGGTTCGGTCATCGGCGCCCATGTCGGCCCCGGCATGCTCGGCATCACCGTCTCCTCTCCTGAGCCTGACGTCTCCTGAGCCTGACGTCTCCTGAGCCTGACGTCTCCTGAGCCTGACGTCTCCTGAGCCTGACGTCTCCTGAGCCTGACGTCTCCTGAGTCGTGACGGGGACGACACCGGACGCCCACCGATGTCCGCGCCTGCAGGTCTCTGTGCCCGCAGGTCTCTGTGCCCGCAGATCTTCGGGCCTTTGGTGTCTCACACGCCGATCAGATGACCGGCGTCCACACCCTCCGTCACGCGATCTTCCGGTTATCCCCAGAACCAGATTCGGTGGAAGTTAGCTCGCCGCCGCCACCGTAACGTCCTGCGGGTGCGGACCACAGGCCAGAACATCGAGCGGTTCCAAGCCGAGTCGCGGCTGAGGATCCTGACAGGGCGCGAATCATCCGTCCCCGACCCCTTGCTCTCGCCACGCCGCCCGGGCGGCATACCGCGCCGGGGCAGGCACGCGCGGCCCGGCGTTCATGACGGAGTAGAGGATGTCGTTCACGACAGCCCCGCCTCGCGCTTGCGTTCGGCGCCGATCCCCCCGTCCTTCGAGGCGCTTCGCAAGGTCGTGGCCATCCAGAGTCCCGCGCTCGTTCCCGGTCGTCCGGGGCTGCGTCTCCTGCTTCTCGTCGCCCTGATCGCCCTCGTCACGGGAGGTGTCTACGCCTGGCGGTCCCAACCGGAGCCTGAGCCCTTGGCACCACCCGTGCCGGTCTCCGGGCCACCGTTGTCGGCGCCCGCCACCGCTCCACGCCGGCAGTCCGCGCCGCTCACCGAACTCACCGTTCACGTGACGGGTAAGGTCCGGCGTCCCGGAGTGATCACGTTGCCGGACGGTTCCCGAGTCGCCGACGCGGTCAAGAAGGCCGGGGGCATCCGTGGGGCGGCCACCACGGGATCCCTCAACCTCGCGCGCAGGCTCGTCGACGGCGAACAGATCGTCGTCGGCCCCTCCGGCGCTGCCGTCGTCGGGGCGGCGCCCAACCCGGTGAACCCCGTGGATCCCGCCACCGCCGTCGTCGACCTCAACACGGCCACCCCCGAGCAGCTTGAGCGGTTACCGGGCGTTGGTGAGGTGCTCGCCCGGCGCATCGCCGAATATCGCGACGCCCACGGTGGTTTCCGTACCGTCGAGGAGCTTCGCGACGTGAGCGGGATAGGCGACCGTAAGTACGCCGAGATGCGCGACAAGGTCCGTGTCTGACGCGCCGGCGGTGAGGGCGGTCGTGACACGGTTCGCCACGGTCATCACGGCCGGCGGCTCCGATGGCCCGGCTCGCCGCGATGTCGCCGGTCTTCGGAGTCTCAGGGGATCGCGTGGACCATCGGGGACCATCGGGTCCGGTGGTCCCCGATGGTCCGCCGACTCCGGTCATTCGCGAGGTACGGGCGGTTCGGCCGGCTCGGGCGGGCCGGAAAGCCTGGACGGTTCCGGCAAGAGGAGGCGCGCGCATGACGCTCAGCTGGTGCTGCCGGCGGCGGCCTCATGGATCACCGCCCTCGTCCTGCTGGGCTGCTCAGCTGTGACCGGTGCCGTGACGGCCGGTCTCATGGCAGCAGGTGCCCTGGCGGTGGCCGTCCTGCCCCGGCCACCGGGAGTGGCGGGTCGGCGAAACGTGATGATCGCGGTCCTTGGGTGCGCGGCCGCGGTGGCGGGATCGGTGGCCTTCCGGGTGCACGCGGTCGGTACGGGACCGATCGCCGAGCTCGCGGGAAGAAACGCCCTGGCGATGGCAGAGGTGGTGGTGACCGACGACCCGCGGGAGACGGGCAGGAGAGGAGGGCCTTTCCTCCGGGAGAGCTTCGTGGTGCCTGCCCGGGTCGAGTCGGTCGGTACGGGAACGGGCAGGGTGGTGCTGCGGGCTCCGGTGGTGCTGTTCGTCTCGGGCGCCGAGTGGCGCTCCCTGCTGCCCAGCCAGCGAGTGGAGGTCACCGGTCGCTTCGGCCGGGCCGACCCCGGAGAGTTGCTCGCGGCGGTGGTGCTGGTCAGAGGGGCACCGCGAGTGTTGAGCGGGCCCTCCTGGGAGCAGCGCGCGGCCGGGGCGCTCAGGTCGGGGTTGCGGGAGGCGGCCGACGTGTTGCCTCCGGCGCAGCGCGGACTGCTGCCCGGCCTGGTGGTCGGTGACGTGTCCCGGATGGACGAGCAGGTCAAGGCCGACTTCAAGGCGGCAGGCCTCAGCCATCTGCTCGCGGTCTCCGGCGCGAACCTCGCCGTCGTGGCGGGGGCGGCGGTCGCGCTGGCCAGAATGGCCGGGCTGCCCCTCGCGGCGCGGGCGGTGTTGGCGATGTCGGCCATGGTCGCCTTCGCGGTCGTCGCCCGGCCCTCGCCGAGCGTGCTCAGGGCACTCCTGATGGGCGGAGTCGCCGCCCTCGCCCTCGGCGCGGGCCGCTCGCGTGACGGTGTCGCCGCCCTGTCGGTGACGGTCCTGGGGTTGATCTTCTTCGTTCCCGGCCTCGCGCGTTCCTACGGTTTCGCCCTGTCGGTCGCGGCCACCGCGGGCATCCTGGTCCTCGCTCCTGGCTGGCGCGACCGACTCTCGGCCCGCATGCCCCGATGGCTCGCGGAGGCGACCGCGGTGGCCGCCGCGGCTCAGGCCGCTGTGACCCCCGTCCTGGTCCTGATGTCGGGGCAGCTCGCACCGGTGGCGATTCCCGCCAACCTGCTCGCGGGACCGGCCGTCGCCCCCGCCACTCTGCTCGGCTTCGCGGTGGCCTTGATCGCCCCTCTGCACATGGGGCTCGCCCAGTTGCTGGTCCGGCCGGCGGGGCTGGCCACCGGATGGATCATCGAGGTGGCCGCGCACGCCGCCGGCCTCCCGCTGGGCGTGATCCCGTGGCCGGGCGGCGTCACCGGGCTGCTCCTGCTGGCGGCTGCCGTCCCGCTCGCGGTGCTGGTGCTGCGACACCGGCGGTCACGCCTGATCACCCTCGCGGCTCTGGCCGGGCTGATTCTCGCCGTGACGGTGGCCGCGCCGATCGTGGCACGCTGGCCGCCTCGCGGATGGTTACTCCTGGCCTGTGACGTCGGTCAGGGAGACGCGTTGCTCGTCGCGGCGGGACCGGGGCGGGCCGTGGTGGTGGACGCGGGCCCCGACCCGGTGCGGGTGGACCGCTGCCTGCGCTCCATGGGGATCAAAGAGGTGCCGCTGGTCATTCTCACCCATCCACATCTCGACCATGTGGGAGGGCTCGACGGGGTCTTTCGCGGACGCGTCGTGGGGGCGGCGGTGGTGACCCCGCACGATGCCGGAGGGCACGAGGGGAGGAGGCTGAGCGACGCCCTCGCCCGTCGCCACGTGGTCGAGTGGGCGGCGAGGCCCGGTGTGAGCTGGCGTTTCGGGCCTTCTGAACTCACCGTCATCGGCCCGGCGGCCGAGGCGCCCCCGCCCGGCGCGGGGGAGGGGGCGGCCGTCAACAACGCCAGCGTCGTGGTGCACGTCCGCTGGGCCGCGGGGGCGGCCCTGCTCAGCGGCGACATCGAGACCGAGGCCCAGGCGGAGTTGCTCCGGCGGGGCCTGCCGTCCGCCGAGATCCTCAAGGTTCCGCACCACGGATCGGGCAGGCACGACCCGGGCTTCCTCGCCGCATCCGGTGTCCGCGCCGCCCTGATCAGCGTGGGGGCGGACAACGGCTACGGCCACCCCGCCCCGTCGACCCTGAACGCGCTGCGCCGACTCGGCGCCCGCGTCTACCGAACGGATCTGTCGGGAGACCTCGCCGTGGTGGTCCGCGAGGGAGCCCTGGCCGTCATCGCGAGGGGGGCGGAGACTCGTTTGCGGGCGGCTCGGGGCATCCGGACCGAGGTAGGCAGGCTTCCGGGTCCGGTCACGCCGGTGCGGGTCAGTTCCCGTTTTCGGCCCGGCGGCGGAACTCGGTGTCCACATCGGCGGCGTAGACCGACCGGCTGCAGCGCGCGCAACGGTACATGATCGGGCCCTCGTCGAGGGATGTTCCGCAGCGAGGGCAGGCGTGACGGCGAATGGTGGAGTTTGTCATGGTTCTCACCTCCTCTGGTGTTTCCCAGGGTGCCTGGTGGCACCTGCATTTCGATTGCCAACGGCTTGCCGACGGCACATCCGGTCACCGGGACGTGGCATGCTGCTCGACATGGCGGCAATCGATCCGGCACCCGTGATCCTGATCCTCGGCGACGAGGAACTCCTGGCCGACCGCGCGGTGAGCGAGGTGACCTCGGCGGCGAAGGCGGCCGATCCGACCGCCGAGGTGCACGACCTCCCCGGCTCGAAGATGGAGCTCGGGGAGCTCACCCGCATGACGTCGCCCTCGCTGTTCGGCGAAAGGTCCGTGGTGGTCGTCCGCTCGGCCCAGGACCTCGGCAAGGACGTCATCGCCGAGGTCGTCTCCTACGCGGCACACCCGGCGGACGAGACCGTGCTCGTCCTCGTCCACCCGGGAGGCGTGAAGGGCAAGGCCCTGGTCGACGGGGTCAAGAAGGCCGGTGCCCAGGTGGTCTCCGTCACCAAGGTGACCAAACCGGCCGAGCGTCTCGCGTTCGTCAAGGCGGAGCTGAAGCGGGCCGGGCGCACCATCGGGGCCGACGCCGCCTCCGCCCTCCTCGACGCCGTGGGCAACGACCTGCGCGAGCTGGCCGCCGCGTGCAGCCAGCTCGCCTTCGACACCCCCGGAAAGACGATCGACGAGGCCGCCGTCGCGCGCTACCACCGGGGCAGGGCCGAGGTGAGCGGTTTCACCGTGGCGGACTCGGCGGTCGAGGGGCGGCTGGGCGACGCCCTGGAGCAGCTGCGCTGGGCGCTCTCGACGGGTACGGCCCCCGTCCTGCTGGTGAGCGCGCTCGCCGGGGGCCTGCGCTCGCTGGCCAAGGTGGGAGGCGCTCCCCGCAACCTCCGGGGCGGTCAGCTCGCCAGCCATCTCGGCATGCCGCCCTGGAAGATCGACCGGGTCCAGCGGCAGCTGAACGGCTGGGGGCCCGAAGGGCTCGCCCGTGCCATCCAGGCGGCCGCCGCAGCCGACGCGCAGGTGAAGGGCGGCGGGGCCGACCCCGCGTACGCGCTGGAGCACATGGTCCAGACCGTGGTCGCCAGTCGCACGGGGCGTTAGGCGGATACGGACGAGAGGAGCCCCTCACGGGGCCGCCGGGAAGCGGCGACGCGAGAACATGAAGCCGCCGGGGCGACGTGAGACGCAGGAACGCCGCACCCCTTTGGGATGCGGCGTTCGCGGAACCTGGGACTACTTGGCGGCCGACAGGGCGGCGGTGCGCTGGGCGATCGCCGACTTGCGGTTGGCGGCCTGGTTCTTGTGGATCACGCCCTTGCTGGCAGCCTTGTCCAGCTGGCGGGAGGCGGCGCGCTGCAGCGCGACAGCCTCTTCGACGTTACCCTGGTCAGCGGCCTCGCGGAACTTGCGGATGGCCGTCTTCAGGGAAGACTTGACAGCCTTGTTGCGCAGCCGGGCCTTCTCGTTCTGCCGGTTGCGCTTGATCTGGGACTTGATGTTCGCCACGAAGAAGCCTCGGTGAATGTCGTTGGATGGGGCGCGCGGGCAGAGAGGGCGCGCCACACGCAGTTGACTAGGCTACCAACTGCCGTGGTCGACACTCAAATCGACAGGCCGGGCAGAGGGATGCCTGATCAGTCTAGCGTGTGGTCCCGATGGCTCGGGCCGGAATCCTCATGGCTTGAACCAGAACTTCTCGTACTCCGCCCAGTCCTCCTTGGTGGCGGCGAAGTCGACGTAGAGCGCCAGGCCGAACCGCTCGCGCGGCTTGCCGTACGAGGTCAGCGCCAGCCGGGCGCCCCTCGCCGCCTTCTCGACGCTCTCGGCCTCGTCTGCCCAGAAGACGCCGTGGTCGTGATAGGCCGGGGCGCCGATCAGCACCGTCTTCTCCTCGGGGACGATCTCCAGCGCGAGCGAGGTCTGTCGTACGACGTAGCCGCCGTAGACGGTGGGGAAGGGGAGGTAGGAGTCGTAGGTCATGATCGCCACCTGGTCGGTGAGCTTCGCGACCTCGCGGAGGTAGGCGGGCGACCAGTACTTGTCGTGGCCGATGGCGGCGCGGACGGCAGGCCGGACGAGCGGGAACGGCTCGATCTGCGGGGTCGAGGTGGAGAGCAGGCCGTCGCCCACGATCGCGCGGGTCTGGGTGAGCAGGTCGAGGAAGTCGGTGTCGCCGTCGCCGATCGGCTCGAAGTTGTAGTGGATGCCGTCGAAACCGAGCGCCGTGATCGCACGGGCACCCTCCAGCACGCGCTGCCTGGAGGCCGCGTCGTCGAGATCCAGAACGCCGTCGACCTTCTGGCCGAGCCAGGCGGACACCCTGACCCTGGGGAGCTCCTCGCGCCACCACTTCAGGAAGTCGGCCGCCTTCGGATACGCGCCGGCGGGTAGTGTCCCGTCCGAGTCGAACGGGCCGGAGTGGACGTACACATCCTTGATCCCGGTCTTTCGCAGCCGGGCGGCGAGGGTCCGCACGTCGTCGGCCGTCTTACGGCCGTCGACCCACGCGTGGCCCAGCCACAGGGCGTCGTGGCCGGTCGTCTTCGCCCATGGGGCGGGTGTCCCGGTAAACTGCAGGGTGAGGATGGCCACGGCCACCCCTGGAAGCGCGAGGAGCAGGGCCGCCACCGTAGCGAGGAACCGCAGGCCGCGCCGTGCTCTGGTCCGGGCAATCACCCGGACATGTCACCATGGAAGACGGCTGGCATGCCAGCCGTATGATCGTCATCAATCTGTTGAAACGGATCCCGGTGCGCATTCAGCCTGGCCAGACCGACCCCGCTGTGCTCCGCAACTTCTGCATCATCGCGCATATCGACCATGGCAAGTCGACGCTCGCCGATCGCATGCTGCAGATCACCGGAGTGGTCGACGACCGTTCCATGCGTGCCCAGTATCTCGACCGCATGGACATCGAGCGCGAGCGCGGCATCACGATCAAGTCGCAGGCGGTCAGGCTTCCCTGGCAGGTCGGTGACACCGACTACGTCCTCAACATGATCGACACGCCCGGGCACGTCGACTTCACCTACGAGGTCTCCCGGTCGCTCCAGGCGTGCGAGGGCGCGATCCTGCTGGTCGACGCCGCGCAGGGCATCGAGGCGCAGACGCTGGCCAATCTCTACCTGGCGATGAACAACGACATGACGATCATCCCGGTGCTCAACAAGATCGACCTGCCCGCCGCCCAGCCGGAGAAGTACGCCGCGGAGATCGCCCACCTCATCGGCTGCGAGCCGGAGGACGTGCTGAGGGTCTCCGGCAAGACCGGCGTCGGCGTCCGCGAGCTGCTGGACCACGTGGTCTCGAACGTCCCGGCCCCGGTCGGTGACGCCGACGCGCCCGCCCGCGCGCTGATCTTCGACTCGGTGTACGACACCTACCGCGGTGTGATCACGTACGTCCGGGTGATGGACGGCCACCTGGGAAAGCGTGAGCGCATCCTGATGATGTCCACCACCGCGGCGCACGAGACGCTGGAGATCGGTGTCATCTCGCCCGAGCCGAAGATCGCCGACAAGGGGCTGGGCGTCGGAGAGGTGGGTTACCTGATCACCGGGGTGAAGGACGTCCGCCAGTCGCGGGTCGGCGACACGGTGACCTCCGTGACGCGTCCGGCCCTCCAGGCGCTCAGTGGTTACGAGCACCCCAAGCCCATGGTCTTCTCGGGTCTCTATCCGATCGACGGGGACGACTACCCCGACCTGCGCGAGGCCCTGGACAAGCTCCAGCTCAACGACGCCGCCCTGGACTACGAGCCGGAGACCTCCGCGGCGCTTGGCTTCGGATTCCGCTGCGGCTTCCTCGGCCTGCTCCACATGGAGATCGTCCGCGAGCGGCTGGAGCGCGAGTTCAACCTCTCGCTCATCTCGACCGCGCCCAACGTGGTCTATCGAGTGATCATGGAGGACGGCAAGGAGGTCGTCGTCACCAACCCCTCGGAGTTCCCCACCGGCAAGGTGGAGAAGGTCTTCGAGCCGATGGTCAAGACGACCGTGCTCGTCCCCTCGGAGTTCATCGGCGCGATCATGGAGCTCTGTCAGAACCGCCGGGGCAGCCTGCAGGGCATGGACTACCTGTCCGAGGACCGCGTCGAGATCCGCTACACCATGCCGCTCGGTGAGATCATCTTCGACTTCTTCGACCAGCTCAAGTCCCGTACGCGCGGTTACGCCTCGCTGGACTACGAGCCCTCCGGCGAGCAGGAGTCGGACCTGGTCAAGGTCGACATCCTGCTCCAGGGCGAGGCCGTGGACGCCTTCAGCGCCATCGTCCACCGGGAGAAGTCGTACGCCTACGGGGTCGAGATGGCCAAGAAGCTGCGCGAGCTCATCCCCAGGCAGCAGTTCGAGGTGCCGATCCAGGCGGCGATCGGCGCCCGGGTCATCGCCCGTGAGAACATCCGCGCCATCCGCAAGGACGTCCTCGCCAAGTGCTACGGCGGCGACATCTCCAGAAAGCGCAAGCTGCTGGAGAAGCAGAAGGAGGGCAAGAAGCGGATGAAGATGGTCGGCCGTGTCGAGGTGCCCCAGGAGGCGTTCGTCGCCGCGCTGTCCACCGAGTCCTCCACGGACAAGGCCAAGAAATAGCTGAAACGTGCGGGCGAGGCCGCTGGTGATCCAGATCCTGCGGCCTCGCCCGGTATAAGGGGGATCGCTCAGCGCAGGACGCTGTAGAGCGCCGAGGTGAGCGACGCCCGGGTGTCGTCCTGGTCGATGGACCACATCATCGAGCCGCCGAGGCCCTTCAGGCGGATGTAGGCCGCCTTCTGCAGCAGCGTGGCCGGGTCGTCGTAGGACCAGAACTCGTTGCCGTCGTAGAGCCACACGGTCCCGGTCAGCAGGTCGCGGTAGCGCTTGCCGGGCTTCTTCACGAGGATCTTGTAGTCCTCGCTCCCCGCGGCGTAGGTGGCGGGAGCGGGGCCGGTGGCGGTGCCGTACAGGCCGTTCTTCCCGCCGGTGACGCCGGTCCAGCCCTGGCCGTACGCCGGTACGCCCACCACGAGCTTCTTGGCGGGTGCGCCGCGCGTGAGGTAGTCGCGGACGGTCTGGTCCACGCTGTACTTCACCGGGTGGGGGTCGCGCCGGTCGTTGAACAGGTTGCCGTTGTGGCCGGTGACGGTCTCCCACGAGCCGTGCAGGTCATAGCCCTGGATGGTGGCGAAGGTGAGCTGCTTGAAGACGTCGCGGACCTCGAAGCCCGCGTCGATCTTCGCGGCGGCGGCGGGCAGGAAGGCGGTCAGCTCGGTGCGCTGGTCGAACTGGTTCATCTGGCGGCGGATCTCGGCGACGAACAGGGTGAAGTTCCGCTTGTCCTCGGGGCGGATGATGTTGCCGACCTCCCCTGAGGAGCCGGGCCACTCCCAGTCGAGGTCGATGCCGTCGAACACCCCGGCCCCGGTGCCGGGGGCGGTGCCGGGCAGGTTGCCCTTCAGCCACAGGTCGATGCAGGAGGAGGCCAGCTTGGCGCGGCCCTGGGGGGTCAGCACCGCGTCGGAGAAGTACTTCGAGCCGGTCCAGCCGCCGAGGGAGATCAGCGCCTTGAGACCGGGGTGCTTGGCCTTGAGCTTCTTCAGCTGGTTCAGGTTGCCGTTCAGCGCCTGCCCCTCGACGTCGGCGACGCCGTCCACGCTCTGCTCGGCGGGCACCGGGCGCTGCCAGTCGGCCCACGGGTCGGGGGAGTAGCAGGAGCCCTCGGCGTTGACGAAGCCGAAGGCGTAGTTGATGTGGGTCAGTTTGGCCGCGGCGCCGCTGGTGTCCATGTCCTTGACGTGGTAGTTGCGACCGTAGATGCCCCACTGGACGAAGTAGGCGACCCGCTTGTAGCGGTCACCGTGCCCCTGGGGTCCCTGGGACCCCAGGGCCTGGGCGGGGGCCGGCGCGGCCACCGCCGCGAGACCCGCGGCGAGGGCTGTCGCGATCACTTTACGGAGGAGTCTCTGCACGGGCTTCTCCACTGCTTGGAATAGTAACTTATAGGAAACTTTCCTTTAAGTTTTCCCGGATCGTAGACCTGCGCGATCTGGCCGTCAACGGCCATCGGCGTTTTGACCGGTGGGCGGCGGGATGCTTCGACTACCTTGGTAAGGCATGGAGCAGCAGGCGTTCTGCAACCGATGTGGCACCCCTGTGCGCGGGCTGTCGCGATGTCCCGGGTGTGGGGCGTCCACGGGGGGCCTGCCCTCGGTGAGCCGGTCCTCGCCGGCCGGGTTCCCGGCGCTCCAGGCTCCATCGGCTCAGACCCCATCGGTGCGGCCTTCGGGGGGCGTCCCTCCGGGAGGGAGCAGGATCCCGCCCGAAGAGTGGCGACAGGATCCCGCCGACTGGCAACAGCATCTTCCGCCGGACGAGTGCCCTCAACCGCCCGTGCCGGACGACCCGGCTCCAAGGGGCCGTGCCCGGTCGCCTCGCGAGGACCGCAAGGTCTGGCCCCCGGTCGCGCCGGCCACGGTTCTCGCCGACGGCGGCGACTCCGGTCGATAGGCAGGGCCGAGGCTCGAAGCCGGCGGCTCGGCTTCGAGCCGTTCGGTGTCCCTGAGCGTCGGATCTTCGGCGTACCGGGCATCGTGGGGGAAGCGGCAGACTTGGGGCGTGCCATCCACACTTCCCGACGGGGATCCCGTACCCGCCTCCGGTGAGCTCCCGAAGAGCGCGCTCGCCGGACTCGGCGAGCGGCCCTTCGGCTTCTACGTCCACGTCCCCTTCTGCGTGACCCGGTGCGGTTACTGCGACTTCAACACCTACACGGCGTCCGAGCTCGGCCCCGGCGCCTCGCAGAAGGACTACGCGGACACCGCCGTCGAGGAGGTGCGGCGGGCGCGGGCCAACCTCGGCGCCGCGCGTCTCCCGGTCGAGACCGTGTTCTTCGGCGGGGGAACCCCCACCCTGCTCCCCGCCGGGGATCTGGTACGGATCCTGAAGGCGATCGAGGAGGAGTTCGGGCTCGCCCCCGGCGCCGAGGTGAGCACCGAGGCCAACCCCGAGTCGGTGGATCCCGCCTACCTGGCGGAGTTGCGCGCGGGCGGGTTCAACCGGATGAGCTTCGGGATGCAGAGCGCCCGCGAGCACGTGCTCCAGGTGCTGGACCGCCGCCACACCCCGGGCCGCCCCGCGCGGGCCGTACGGGAGGCGAGGGAGGCGGGGTTCGACCACGTCAACCTCGACCTGATCTACAGCACGCCGGGGGAGAGCGACGACGACTGGCGCGCGTCGCTGGCCGCGGCGATCGAGGCGGGGCCGGACCACGTCTCCGCGTACTCGCTGATCGTCGAGGACGGGACGAAGCTGGCCGCCAGGATCAGGCGCGGCGAGCTCCCGATGCCCGACGACGACGTGGCCGCCGACCGTTACCTGATCGCCGACGCCATGCTGGCCGAGGCGGGGTTCGAGTGGTACGAGGTGTCCAACTGGGCGACCTCGGAGGCCGGGCGCTGCCGGCACAATCTGCTCTACTGGACCGGCGGCGACTGGTGGGGCGTCGGTCCCGGGGCGCACAGCCACGTCGGCGGCACCCGCTGGTGGAACGTGAAGCACCCCGCCGCCTACGCCCGGCGTCTGGCCGAGGGCATCTCGCCCGCGCACGCGCGCGAGGTGCTGGGCCCTCGGGACAGGGCGGTGGAGCGGCTGATGCTGGAGCTGCGGCTCGCCCGGGGTTTCCCGCTCGGCGAGCTGGAACGCCCGCCCGTGGTCGCCCGCGCGCTCGCCGACGGCCTGCTGGAGGTGGAGCCGTTCAAGGCGGGCCGCGCGGTGCTCACCCTGCGCGGTCGCCTCCTGGCGGACGCCCTGGTCCGCGATCTCACCTGAGAGCTCCGGGGCACCGGCCGGTCCGCCGGACGGGTCAGCCGACGAAGCGGATGTTTATCGGATAGCGGTAGGCCTCTCCCCGGTAGGCCGCCAGCGCGGCGACGATCGCCATGACGATCGATCCGACCCAGAGGAAGAACATCAGCAGGAAACCGATGAACACGAACGCCAGGACCCAGCAGACGGCGTAGGCGATCAGCACCGTGAGCTGGAAGTTGAGCGCCTCTGCGGCCTGGTCGCGCGCGTAGGGCGACTCGTCCTTCTTCGCCAGATAGAGCACCAGCGGCCCGACGAAGGAGGTGAGCAGGCCCAGCAGGTGGGCGAGCATCGCCATGGTGGTGTCGTCGCTGCCCGGTCGCGGGCCGTACGTCCCAGGGGGCGCCTGGTAGCCGTATCTCGGCGGGGGGCCGTACGCCCCGTATTCGGGGTATCCGTGCTGGTAACCACCCTGGTAGTCGTCGGGGGTGTACGGGGAGGTGGGCGGCGGGTAGCCCCCGTAGCGCTGGTCCGGTTGCCCGTGGGATCCGTATTCCTGGCCCTGCGGGGGGTGACCCTGGCCACCAGGTCCGTATCCCTGGTCCGGCGGAACGTGTCCCCGGCCCGGGGGTGGGGTGCTCTGCCCCGGCCAGGAGTGGTCTGGCGGGGGCTTGCCGACCCGCCGCGTCGGGTCGTCGGCCGGTGGGCCTTCGGGGTTCTCGCTCATGTCCCCTCCTGATGGGTCGACGGCCTATCCGTCCTCGTCCGGAACCGTCACGAAGTCGATCAGCTCCTCGACGGGGCCGAGGAGCTCTGGCTCCAGATCGGCATATGTCGTGACCGATCCGAGAATGCGGCGCCATGCGTCGGCGGGCTCCACATTCCAGCCCAGGGCGGCGATGACACCCTCCTTCCAGGGCACCCCGCGGGGCACCGACGGCCAGGAGGGGATCCTGAGCACGTGCGGTCTGACCGCCTGCCAGACATCCACGAACGGGTGCCCGACGATCAGTACGTGCGGTGAGGAGATCCGCGCGGCGATCCGGCTCTCCTTGGAACCGGGGACGAGGTGGTCGACGAGCACACCCAGCCGTCGCCCCGGCCCCGGGCCGAACTCCTCGACGATCGAGGGCAGGTGGTCGACCCCCTCCAGATACTCCACGACCACGCCCTCGACCCGCAGGTCGTGCCCCCAGACCTTTTCCACGAGCGCGGCGTCGTGCACGCCCTCCACGTAGATCCGGCTCTCCTTCGCGACCTGGGCCCGCAGGCCCTCGACCGCGATGGAACCCGACGCGCTCCGCCTCGGGCCGCGCGGCGCGGCGGCGGGCCGTACGAGCGTCACGACCTTGCCCTCCAGAAGGAAGGCCGCCGGCTCCAGCGGGAAGACCCGCCGCCGCCCGAAGCGGTCCTCCAGGGTGACGGACTCTTTGTCGCAGGCCACCACGGCGCCGCAGAAGCCGCCGTCGGCGTCCTCGACGACCAGGTCGGGCTCCGCGGGCACCTGGGGGATCGTCCCCCTGCGCGGGCGCCGCCAGTCTCCCGCCAGAACGTCACGCTCGTACATCACCGACCGCCACCCTCTCTCGCCGGGGATCAGGTGGGACGCTAGCAAACACCGGGGTCACCTGCCGTAGGGTCCCGGCTGTCCCCACTGTCCCATCGACGATGCGGCGGCCTGGCGCTTGCGGGCACCGCTCCGCTTCACCAGCACGACGATCGTCACGACGATGGCGAGCAGGATCCCGATGCCGGGGATCAAGAACAGGGCGGCCACCCCGCCCACCAGCGAGTCGGCGGACAACTCCCTGCCCACGCCGAAGGTCGTGCCGTCGGCGGGGTCGGCGGAGCACTGGACCTGGTAGTCGCCCGCCTGGTCCACGCCGACCCGCAGGCCCATCTCCCAGGTGACGCCGTCGGATCCCGCGACGGTCTGCTGGACGTCCGGCTTCTGCAGGCGAGGCGTGCTCGTACCGCCGGTGAGCGTGCACTCGAACTTGGTGGGCCCGCCGGTGGCGACGTAGATCGCCGGCTTGTCCGCCGGGTCGAGCGCGACCGTCGCGGTCTCGCCGGGGGCGAACGTCCGCGTCGGGGCCGCGTCGGTGACCGCGCCGAGGATGCCACCGGCGAAGCCGCCGATGCCGACGATGATGCTGACCAGGGCGAGCAGCCAGACTCCGACGATCCACCCGATACCAGGCTTGATCTTTCCGCTGGGCGGTGGTCCCTGCGGGGCGCCGTAACCGGGAGGCGCGTAACCGTACGAGGGGGGCTGCTGGCCGTACTGCTGGCCGTACTGCTGGCCGGACGGCTGCTGGCCGTACTGCTGGCCGGGCTGCTGCTGGCCGTACTGCTGGCCATACGGCTGCTGAGGGCCGCCGTGACCGGGGCCGCGGGAGGCGTCGCCCGGATAAGAACCGAAATCGTTGGACATGTGCAAATTGTGGTGGGTACTGCTTGGATCGCGATAGCAGTTGACTTGACAAAGGCTTGCCGTCATCATTCACCGCTTTCGCTTATCGCGCCTTCCGTGCGGGGGCCGTACACTTGGCACTCGGGAACACAGAGTGCCAAGCCTCGTGTTTCCCTCTGAACGCAGGCAGGGAGGTGACCACGTTGGTCGACGACCGCAAGCTCGCCGTGCTCCGCGCCATCGTCGAGGACTACGTGTCCACCAACGAACCGGTGGGGTCGAAGGCTCTCGCGGACCGGCACAACCTGGGGGTGTCCCCGGCGACGATCCGTAACGACATGGCGATGCTGGAGGAGCAGGGCTACATCGCCCAACCCCACACCAGCGCCGGCCGGGTGCCCACCGACAAGGGCTACCGGCTCTTCGTCGACAGGCTCTCGCAGGTGAAACCCCTGTCGAGCGCGGAACGCAAGGCCATCGAGAGTTTCCTCGCGGGCGCCGTGGACATCGACGACGTCGTCATGCGGACGGTGCGGCTGCTGGCCCAGCTCACCCGGCAGGTCGCCGTGGTGCAGTATCCGACGCTGACCCACTCGACGGTCAGGCACGTCGAGCTGGTGCCGCTGAGCGAGCGCCGGCTGATGTTCGTGCTGATCACCAACACCGGCAGGGTCGAGCAGCGCGTGATCGAGGTGCCCGACGTCATCGACGAGCAGCGCGTGGCACACCTGCGCGCGATGCTCAACGCCTCCCTCGACGGATGCGGGCTCACCAGCGTTCCCGACAGGGTCGCCGATCTGCCGGAACGGTTGCCCGCGGAGGATCGGCCGCTCGCGGCCACTATCCTGTCCGTACTGCTTGAGTCCCTGGTGGACAGGCATGATGAGAAGATCGTTTTTGCCGGGGCCGCCAACCTCGCGGGAGCCGACTTCACCGTCGGGCTCCGCGACGTGCTGGAGGCCCTGGAAGAGCAGGTCGTGCTCATGCGACTGCTCGGTGAGACCTCGGACCTTTCCGCGCTGACCGTGCGGATCGGCTCGGAGAACCCCTACACCGGACTCCAGGGCACATCCATCGTCGCCGCTGGATACGGTTCCGGGGACAAGCAACTCGCCCGGCTCGGTGTGCTGGGCCCGACGCGAATGGACTACCCGGTCACGATGGGCGCGGTGCGCGCGGTGGCACGCTACGTCAGCCAGATTCTGGCTGCATCATAAGAGGTCAACGAAAAGTGGCTAAGAGCGACTACTACGGCACCCTCGGGGTGCGCCGTGACGCCAGTGCGGAAGAGATCAAGAAGGCGTACCGCCGCCTGGCACGCGAGTTGCATCCCGACGTCAACCCCGATCCTGAGACTCAGGAGCGCTTCAAGGAGATCACGCAGGCCTACGAGGTCCTGTCCGACTCCGGCAAGCGGCAGATGTACGACATGGGTGCCGACCCGTTCGCCGCGGGCGGCGGTGCGGGCGCCGGAGGCTTCGGCGCCGGCTTCCCGTTCAGCGACATCATGGACGCCTTCTTCGGCGCGGCCGGTGGAGGCGGTGGCCGAGGCCCCCGCTCCCGTGCCCGCCGCGGGCGCAACGCGACCATCAGGGTCGAGCTCGACCTGCGCGAGTCGGGCTTCGGCACCACCCGCGAGCTGGTCGTCGACACCGCCGTGGTCTGTGAGGTCTGCACGGGCTCAGGGGCCGCGGCCGGCACCCACCCCGACACCTGTGACATGTGTCATGGCCGGGGAGAGGTGTCCCAGGTCACCCGGTCCTTCCTCGGCCAGGTCATGACCTCCCGCCCCTGCCCCCAGTGCGGCGGCTTCGGATCGATCATCCGCAACCCCTGCCAGGAGTGCTCGGGTGACGGCCGGGTCCGCACCCGGCGGACCATCAAGGTCCGCATCCCGGCCGGCGTCGAGGACGGCACCCACATCCAGCTCGCCGGCGAAGGCGAGATCGGCCCGGGCGGGGGTCCGCCCGGAGACCTGTTCCTGGAGATCGTCGAGCGTCCCCACGAGATCTTCGAGAGGCGCGGCGACGACCTGCACTGCACCGTGCAGATCCCGATGACCGCGGCCGCGCTCGGCACCATCCTGACCATGGAGACGCTCGACGGCGCCGAGGAGCTCGACATCCGTCCCGGCACGCAGTCCGGGCAGACGATTCCCCTCTACGGGCGGGGCGTGCAACGGCTGAACGAGACGGGCCGAGGCGACCTGCTGATCCATGTGAACGTGGAGACCCCCGCCCGCCTCGACGCGGAGCAGGAGGCGCTCCTGAAGGAGCTCGCCAGGCTCCGCGGTGAGGAGCGCCCGCCCGGTAAGTTCGCCCCCGGGCAGCAGAGCTTCTTCTCCCGCCTGCGGGACGCTTTCAATGGCCGCTGACCAGGGTTCAACGGCCGCCGCTCCGCTCCGCTCCCGGTCGCGTCGTCACGGTCCGGCCCGCACCCTGCCCGGTCGTGTCTTCGCGGCAGGCTCCCGGCCGGGGCGTCGGGTCCGTCCCGAGGCCTCATCCCGGTCACGTTGTCGGGGACACCTCGGCGCGGTCCGCCCAGACGGCCCATGACCGTTCCGGTCTTCCTGGCGGACCCGGCCGACCTGGCCAGGCCGGAGTTCGTCTTCGGCGGTCCCGAAGGACGCCACGCGGCGGCCGTACGGCGGCTGCGGGCGGGTGAGCGGCTCGACCTGACCGACGGGGCGGGCTCCGTCGCCGAGTGTGTGGTGACCGAGGCGAGCAGAGACTCGCTCCGGGTCGAGGTGCTGCGCCGCCACGAGGTGCCCGTGCCGTCGCCGCGCCTGGTCGTGGTCCAGGGCCTGCCCAAGGGCGACCGGGGCGAGCTGGCCGTGGAGATGATGACCGAGGCGGGGGTCGACGTGATCGTCCCCTGGGCCGCGGCGAGGTGCGTCACCCAGTGGAAGGGCGAGCGGGCGGCCAAGGCGCTGGCCCGCTGGCGCTCCACGGCGCGCGAGGCGGGCAAGCAGTCGCGCCGCTTTCACCTGCCGGAGGTGACGGAGCTCGCGTCCACCGCGAAGGTGGCCGGCCTGCTTTCGGCGGCGGCGTTGGGCGTCGTGCTGCACGAGGAGGCCGCCTCTCCGCTGTCCGGCCTGCCTCTCCCCGCGGGGGGCGACATCGTCGTGGTGGTCGGACCCGAGGGCGGGGTGTCGGCGGAGGAGATCGCCGCGTTCCGCGAGGCCAAGGCGGTGCCTGCGCTGCTCGGGCCGACGGTGCTGCGCACCTCGACGGCCGGGGTCGTCGCGGCGGCGGTGCTCCAGACGCGCAGTGGCCGCTGGTAGGGCGCCCCTGCCGGCGCGCGGTCGACCCCACGGCGGCCACGGGTCCCGGGGGATCCGCGCCGTGAGGTCTCGGGAGCCGTGAGACAAAGAACCGGTCAGGGCTCGCCGTGACCGGTTACCGCGCTAGTTCTGGATGGGGGCCGGAGCCAAAGTGTTCGCCTCCGTCGGCATGGGGGGCGACACGTCGCCCGAGGGGGCGCACTCGTCGGGCGAGCACGGGCTCTCCGAGGGGGCCGGTGGCCTCGATCGCGACGGCGTCGGGGTCGCCTCGATCTCCTCGCACTTGCTGATGATTCCGCTGGGCTCGACGTCAGGGCTGTCGGGGGGAGTGGGGCAGGTGGGCGTCGGCGTCGGTGCCGGCCGGGGCGTCGGCGCGGAGCCGGTCCTGGACGGCCGGGTGCTGGAGGCCGCGCTCCTGGACGGTGTGGGCGTCGGCGGGAGCATGGTGGCGTCGGGGTCGCCCGACCTGCCGAGAGTGGGAAGCGGGGCGTGGGCGGACGGTGGCTGCGAGGAGGCCGCAGGGGGGCGAGAGGTGGCGGACCCGTCGACGGGAGGAGTCGACTCGGCGTATTTGACCCCTTCGGTGCTCACTTGGGGGATCACCTGTTCGCGGAACTGGGGAACCACCATGACGACGGTCGCCGCGACGAGGACCGCACCGGCGACGGAGGCTCCGGCACGCCACCACATCAGCCCGCGGAGCCCCCGCCGCTCGATGCGGCCGCGGATTATCTCCAGCCCGTCCGGGGAGGGAACGACCGAGTTCGCCTCCGCGCTGAGCGCGCGGCGAAGCAGCTCGCCGTACTCATCCGGGGAGTCGGTCATGACAGTTGCTCCAGTGAGGTTCGTAGGGCGGCCATGCCACGAGCCGTGTGGCTCTTGACCGCGCCTTTGCTGATGCCCATCGCGTGGGCGATCTGCGCCTCGGACAGGTCTCCGTAGTAACGCAGGACCAGGGCCTCCCGCTGGCGTGCGGGCAACCCGCGCAGCGCTTCGATGACGGCGGAACGCTCGAACTCGCCGATCGCGCCGTTCTCGGCGCTCGGCGCGTCGGGCATGCCCTTGGGCGCGTACTTCTCGACGACCGCCCGATGCCGAAGCACCGAACGTGATCGGTTGACGACCGACTGTCGCAGGTAGGCCAGTGCCTTGTCGGTGTCGCGCAGTCGGCGCCAGGCGCCATGGATGGCGACGAACGCGTCCTGCACGACCTCCTCCGCGGTTGCCATATCGCGGACGAGCAAGACGGCGAGACGGACAAGAGACCGATAGTGCGCGCTGTAGAGCGCGGTAACGGCCATGTCGGCATCCCATCCGACGGGCACCGCCCCGAGCGACCTGTCGGCCACGAGGGTCTCGGTGGTCACATCAGTGGGACGCTTGGCCTTCCCAGAGGGTTTACGCTCTTCCGGTTCATTAGGGGGCATGACCCAGTCGTGTCCTCGCCAGGCGGCCATATATTGCTGTGCGCAAAGGGCTGTCGTGGTTGAAGTTTTGCACACCCACCATATCCGGGCGGATCTTTGTTTGCGGACGGGAACCATCACCGATTCACAACGTCCTCAGCGGTATGGTGCCTGTCATGGTGAGCGAAGCCGACTGCCTGTTCTGCAGGATCGTGGCCAAGGAGATTCCCGCGGAGATCGTCTATGAGACCGATCGCGCGCTGGCCTTCCGCGATGTCAATCCCCAGGCGCCGACCCACGTGCTGGTGATCCCCAAGGACCATTACAGGGACGCGGCGGCCCTCGCCGCGGCCGACCACGGCCTGGCCGACGAGGTGATCAAGGCCGCGCACGAGGTCGCCCTGCTGGAGGGGGTCGCCGAGTCGGGCTACCGGCTGGTGTTCAACACCGGGCCCGGTGCCGGCCAGACCGTCTTCCACGTGCACGGACACGTGATCGGCGGGCGGGGCCTGCAGTGGCCGCCCGGCTGAAAACCGGTAGGCGTGATCTTGACGATCGCGGATAGCATGGCGTTGAAGTTCCGCGCCTATATCTGGAGGCGAACAGGCCGTAAGGCCCGCTCATGTCCGAGACAAACGATTCCAGCAGAACGCCGCAGAGGTCCCGGGGTGCCAGCCGGACCCAGGCGAAGGTGGTTATTCCGGACGATCAGTCGATGGTCAGCCTGCTGGGCTCGCGCGACGAGTTGTTGCGCGTCATCGAGGGCGCCTTCCGCGCCGACATCCACGTCCGGGGCAACGAGATCACCGTCACCGGCAGCCCCGAGGAGAGCAGCACCGTGGTGCGGCTCTTCGAGGAGATGTCCGAACTCGTCCGCGGGGGCGCGCAGCTCACGGCCGACGCGGTCGAGCGCAGCATCGCGATGCTGCGGATGACCTCCGACAGGCCCGCCGAGGTGCTCTCTCTGGACATCATCTCCTCGCGGGGCCGGACCATCCGCCCGAAGACCGTGAACCAGAAGCGTTATGTCGACGCGATCGACAAGTTCACCGTCGTCTTCGGCATCGGTCCGGCCGGTACGGGCAAGACCTACCTCGCCATGGCGAAGGCCGTGAAGGCCCTCCAGGAGAAGAAGGTCAACCGGATCATCCTCACCCGCCCCGCCGTCGAGGCGGGCGAGAGGCTGGGCTTCCTGCCAGGCACGCTCTACGAGAAGATCGATCCCTATCTGCGCCCGCTCTACGACGCGCTGCACGACATGCTCGACCCCGACTCGATCCCCAGGCTGATGGCCGCGGGCACGATCGAGGTCGCCCCCCTGGCCTACATGCGCGGCCGTACGCTCAACGACGCCTACATCATCCTGGACGAGGCGCAGAACACCTCGCCGGAGCAGATGAAGATGTTCCTGACGCGGCTGGGCTTCAACTCGAAGATCGTTGTCACCGGTGACGTCACCCAGGTCGACCTGCCGAACGGCACGCAGAGCGGCCTCCGGGTCGTCCAGGACATCCTCGACGGCATCTCCGACATCCACTTCAGCCGCCTGACCAGCGCCGACGTGGTGCGGCATAAGCTGGTGGGAGACATCGTGGACGCGTACGGACGCTACGACGAGACGCAGCGCCAGAGCAGCGCGGTGGAGCAGATCAAGGGCGTGGTCAAACGTCCCCGAGGGAGATCATGAGAACGGCCGGTCGAGAAGCGATGAGCGTGGAGCGACTCCGGCGCGGGAAACCGATCGGGGCGCGGGGCACGAGCCGGCCGCGTGGTGAGCGGGGAGCGGGGAGCGCCCGATGAGCGTCGAGGTCAACAACGAGTCCGGTGTCGAGATCGACGAAGGGCTCATCGTCTCGCTCGCGGGGCATGTGCTGGAGCGGATGGGCATCAACCCGCTCGCCGAGCTGTCGATCCTGGTCGTCGACGAAGAGGCGATGTCGGTGCTGCACGAGCAGTGGATGGGCGAGCCCGGCCCCACCGACGTGCTCGCCTTCCCGATGGACGAGTTGCGCCCCGGGCCAGGTGCGGGGGCGAGGCAGGAGGGCGACGCGCCCACCGACCCGGCGCTCCTCGGCGACGTGGTGCTCTGCCCGCAGGTGGCCGCCAAGCAGGGGGCCGAGGCCGGGCACGGCACCGAGGCCGAGCTGGAGCTGCTGTGCACGCACGGCATCCTCCACCTGCTCGGATACGACCACGCCGAGCCCGAGGAGCACAAGGAGATGTTCGGCCTTCAGGGCGAGCTTCTGGAGTCGTGGCGGGAGGTGCGCCCCCAGCGGTGAACCTCGCCAACGGGTGGTTGTTCGCGGCCGTCGTCCTCGTCGTGGTCGGCGGGTTGATCGCCAGCGCGGAGACGGCCCTGACCCGCATCTCAAGGGTTCGCGCGGAGGAGTTCTGCCGCGAAGGCCGCCGGGGCGCCGAGCGCCTGCAGGCCATCGTCGCCGACCCGCCGCGCTACCTGAACCTGCTGCTCCTGCTCCGGTTGAGCTGCGAGCTGGTCGCCACGGTGATCGCCACGCTGCTCTTCATCGACTGGCTCGGTGACCGGGGCGGTGCCTACGCCGCCGCCGCGGTCGTCATGATCGTCATCAGCTACGTGATCGTCGGGGTCTCCCCGCGCACGCTGGGGCGTCAGCACGCGGAGCCGATCGCGCTCGCGAGCGCGCCCCTGGTCTACGGGCTGACCCGGATCTTCGGTCCCCTGCCCAAGCTGCTCATCCTGCTCGGCAACGCCGTGACGCCCGGCAAGGGCTTCCGTGAGGGGCCCTTCACCTCGGAGGCCGAGCTGCGCGACCTGGTCGACCTGGCCGAGGAGCGCAGGGTGATCGAGCCCGACGAGCGGGAGATGATCCACTCGGTCTTCGAGCTCGGTGACACCCTGGCCCGTGAGGTCATGGTGCCCCGCACCGACATGGTGTTCATCGAGCGCGGCAAGACGCTGAACCAGGCCCTGTCGCTCGCTCTGCGCAGCGGTTTCTCGCGGATCCCCGTGGTCGGTGAGAACGAGGACGACGTCATCGGCATCGCCTACCTCAAGGACATCGCGCGCCGGGTGCAGGACACCGGTGACGAGGGGCGTGCCGAGCCGGTGGAGTCCCTCATGCGCCCGGCCACCTACGTGCCGGAGAGCAAGCCGATCGACCAGCTTCTCCGTGAGATGCAGGCCCGCCAGATCCACCAGGCCATCGTCATCGACGAGTACGGCGGCACGGCCGGCCTGGTCACCATCGAAGACATCCTGGAGGAGATCGTCGGTGAGATCACCGACGAGTACGACCAGGAGGCGCCCAGGGTGGAGCCGCTGGAGGGCGGCGCGGTCCGGGTGACCGCGAGGCTCCCGGTGAGCGACCTGGAAGACCTGTTCGGCATCGAGCTCGAGGTCGACGACGTCGAGACCGTCGGAGGGCTGCTGGCGCACGCGCTGGGCCGGGTGCCGATCGCCGGTTCCCACGCGGTGGTGGAGGGTCTCAGCCTGACGGCCGAGAGCCTCGCCGGGCGTCGTAACCGGATCGGCACGGTCCTCGTCACCAGGGCCGTTCCCGCCGAGCCCGACTCGGTCTCGGCCTCCGCCGACCAGTGAGGGGCCCCGGGCCGCCGTGGTGGCCCGGGGAGGCGCCCCATGCGTCTCGGGTGGATTATCCGTTTACAAGCCGTTCGCAAGCTTCTCGCAACCGGGACGCGCGACTCTTCTCTCACGGCACCCGGTCGCGCGGGAGTCGGTGGGGAAGGTCCCGGTGCCCGGAGGGGTTCGCGGTGCGAGGGATCGGCCTCAAGGGGAGACAGAGTCACGCAGAGCTCCGAGGCTGTTCTGCGTGACTCGCACAAGGGTGTTCTCGACCGTGAAGTGCGGTTGAGGGCACCCTTAGGCGTTTATCGAATGATTGCCGCTTTTGCCGATGGGGAAGAAAGCGGGTCGGTGGGGACGGGGACGCCTCGCACATGACATCGGGGGAATGGTCATGACACGGGGGATGAGTTTTGTCGTTTTTGTAGCGTTGTGTGGACTTTTGTCGGGTGTTTTGGTCGGGTGCGGCGAGGAGGAAAAGGACGGTGTGCCGGACCGCGCCGCAGAGCTGAACCGACTGCGGGCGGTACTCGGCGAGGCACGAGGACTGCCGGACGGGTTCACGGCGCGCCCGCGCGCCGGCTGGCACGCCCCCTTCAAAGCCGTCGACGAGGACTGCAGGCTCGTCCTCGACGCCGCCGGAGGCAGGCCGCCGAAGCGGGCGCTGGGAGCACGGGCCGCCGTGACCTACCAGGGCGACGGGGTCGGGGAGCTGGCCGGGTTCGGCCTGGCCTCCTACGAGGGTGACGACGCCGCACTCCACTTCGGTGAGCTCGCCGAGGCGCTGGGCGGCTGCCCTGTCGTGCGCACGCCCACGGCGGGTCGCGGCACCGCCTTCAGGGTCTCCGACCTGGACCTGGATTTGAGCGGGGTCGGTGACGGGGTGCGGGCGAGGCGGTTGAACGGCAGGCTGGACGGATACCCGTACGAGATCCACCTGGTGTTCGCGCTCAGCGGCCACACCCTGATCTCGCTGGTGCACGCCGGGGTGAGGGAGGTCGACGCCACGCGTACCGGGCAGCTCGCCCGCCTGCTGGTCGACGAGGCCGGCGCGTGAAAGGGGGCGCCGTACGAGCGGGGGCACCGGCAGGGGGCGGCCGCCGCTCGCCAGGAGAACCCCGCCGGGGCGAGCCCGGGTCGCGGTGAGGGGCGATGGCTGAATACCCTTGTGCCGTGAGTGACGCGACCCTCGATCCCGAGGACAAGAAGATCATCGTGCTGGCCCGTTCGGCCCGTGCCCGCAACGGCGCCGCGGAGGGGGCCGCCGTGCGGGACGAGACCGGCAGGACCTACTCGGCGACCAACGTGGCGCTGCCGTCACTGACCCTCTCCGCGCTCCAGGTCGCCGTGGCGATGGCCGTCTCCAGCGGAGCGGAGTCACTGGAGGCCGCCGCGCTGGTCACGGCGGGTGAAGGCCCCTCCGATGCCGACACGGGGGCGGTCCGTGACCTGGGCGGTGGGACCGTGCTCGTGGCCGGTCCCGACGGGACACCGCGTCAGAACTGAGTCCGGTATCGGGGACAATGGTTGACGTGAGTTCCTCAGCTGCTGATTTCCATGCCGGTTTCGCCTGCTTCGTCGGCCGGCCCAACGTCGGCAAGTCCACGCTGATGAACGCGTTGGTCGGCACGAAGGTGGCGATCACCTCCTCCAAGCCCCAGACGACCCGCCGGGCCATCCGCGGCATCGTGCACCGCCCCGACTCCCAGCTCATCATCGTCGACACTCCCGGGCTGCACCGGCCCCGCACGCTCCTGGGCGAGCGGCTGGACAGCCTGGTGCTCTCCACCCTCACCGAGGTCGACGTGATCGGCTTCTGCGTGCCCGCCAACGACCCCATCGGCAAGGGCGACCGGTTCATCGCGGAGAAGCTCGCGGGCATCAAGAAGACCCCGGTGGTCGCCGTGGTGACCAAGTGCGACCTGGCGACCCGCGAGCAGATTGCCGCGCAGCTGCTCGCGATCTCCCAGCTCGCCGACTTCGACGACATCGTCCCGGTTTCCGCGCAGTCGGGCGAGCAGCTCGACGTGCTCGCCGACGTGCTGGTCCGGCGCCTCCCACAGAGCCCGCCGCTGTACGAGGGAGGCCGGCTCACCGATGAGCCCGAGCAGGTGCTGGTGGGTGAGCTGATCCGCGAGGCGGCCCTGGAGGGCGTACGCGACGAGTTGCCGCACTCGATCGCGGTTGTCGTCGACGAGATGATGCCCAGGGAGGGCCGCGACGACCTGCTCGACATCTACGCGCACATGTTCGTCGAGCGTCCGTCGCAGAAGGCCATCGTGATCGGGCACAAGGGCGCCCGGCTCAAGGACGTCGGCAGCCGTGCCCGCGGGCAGATCGAGGCGCTTCTCGGCACCCGCGTCTACCTCGACCTGCGCATCAGCGTCGCCAAGGACTGGCAGCGCGACCCCAAGCAGCTCCGCCGCCTGGGCTTCTACGACTGAGGGCGACACCGAAGCGCTTCACGAAGCGGCTCCGCGGCCTGGGCGTCTAAGATCCGGGACCCGTCACCGCCACCTCGAGGGCGCTCGCCTCCTCGCCGTGCCCGAGCCGCCGCCGCAGCTCGACGGCGTCGCGGCCCAGCGCGGAGACCAGGGTGGCCGGGCCGGCGAGCGGAAGGACGGCCCAGCCGTCCCCCACCACCGTCTCCGGCGCCCGTCCGGTGATCAGGGTGCTGCCCACGCAGCGGGCGTCACCGTAGACGGCGGAGCTGCCGTCTATCTCCGGGTCGCCGACCACGAACTCCTGCCGCAGCAGCGGCACCCCGCCGAGAACGGCGTCGAAGCGCGAGTGGCAACGCCCGGGCCGCTCGCCGTACCGGCCGAAGACGATCTCCTCGCGCCAGAACACCCGCGCGTCCTCGGCCAGGTCCAGCCGGACGGCCATGCGGTGCAGGCAACCCGCCGCGAGCACCGTCGGTTCCGGCGCGAACCGCAGCGAGGCGCCCGCGCCGACCCTGGCCGTGATCGTCATCAGCGACTCGGCCCCCGTGAAACCGGGCAGCACCAGCGTGCTCGCGACCGACCGCACCTCAAGCGCGGTGCCCGGTGCCACCTCGATGCCGAGGGCGAGGTCGTCGCCGCCCAGCGGACCCGCGGCGGTGGACACCAGGTGCACCCGGCCGGGCGCGGTCGCCCGCACCGTGAGCGGCGGTCCAGAACGCATGGTGGCCAGGACGGTCCGGCCGCCGGAGTCCCGCCGGGTGACGATCTCCGCCCGTGCCCTCATCGACCGCCGCCCGGCCCGCCCAGGCTCGGGTCGTAGGGATCGTGCGGGCCGTGCGGGCGCAGTGGCGTTGTCGGCGGGCGCGGGAGCGGAGTCGGTGACGGACATGAGGTCAGACGCCGGAGTGTTCGTGGGCCCAGGACGAGACCAGGCCGGTGACCCATTCCGAGACCGCGTGCGCGCTCGGGTCCTCCCTGATCGAGGTGAACAGCACGGGCCTGCCCTCCCGTACGGCCGCCGCGTCGCGCGACATCACCGTGAGGTCCGCGCCGACCATCGGTGCCAGGTCGGTCTTGTTGACCACGAGCAGGTCGGCCGTCGTCACGCCGGGGCCTCCCTTGCGCGGGACCTTGTCGCCGCCCGACACGTCCAGGACGAAGATCTGCCGGTCGGCCAGGCCCCTGCTGAAGGTGGCGGTGAGGTTGTCCCCGCCGCTCTCCACGATCACCAGATCGAGCGGGCCGAACCGCTCCTCCAGGCTCTCCACCGCGTCGAGGTTGGCCGCGATGTCGTCGCGGATGGCGGTGTGCGGGCAGCATCCGGTCTGGACGGCGACGATCCGCTCAGGATGGAGCACGCCCGCTCTGCGCAGGAAGTCGGCGTCCTCGGTGGTGTAGATGTCGTTGGTCACCACACCCAGGCGCATCGAGGGGCCGAGCGTCCGGCACAGGGCCGCGGTCAGCGCGGTCTTGCCGCTGCCGACCGGGCCTCCGATGCCCAGACGCAGTGCTCGTCCGTGAGGGTCGGCGGCGTGGTGGTGGTCGTCGTGGTTGGCGCCCATGGGGGTCACCGTCCTTCCAGATGGTCGTCAGGAGACGAAGAGCCTCAGATCTGCGCGGATGTGCTGTTCGGCGAGCAGGTCGAGCGCGGGGGCGGCGTGCGCGGGCAGTGACTCCCACGATTCCCACGGCTCCCATGACATCCCGGGCTCCCGGGACTTTCCGGTTTCTCCGGACTTCCCGGGCTTCTCGGGCTCTCGGGACCGCGACGCCTGCCCGATGGGGACGGTGGCCGCGACCCTTTCCAGGGCCGGAGCGAGTTCGGCGAGCAGGCGGTGGACGGCCACCGGGTCGAGTCCCAGTAGCCGTACCGCCGCCGTGGCGGGTCCGGTGACGGAGGTGTAGGCCGCCGCGAGGGCGGCTTCGGCGGGGGAGCAGCCCGCCACCGCCGCCACCGCGCCGAGCGCGAGAGGGTGATGGACCCCCGAGGTGACAGTCCCGGCCAGCGCGTCGAGCACCGGGGAGGGCCAGATTCTCCGCGAGGTACGCAGCAGCAGCCTGCCCTGCGTGCGGCTCGCCTCCCGCTGGGCGGGCGAGGAGATCCTGGCGTCGGCCTCCGCGTCCAGCCGTATCCAGAGCGAACGGCTCGTCTCCGGATCCGGAGACGAGCCGTTCGCGGGAGCGGGGCCGTTCTCGGGCGTGAGAGCCGGACCGTTCACGAGAGCGGCGCCGTCAGTCTGGGGGAGGCCGTCCGCCCGCGTGGGAACCTCTACCGGAGGGCCGCCCGCCGGAGGTGAGAGGCTCGCGGAGAAGTGGGCCGTGCCGAGCTCGCAGGCCGCGGCGGCGAGGGCGGCCGTCACGAGGCCCGCGGTGGCGAGGCGGCCCCGCAGGAAGGCGGCGAGGCCGGGAAGGTCGTGGATCGCACCGATCCTGACCGCCTCCTCGGCGCCTCCGGAGTGGCCGTGACCCCCGGCGGGCAACCGGGAGTCGGCCAGGAGCAGCAACGCGGCGTTCATGCGCTACGGGGCCTCACCTTCGGCTGGACGGGACAGCGGGGCGGTCGATCAAGAACTGGTCAGAACAGGAAATAGCGCTGGGTCATGGGCAGGGTCTCGGCGGGGGCGGGTTCGATCACCTCGCCGTCGACGCTGACGGCGAAGGTGTCGGGATGGACGTCGATCCTGGGCATCGCGTCGTTGAGCGGCATGCTCTCCTTGCCTCTGCGACGCACGTCGGCGACAGGCAGCAGGCGCCTGCGTACGGCGAGCCGGTCGGCGAGGCCGTCCTCGATCGCGAGGGGGGCGACGAAGTGGACCGACGTGGCGGCGGCGGTGAGCGGGGCGGCGCCGAACATCGGGCGCGGCATGACCGGCTGCGGGGTCGGGATGGAGGCGTTGGCGTCACCCATCTGGGCGTACGCGATGACACCACCCTTGACCACCAGGTCCGGTTTGACGCCGAAGAAGGCCGGGTCCCACAGGACGAGGTCGGCCAGCTTGCCGACCTCCACCGAGCCGACCTCGCCGTCCAGGCCGTGGGCCACGGCCGGGCAGATCGTGTATTTGGCGACGTAGCGCCGGGCGCGGAGGTTGTCGGCGGGGCCGTCACCGGGAAGCGCGCCCCGGCGGCGCTTCATCACGTGCGCGGTCTGCCAGGTGCGGATGATCGTCTCGCCCACCCGGCCCATCGCCTGGGAGTCCGAGCCGATCATCGAGATCGCGCCCATGTCGTGCAGGATGTCCTCGGCCGCCATCGTGGACGGCCGGATCCGGGACTCGGCGAACGCCAGGTCCTCGGGGATGGACGGGTTGAGGTGGTGGCAGACCATCAGCATGTCGAGGTGCTCGTCGAGCGTGTTGACGGTGTGCGGGCGGGTCGGGTTCGTCGAGGACGGCAGGATGTTGCCGTAGGAGGCGACCCGGATGATGTCCGGCGCGTGACCGCCGCCCGCCCCCTCGGTGTGGTACGCGTGGATCATCCGGTCGCCGATCGCCGCGAGCGTCGACTCCACGAACCCGGCCTCGTTGAGGGTGTCGGTGTGGATCGTGACCTGGGTGCCGGTGTCGTCGGCGACCGAGAGGCAGGCGTCGATCGCGGCGGGGGTGGTGCCCCAGTCCTCGTGCAGCTTGAACCCCGAGGCCCCGGCGCGTAGCTGTTCGAGCAGCCCTTCGCGGCTGACCGTGTTGCCCTTGCCGAGCAGCGCGACGTTGATCGGGTAGGAGTCGAGCGACTCCAGCATCCGCGCGAGGTACCAGGTGCCGGTGACGGTGGTGGCCTTGGTGCCCTCGGCGGGTCCCGTGCCGCCGCCCACGATGGTGGTCACCCCCGCGGCGAGGGCCTCGTCGAGGATCTGCGGGCAGATCAGGTGGACGTGGGAGTCGATCGCCCCGGCGGTCAGGATCTTCCCGTTGCCCGCGAGGATCTCGGTCGAGGGGCCGATGACCAGGTCGGGGTGGACGCCGTCCATGGTGTCGGGGTTTCCCGCCTTGCCGATCGCGACGATGCGGCCGTCGCCGATCCCGATGTCGGCCTTCACCACGCCCCAGTGGTCGAGGATCACCGCGCCGGTGATCACCAGGTCGGGCGAACCCTCGGCCCTGGTGGTCCTGGCCTGGCCCATCGACTCCCTGATGACCTTGCCGCCGCCGAAGACGGCCTCGTCACCCGCTCCCGAAGGGCCCATCGACAGGTCCTCGGTGACCTCGATGAACAGGTCGGTGTCGGCCAGCCTGACCCGGTCGCCGGTGGTGGGGCCGTAGAGCGCGGCGTAGCGCGATCGTTCAATGAACACCGGGGCTCCCGTCGAGAGGTCCGGCCCACTCGGGGCGGAGGCCGGGGACGATCCGCAGTCCGCCGATCGGTACGAGGGTCACGTCGCGCTCCACACCGGGCTCGAACCGCACCGCCGTGCCGGCGGGGACGTCGAGCCTGGTGCCCCAGGCCGCCTCGCGGTCGAACTCCAGGCCGGGATTGCAGGCGGCGAAGTGGTAGTGCGAGCCGACCTGGATCGGCCGGTCGGCGGTGTTGACGACGCGGACGGTGACGCGCTCGCGGCCCGGGTTGAGCGGGACGGGCGCGTCGCCGTACTGGATCTCACCGGGTGTCATCGGCGCTCACCGTTCCTGGGATGTGAGGGGCCGGCGGAAAGTCGTGGGCTCTCATGAGATCGGCCGGGGCTCACGGGATCGGGTGGTGGACGGTGACGAGCTTGGTGCCGTCGGGGAAGGTGGCCTCGATCTGGACCGACGACAGCATCTCGGGCACCCCCTCCATGACGTCGTCGCGGGAGAGCACCTTGCGGCCCGCGTCCATCAGCTCGGCGACGGTGCGCCCGTCTCTGGCGCCCTCCATGAGGAAGGACGCGATGATCGCGGTGGCCTCGGGGTGGTTGAGCCGGAGGCCCCGTGACCTGCGGTCGCGGGCGACACCGGCGGCGACGTGGATGAGCAGGCGTTCCTGCTCGTGTGGTGTGAGCCGCATTCCCGGACCATAGGAACCGGCGGTTTCCATGATGTTGCACGTCGATGTCGTGCTGGTTTCCAGGTGGTGCGGATCGTACGAACGGGGGAGAAGCGGCCCTCGGTGCCCCCTTTCCTGCGGGTATACCGACGTGTTCCGAAGTGGATATCACGAAATTTGCCGATTTGTCAGGATAAAAAATGGCGCGGTGTCCGCGCCGCCACGTCCTGTCACGGCGGTGAAATCCCGGTAAAGCGCAATTAACAACTGCGAACTAGTCGGGAAACCTCACTCAGTCACCTTGACGGCAGATAGCTCGGTGCGGGGGCCGTACCGGCAAGGAGGAAAGTCATTGAGGAACACAGTGTGGCGCTCCGGAGTCGTCGCCGTGGCGCTGGCCATGGCACTGACCGCATGTGGAGGCGAAGCCCCTGCGGACAAGAACGCGGCCAGTGCCGGTGGCGGTGGTAGTGAGGACGGCATCAAGGTCGGCATCCTGCACTCGCTCAGCGGGACCATGGCCATCAGCGAGGTGACCGTGCGGGACTCCGAACTGCTCGCGATCGAGGAGATCAACGCCGCCGGAGGCGTACTCGGCAAGAAGCTGATCCCCGTGGTGGAGGACGGCGCGTCCGACTGGCCCACCTTCGCGGAGAAGGCCACCAAGCTCATCCGCCAGGACAAGGTCGCCACCACCTTCGGCGGATGGACCTCCGCCAGCCGCAAGGCGATGCTGCCGGTGTTCGAGCGGAGCAAGGCCCTGCTGTGGTACCCGGTCCAGTACGAGGGCCTGGAGAGCTCGCCCTACATCTTCTACACCGGCGCCACCACCAACCAGCAGATCATCCCTGGCCTGGACTACCTCAAGGAACAGGGCAAGAAGAAGATATTCCTGGTCGGCAGCGACTACGTCTTCCCCCGCACCGCCAACAAGATCATCAAGGCGTACGCGGCGGCGAACGGAATGGAGATCCTCGGCGAGGAGTACACCCCCCTCGGCCACACCGAGTACAGCACGCTGACCAACAAGGTCGTCCAGGCGAAGCCGGACGCGGTCTTCAACACCCTCAACGGTGACAGCAACGTCGCCTTCTTCAAGCAGCTCAACAGCGCGGGGGTCACCGCCGAGAAGATGCCCGTCCTGTCGGTGAGCGTCGCCGAGGAGGAGGTCAAGGGCATCGGCGTCGACAACATCGCCGGCCACCCCGTCGCCTGGAACTACTACCAGACCACGGAGAACCCGGCGAACGAGAAGTTCGTCGCCGCGTTCAAGGCCAAGTACGGCGCGGACAAGGTGACCTCCGACCCGATGGAGGCCGGATACAACGCCGTCTACCTGTGGGCCGAGGCCGCCAAGAAGGCCGGAACCGTCGAGGTCGAAGCAGTCAAGAAGGCCGCCGGGGGCATCGCCCTGGAGCGTCCCGAGGGTCTGGTCACCATCGACGGCGAGAACCAGCACATGTACAAGACGGCGAGGATCGGGGTGATCCAGCCCGACGGTCTCATCAAGGAGGTCTGGAACTCCGGCGAACCGATCAAGCCCGACCCCTACCTCAAGGGTTACCCCTGGGCGAGCGGCCTGGCCAACGGCTGACCCCCTCTCAGACCGGCTCCGGACCGGGCCGTGACCAGATCACGGGCAGCACCGTGGCGCACCCACAATGCGGCACGGCCCGCTCCGGAGCCAGACACTCCTAGGAAGGGGATTCGGTGGAGGCCTTCCTCAACCAGCTCCCGATCGGCCTGTCCATCGGCGCGGTACTGCTCCTCATCGCCCTCGGCCTGACGTTCACGTTCGGCCAGATGGGCGTGATCAACATGGCCCACGGCGAGTTCATCATGGCGGGCGCGTACACCGCCTACCTGCTCCAGGACCTCACCGGCCGGATGGCCGTGATCGTCGCCCTGCCCGTCGCCTTCCTGGTCGCCGGGCTGATGGGGCTCATCCTCGAACGGACCGCGATCCGTCACTTCTACGGCCGCCCGCTCGACACCCTGCTGCTCACCTGGGGCGTGAGCCTCGTGCTGCAGCAGCTCGCCCGCGACCTGTTCGGGGCGCCCAACGTGCAGGTGCAGGCACCCACCTGGCTGCAGGGCGGCATCGCGTCCCTGCCCTACAACCGGCTGTTCATCTTCGCCCTCGCCCTCGCCACCGTCGTCGGCATCTGGGCCTACATGAACCGCACCGGCCAGGGGCGGCGGATGCAGGCGGTGATGCAGAACCGGCAGCTGGCCGCGGTCAGCGGCATCAACACCGCCCACGTGGACCAGCGCACCTTCTTCATCGGCTCCGGCCTGGCCGGGGTCGCCGGGGTGGCCCTCACCCTCATCGGCCCCGTCGGACCCGCCCTCGGCACCTACTACATCGTCGACGCCTTCCTCGTGGTCGTCGCCGGAGGCCTCGGCCAGCTGCGCGGCGCCGTCATCGCCGCCGCCGGCCTCGGCCTGCTCAACTCCTACGCCGAGTTCTGGAGCGACGCCAGCCTGGCGAAGGTGATCGTGTTCGCCGCGATCATCGCCTTCCTCCAGTTCCGGCCCCAGGGCCTGTTCGTACTCCGATCGAGGGCTTTGACATGAATCTCGAACGTCTCAGGGGGCCCGGGGTCTTCGCGGTGGTGGCCGTGCTCGCCCTCGTGGTCGCGCCGCTCCTGCTGGAGCCCTTCCGTCTCGGCCTGCTGGCAAAGTATCTCTGCTTCGCGATCATCGCCCTGGGTATCGGCCTGGCCTGGGGGCAGGGCGGCATGCTCACCCTGGGCCAGGGCGTGTTCTTCGGGCTCGGCGGCTACGCCATGGCGATGCACCTGAAACTGGTGGACGCCCAGGGCGACCTGCCCGACTTCATGGTGTGGAGCGGGGTCGAGCAGCTGCCCGCCCTGTGGAAACCGTTCGCGAACCCGGTGTTCGCGCTCGCCATGGTCGTCGTCGGGCCGATGGTGATCGCCACGGTGCTCGGCCTGCTGGTGTTCAGGCAGCGGGTGCGCGGTGCCTACTTCGCGATCCTCACCCAGGCGCTCGCCGCCGCGTTCGTCATCCTGCTCGTCGGTCAGCAGGGCCTGACCGGTGGCACCAACGGCCTGACCAACTTCTACGACCTGTTCGGCCAGGACCTGGCGGCCGACTCCACCCAGCGCGGGCTGTACTTCGCGGTCGCGATCGTCACGGGACTGCTCTATCTCGGTGCCCGCCAGCTGGTCAAAAGCCGCTTCGGACGGTTGCTCGTCGCGATCAGGGACGGCGAGGACCGCGTCAGGTTCCTCGGCTACGACCCCGCCAGGATCAAGACCGTCACCTTCGCGCTCTCAGCGGGCATGGCCGGGCTCGCGGGGGCCCTGTTCGTGCCCGTGGTCGGCATCATCTCGCCTGCCCTGCTGGGTGTGGTCCCCTCCCTGGAACTCGTCGTCGCGGTCGCGGTGGGCGGCAGGTTCGCGCTGGCAGGGGCGATCCTCGGCGCGGTCGTGATGGGGTACGCCAAGACGTCCTTCAGCGAGCAGTTCGCCGACGGCTGGCTCTACCTGCAGGGCGCGCTGTTCATCCTCGTCATGACCCTGGCCCCCAAGGGGATCCTCGGCGTGGCGGCGTCGGCGCGCGACGCCTGGGCTCGCAGGTCGAGGCGTCGTACGGACCCCGAACCGCCGCCCGCGGACGCCCCCGGGGTGAGAGTCATGGAGGAGGTCGGATGAGCCCGATGATCGAGGTGCGCGGGCTGTCGGTGGTCTTCGACGGCTTCCGCGCCATCGACGGCATCGACCTCACGGTCGAGAAGGGGGAGCTGCGCTTCCTGATCGGCCCCAACGGGGCGGGGAAGACCACGCTCATCGACGTCATCACCGGCCTCACCCGCCCGACCACCGGCGAGGTCGTCTTCGACGGGCAAAGCCTGGTCGGGCAGCGCGAACACAAGATCGTACGGCTCGGTGTCGGACGGACCTTCCAGACCTCGGTGGTCTTCGAGGAGCTCACCGTCCTGGAGAACCTCGACCTGGCCGCGTCCTTCCGCAGGCCGCTCTGGTCGCTGACCCGGCGCAGGCGGGGCATCTCGGACGCCGTCGCCGAGGCCCTGGAGACCACCGGCCTCAAGGAGCTGGCCGACCGGCCCGCGGGGGTGCTTTCCCACGGTCAGCGGCAGTGGCTGGAGATCGGCATGCTGCTCACCCAGAGTCCCAAGCTGCTCCTGCTGGACGAGCCGGTGGCCGGTATGTCCAAGGACGAGCGGGAGCGCACCGGCGAGCTCCTCACGTCCGTGGCGAACGACCACACGGTGATCGTGATCGAACATGACATGGAGTTCCTGCGCAGGTACGCCTCGCAGGTCACCGTCCTGCACGAGGGCAAGGTGCTGATCGAGGGGTCGGTCGACGAGGTTCGCGACGATCCGCGCGTGCAGGAGGTCTATATCGGAAGGAAGCGCAGCGATGCTGTCGGTACAGGAACTTGACGCCGGGTACGGCAGGGCCCGGGTGCTGTTCGGAGTCTCCCTGGAGGTGGAGCCGGGGCAGCTGATGTGCGTGATGGGCCGCAACGGGGTCGGCAAGACCACCCTGCTCAACACGGTGATGGGCGTGCTGCCCGCCACCGCGGGATCGGTCACCTTCGAGGGCCGCGACGTGACCCGCATGCCGCCGCACGAGCGGGTCCGGCTCGGCATGGCGTACGTCCCCCAGGGTCACGAGACGTTCCCGCAGCTCAGCGTGCTCGGCAACCTGCAGGTCACGCTGGAGGCCGCCAAGGGGCCGCAGGAGGCGCTGGAGGAGGCGCTGGAGACCTTCCCGCGTCTGAAGCCGCTGCTCAAGCGGCGCGCCGGATTCCTGTCCGGCGGGCAGCAGCAGCAGCTCGCCATCGCCCGCGCCCTGGTCACCCGTCCCAAGCTGCTCATCCTCGACGAGCCCACCGAGGGCATCCAGCCGTCGATCGTCATCGAGATCGAGGAGGCGATCGAGCGGCTGCACGCCACGGGACTGTCGGTTCTGCTGGTCGAGCAGTATCTGGATCTGGCGCTCCGCCTCGCCGACCGTTTCCTCATTCTCGACGCCGGGCACGTCGTCCACTCGGGGGCGGCCGAGGAACTGCGCGGGGAGGGAATTCACCGCCTTCTCGCCGTCTGATCCTCAGAAAATCCGAATCGGACTTCCAATATGAAGAAGGGCCCATTTGATCACTTCTTGATGAAGGGCCTCCCGCGGCGGGTGACGACGACATAATCTGCCCAGAAAAGCGGAGTCCGGGGGTGTCATGGCGAAGGAACCTGCGGACGGGGAGACGGGCCCGGAGGGGGCTCCCTCACCTCCCGAGAGGCAGGGCCGGTCTTCCCCGGGGGAGAGCGGCGGCCCGGCCACGGGCTCGGGGGAGACCGGCGGCCCGGCCGTCGGCGAGCGCGAGACGCCGCCCGGCTCGACGATCGGCGAGCCGGGCGCCGACGTCCCCGGCTCGCGAGGCGACGAGGGACGCGACCAGCGGGGCGATGACCGCTATGACCGTGACCGGCGGGGCGACGATCGGTATGAGCGTGACCGGCGGGGCGGTGCCCCTGATGACCGCGATGACCGTGACCGCTGGGACGATGACAGGTACGGACGTGACCGGCGCGACGGCGGACGATATGAGCGCGGCCGGAGGCCTGACGACCGGTATGCGCGTGACCGCTGGGACGATGACGGGTACGGACGCGAGCGGCGGTACGACGACCGCTACGATCGCGCTTCGCGATTCGAGGACGCGGACGTCAAGGGCCTCCAGTCCGGGCCGCCGATCGTCCCGGCCGGAGCGCCGGGCCCGCCCCGCAGGCGCCGTTTCCGCCGTTTCAGGCTGGCCGCCTGGATCGCGCTGGTCCTCGCCGCGGTCGTGGTCGGGGTGTCCATCGCGTGGGTGAGCGGGCCTCCCACCGAGGCCGAGCTGCGGGAGAAGGCTGGACTCCTCAACAAGGACAGGCTTCTGATCGGGGTGAAGGAGGACACCCCCGGCATCGCCCTGCGGGAGCCGGGCGGGACCGGTTTCACCGGCTTCGACATCGACATCGCCTACATGATCGCGGCGGATCTGGGGTTCCGGCCCGACCAGGTCGACTTCCTCGCCATCGAGACCGAGGACAGGGCGCGTATGCAGGCCCGCGACACGGACGGCACGTTCGTCAAGGTCGACCTCGTGGTGGCGACCTTCAGCGTGACGCCGGAACGCAAGGCCGACCCCTCCGTCGGTTTCTCCACGCCCTACCTCTACACCGAGCAGTCGGTGGTGACCAGGGCCGACTACCCCGACGACAACGTCGCCTCCCTGGGGCAGCTTGAGGGCAGGAAGGTCTGCTCACTCGGCACCTCGACCTCCCTGGCCGAGCTGAGGAAGGCGATCAAGGTCGACCCCATCGCCGAGCTCCTGATCAGCAAGTGCGTGGACCGTCTGGCGGACGGTGTGCCGAGCGACAGGGCGGCCGAGGCGGTGACGACCGACGCGGCCCTGCTGGCCGGGTTCGTCGCACAGCCGGAAAGGAAGCTGCGCCACCACGACATCGCGCTGGAGAAGACGGAGATGTGGGCGGTCAACGCGGGTTCCAACGGCGCGCTGCGCACCCTGGTCGACCTCGCGCTCTACCGCTCCTACGCCGATCCGGGCAACAAGATGTGGGAGGAGGCGTACGAGAAGCACATCCGGCCGTTGCTGGCGGCCAACCCGGGGGTGGACGTGGCGCAGGCGCAGCAGCCGTGCGCGCTTCCCCCGGACGTACGCCGCTGGCCCTGGGAGCGGACCCTCCCCGTGCGGGATTGCCCCTCCGCGCCTTGAAGCCCAACGCGCGGTTGAGGGACGCGCCGAGGAACCAGGAGTGGTTCCTCACGCTGCTGCCGGTCTTCCCGATCGTCCTGCTGGTGATGCGGCTGTGGTACGCCAGCAGGCAGGACACCCAGACGCTGCTCCTGCTCGTGCAGACCATCAGCCCGCTGGGCCTGCTGAGCGCGGTCCTGCTGACCACGGTGTGGGTGCTGCCCGTCGTCGTGGTCGGGGGCAGGCTTCTCGGCACCCTCTACTGGATCAGCACCGGCCGCTTCTCGTGGTTGGTGCACAGCGCCCAGCGGCTGCCCGGCTGGGTCGTGGTCCTCGCCGTCGCGATGGGCGTGTGCACCTGGCAGCTGCGCTTCCTGCCGACGCTCGCGATGATGTCACTCGCCCTGCTCGGGCTGACCGTGCGCGAACGGTTCCCGGACCACGAGGAGCTGCGGACCACGTTCTGCTACGCGCTGCCGGTGATCGCCGCCGTGCTGTCGTACGTCATGCTGTGGCCGGCGATCGTCTCGGCGTTCACCGCGCGGGACGTGGCGACCGCGATCCTTCTCACGCTTCCCCCGGTGTTCGCGGCGCTGCTGACAGGTCCCGTGCCCGAGGCGCCGGCCAGGGTGCTGACCCACGGCATCGCGATCGGGATGGCGGTGTTCACGCCGTTCCTGGTCGGCGTGGTCGTGATGAGGGCGCCGATCCTCCCGTTGATCGCCATACAGATCAGCGTGGAGAGTCCGACCGCGAAGAGGCCCGCCGAGGTGGTCGTGGGCTACATGGTCGCCAGCGACGACCAGATGACCACCGTCCTCAAGCGTGACGGTGCCGTGGAGTTCATCCAGAACGACAGGCTGCAGTCCAAGGTGCTCTGCCCCGATCCCGGCGAGGTGCCCAGGACGTGGGTGAACCTGCACGGCTGGTACGTCGAACAGAGTGTGATCTCCTGGCTCGCCCCGGCCTCGCAGCGGACTTCGGCGGACTCGCGCTGTGAGGGCCGTCCGGAGAAGGCGACCGACCCGCTCCCGCCGTCCTCTGACCGGTCCCCGGATCCGTCCCCGGCTCCGTCTCCGAGTACGGAGAAGTCTCCGATACCCGCCAAGTCTCCGACTCCCGCCGAGTCCCCGTCCGTGACCGAGCCGCGCGCCGGGTGAGTGCGGCGGAGCGGCCGGAGCGGCGGGCGAGCGGGAGCGACGGGTCAGCTCGCGGGGTGGCCGACGCACTCCCTGTGACGGCTTCCGGGACGGACGGTCACTGACTGTAGCCTTCGACCTCGTCGATCGGGCGGGGGCCCGCCGAGTCGGGATCCTCGCCGAACTCGCGGAGCGCCCGGCGCTGCCTGAGCAGGTCCCAGGCCTGGTCGAGAGCCTCCTCCAACTGCATGATCCGGTTGTTCTCCTCGTGTGAGGAGATCGAGTGCGAGCCCAGTCTCGCCCGGAGCTCCCGCTCTTCGGCGATCAGCTCGTTGATGTGGGCGAGGATGTCGCCGTCCCTCATGGCCGTTCCCCCTGTCAGAGTACTTCTGGACTGTATCCGATCAGCGGATCGTCACACCGTGGGAATCGGGCGGCCTCTCGTGGCGACCGTCGCGGGCATGGCGGGCGGCGCCTCCCACGCGGACGGGATCCGCGAAGATCCTTAAAGTCCCGCCATGTGAGACCGAGGCACGGGGATCCTGAGACGTCTGCTAACGTGCTAGGCATGCTGCGCGGTCTGCTTCTTAGCTGCCGCGACGAGGGCCTGTAGAGGCCGGCTCCCTCGTCGCGGAGCGAGCCATGCGCGTCGGCCACGATTGTTTTTCCAGTCGAGGAGCCTTGCATGTATCCGCAGCAGCAACCCAGTCCCATGCCCTTCACGCGCTACGAGTCCTTCGCGCCGATCCGGCTGGACGACCGCACCTGGCCCGGCAAGGTCATCGACCGCGCCCCCCGGTGGTGCGCCGTCGACCTGCGTGACGGCAACCAGGCACTGATCGATCCCATGGACTCCCACCGCAAGCTCAAGATGTTCGAGCTGCTGGTGAAGATGGGGTACAAGGAGATCGAGGTGGGCTTTCCCGCCGCCTCCCAGACCGACTTCGACTTCGTACGGCAGATCATCGAAGAGGACCTGATCCCCGACGACGTGGTGATCCAGGTCCTCACCCAGGCGAGGGCCGAGCTGATCGAGCGGACCTTCGAGTCGGTGCGCGGGGCCAAGCAGGCGATCATCCACCTGTACAACTCCACCTCCACCCTCCAGCGGCGGGTCGTCTTCGGCCAGGACCGCGAGGGCATCACCGCGATCGCGGTCGAGGGCGCCAAGCTCTGCAAGAAGCTCGCCGCCCAGATGGACGACACGGAGATCTACTTCCAGTACTCCCCCGAGTCCTTCACCGGCACCGAGCTGGAGTACGCGGTGGAGGTCTGCGACGCCGTCAACGACGTCTGGCAGCCCACCCCCGACCGCAAGGTCATCATCAACCTGCCCGCCACCGTCGAGATGGCCACGCCCAACGTCTACGCCGACCAGATCGAGTGGATGCACCGCAATCTCGCCTACCGCGACTCGATCGTGCTGTCCCTGCACCCTCACAACGACCGCGGCACCGCCGTCGCCGCCGCCGAACTGGGCTACATGGCGGGGGCCGACCGGATCGAGGGCTGCCTGTTCGGCAACGGTGAGCGCACCGGCAACGTCTGCCTGGTCACGCTGGGCATGAACCTGTTCTCGCAGGGCGTCGACCCCGAGGTCGACATCTCCGACATCGATGAGATCCGCCGGGTCACCGAATACTGCACCCAGCTGCCCGTCCACCCGCGCCACCCGTGGGGCGGCGAGCTCGTCTACACCGCCTTCTCCGGCTCCCACCAGGACGCCATCAAGAAGGGCTTCGAGCACCTGGAGCGTGACGCGGCCGCCGCGGGCGTCCCGGTCGAGGAGTTCACCTGGGCGGTCCCGTACCTGCCGATCGACCCCAAGGACATCGGCCGCACCTACGAGGCGGTCATCCGGGTCAACAGCCAGTCCGGCAAGGGTGGCGTCGCCTACATCATGAAGGCCGACCACCACCTGGACCTGCCGCGCCGCCTGCAGATCGAGTTCTCCCGCGCGGTCCAGGCCCACACCGACACCGTCGGCGGCGAGGTGAACGCCACGCGGATGTGGGAGGTCTTCACCGACGAATACCTGCCCAACCCGGCCAGCCCGTGGGGCCGTCTGGGCCTGCTGGCCCACCGCACCACCTCCAGGGGTGACGGCAAGGACGCGATCAGCGCCGACCTGCGCCTCGACGGTGAGATCCGCGAGGTCGAGGGGGTCGGCAACGGTCCCATCTCCGCCTTCTGCGACGCCCTGGCGAGGGTCGGCGTCCAGGTGCGCGTCCTCGACTACGCCGAGCACGCCATGAGCGCGGGGACCGACGCCAAGGCCGCCTCCTACATCGAGTGCGAGATCGCCGGCCGGACACTGTGGGGTGTCGGCATCGACTCCAACACCACCACCGCCTCGCTCAAGGCCGTCATCTCCGCGGTCAACCGCGCCGGCCGCTAGCGAAGGACCGTACGGCACGATCTGCCGTAGGAGGTTCGACAGGCGCCCACAAGGCATCGACGTCGCTCACCCGACCGCGCCCACCGCGAAATCCGCCCGGGCGCGGTCGAGTCGTCTCCGCTCGCCTTCCGGTGCCGGAGACGCTCGTGACCTCAGGGGCGCAGGCGGTGCCGTGGCGTCCGTCGCATGGGCGGTGGCGGATGCCGCAGCCGCGACGACTGCCTCAAAACCGGCTTTTTTCATACAAATCCGTGCGACGGATGTGCTCGCGGGCCTTTGCCCTGAACAGCCCCGTCCGGAGGCGCCCCCGACCGGTGAATTTATGGCATTCCGGAGCGAGTCGCTGCGAGACATCCCCACGTTATCGACGTAGCCTCTTCGCAGCTCAGGGTACAACTTGCTCCCCTCGAATCAACCGAAAACGACTTATCGGTTACATGCGAAATTCGTATTCATCGGGGGAATCTATGCGATGTATTCTCGGCCTGGCCACCGCCGGGCTCGTCATCCTCAGCGGTACCGCCACCGCGGACACGCAGTCACCACCGAACCACATACCTGACCCGCCCGTGACCCAGTCGATCGCCGATCCGCTCCCGGTTCCGCCCAAGCCCGTTCCGATGCCGCCGCGGCCCGTCGCGACCCCGCCCGTTCCGATGCCGCCCTGGCCCACTTCGATCCCGCACCCGCCGTGGGGCCAGCCCATCCCGCCTCCGCCGATTCCGGTCCCGATGCCGCCCCGGCCGCCCATCGTGCCCCCGCCGTGGCCGACGGCCGGAGGCCCGTACGCCAAGCACCTCACGCTGACCGTCTCGCGGATAGGCAGGAAGCGGACTATTCGCCTCGGATGCGCGCCGCTCTACGGCATGCATCCCGAAGGAACCCAGGCATGCTCGCTGCTGCTCCGGGCGCAGGGCGACCCCGCCCGCATCAGGCTGCCGTGGAGAGCCTGCCCGCAGTACTACGACCCCATCGTCGTCTCCGCGACCGGTACCTGGAACGGCCGCTCCATCAGATACCAGCGGACCTTCAGCAACCAGTGTGAGTTGCGCACCGCGACAGGGCCGATCTTCTCCTTCTGACACCCGCCCCGTGGAACACGCCGCTCCGGGCACGGGGCGGCGTCCGGGACAGGCGACGGCCCGCTGATGGGTGCCGGAGAGGATCGGGCGTTCCCGCCATCGAACGGCGGCCCGATCATCGGTTCCCGTTCCCGTAAAAGGCTCCTACGGCGGCGAGGGTGCCCCCGCCGCCGTACGGGCCGTTCCCCCTCGCGCGCCCTGAACTGAGGGAAAGACACAGGTCAGTGGCCTCAAGAAACAGGCCGACGATGCTCACGGCCAGGAGCGGATCCGCGACAGAACGAGGTGAGACGGCGATGGGCGAGCGGCCTAGGAAAACCGTGCTGTCCTCCTCCCAGCGGGCGGCGATACGAGATCTGCTCGCCGAGGACCGCGAGAGGACGGTGGTCCAGATCGCGGCGCTGACACGTGACTGGGACGACCTCGTCGAGTCGTCGGCGCTGGTGAGCAACGACGACGAGCACGACCCCGAGGGGGCGACGATCGCCTTCGAACGGTCCCATCTCCAGGCCCTGCTCGACAGGGCACAAGCCCATCTCGACGATCTCGACGAGATGGCGGGGCGACTTCGGCAGGGCACCTACGGCGTGTGCGACGACTGCGGGCGCCCCATCGCCCTGGAGCGCCTGAAGGCACGCCCGATCGCCAGGACCTGCATCGAGTGCGCGGCCCGCGGCCGGTGAAGGCCCGCGGTGATATACCGACATTTCTGAACTACCCTGGGGGCGGCAATGCCCGCCGTCGCGTCTCGCGCGATCACCGGTCATGGGCCGTGCTCGCGCACGGCCACGACCACGACCGCCCGGCCGCGATCCGTGCCCCCGCCCGGTCACCCGAGTGAGTCCGTGTTCCGGCACGATCGCCGCGTGTGGCGCGCATCCGCCGCGTACGGCCTGGCGTGAGGCGTGGAGAGGGCACATCGTGACCAGAGGGTTGCTGAACTGGGCGGGCAACATCACCTACGGCGCCGCGCGGATCCACCGCCCCGGCGACGTCGAGGAGCTCCAGGAGGTGGTCGCGAGCAGCGCCGCCATCGGGGCGCTCGGCACCCGCCACTCCTTCAACGAGATCGCCGACCGTCCCGGCGGTGACCTCGTCTCGCTGGAGGGCCTGCCCGCCGCCTTCGAACTCGACCCGGAGCGGGGCACGGTCACGGTCGGTGGCGGGGTGCGCTACGGCGAGCTGAGCCGGTGGCTGTACGGCGAGGGCTACGCGCTGCCCAACCTCGGCTCCCTGCCGCACATCTCGGTCGCCGGCGCCTGCGCCACGGCCACGCACGGTTCCGGCGTCGCCAACGGCAATCTGGCCACCGCGGTCTCCGGCCTCGAACTCGTCACCGCGGACGGCGAGATCACCGTCCTCGGCCGCGAGAAGGACGGCGACCGCTTCGCCGGGGTGGTCGTCGGCCTCGGCGCACTGGGCATCGTCACCAGGGTCGTCCTCGACGTCGTCCCGGCCTTCGAGGTACGGCAGTACGTCTACGAGAACCTGCCGTGGGCGCGCCTGGAGGAGCACTTCGAGGAGGTCCTCTCCGCCGCGTACAGCGTGAGCCTGTTCACCGGCTGGAGCGGCCCCCGGATCGACCAGGTGTGGGTGAAGCGCCGCGAGGAGGAGTCCGGTCCGTGGGAGGCGGCGCCGCGCTGGCTGGACGCCACGGCGGCCACGGCCGACCGGCACCCGCTGCCGGGGATCTCCGCCGTGAACTGCACCGCGCAGATGGGCGTCCCCGGCCCCTGGTACGACCGGCTGCCGCACTTCCGCCTGGACTTCACCCCGAGCAGCGGGGAGGAGCTCCAGTCGGAGTATCTGTTGCCACGCCGCCACGCCCTCGCCGCGCTCCGCGCGCTGGACGCGGTCAGGGACGTCATCGCCCCCGTCCTGCAGATCTCGGAGATCCGCACCGTCGCGGCGGACGACCTGTGGCTGAGCACCGCCTACCGCGAGGACGTCGTCGCCGTCCACTTCACCTGGAAGAAGGACTGGCCCGCGGTGAGCCGGGTGCTCGCCGTGGTCGAGGAGTCGCTGGAGCCCTTCGAGGCCCGCCCGCACTGGGGCAAACTCTTCCTCATGGGACCCGAGCGCCTGAACTCCCTGTACGACCGGCTCCCGGACTTCCGGCGCCTGGCCGCCGACCTCGATCCCACGGGCAAGTTCCGTAACCCGTTCCTCGACGCCCGTGTCTTCTCTTCCTGACGGTTCCCAGCCTCAACCTTGATCCGGACATCAACTCACAAGCGGATCTTACGACCGGATCAGGGTAGTCAACTCCCATCACAGTGATAACAGTGCGATATCCACCGTTAGAGCTCGTGAATCCAGCGCTGGTGATGAGGGGGAGAGCATGGAACGCAATACGGTCGTGCGTGCGATGCACGATGTCGGGCTGGCCGCCTGGTTCGGGGGATCGTTGATGGGCGCGGTCGGCCTCAACGGTGCCACCGCCGTGGTGAGCGACAGGAGTGAGCGCCTGCGGGTCGCGAACGCGGGATGGGGCAGGTGGGCGCCGGTCAGCGCGGCGAGCGTCGGCGCCTTTCTCGTCGGCTCGCTCGGTCTGCTGTCCGCCAACAGGCGGCGCGTGGCGTACCAGCGCGGGGTGGGGGCGAGCACCGCGGCCAAGGCCGTGCTGACCGCCGGGGCACTCGCCGCGACCGCCTACACCGGGGTGCTCGGTGCCAAACTCGCGGACGCGGGCGACGTGCCGGTGGAAGGTGCCGTGAAACCGGAGAAGGAGACCCCGGAGGACGTCGCCAAGACGCAACAGCAGCTGCGTCTCATGCAGTGGGTCATCCCCGCCGTCACCGGGTTGCTCGTCGTGCTCACCTCCCTGCACGGAGAGCAGCAGCGGCCGGGCCAGGTCATCCGAGGAGCCGCGCGCAAGAGGTTCGCCCGGTAGAGGGCTTCCGGCCGTTCACACGGTCTCACGGAGACCGTCGTCCCACGGCCCCTCGGGGCCGTGGATCGCCGGGCGGACGTCTGGCCGACGCCGGAGAGATCCTGGGACTCGTGCCGGACGAATACGTCGAGTACGGCGCGATCGACCACCTCTCCGCAGCCTGGTGTGACACATAAGGACAAACAGCACGCATGCCGAGGCCGTGCTGTGGTGGGTGAATTATCCGGCCAACTCATGACGTATCAGACAGCTAGCCCGAGGGTGCGGGCCTGGCAGCGCATGGCGTGGTCGAAGGCGGAGGCGGGGTCGAGGATCGCGTTGTCGAACTGGCCGAACACCTCGAAGCCGATCCAGCCGAACAGGCCGGTCCAGGCGATCAGGCCGCGGACGACCACGTCGTCGGGGACGTCGGGTATCAGTTCGCGCACGCGTGCGGCGTCCTCGTGGAAGGACGGCGGGACGGGCGGGTGAGAGGTGTCGGGCGGGTTCAGCGCTCCGGCGCGGTGGGCGGCGGAGACGATCCGGCCGTAGACGACGGTGTCGCGGAGCGCGGCGGGGACGGTGTCCTGGGGGGCGCGGTAGCCGGGGACGGGTGAGCCGTACAGCAGGGCGTACTCGTGCGGGTGGGCGAGCGCCCAGTCCCGCACGGCGTGGCAGACCGCCATCCACCTCCTCCCGTGGTCCTCCGGTGGGACGGCCGCGTCGGCGTTCTCCACGGCCTCGCCGACGGCGTTGTAGCCGTCGATGATCAGGGCCGTGAGCAGGTCGTCCCTGGACGGGAAGTAGCGGTAGATCGCCGAGGAGGCCATGCCCATCTCGCGGGCGATCGCGCGCAGGGACAGGCCGCTCGCGCCGTCGACGGCGAGCTGCCTGCGGGCGACATCGGTGATCTCGCGGGTCAGCTCGGCCCTGACCCTCTCGCGTGCGGTGAGGCTCGAACTCATGTCGCGACCATATCAGAGCACCGACAAAAAACGAGAGCACTGCTCTTGACGAGCAGTGCTCTCTAGCGAGAGCATTGCTCTCATAACGGAACGGGTAAGCCACCGCAAAGGAAGAGGAATCATGGCCAAGCACGTCATCGCGGGAGCCGGACAGGTCGGCTCCGAGGTCGCCAGGCTGCTGACAGGGCAGGGGCACGAGGTCGTCCTCCTCAGCCGCTCGGGCTCGGGCCCCGACCTGCCCGGCGTCCGCAGGGTCGCCGCCGACGTGAGCGACCGCGAGAAGCTGACCGCCCTGACCCGGGGCGCCGCCGTCCTCTACAACTGCGTCAACCCGCGCTACCACGAGTGGGCGCGCGACTGGCCGCCGCTCGCCGCGTCCCTGCTGGGAGCCGCCGAGACCACCGGCGCCGGATACGTCATCCTCGGCAACCTGTACGTCTACGCGGCGCCCGACCGGCCGATGAGGGAGGACGACCCGCTCGACCCGCCCAGCGTCAAGGGCGCGATCCGGGTGAAGGTGTGGCGGGACGCCCTGGCCGCGCACGAGGCGGGCCGGGTCAGGGTGACCGAGGTGCGCGGATCCGACTACTTCGGCCCCGGCTGCCTGGACCAGTCGCACCTCGGGGAGAGGTTCGTCCCCGCGCTGCTCGCCGGCAGGACCGTACGCTTCGCCGGAGACCCCGACCAGCCGCACAGCTGGACGTATGTGCCCGACGTCGCGCGGACCCTGGTCGCGGCGGGCGAGGGCGAGCGCGCCTGGGGGTGCGCGTGGCACGTTCCGACGAACGAGCCGATGCCGGTGCGCGAGATCGCCGAGCGCCTGTGCGCGCTCGCGGGAGTCCCCGACCCGGGGGTGAAGGCCCTGCCCCACTGGATGCTGCGCACCGGCGGGGTCTTCTCACCGATGCTCAGGGAGCTGGAGGAGTTGCGTTACCAGTTCGTCCGTCCCTTCGTCCTCGACTCCGACGCCTCCCAGGCGGCCTTCGGCCTCGCGCCGACCCCGATGGACGAGGCGCTGGCCGCGACGCTCGCGTGGTGGCGCGGACGCCTGGCCGTGGCGGCGTGAGACGCATCCCCTGCGGCGGGGACGGGGCGGCGACCCGTCACGGGGAGGCGCATCCCGTACGCGACGGGAATGGGCGCCCTCTTCGAGTGGCCGCGGCCAGGTCGGGCGACGGGGAGGTCGGGGGTGTCCGTGTCGTGGACACTCTCGAATTCCGGTGCCGGCGAGGCCGGGCCGATGCGCGATCCAGGGCTCAGGGGTGCGGCGCGCGTGCCCGGTGGGCGTCGGCGACCCGGCCGACAGCGATCACATGGGCGGCCTCGCGCAGGGTGATCCCGTACTCGGCGGAGACCGCCGCGGTCGTGTCGAACGCGTCCTGCACGATGCCGCGAAGCCTCGCGTCGACCTCGCGCGCGCTCCAGCGACGCGCCTGCATGTCCTGCAGCCACTCCAGGTAGGAGACGATCACGCCGCCGGCGTTGGCCAGGATGTCGGGGACCACGGTGACGCCCGCGTCGGCGAGGACGCGGTCCGCGCCGGGCGTGGTGGGGGAGCTGGCGCCCTCCACGACCAGGCCGGCCCTGATCCTGGTGGCGTTCTCCTCGGTGATCGCCCCCTGCATGGCGGCGGGGACGAGCACGTCCACGTCGAGCTCCAGCAGTTCCTCCCACGACAGCGCGTCCGCCCGGCGGTAACCGCGTACCCCGCCGGTCTCCTCCGACCAGGCCCGCAGGTCGTCGACGTCCAGCCCTGAGCGGTCGATCACGGCCCCGGTGCGGTCGGAGACCGCGATCACGAGGCAGCCCGCGTCGGCGAGGTAGCGCGCGGCGGGGGCACCGACCTTGCCGAAGCCCTGGATCGCGACGGTACGGCCCTCGGGAGAGCCGCCCAGAGCTCTGAGCGCGGCGATCCGCACGCCGCGGGAGGTCGCGGTCCCGGCCCTGTCGGGCGCGCCGCCGGGGGAGACGGGGCCGCCGATCGTCACGCCGGGCACCGGGTAGCCCGCGTTCACCGAGTAGGTGTCCATGATCCAGGCCATGGTGCGCTCGTCGGTGCCGACGTCGGGGGCCGGGATGTCCCGCTCGGGACCGATGATGGGCAGGACCTCGTTGACGTAGCGCCGGGTGACCCGTTCCAGCTCGCGGGCGCTCAACGAGGCCGGGTCCAGGGAGACGCCGCCCTCGGCCCCTCCGTAGGGGATGGCGGCCAGCGCGCACTTCCACGTCATGCCCATGGCCAGGGCGGTGACCTCGTGGACGTCGGTGCGGGGGTGGAAGCGGATGCCTCCCTTCGCCGGGCCGCGGGTAGTGTTGTGCTGCACCCGGAAACCCTGCACGACGTCCATCCGGCCGTCCTCGCGGCGGACCGGGACCGCGACGGTGAGCGAGCGGCGGGGGGTGGCGAGCATGGTGCGCAGGTTGTCGTCCAGGCTCAGCCGGTCCGAGGCCCGGTCGAGCTGGAGGAGCGCGGAGTCGAGGGCCTGTCGGCCGGGACTGACGGGAGTGGTGGCGGCCGGCGTCGTCGACGGCACCGTGAGCGTTCTCAAGGGATACCTCCGTACGGTGAGCGAAGCGCCCTTGCTCCGCTCGGGGCACATGGTCACGATCAGACTAGGCGCGGTTTTTTGCCCGCAGGGTCGGGCCGTGTTTCGTTCTCATGACTGATCCGCGGATCCGGTCGCGAGCCCGCGAGCAGGAGGTGTGTTGTTATCTGCCTGCTCCCCTGGGCAATCTGGGAGTAAAACATAGATTCGCCAGGATCCGGTCAGGATTCCTACCGTGGTGCAGTCGAGGGGATGAAAGTGCCGGAACTTGTGGTCGGGCCGATGTTGCGTTATGTGGACGAGACGAGCGCGTCGGTGTGGATGGAGACGAGCGAGCCGTGCGAGGTGACGGTCGAGGTCGGTGGCGTGCGCTCGGAGGCGAGGACGTTCACCGTCCACGGTCACCACTACGCGATCGTGGACGTGGAGGGTGGAGGCGCCTACGAGGTGCGTCTGGGCGGGGAGACCGTGTGGCCCCTGATCGGTCAGCCGCCGAGCCGCATCCGCCTGCTCGGCCCCGACGGTCCGAATCGCGTCATGTTCGGCTCGTGCCGGACCAGCGTGCCGCACGACCTCGTGTACACGATCTCCCACGGGGTGGACGTGCTGCGCGCGTACGGTGGCACGCTGCCCGAGACGCCCGACGAGCGCTGGCCCGACCTGCTGCTGCTGCTCGGTGACCAGGTCTACGCCGACGAGCCGTCCGCGGAGATGCTGGAGTTCATCGCGGGCCGCAGGGACACCGAGCCGAAGAAGGAGATCGCCGACTTCGAGGAGTACGCCGAGCTGTACCGCCTGGCGTGGACCGACCCGGAGATCCGCTGGCTCCTCTCCACGGTGCCCAGCGCGATGATCTTCGATGACCACGACCTGCGCGACGACTTCAACACCTCCATCTCCTGGCGTACGTCGATGGAGGAGGTGCCGTGGTGGCGGCACCGGGTGATCTCCGGGATCGGCGCCTACTGGGTCTACCAGCACCTGGGTAACCTGTCGCCGGAGGAACGCGCCTCGGACGAGCTGCTCAGCAAGGTGTGCGCGGCCGAGGGGGACGGCGCCGAGGTCCTCGACGCCTTCGCCGAGCACGCCTACGACGTTCCCGCCGACAGCCGGTGGAGTTACGCCCGCGACCTCGGCGACACGCGCCTGATCATGCTCGACTCCCGCTGCTCCCGCCAGCTCGACCCCGATGACCGGCGCATGATCGACCCGGTGGAGTGGGAGTGGCTCACCGAGCAGCTGCACAAGGGGGGCGCGAAGCGTTTCGTGATCGGCTCCTCGGTGCCGTTCCTGCTCCCCGCGGGCATCCACCACATCCAGAACTGGAACGAGGCCCTCGCCCAGGGGGCCTGGGGCAAGACCGTGGCGCGCTGGGCCGAGGCCCTGCGCCAGGCCGTCGACCTGGAGCACTGGGCGGCCTTCCGCCGCTCGTTCGAAGACCTGTCCAAGCTGCTGGCCGGGCTGGGAAAGCCGGTGATCATGCTCTCCGGCGACGTGCACTACTCCTACGTGGCCAAGGCGCGTGACCTTCCCATCTACCAGCTGGTCTGTTCCCCGATCCGCAACCCGCTGAGCCGCACCCTCCGCCTGGCCAACATCGTCGCCCAGTTCGGCATCGCGAGCCTGATCGGCCGCACGCTCTCCCGCACGGCGAGGATTCCCAAGCCGCCCTTCAAGTGGCGGATCACCGACGGCCCGTGGTTCTCCAACGCGGTCGCGACCCTCTCCCTGGACACGGCCCCCACGTCGGTCCGCTGGGACACCGCCACGGGAACCGAGGTCTCGGAGATCACCGTCGTGAAGCTGGAGGAGGGCTAGCGGAGCGCCCTCCGTTCCCCGTGTGCCGAAGAGGGCCGGGGGCCGTCGCGATCTTCCGGCTGGAGGCCGGCTGGAGGGCCGCGGCGTTCTTCTCGCGCGCCAGGGAGCCTGTGAGGCGCGCTCACCTGGGATGATGCGGAAATCGCTTACCAGGGGCCACGGGTGTGCCCGTTTTGATCATAAAAAACGTTGACATCGAGCTTCACTCGGTTTTACATGGTGATCATCAGCGCTGATTTGCCCCTTTTCTACCAGGTGACACAGCTTTGTGCTGCCGTCATCCCTTTTTCTGGTGAGGCGCATGTCAACGTTACGGGGCCTGGCGGCCGTACTGGCCGCCGGGGTTATCGCTACGGGGTCAACAGTCGCGATCGACGTTCATGGAGGGGCTCCGAGAGCCGTCGCCTCCTCGGCGGAGCCGGTGGCTCCGACGGATGAGCAGGCCGGCAGGATCGCCCGCGAGACGGGCCGCAGCACGGAGATCCTCGCCAAGCGAGGTGAGAGCAGGGAGGTCTTCGCCAATCCCGACGGTTCCTTCACCGCGGTGGAGCACCTTCGCCCTGTCAGGGTCCGGCAGGACAGTTCCTGGGTGGCGCCGGACGTCACCCTGATCCGCAGGCCCGACGGGTCCATCGGGCCCAAGGCCTCCACCGTCGACCTGACCCTCTCCGGTGGAGGGGACGAGCCCATGGTGCGGATGGCGCGCGCCGGCCGGGAGATGTCGCTGAAGTGGCCGGAAAAGCTGCCGGAACCGGAACTGCAGGGTGACTCGGCCGTCTACCGCTCGGTGCTCAAGGACATCGACCTGGTCGTTCGGGCCGACACCGACGGGTTCGCGCACACGCTCGTCGTGAAGACCAGGGAGGCGGCGGAGAACGGAGCCCTCGCCCGGCTCGGCTTCGACCTGGGCGAAACCGAGCTGGCGGTGCGCGCCGAGCCGGACGGGCGACTGCGTGCCGTCGACGCCGAGGGAGGGGGCGCGGTCTTCGAGGCCCCGTCGGCGATCATGTGGGACTCCGGCACGCAGGCCGGAAGCGCGCCTGCTGAGACGGCGCCTGCTGAGACGGCGCCTGCTGAGACGGCGCCTGCTGAGACGGCGCCTGCTGAGACGGCGAGACGCACGACGGCCGAGCCCGAGGAGGACCTCGCCAGGGGCCCCGCCCCGACCTCGAAGGTGGCCGATGTCGGGGCCGCCGTCGAGGACGGTTCGCTCACCCTCACCCCCGAGGCCACGCTGCTGACCGCCCCCGACACGCGGTTCCCCGTCTACATCGACCCGGTGTGGAAGACGGTCAAGGCGTCCGCCTGGGGATACGTCTCCCGCACCTACCCGAGCACGTCGTACTACAAGTTCAGTGGCAAGGCCGACTCCGGCATGGGCTACTGCTCGGGTGACGCCAGGTGCGCGCCCTCGGACGTGAAGCGCATCTTCTACCGGATGCCCACCAGCGCCTACGCGGGCAAGCACATCATCTCCGCGGAGTTCGTCGCCAAGGAGACCTGGTCCTACTCCTGCGACGGCCGTACCGTGCAGCTCTGGCGGACCAAGGGGTTCGTCGAGGGCTCGACCTGGAACTCCACCAAGGACAACTGGCTTGAACACCTCGCCACCCGGGACGTGGCGAAGGGCTGGTCCTCCGACTGCCCGGGTGGCGACGTGGAGTTCAACGCGACCGCGGCGGTGAAGGACGCCGCGGCGGGCAAGTGGTCGACCACCACGTTCGGACTCAGGGCCGGATACGAGACCGACCCGAAGGGGTGGAAACGGTTCGCCGACGACGCCTGGCTCCGGGTCAACTACAACACCCCGCCGCCCCAGCCGAAGATGTCCAACCTGACGATGGCCCCGGGTGGCAAGTGCGTCTACTCCCCGGCCCCGGCGGTGCGGGTGCCCCCGACGCTCTCGGCGGTGCTGCACGACTCCGACTCCGCCGACGCCAAGAAGGTGTACGCCGAGTTCCAGGCCAGCTGGGACGGCGCGACGAAATGGACCTCCGGCAGGATCGGCCCCAAGACCACCGGATCGACGTTCCAGGTCAAGATGCCCTCGACGATCCCCGAGAAGAAGACGATCGCCTGGTCCGTACGCACCTGGGACGGCTACCAGTACAGTCCGTGGAGCTACGCGGGCGACGCGACCGGCTGCTACTACACCTATGACAAGAGCGTGCCGGCCGCCCCCGCGCTGACCTCGACCGCCTACCCCGAATCGGATCCCGAGGACGAGCTCGACCCGTGGTACGACGGGGTGGGCCGCTACGGACGCTTCACCGCCACCTCCACCTCAAGCGACGTCGTCAAGTACTGGTTCGGGATCAACGGCAACCCCACCCAGGCCAACGAGCGTAAGCCCGCCACCAACGGCGGGCCGGTGACGATCGACATCGCGCCCGAGCACGCGGGACTGAACTACGTCACGGTCCAGGCCTTCGACGCGGCCGGCAACGTCAGCGAGATCGGCCGCCACGCCTTCAGGGTCAAGACCGGAGCGCCGGCGAAGGCGGAGTGGCCGCTGGACGAGCCCATCGACTCCCCTCAGGTCACGGACGTCGGGGGAACCTTCCCGGCCACCGTCACCGGCGGTGTCACGCTGGGGGTGGACGGCGTCTCGAAGAGCGCCGCGCAGTTCAACGGCGCCACCGGGTACGCCAGGACCACGGCTCCGGTGGTGAACACCACCGCGAGTTTCTCGGTGTCGGCGTGGGCGAGGCTTCCCGAGGTCAAACCCACCCACGCCGGAGTGATCGCCACCCAGGCGGGCACGGCGCGACCGGGCTTCGAGCTGTACTACTCCTCCTCCTACGATCGGTGGATCTTCAACAGGTTCAGCACCGACAGCACGAGCGCCACGATCGTGCGGGCGATAGGGGCCACCGCGCCGCAGGGCGGGGAGTGGGCGCATCTGGTCGGCGTGTACGACTCGGTCGCCAAGCACATCAGGCTCTACGTCAACGGCAAGCTGGCCTCGACCACGGCGTTCACCACGCCGTGGAACGCCACCGGACCGGTACAGCTCGGCGCGAGCCTGTACAGCACGGTCCCGGACGCGTTCTTCCCCGGCGAGATCGACGACCTGCGGATCTTCGACCGGATCGTCACCGCGGAGGAGGTCGGCAACCTCTTCAGCCAGCACCCGGTGGTGAACGCCCGCTGGAAACTGAACGACTCGGCCTCGGCGGTCCGGGCGAGCAAGGCGTACTGGAAGCTGGACGAGGCGGCGGGCGCGACCCGCGCCGAGGAGGCGGGCGGCGTCCACCCGGCGAGCAAGGTCGGTACCGTCACCTTCGGGACGACCGGGAAGTCCGGCAAGGCCGTCACCCTCAACGGCACGAACGGCTACCTGAAGACCACCGGAGCCGTGCTCGACACCACCAAGAGCTTCTCGGTGTCGGCGTGGGCGAGGCTCCCCGCCACCAAACCCACCCACGCGGGGATCATCGCCACCCAGACCGCGTCGGTGAAACCGGCATTCGAGCTGTACTACTCCTCCTCCTACGACCGGTGGATCTTCAACCGTTTCAGCGCGAACAACGCCTCCGCCACGATCATCCGGGCGCAGTCCACCTCGGTGCCGCAGGGCGGGGTCTGGACGCATCTGACCGGGACCTACGACGCGGCGGCCAAGCAGATCAGGCTCTACGTCAACGGCAAGCTGGCCTCGACCACCGCGTTCACCACGCCGTGGAACGCCACCGGACCGGTACAGCTGGGCGCGGGTTCCTACGACGGCGCGGCCGGGTCGTTCTTCCCCGGTGAGATCGACGACCTGCGGATCTTCGACCAGGTCGTCACCGACTCCGAGATCGCCACGCTGGCCTCGGGATCCCCGCTGACCATCGCGGCCGACGACGGCACCGCGGGCCGGCACGTCACCCTGTACGGCAACGCCCGCATCGACCAGGGCGCGGGCTGGGTCGGCACCCCGCCCGGCGCGCTGGTCCTGGACGGTGACGGCGACTACGCGGCCAGCGCCGGTCCCGTGGTGCGCACGGACGACAGCTTCACCGTCGCCGGCTGGGTGACCAGCGCGGGCCGTCCCGGCCGCCCGGCGACGGTCTTCAGCCAGGAGGGCGCGGTCAACAGCGCCTTCACCCTCCGCTACCGGCCGGATCCGGCGGACCCGGCCAACGCGGGCGGCTATCAGATCGAGATGCCGGACTCCGACGCCACCGGAGCCACCCGCCCCACCTCGGAGCACTCGGCCTTCCAGTCCGGCTTCGAGTGGGACCACGTGGCGATCGCCTACGACGCGCTCCAGGACGAGATGCGGCTCTACGTCAACGGGGAGCTGGAACAGACCGAGGAGCAGGTGTCGTGGCGGTTCAACGTGCTGGGCTTCAACGCCACGAAGGGGTTGCAGCTCGGCCGGACCAAGGGCGACGGCGCCTGGGGCGAGTACTGGCCCGGCGTGATCGACGACGTGTGGGCCTTCCAGGGAGTCGCCACACAGGAGCAGATCCAGATGCTGGCCGCGGGCAACGAGCTCGACACCGAGACCGGCCCCTGACCTGAGGAACGGATCGCGGGCCACGGCCCGCGATCCCCTTCCCATCCCCATTTCCCGAGGTGCCCCGGCCGCCGCGTGCGGCGGCCGGTGGCCTGCGCCTGTGCGGAGGATTTTCATGAAGGGGTTGTACGAATCGGGTACCCGGCGTTGGCTGGCCGTGTTCACGGCACTGGTCACCGCCGCGGGCCTGCTGGTGGCGCCGCCGGCGTACGCCGGGGCCGGTCCGGACGGAGAGCGTCCCGAGGTCGAGAGCGCCGAGCGCGTGGTGCCCGGCAGGGCGGAGACGGTGAGGCCGCGCAAGCCCGATCCCGCGGCCGCCGAGCCCGACCCGGCCCCGGTGGGCTGGCCGGAGCCGGGAGTGACCGAGGCGAGGGTACCGGCGAGCGGGGAGGCGGTCCGCGCGGGGAAGCTGCCGGTCCGGGTGCGAGCTCCCCAATCACGGGCCAGGGGGGCGGCGCCCCCCGTGGAAGAGGTGAAAGTTCAGGTCCTGGAACGGGCGGCGGCTCGGCGCGCCGGTGTGGACGGGGTCGTGCTGACCGTGGGCGGTCCCGGGACCGGCCAGGTCGGTGTCGAGCTGGACTACTCCGGGTTCGCCGGAGGTTTCGGCGGGTCCTACGGCAGCCGGCTGCGCCTGGTCCGGCTGCCGGCCTGCGCGCTGACCACCCCTGACGTGCCGCGGTGCCGTACCGGCACCGAGGTCCCCTCGCGCAACGACACCGAGGCGAGAACGCTGTCGGCCGAGGTGACGGCCGCACCGCAGGCGACGGTGCTCGCCGCGGTGGCGGGGGAGTCCAGTGACAAGGGCGACTACAAGGCGACGGCGCTGTCGGCCTCGTCGACCTGGGCGGTCTCCGAGCAGTCGGGCGACTTCGCCTGGTCGTACCCGATGCGAGTGCCACCCGTCCCCGGTGAGCTCGCGCCCAAGGTGGAGATCGGCTACTCCTCGGGCGCGATGGACGGCCGCACGTCCAACACCAACAACCAGCCGTCCTGGGTGGGAGAGGGATTCGACTACTGGCCCGGCTACATCCAACGCGGCTACAAGCCGTGTGCCGACGACGGGGCTCCCAAGGACCAGTGGGGCACCCCGCCGGGCGACCAGTGCTGGGCCTACGACAACGCCACGCTCAGCTGGAACGGCAAGGGCGGCGAGCTGGTCCAGGCCGGGGACGGCACCTGGCGGATGAAGAACGACGACGGCACGCGTATCGAGCGGGTCAAGGACACCGGGAAGGCCAACGGCGACAACGACGGCGAGTACTGGAAGCTGACCACCACCGAGGGCGTGCAGTACTTCTTCGGCATGAACCGCCTGCCCGGCTGGAGCACCGGCAAGGAGGAGACGAAGTCGACGTGGACCCACCCGGTCTTCGGCGACGACGACGACGAGCCCTGTCACGGTTCCACGTTCGCCACCTCCTGGTGCCAGCAGGCGTACCGGTGGAACCTCGACTACGTCGTGGACCCACGGGGCAACGCCATCTCCTACTTCTACACGCAGGAGGGCAACCGCTACGGCCGCAACCTCAAGCCCGCCGACGACACCCCCTACGTGCGGGGCGGCTGGCTGGACCGGATCGACTACGGCCAGCGCGCCGCCACCCTGTTCTCGGCGAAGCCGTCGGCCAGGGTGGTCTTCGGCCTCTCGGAGCGCTGCCTGTCGGCGACCGCCGCCGACTGCGCGGAGGACAAGATCGGTGACCATCCGACCAGGTGGCCGGACGTGCCCTGGGACCTGAACTGCGCCGCCGGCACCGAGTGCAAGGGCACCAAGGGCACACTGGCGCCCACCTTCTGGTCACGCAAGCGGCTGACCAAGGTCACCACCCAGGTGCTGAAGGCGGACGGAGCCTACCGGGACGTCGACTCCTGGAAGCTGGACCACCACTGGGGCGACGCCGACATCGACAGGGCCCTGCTGGTCAAGTCGATCCAGCACACCGGTCATGCGGCGTCCCCGGCCATCACGCTGCCCCCGGTGACGTTCAACCACGTCCAGTTGCCGAACCGGGTCGACAAACTGGGCGATGACATCGCGCCGTTCGTCAAGTACAGGGTCGGGGCGATCTATGACGAGTCCGGTGGCCAGATCGACGTCAACTACTCAGACGCCGACTGCACACTGTCCTCGCTGCCGACGCCGGAGACCAACACCCGGCGCTGCTTCCCGGTCAAGTGGACACCGGCCGGCTACGCCGACCCGATCCGGGACTGGTTCCACAAGTACGTGGTCACCCAGGTCGTGCAGAGCGACAGGACCGGCAAGGCGCCGGACATGCTCACCACCTACGAATACCTCGACGGCGCCGCCTGGCACTACGACGATGACGACGGCATGACCAAGGAGAAGTACAAGACCTGGTCGCAGTGGCGCGGCTACGGCCGGGTGCGGATCAAGACGGGAGGCTGGAACGACCTGCGCTCCCAGAACGAGCGCCTGTTCCTGCGGGGCATGGACGGTGACCGGCTCGACGCCGACGGCGGCACCAAGAAGGTCTCCGTCGCCGACGGCGAGGGCGGAACGCACGTCGACCACGAGGCGCTGCAGGGTTTTGAGCTGAAGCGGACGGAGTACGAGGGGGTCGGCGGCGCGGTGGCCGTCAAGACGGTCAACACCCCGTGGCGCGAGCAGACCGCCAGCCGTACCAGGAGCTGGGGGAAGGTCACCGCGAACCTGACGGACGTCGCCAAGAGCCACACCTGGACCGCGATGGACGGAGGGAAGTGGCGGGAGACCGAGATCGTGACCTCCTACGACCCGGCCACGGGTCTCGCCACCCAGGTCGACGACAAGGGCGACCTGGCCACGGCGGCCGACGACCGGTGTGTCAGGACCACGTACGCGCAGGACAAGACCGCCTGGATGCTGAAGTTCCCCTCACGGGTGGAGAGCCTCTCGGTGGCCTGCTCGGTCACGCCCGACCGGTCCAAACACGTGATCGAGGACGGGCGCTCCTTCTACGACAACGGCGCCTTCGGCGCGGCGCCGGACAGGGGAGAGGTCACCAGGGTCGAGAAGATAGCGAGCCACAACGGCACCGCCGCGACGTACGTCCCCACCGAGATCTCCACCTACGACTCCTACGGCCGTGAACTCACCACCAAGGACGCCGCGGGCAACGTCACCACCGTCGCCTACACCGACACCGCGGGCCTGGCCACGCTGGTGAAGACCACCGGGCCACCGGTCACCCCCGGCGACCCCGGTACGGCCCACGTCACGAGCGAGGAACTCGACCCGGCCTTCGGCTTCGAGACGGTCAAGGTGGACGCGGGAGGCAAGCGGACCGACCTGGAGTACGACGCGCTGGGCCGCCTGCTCAAGGTGTGGATGGCAGACCGCTCCCAGGCGGCCAAGCAGACACCGAACCTGGAGTTCAGCTACCGGGTGACCGACGGTCAGATCATCGCGATCGGCACGAAACGGCTGACCGCCGAGGGCGGCCAGACCGAGCCCACCTACGAGTTGTACGACGGCAGGCTGCGGCTGCGTCAGACCCAGGACCCGGGACCGGACGGCGGGCGGCTGATCTCCGACAAGCTCTACGACTCCCGGGGCAACGTCGCGCGCGAGTACGGGCAGTACTACTCGACCGGGGCGCCCTCGACCACCCTTTTCGGAGCCTTCGAGGGCAATGTCGAGTCGCAGAAGGTCTTCGAGTTCGACGGCCGCAATCGGGTGACCGTCGAGCGGTTCCTCGTCGGCAACGGCGAGACCCAGGAGAAGTGGCGCACGATCACCTCGTACGCCGGGGGCCGGGTCACGGTCGACCCGCCGACCGGGGACACGCCGGTCACCACCTTCACCGACGCACGCGACCACATCGTCGAGTTGCGCCAGTATCGGGGGGACTCGCCGAGCGGCGACTTCGACCGGACCCTCTACACCTACACCCCGCTGGGCAAGCTCGCCACGGTCAAGGACGCGGTGGGCAACACCTGGACCCATCACTACGACCTGCGCGGCAGAGAGATCCGGGTGGACGACCCGGACAAGGGCACGACCAGGTCCACCTACGACGAGCTGGACCGGGTGACCTCCACCGAGGACGCCAGGGGCGCCAAGCTGTTCACCACCTATGACGCGCTCGGCCGCAAGACCGAGGTCCGTGAGGGGTCCGCGACCGGCAACGTCCTGACGGCGTGGACCTACGACACGGTCCGCAAGGGGCAGCTCTCCAGCTCCACCAGGAACGCGGGCGGCCAGGCGTACACGACGACCGTCAACGCCTACGACAACCTGGACCGGGCGATCCGGACCACGATCACCGTCCCGGAAACCGAGAAGGAACTGGCGGGCAGCTACCAGTTCGACACCCGCTACAAGCTGGACGGCACGGTACAGTCCGCCACCTTCCCCGCCTCGGGCGGCCTGGCGGCCGAGACCGTCGTCTACTCCTACGACGAGCTGCGGCGGCCCACGGCCACCTCCGGTCTCACCTCCTACGTGACCAGGTCGATCCACAGCCTCACCGGCAAACCCGAGCAGTACGAACTCTCCACCGGAGGCAAGAAGGTCTGGCTCACCAACTCCTACGAGTACGGCACACAGCGGCTGAAGTCGGCGCGGGTCGACCGTGAGGACGTCGCCGGTGTGGACCGCCACGCCACCTACACCTACGACGCGGCGGGCAACGTCACCGCGGTCTCCGACGTCTCCCGGTCCGGCACGGACACCCAGTGCTTCTCCTACGACCACCTGCGCAGGATGACCGAGGCGTGGACGCAGGGCACCCAGAGCTGCGCCACCACGCCTGCGGTGAACCTCGTCGGAGGGGTGGCACCGTACTGGCAGTCGTTCGGCTATGACGCGACGGGCAACAGGACGAAGGAGGTCGAGCACGGCATCGGCGGGACCGCCGACACCCAGCGTGTCTACGGCTACCCGGCCGCGGGTTCCCCGCAGCCGCACGCGCTGGCCTCGGTGACCCAGACCGGGGGCGCGGGTGCTCGCGTGGAGAGCTACGGCTACGACGCCACCGGCAACACGACCAGCCGTAAGATCGGCGCCGTCGACCAGAGGCTGGACTGGGACGTCGAGGGACGGCTGAGCAAGGTCACCGACGGGGCCAAGGTCACCTCCTACCTCTACGACGCCGACGGCAACCGGCTGATCCGCAGGGAGCCGACCGCCACGACCCTGTACCTGCCGGGCATGGAGCTCCGGTTGGACACCGCGACCGCGAAGGTCGCCGCGACCAGGTACTACGTCCATGACACGGTCGCGGTCGCGGTCAGGACCACGGCGGGGGTGACCTTCGTCGCCAACGACCACAACGGCACCGGTGAGCTCGCGATCAACGCCGCCACCCAGGCGGTCTCCCAGCGCCGCTTCAAGCCCTTCGGCCAGCTTCGGGGGGCACCGCCGGGGTCATGGCCTTCGGAGAAGGGGTTCGTCGGCGGCACCGTCGACTCCTCCACCGGCCTGACACACCTGGGCGCCCGCGAGTACGACCCGGCGACCGGCCGCTTCATCAGTGTCGACCCGATCATCGACCCGCAGGACCCCCAGCAGATGAACGGGTACGCCTACGCGAACAACAACCCGGTCACCTTCACCGACCCGGACGGCAAGTTCTGGGGAAGCTGGATCGCCGCCCTGCTGGCGATCATCCGGGCACTGGCGGCGCTGCTCAACGGCGGTGGCGGCGGCGGCAACAAGGGCGGCGGCGGCAACGGTGGCGGCGGTGGCGGTGCGCCGCACCGCCCGGCGCCGAGCGGCGGCGTGAGCACCTCCTACGGCAAAACCGTCAAGACCAACACCCTCAGCAGCGTCGATCCCCGCAAGTTCACCGCGCTCGGCTGGCTCGCCTACGGCTTCGGCGGCCCATCCGACATGCTCAACACCTGGGGAACCAACGTCGCCGAGAAGGGGCGGGTGATGGGCGGCATCTACGCCCTCAAGGCGGCGAGCTACCCACAGGGAAACTGGAAGTCCAGCTGGTTCTGGAACGGGCTGCGCAAGTGGTACGACGCCAAGTCGGTCAGGGTCGAGGCGCGCGGCATCAAGTGGGGCGGACGCCTGGCCAAGGCAGGAAAGTTCCTGGGCCGGTTCGGACTGGTGACCACCTTCGCCGACGGCGCGCTGACCCAGTGGAACTCCGACAAGGGAAAGGACGTCAACAAGGGCGAGAAAGCCCTGCGAGCCGGTATCCGCGGCGCCGCGGTGGCCGGCGGCGCCTACGCGGGTGCCACCATCGGGGCCGCGGCGTGCAGCCCCGGAGTGGTCCTCGCGGCGGTCTGCGGTGCGGCCGGCGCCTACATCGGAGGTATGGTCGGCGGAGTCGTCGGTGACACCGCCATCGCCGCCTACGACAAGGCGCGAGATCCGGTGGTGAACACCGCCAAGTCCATCGGTTCCGGGATCAAGAAGGGATGGAACAAACTCTTTGGATGAGACAGCCGTGCTGACGGGTTACCCGCACGCGCCGGTGTGGGCGGTGCTCGCCGCCGCCCTCATGGCGGTCCTCGGGTTCGTCAACCATCGCCGGTTCCGCGGAGCGGACGCGCAGAGCGCGTGGGCCGAGCGCTACTTCGACGAGGCCAAGCCGAAGGAGTGGCGCAACCTGCCCTTCGCCCAGTTCCCAGGGGCGATCATGTTCTCCCTCTGGGCGGTGCTGCTGGCCTACACCTGGGTGTCCGGGCAGGAGATCCTCGACGCGCTCGTCGGGCTCGGCTTTCTCGGGTCCTTCGTCTTCGGCGGGATCGCCGTCAAGCGGCTCTACCGGCCTCCGGCCAAGGCCAGACCGGCCTGGCTGGTGGCGGAGGAGGAACGGCGCAGACGGCTGGGCCTGACCACCCGCGACGGCTGGACGACGTAGGAGTCGTCTCCCGGGCCCCGAGCGGGCACCGGGAGACGGAAACGTGACGGAGCCGGTGCGGCTCTCTCGCGTCCAGGACGCGAGAGAGCCGCACCGGCTCCTTCATGCGAGGGCTCGGCCGGAGTGGTTCACTTCGCCAGTTCGGCGAGGGCCGCGCCGAGCTGGTCGACCGCCCAGAGGAGGTCCTCCTCGGAGACGACGATCGGCGGGGCGAGACGGATGGTCGAGCCGTGGGTGTCCTTGGCCAGCACACCGTGGGCCATGAGCGCCTTGGAGACCTCACGCCCGCTCGCCAGCGACGGGTCGATGTCGACCCCCGCCCACAGGCCGCGCCCGCGCACGGTGACCACACCGTGGCCGATCAGCCCGCGCAGCCTCTCGTGCATGACCTCGCCGAGTTCCCTGGCCCGCGCCTGGTACTCGCCGGTGCCGAGCATCTCGACGACCGCGTTCGCGACCGCGCAGGCGAGCGGGTTGCCGCCGAAGGTGGAACCGTGCTGTCCCGGCCTGATCACACCGAGCACGTCCTCGTTCGCGGTGATCGCCGAGACCGGGACGACGCCGCCGCCCAGGGCCTTGCCCAGCACGTAGATGTCGGGGACGACGCCCTCGTGGTCACAGGCGAAGGTCTCGCCGGTACGGCCGAGACCCGACTGGATCTCGTCGGCGATCATCAGGATGTTCTCCGCGGTGCACAGCTCGCGGACCTGGGTGAGGTAGCCGTCCGGCGGTACCAGCACCCCGGCCTCGCCCTGGATGGGCTCAAGCAGCACCGCGACCGTGTTGGCGTCGACGGCCTCGTGGATGGCCTCGACGGAGCCGTATTTCACGATCCTGAAGCCGGGGGTGTACGGGCCGAAGCCGCCCCGGGCGTCGGGGTCGGTGGAGAAACCGACGATCGTGGTGGTCCGGCCGTGGAAGTTGTCCTCCATCACGATGATGTTCGCCTGCTCGGCGGCCACGCCCTTGACCTCGTAGCCCCACTTGCGGGCTACCTTGATCGCGGTCTCCACGGCCTCGGCGCCGGTGTTCATCGGCAGGACCATGTCCTTGCCGGTGAGGTCGCCCAGCCCGGCGGCGAAGGAGGCGAACTGGTCGTGGAAGAAGGCGCGGCTGGTCAGGGTGAGCCGTGACAGCTGCTCCTGCGCCGCTGCGATGATCTTCGGGTTGCCGTGTCCGAAGTTCAGGGAGGAGTAGCCGGACAGGCAGTCGAGGAACCGCCTGCCCTCCACGTCGACGACCCAGGCGCCCCGCGCCTCGTGGATCACGATGGGCAGGGGGTGGTAGTTGTGCGCGCTGCGGCGCTCGCTCAGCTCGATGAAGTCGTCGGTGCCGGTCATCCGATGATCCGCCCCTCCCCGATATGCCCGGTCCACCCGGTACGTCTGGTCTGTGGTTGTCATGCCCCGCGCTCTCCCCGGATCTCCAACGTGCAGCACTTGGGGCCGCCACCCGCCTTGCGGAGCTCCGACAGGTCCACCGCGATGACCTCGAAACCCCGACGCTTGAGTTCGAGCTGCAGGTCGGAGGCCTCGGTGTTGATCACCACGTTGACGCCGTCGCTGACGGCGTTGAGGCCCAGCACGGCCGCGTCGTCCTCGTTCGCGATGACGGCCTCGGGGAAGAGGGTGCGGAGCACTTCCTGGCTTCCGGGAGAGAAAGCCTCCGGGAAGTATGCCACGTTATGTCCGTTAAGTGGGAAGAGTGCGGTGTCCAGATGGTAGAACCGGGGGTCCACCAGCTGCAACGTCACCACCGGGCGGCCGAGGAACTCCTGGGCCTCCTTGTGCGCGGTGATGTCGGTACGGAACCCGGTCCCGGCCAGCACCAGGTGGTCGAGCGTGAGGAAGTCCCCCTCGCCCTCGTTGGTGAAGGCCGCCTCGCGGACCCGCTCGTAGCCGTTGTCGACGAACCAGCGCAGGTACGCGGGCCCCTCGGCCGCGCGCTGCGGGTGGGTGAACCGCGCGCCGTACACACGGCCGTCCACGACCAGCGCGCCGTTGGCGGCGAAGACCATGTCCGGCAAACCCTCCACCGGGTCGATGAGGCTGACGCGGTGCCCGAGCTCCTCGTAGGCGCTCTTGAGCGCCTCCCACTGCCGGATCGCCACCTCGCGGTCGGCCCCGGCCTCGGGGTGCATCCACGGGTTGATCGCGTACTCGACCGCGAAGTGGTCGGGCCGACACATGAGGTAGTGCCTGGTCATGGATAACCCCCGCGTGTGAAAGGTCGTGGTGACAGCCGCCCATCACGGTCCCGATGGCGGCGTCATCAGCCTAAGAAGCGCGTTCTCGCAGGCCAAGAGCCTGCTTTTGCGCGCTGGCGCGGGTTTCCCGCGTGGTTCAGGGCAGAAACGTCGATTCGTTGTGCGGGGCGATGAAGGGCTCGCTGCGCGAGGTCACGAGGGGTGCCTCGATCAGCCGGGAGAGCACGATGGAGCTCTTGGTCCGCACCACGAACGGCTCGGAGGCGATCCGCTCGATCACCCTCTCCACATGCCGCACGTCGGTGGCCCTGATGTGCAACAGCGCGTCGGCCTCACCGGTGATGGTGCACGCCGAGACCACCTCGGGATGGCGGCCGATGGCCACCCCGATCTCCGACGGCGAGGTCTTGCCCGCGCAGAACAACTCCACGTAGGCCTCGGTGGTCCAACCGAGCGCTGCGGGCTCCACCCGGGCGGTGAACCCGGTGATGGCGCCGGTCTCGCGCAGCCGGTCCACCCGGCGTTTCACCGCCGACGCCGACAGGCCGACCCGCTGTCCGATCTCCGCGTACGTGGCGCGGGCGTCCTCGACGAGCGCCCCGATGATGTCGCGATCCAGCCTGTCCAGTTCCACGCAGACCTGTATACCGCTTCGGACGGGCGCGGGCTCGCGACGGGCGCCGGTGGCCCGCTCCCCGGAGACACGAACGCCGCCGGACGGATGATCCGTCCGGCGGCGTTCGCCGTTCGTGAAGCCCCGGCCGGCCCTGATCAATCTTGATCAAGTCCGGTCGGACCAGGTCGGAGCCGCTCAGGTCTGGTCGGCCTCGCCGGTGGCCTGCTCCTGGGCCTCCTCGGGGGAGGTCTCCAGGTCGTCGCTCGCCTGCGCGGCGTTCGCCGTCTGCTTGTCCAGGCCGACCCAGCTCGTCACGCTCTCCACCGCGAACAACACGCCGAGGTAGAGCGTGAGCGCGGCCAGCACCCACGTCAGCACGCCCAGCGCGGCGCCGACGCCGACGAGCAGCAACCGGAGCTCCCAGCCGAGCCCGGCCCTGAACACCCAGGGGGCGGGCCAGATGCTCTGCCGCGTCCGGTACACCGTGTCGTAGGTGTGGTAGCCGATCACGTAGATCAGCACGTAGAGCAGCCACTTGGGCGCGTCGACCGCGAGGCCGACGAGAATGATCGTGAGGAACTCGGTCCCCCGGATCAGCGGCGGCGCGAGCCAGTCGAGCTTGCCGAGGTGGTCGCGGGCCGCGGTGGGCAGCACCAGGACGATCATGACCAGTGCCGGGACGAGCAGGATCGGCCCCTCCGCCGGCAGCCCGGTCACCGCCATCGCGATGATCGCCAGCAGCGCGGCGAGCGCGGCGGGCACCGGGGGCAGTCCCGGCCCCACCTTGTCGCGGAGCAGCGTCACCAGCGGGCCGTCGTCGCGGTAGGCGAGCAGCCGCGCGGTCTGCACGCGCAGCCGCTCCTCGTATGGATCCGGAACGGGGGTGGTCTGCGGCTGGGTGATCATGCGAGAGACCTCATCAGGCGTCCGGTGAGCGAGTAGGCGGCGCCGATGCCGCCCCAGATGATCAGGGTGAGGAAGGTGATCCTGGCGTCGAACAGGGCGCTGACGATCGCGATGGCGGCGAAGCGCTCGCCGATGGGGAACACGATCATCTTGCGGGCCCAGTGCACGGCGCGGTATCTGCCGGCCCTGCCCCACATCTTCAGCAGGCTGCGGATCCCGCCGGTCACCGCGTTCTTGCGCTCCTCCAGCGCCTGGCGCAGCCCGGTGTCGGCGCTCACCGTGAGCGGGACCGAGGGCAGCGGCGACGGGGGCTTGCGCCGGTTCGCCGCGCCGTAGGAGAAGTCGAGGAGGTGCCTGATGGACTGTATGCCGAGTGCGATCAGCGCGAGCGTCCAGACGTCGCCCACCCCGGAGACCGCAGCGCCGACCGCCAGGCCCGCGAAGACCACATATTCCTTGAACCGGTCGAACGTGGCGTCCAGCCACGCCCCGAGCACGCCGAACTTACGGGCGTATCGTGCGACCTGGCCGTCCACGCAGTCGAACACGAACGCGAAGTAGATCAGCACGCCGCCCGCGACCATCCCGGCCCGCTCACCGGTGGCGAAGCACAGCGCCGCCGCCACGCCCAGCGCGATGGAGATCAACGTGACCTGGTTGGGGGTGAGCCCCCGCCTCGCCGCCCATCGGGCGATGAACCGGGAGTAGGTGCTGACGAAGTACGTGGTGAAGAAGCCGTCGGCGCCCTTCACCGCGTTGTCCAGCCGTGCCCTGTCCTCGTTGTACGTGGACATCTCGGCCAGCGCCTCCGCGGCCTGCTCGGGAGTGGACACCCGGCGGAAGAACAGGTCCCGGCGGCCGCGGATGCCGACGGAGACGCCCTTGCGCACCAGGCCCAGCACCAGCAGCTGGACCAGGTCGTCCTCGGGCCCCAGCAGGTGGGCCATCTCGGCCAGCTCGCGGGCGGCCTCCGCGAGGACGGGCGCGTGCTTGTGGTGCAGGTGCAGCGGGCCGAGCAGGACCGAGTTGGGCCTGGTCACCCCGTGGAAGGCCGAGCCCACCGAGATGACCCGGGACCTGCGGGCGCGCACCCTGACGGGCAGGCCCTCCAGCGTCCGCTCGCCGATCTCCGGCAGCGCCTCCTCGATCGGGACGTCGGGCACGATGACGTCGCCGTTCTCGTCCTCCTCGCGCGGCTCCTTGACGATCAGCGCGAGGGCTCCGCGCTTCGACTTGGTGATCTGGTAGATCAGCTCGTCGTGGATCAGCGAGTTGGCCGGAAGGAGAAGCAGGTTCTCGGTGGCGTCCTCGACCGCGTCGGCCACGGCGCGCAGGTCACCGGCGAGGTCGGAGGTCTCGACGAGGCTGCCGGGGAAGCCCCGGTGGGCGGCGGCGTCGCCCGAGCGGACGATGGTCACCGGCTCGGAGTCGAGTGAGGCGAGCTGGCCGTGCAGCTTGCCGATCACCGTGGGGCAGCCGGGAAGCGCGGGCAGGGGCAACGCGGCGGGCGTCACCTGGCCGGGAGCGGCATCGGGGCCGGGCGATGAGCCCAGCAGGACCACGCGGGGCATGGCACCCTTTCGTGCGGAGACGGTGTGAGGCGGTGTAACCGGGGGCGGCATTTCGCCAGGGGCCAAAGTTTAGTGAGTTTTAGGTGAACAACACGCACCAGTGATCTATCCGTGTCGTTTGATCATGGTTCCACCTCTGCCAAGTGGACCGTCCCACTACACTGTGCGGGTGAGTCTGTACCGTGACGACGGCATCGTGCTGCGCACCCACAAGCTGGGAGAGGCCGACCGTATCGTCACCGTCCTGACCCGCCGGATGGGCAAGATCCGGGGCGTCGCCAAGGGGGTCCGGCGGACAACATCACGATTTGGCGGACGGCTCGAACCGTTCACCCACGTCGATCTCCAGCTCCACACCGGCCGCACACTCGACATGATCACCCAGGCCGAGACCATCAGGCCCTACGGCGAGTCGCTCGTCTCCGACTACCCGCGCTACACGGCGGGCACCGCGATGCTGGAGACCGCAGACCGCCTGGTCATGGGGGAGAAGGAGCCGGCGCTGCGCCAGTTCCTGCTGCTCGTCGGTGGTCTGCGCACGCTCGGCTCAGGTGATCACGAGGCCAGGCTCGTCCTGGACGCCTACTTCCTGCGCTCCCTCGCGGTGGCCGGTTACGCCCCCGCCCTGGAGGCCTGCGCCCGGTGCAAGGCCGTCTCGGTGCGGGCCTTCGCCATCGTGGCGGGCGGCGTCGTGTGCGGTGCCTGCCGCCCCGCGGGAGCGGCGGTGCCCGAGGGAGAGACGCTCGCCCTGATGGTGGCGCTGCTCAAGGGCGACTGGTCCACCGCGGACGCCTCCGTCGCCCGGCACCGCGCCGAGTGCAGCGGCCTGGTCGCCGCATACCTCCAGTGGCACCTCGAACACGGCATACGCTCTCTTCGACACGTAGAAAGGGAGCACGCCACGTGAACGTCCGCCCACCCGTCCCGCATCCCTCCGGTGCCACCCCGCCCCCGATCCCGCGCGACCTCGTGCCCCGGCACGTGGCGATCGTGATGGACGGCAACGGACGGTGGGCCAAACAGCGCGGCCTGCCCCGCACCGAGGGTCACAAGGCGGGCGAGGCGTCGCTCTTCGACGTGATCGAGGGCGCGATCGAGCTCGGCGTCCCCTACCTGTCGGCCTACGCCTTCTCCACGGAGAACTGGAAGCGCTCCCCCGACGAGGTCCGCTTCCTGATGGGTTTCAACCGCGACGTCATCCGCCGCCGCAGGGACCAGCTCCACGCGATGGGGGTGCGGGTCCGCTGGGCCGGTCGTCCCGGACGGCTGTGGAGGAGCGTCATCCAGGAGTTGCGCGACGCCGAGGAGATGACCAAGGACAACTCCACGCTGACCCTGCAGTTCTGCGTCAACTACGGAGGCCGGGCCGAGATCGTGGACGCCGCCCTGCGTCTCGCGCAGGACATCGCCGACGGGCGGGTCAAGCCGGGCCGGGTGAAGGAGGAGACCTTCGCCCGCTATCTGGACGAGCCGCAGATTCCCGACGTCGATCTGTTCGTACGGTCCTCGGGGGAGCAGCGCATCTCCAACTTCCTGATCTGGCAGACGGCGTACGCCGAGATGGTCTTCCTCAACCGCCTCTGGCCCGACTTCGACCGCCGCGATCTGTGGGAGGCCTGCGAGACGTACGCCAAGCGCGACAGGAGATACGGGGGAGCGGTGCCGAACGTGGTCGCGCCCGCACGGGACGCCTAGGGCGGCGCCGCAGGACGAGGCGGCACCGGCCGGACCGGCTCAGGGGCTGCCCGGCCGGGCCTCGGACCTCGCGGGGCCGGCACCCCGGCCGTCAGGCCCGGCGTCGTGCGCGGTAGGCGGCGACGTGCATCCGGTTTCCGCAGGTGCGGCTGTCGCAGTAGACCCGCGAGCGGTTGCGTGACTCGTCCACGAAGACGTGGTCGCAGTCGGGGGCCGAGCAGGTGCGCAGGCGCTCCCACTCGTCCTCGACGAGCAGGTGGGCGAGTGCGACGCCGATGTCGGCCGCGAGGTGGTCGTGGAGCGAGGCGTCCGGCGCGAAGTAGTGGACGTGCAGAGGGTGGCCGTCGTGCTCGGTCAGGCGCGGGGTGATGCGGGTCCCGCTCAGCAGGGTGTTCAGCCGGATGACCGCGGTGGGCTGGTCGGGGGCGGTGAAGACCTTGTGGAAGGACTCGCGCAGCGCGCGCACCTGGGCCAGGTCGGCGGTGTTCAGCTCGCCGATCCCGCTGACCTCCCAGCGTGCCACGAAGTCACCGAGTTTCCGCAGGTCGGTCAGGGTGTCTTCGCCTCCGGTGGAGGGGGAGGTGTTGACCAGGTCGACCGCGGTGGCGAGTGAGTGCACCATGTCATGTCCGAATGGCATGTTGACTCCCGTATAAGCGATTGCAGCGTGAGGGCGCGTACGGCGGCTCGCCGTGTCGGAAGCGTATCTCTCCGGTGAACCTCCGGTGCCTTCTCGTGCGCGGCCGTCGCGGTGGCGTGCCCCGCACTATAAGGCTTTGTATGCAACTATGTCCTGCTATTGCATGATATGTCCGCTAGGTTAAGAATCGCTTTTCTCGCACGCGCGGCCTCCCGGGACGTCCGCTCAGGCGCGGCTCGGCGTGCGCAGCGGTTTGGCGGCGGTGGAGCAGGAGGCGCAGGTCCCGAAGACCTCCACCGTGTGGGTGATCTCGGTGAAACCGTACTCGGAGCCGATGGCCTCGGCCCACCGCTCCACCGCGGGCCCGGCCACCTCCACCGTACGGCCGCACCTGCGGCAGACCAGGTGGTGGTGGTGGTCCCCGCTGGCGCACGCCCGGTACACCGACTCGCCGTCGTCGGTTCTCAGCACGTCGACGTGGCCGGTGTCGGAGAGCGCCTGGAGCGCCCGGTAGACGGTGGTCAGTCCGATCTTTGCGCCTTCCGCGCGCATCTCCGCGTAGACGTCCTGCGCGCTGCGGAAACCCTCGCTCTGCCGGAGGATCGCGTGGACGGCATCACGCCTGTTGCTCATGGGCTGGACTCCTGAGGTCGGCTTCGACGTACGAATCTACCGAGCCCGAGGGCGAGGACGAACCCCACGAGAGCGACGACGACGATGATCGCGCCCGGCGGGACCTCGACGTAGAAGGAGGAGGTCAGGCCACCGACCGTGGAGATCATTCCGAACAGCATGGAGAGAAGCATCGTGCTCACGAACCCCCGGGTGAGCTGCTGACTGGTCGCCACCGGCACCACCATCAACGCGCTCACCAGAAGCAATCCTACGACGCGCATGGCGATGACCACGGTGAGCGCGGCGGTCACGGCGATCAGCAGGCTGAGGAAGCGGACCGGCAGGCCGCCGGCCTTGGCCACCTCCTCGTCCTGGCACAGCACGTAGAGCTCCCGCCCGAAGACGGTCACCACACCGAGCACCGCCACCGCCAGCAGGCCGATCACCCACACGTCCTCGACGGTGACGCTGCTGATCGAGCCGAACAGGTAGGACATCAGCGTGGCGTTGCTGCCACCGGGAGCCAGTGAGATGAGCAGCACGCCTCCGGCGATACCGCCGTAGAACAGCAGCGCGAGCGCCACGTCCCCGCTGGTCCTGCCGCGCGCGCGAACCAGCTCGATCGCCACGGCGCCCAGTATCGAGACCACCACGGCCGTCAGCACCGGGGCGGTTCCCGTCAGGAAGCCCAGGGCCACACCGGTCAGCGCGACGTGCCCGATGCCGTCACCCAGCAGGGCGAGGCGGCGCTGCACCATGAACGTGCCGATGGCGGGGGCGGCCAGGCCGACCAGGAGAGCGGCGATCAGTGCCCGCTGCATGAAGTCGAACCGCAGAAGCTCGATCACGGGATCGGCCTCCAGTCGAGCGGGCTCACGGGCTCCTCCTCGCCGTGCGGGTGCACGTGGTCGTGGCCGGGCAGCGCGTGCGTGCCGACCGCCCGAGGCGGCGGGCCGTCGTGGCACACGTACCCGTCCCTGAGGACCACCGCGCGGGTGATCAGGGGTTCCAGCGGGCCCAGCTCGTGCGCGACCAGCAGGACCGTCTTGCCCTGGTCGACGAGCGTGGACAGGGTCTCCGCGAGGAGCTGCTGGCTCTCGGCGTCGACACCCGCGGTGGGCTCGTCCATGACGAAGGTGTCGGGCTCCCCGGCGAGGGCACGGGCGATCAGCACCCGCTGCTGCTGCCCGCCGGACAGCGCCTGCACCGGGTCGGAGGCGCGGTGTGCCATTCCGACGGCCGCCAGGGCCCTGCCGGTCGCCTCGCGGTCGGCCGCACCGGTCGGACGCAGGCGTCGCTGCCTCGCGATCCTGCCGGAGGCGACGACCTCGCGGATCGTGGTCGGCACGCCCCCGCCCACCGAGAGCCGCTGGGGCACGTAGCCGATCCGCCACCAATCGCGAAACCGGGCGGGGGCTTTGTCGTACAGGAAAGTCTCGCCGCCGGACAGGGGGACGAGGCCGAGCAGGGCGCGGATGAGGGTGGACTTCCCCGATCCGTTCGCACCGAGCACCGCCACCGCCTCACCGGGCTCGACGGACAGGTCGATGCCGCGAAGCACCGGACGGCGGTCCAGGTTGACCTGGCCGCCGTTCATGGTGAAGACCGTTTTGCTGGATGTCACGTGTGACCTTTACGAGCAGCTGAGTGCTTCCTGGAGGACGGAGAGGTTCTGGCGCATGGCGGACAGGTAGTCGCCGTTCGACGGCTGGCTTTCCACCGGGTCGAGGACCGCGGTCTTCGCACCGACCTCCTGGGCGAGAATCTCCGCGACCTTCGGGCTGACGAGGGTTTCGGTGAAAATCGTAGTTATTTTCTCCTGCTTGGCCACTTTTGCCACTTCGGCGAGGCGGGCGGGAGAGGGCTCGGCGTCGGGATCGAGGCCGCTGATACCGATCTGGTGCAGCTTGTAGCGGTCGGCGAGATAGCTGAATGCGGCGTGAGAGGTGACGATCGCGTCCGAGGAACAGGTGGCCAGGCCCTTGGCCAGCTCCTGGTCCAGGGCGGTGAGTTCGGTGACGGTGGCGGCGGCGCGATCCCGGTAGCCCTGCGCGTGCGCGGGATCGGCGGCGGCCAGTCTCTCGCCGAGCTTGGTGGCGACCGTCGCGAAGCGGGCCGGGTCGAGCCAGAGATGGGGGTCGTGGTCGACATCCCCGTGCTCGTGTCCCTCCTCGTCGTGGTGTTCCTCCTCCGCGACCGCGGGAAGGGGGGTGACCGCGGTGGCCGCGTCGAAGGCCCGGTCGGCGGCGTGCTGTTCGACGGCCTCGTCCACCGCGGGCTGGATCCCCTTGATGTAGACGACGAGTCCCGTCTTCTCCAGCCCGCCCACCTGCACCGGGGACAGCTCCAGGTCGTGCGGCTCGACGCCGGGTTTGGTCAGGCCCGTGACGGTCGCGTCGGGGCCGCCCACCCGCTCGGCGAGCCACTGCAGGGGATACATGGCCGCGGTGACGGTGGGCTTCCCGTCCGCGGAATCACTTGAGGCCCCCCCGGGTGAGCCGCTGGCCGGACCGGCTTCCGTGCCGCAGGCGGCGGTGGCGGCGAGGAGGGCGGCGGAGGCAGCCAGGCTGACATTACGTATGCGGATACGTCGGGAGGACTCGGACATCATGCCATCTAGTATGCGCGCAAATGAAAACGATTGTCAAAATCGAGTGCCAAAGAGTCCGCAGAGGGCGCCGATACGTGCTTCGGGGGCGCGGTCGCCGAGTAGGGCGCCGCCGGCGGGGAGGACTCCGTCGCCCAACCCGTTTCCGATCCTGGCGACCCGCGTGTCCGGCACCGGATGACCCGGGTGGCGATGCCGGACGTCGACCGGCCGTAATCGGGCGGCGGGCCGGGGAGGATGCGTGTTGGGGATGCGACGATCTCGATGAGGTGCCGGCCAGGCTCTCCTGAACGCGTTCTGCCGGAGCCTCTGAAAAGACCTTGGGGGCGAAAACCGTGCAGGGGCCTTGGAAGAGCGAAGGCGGTGTCAGAAGACGCCGAAGCGGTCGGCGGCGAGCAGGATCAGGAAGGTGAGCAGCGCGACGCGCAGGAGACGCCCCCCGGCCCCCAGGGACGGCCACGACATGTAGGCGAGCCAGCCGACGAACCCGATCACCGGAAGCACGGCGAGGCCGCCCCAGAAGGACGGCACCGCGAAACCGGCCAGGAGAAGGGCCACCAGGACCACGGGGACGATCCACCGGGGGAGCTGGAACAGGAAGACGAGCGGGGCCGCGCTGTGCCGCTCGACCTCCCGTCGTAGCCCGGTCGCCCCCGGCGTGAAGAACTGCTCACCCGGGGGCAGCGGGCGCCTGCCCTGCCTGGGGCGAGGCTGTGCCAGCGGGTGTGCGGGGCGTTCCTCACGCTTTTCTGCCACGAGCCGAGCCTAACGCCACCACGTCCGCCACGACATGCCCGGATCCCGGATCCCAACCCTCGGAGCCGCCCGGCATGCCCGGACCCCGGACCCGCTCGCCATGCCGGGACCCCGGACCCGATCACCGGAAGTACGGCGAGGCCGCCCCGGCCCCCGGACCCGCCCACCGTCTCCGGACCTCGGATTTCGGAGCCGTTCGTCGTGTCGGCCCCCGGAAGCGTCCGTCGTGCCGGAGACCGGCTCTGGCATGCTGGGCGGATGCTTGCTCTCATCCGCTACTCGGTGCCGCCTGGCCAGACCGAGGAGTTCACGCTCCGGGCCCACGAGATCGTCGACACCCTGGCCGGGCAGCCGGGCTACGTGAGCGGCCGGGTGTCGAGGTCGGTGGACGAGCCGGAGCTGTGGGCGCTGGTCAGCGAGTGGGAGGGCGCGGGCTTCTACCGCAGGGCGCTGGGTGCGGCGCGGATGGCGATGTATCCGCTGATGACACTCATGATCAACGAGCCGAGCGCGTTCGAGGACGTCGAGCGTCCCTGACCTTTCGCCCGGCGTCCAGGGGGGCTTTGCCGCCTCGAAGCGGGCGGCGTGGTTTATCCGCACGTCCCGCTAGCCCGTCTCCCCTAAGCTGGAGGCTCAATCAATTCCTCGCCGACCTCCAGCCGGATGGAGATTTTCCCTTATGGCACGCCGCACCGACATCATGGACACCATCGTCAGCCTCGCCAAACGACGTGGTCTTGTGTATCCCTCCAGCGAGATCTACGGCGGCCTGCGCGCGTCGTGGGACTACGGTCCGCTGGGCGTGGAGCTCAAGAACAACGTGAAGCGGCAGTGGTGGAAGACCGTGGTGCAGGGGCGTGACGACGTGGTCGGCCTCGACTCCTCGGTGATCCTCGCCCGAGAGGTGTGGCAGGCCAGTGGTCACGTGGAGACCTTCACGGATCCGTTGACCGAGTGCCAGTCGTGTCACAAGCGCTATCGGGCCGACCACCTCGAAGAGGCGTACACCGAGAAGCACGGTAAGCAGCCGGCAGGCGGCCTGGCCGACATCGCCTGCCCCAACTGCGGTACCAAGGGCGCCTTCACCTCGCCGAAGCAGTTCAGCGGCCTGCTGAAGACCTACCTCGGCGCGGTCGAGGACGAGTCGGGCCTCGCCTACCTGCGTCCCGAGACCGCCCAGGGCATCTTCATCAACTACCTCAACGTGCAGCAGTCGGCGCGCAGGAAGATCCCGTTCGGCATCGGCCAGATCGGCAAGTCGTTCCGCAACGAGATCACCCCGGGCAACTTCATCTTCCGCACCCGCGAGTTCGAGCAGATGGAGATGGAGTTCTTCGTCAAGCCGGGCAGCGACGAGGAGTGGCACCAGTACTGGATCGACGAGCGCTTCCGCTGGTACACCGATCTGGGTATCAACAAGGACAACCTGCGCATCTACGAGCACCCGCAGGAGAAGCTCTCCCACTACTCCAAGCGGACCGTCGACATCGAGTATCGCTTCAACTTCACCGGCACCGAGTGGGGTGAGCTCGAGGGCGTCGCCAACCGCACCGACTTCGACCTGACCGCGCACAGCAAGGCCTCCGGCACCGACCTGAGCTTCTTCGAGCAGGACACCGGTGAGCGCTACGTCCCGTACGTGATCGAGCCGGCCGCCGGTGTCGACCGCGCCACGCTCACCTTCCTGATCGACGCCTACACCGAGGACGAGGCGCCCAACGCCAAGGGCGTCATGGAGAAGCGCACGGTCATGCGCCTCGACCACCGGCTCGCGCCGGTCAAGGTCGCGGTGCTTCCGCTGTCGCGTAACGCCGACCTGTCGCCCAAGGCCAAGGACCTGGCGGCCCAGCTCCGCCGCCGGTGGAACGTCGAGTTCGACGACGCGGGCGCGATCGGCCGCCGTTACCGCCGCCAGGACGAGATCGGCACGCCGTTCTGCATCACCGTCGACTTCGACACCCTCGACGACCAGGCGGTGACCATCCGCGAGCGCGACTCGATGGCCCAGGAGCGCGTGGCTCTCGACCAGGTCGACTCCTACCTCCGTCAGCACCTCAACGACTAAGGGTCCGCCCTGCCCGACCGGTCACGGCCGGCGACCCCCACCGCGGGGTCGCCGGCCGTTGTCGTTCCCACGCGGGGCGGTTTTCCCCGCGCGGCTTCCCGGTAGGGCTCTCCGGCTGCCCTTCTCCTCCCACTCGTCTCCGAACGGCCCGACCCCGCCCCGCTCGCCTCCGCCCCCGGCGGCTCCCGGCAGAACTTTCCCCCAGGGTGAGCCGGGCGAAAGACGAGATAAAAAGCGGGCTTACGGCGGTTTTCGGGTCCTTTTGATGACATCAGGGTGATCGTTCGTTCAATGAAGGGGGAGAACGATGGCGCACGCATCACCCTGGAAAGCCGTTCCCGGGGTCGTGGCCCTCGCCGGGGTCGTCTTCCTGCTCACGGAAGTGCCGCTCACGCCGACCCGCGGCCCACACACGACGCGGTCGAGTTGCGGCTGCTCGTCGACGACTGCCCCGCCTCGACCTCCGCGACCGCCCCGTGACCGGGTACGCGGAGCACGTGAGGGAGATCCCGTCCGGTATGGACGGCGGAGCGGACAGGGCGTCGGAGAGCACCGTGCTCGGACGGGCGTTGCTCGAGGTGATGGCCGAGCGCCAGGTGAGCATCGGCCGGCCGGTCTCCCGGTAGGTGCTCGATTCAGAGCGGCTGCTTGAGCTCCAGAAGGCCGTGGACGACGTCTTCGTCCACCACGCCCTCGCCGAGTACGCGGTCCGGCTGGTGTACGCGACCCGGGAGCCAGCGCGGTTCGGGCTGGCGGACGTCGCACCGCTGCTGGCCTACGGCGCGAGCCCTCGGGCGACGCTCGGCCTGGTGGCCGCGGCCCGCGCGCTGGCGCTGCTGCGCGGGCGTGACTACGTCCTGCCCGAGGACGTCGCGGGCCTGGCCGGCGACGTGATCGCGCATCGGCTGGTGCCGTCGTTCGACGCGCTGGCCGACGACGTCCCCCCGCGCCGGATCGTGGACCGGGTGGTCATGGCGATCCCGATGCCCAGGATCGCCCCCGGGCAGGGAGAGGCGGCCTGATGCGGCACCGGTCGCCGAGCGGATCATCCGGGGGTGACGGGGTGAGCAAAGGTGGACGAAAGCGGAAGGAAGGAAATGCGAGGGAAGAGAAGCGCGGTATGGCGGTGGCATCCGCGTTTCCGGCCGCGCACGACCTAGGTTCGTACCATGCGACTGCTCGTTGTCGAAGATGAGGAAGATCTGGTCGACGCCCTGCGGGTGGGGCTCGTCCGGGCCGGATACGCGGTCGACGTCGCCTGCGACGTGGCCCAGGCGCGGGAGAAGCTCCAGGTCAACTCGTACGACCTGGTCCTTCTCGACCTCAACCTGCCCGGAGGGGACGGTTTTGAGGTGTGCAGGGCGCTGCGCGGCACCGACCAGGGCCAGGCCGTGCGGATCATCATGGTGACCGCGCGGGACCGGCTGGACGACCGGGGCAGGGGGCTGGGCGAGGGCGCCGACGACTACCTGGTCAAGCCGTTCGCCTTCCCCGAACTCCTGGCCCGGGTCCGCGCGCTGCTGCGTGGGGAGCCCGGCGGCGGCGGGACGGCGATCCTGCAGGTGGGCTCCCTGCGGCTGGACACCTCCCGGGTGGAGGCTCACTCGGCCGGACGCGAGCTGGGACTCACCCCCAAGGAGTTCGGCGTCTTGCACTATCTGATGACCCGTCCCGGGCACGTCGTCTCCGCCGAGGAGCTCTTGGAACATGTCTGGGACGAGCACATCGACCCGTTCACCAACACCGTACGGGTGACGGTGGGAAACCTGCGGCGCAAGCTCGGAGCCGACGCCGTGATCGAGACCGTGGTCAGCAAGGGCTACCGGCTGAGGGAGGACACGTGAGGTTCTCCTTCGTGCAGACGATCCGCTTCCGGCTCACCGTGCTCCACCGAAATGCGGGCCAGTGCTCCGGCCTTCAGGCCTGGGGTGAAGGCCCGCGCGGGAGGGCTTCCAAGGCCCGAGCGTGCTCTAAGCCGGACGGTTCTGCTGTTCGATGTAATGGTGCAGGACGCTGATCGGTGCGTCGCCCACTGACCCGGCGAAGCAGGAGCCAGACCAGAAGCGTCCGCCCCACAGGTATCGGCGGACGTGCGCCTCGTACTCCTTGCGCAGGAGTCGGGCCGAGACGCCCTTGAGGCTGCTGACCAGCTTCGACAGCTGCACCTTGGGCGGGTAGTGCACCAGGAGGTGCACGTGATCGCCCCCGCCGTTGAACTCCTTACAGCGGGCTGGGCCTGGCGATCGTCCGCCAGATCGTGGAGTCGCACGGCGGGCACGTGCGGCTGTTCTCCCGGCTGGGCGAGGGGAGCGTGTTCGTGCTGTGGCTCCCGTCGGGAGAGGGCCCCGCGGAAGGCGATGTCCCCGACCTGAACCCTCTCGCGGAAGTGGGCCTGACGGGTCGCTGAACCGATCGTGAACGGGGTTGAATGCCGGAAAAATTGGTTTATACCAATTGGTATAAACCAATTCTCCGAGTGATCGATATCCTTACGTATTTGGCCGTGATTTGAATTGGATTAGACCGGTGCACGTGCTCTGAGCTGCGATAATGCTGTTTCACATGGTGGGTGCCGTTTCGTTGCCTTGTTCGTCGGTAGAGTCCGGATGGAGGCGGAACCAGACATCGTTCTGAAGTCGCAGAAGGAGCAACCGTGCCGAAGTACGTTTACGACTTCACCGAGGGCAACAAAGATCTCAGGGATCTACTCGGCGGTAAGGGAGCGAACCTCGCCGAGATGACCAACCTCGGGCTGCCGGTTCCCCCCGGCTTCACCATCACCACCGAGGCGTGCCGGAGCTTCCTCGCGAACGGGACCCTTCCCGAAGGGATGCAGGAGGAGGTCTCCGCGCACCTGGCCGCCCTGGAGGCCGCGATGGGCCGCCGCCTCGGCCAGGCCGACGACCCGCTCCTGGTGAGCGTGCGTTCGGGGGCCGCCTTCTCCATGCCCGGCATGATGGAGACCGTTCTCAACATCGGGCTCAACGACGACTCGGTTCACGGACTGGTCAAGCAGGCGGGCGGCAACGAGCGCTTCGCCTGGGACTCCTACCGGCGCCTCATCCAGATGTTCGGCAAGACCGTCCAGGGCATCGACGGCGAACTCTTCGACAGCGCCCTGGAAGAGCTCAAGGACGGCCGCGACGACCTGGAGCTGGAGGCGGCCGACTTCAGGCGCCTGGTCGCGACGTACAAGGAGATCGTCTACGCCAAGACCGGTGAGGACTTCCCCGCCGACCCCCACCTGCAGATGCGCATGGCGGTGGAGGCCGTGTTCGCGTCGTGGAACGCCCCCCGCGCGGTCCTGTACCGCCGCCAGGAACGCATCCCCGCCGACCTGGGAACGGCGGTCAGCGTCTGCTCGATGGTCTTCGGCAACTGCGGCATGGACTCGGGCACCGGGGTGGCCTTCACCCGCGACCCCGGCAGCGGCCAGCAGGGCGTGTACGGCGACTACCTGCAGAACGCCCAGGGCGAGGACGTGGTCGCGGGCATCCGCAACACCATGCGGCTGCAGGAGCTGGAGAGCCTCGACAAGCCCGTCTACGACGAGCTCATGCGGACGATGGAGACGCTGGAGAACCACTACCGCGACCTGTGCGACATCGAGTTCACGGTCGAGCGCGGCAAGCTGTGGATGCTCCAGACCCGCGTGGGCAAGCGGACCCCGGGCGCCGCGTTCCGCATCGCCGTCCAGCTCGTCGACCAGGGCGTCATCGACCTGGACGAGGCCGTGACCCGCGTGACCGGCGAGCAGCTCGCCCAGCTCATGTTCCCCCGCTTCGCCGACGACGCCGGCACCAAGATGATCGCGAGGGGGATGAACGCCTCGCCGGGCGCGGCGGTCGGCAAGGCCGTCTTCTCCACGGCCAGGGCCGTCGAGCTCGCCGGGCGCGGAGAGGCCGTCATCCTGGTCCGCCGCGAGACCAACCCCGACGACCTCGCCGGGATGATCGCCGCCCAGGGCGTGCTGACGAGCCGCGGGGGCAAGACCTCGCACGCCGCCGTGGTCGCGAGGGGCATGGGCAGGACCTGCGTCTGCGGCGCCGAGGAGCTGGAGGTCTCCGCCAGGGACCGCGCGTTCACCACGGCCTCCGGCCTCGTGGTCTCCGAGGGAGAGGTGATCTCCATTGACGGCACCAGCGGGGCCGTCTACCTCGGCGAGGTGCCCGTGGTCCCCTCCCCGGTCGTGGAGTACTTCGAGGGCTCGGGTGACCAGGACGACGAGCTCGTCCGCGCCGTGCACCGGATCATGTCCCACGCCGACGAGGTACGCAGGATGGCCGTACGCGCCAACGCCGACACCGGCGAGGACTCCGCGAGAGCGCGCAGGTTCGGTGCCCAGGGCATCGGCCTCTGCCGCACCGAGCACATGTTCCTCGGCGACCGTCGCGCCCTGGTCGAGGACCTGGTGCTGGCCGTCTCCGACGAGGAGCGCGAGCGGGCGCTGGCCGCGCTGGAGCCGCTGCAGAGGGCGGACTTCACGGAGATCTTCCAGGCGATGGAGGGCATGCCCGTCACGATCCGCCTGATCGACCCGCCGCTGCACGAGTTCCTGCCCGACTACACCGAACTGTCGGTGCGGGTCGCCCTCGCCGGTGACGCGGTGGAGGAGAAGGACCGCAAGCTCCTCGCCGCGCTCAAGCGGCTCCACGAGGAGAACCCGATGCTGGGCCTGCGCGGCGTGCGGCTCGGCCTGGTCATCCCCGGCGTGTTCGCCATGCAGGTCCGGGCGATCGCGGCGGCGGCCAAGGCCGTGCCGGGCAGCCGCCCGGAGATCATGATCCCGCTGGTGGCCGCCGTTCAGGAGCTGGAGCACGTGAGGGACGAGGCGCGGCGGATCCTCGCGGAGGCCGGGGTCGAGGCGCTGATCGGCACGATGATCGAGGTGCCCCGCGCGGCGCTCACCGCCGGGCAGATCGCCGAGGCCGCCGAGTTCTTCTCCTTCGGCACCAACGACCTGACCCAGATGACCTGGGGCTTCTCCCGGGACGACGTCGAGGCGGCCTTCTTCTCCAAGTATCTGGAGCTGGGCGTCTTCGGGGTCTCCCCGTTCGAGACCCTGGACTGCGACGGCGTCGGCAGGCTCGTGGAGATCGCCGTCGAGCAGGGCCGCGCGACCCGTCCCGACCTGAAGCTGGGCATCTGCGGCGAGCACGGCGGCGACCCGGACTCGATCCACTTCTGCCACCAGGCCGGTCTCGACTACGTGTCCTGCTCGCCGTTCCGCATCCCGGTCGCCCGCCTGGAGGCCGCCCGCGCCACCCTGGTGTGCGAGGGCTCCGACACCCGCTGACCCTCGCGGTCGGCACCCTGACTTCGCGGGAAGTCGCCTCCGGCGCCGCCGGGGCGACTCTCCGCGGAGCCGGTCCCCGCGGCCCGTCCCACCCTCACCCGGGGCGGCCGCGGGGACCGGTACACCTCACGCCCGCGCTCCCGGCGGGCGGGAACGGTGGCCGCGTGCCGGTACGCGGGTCGCGCTCCTTCGGGAGCGCTCCTGAAGGAGCGTGCGAACGGGCGGGGAACGGCGGCGCATACCCGATAACCTGGTGTTTTCTCGCCGTTCTGCATAGCAGGGGCCTTTCGCGGATAAAATCAGTGCACTTATGCATGGTTATGACGAGCACGATCAGGTCAGGTGGGTGCCGGAACCACCCGGCAACCCGGAAAGAAGCCCGTTCGAGCGCGATCGGGCGCGGGTGCTGCACAGCGCCGGGCTCCGGCGGCTGGCCGCCAAGACCCAGGTCGTCGGTCCGGGAGAGACTTTCGGCAGCGGCCAGCACATCCCCCGCACCCGGCTTACCCACTCCCTGGAGTGCGCGCAGATCGGCCGTGAGATGGGGGAGACCCTTGGCCGCGACCCGGACCTGGTGGAGACCGCGTGCCTCGCCCACGACCTCGGCCACCCGCCGTTCGGCCACAACGGGGAGACGGCGCTCAACGACCTCGCCGCCGGGTGCGGCGGCTTCGAGGGCAACGCGCAGAGCCTTCGCCTGCTGACCCGGCTGGAGGCGAAGGTCGTCACCGAGGACGGCCGCAGCGCCGGGCTCAACCTCACCAGGGCCTCCCTGGACGCCGCCGTCAAATACCCGTGGACCCGCGAGAAAAGCGCCAAGTACTGCGCCTACGAAGACGACATGCCGGTCTTCGAGTGGATCAGGGAGGGTGCTCCGGAGGGGCGGGTGAGTTTCGAGGCGCAGATCATGGACTGGGCCGACGACGTCGCCTACTCCGTGCACGACCTGGAGGACGCCCTTCACTCCGGCGGCGTGGTGCTGGAGGCGATGCGCGATCCGGCGGAGCGCCGCGAGGTCTGCGCGACCACCCGCGAGTGGTACGCCCCCGACGCCGAGCCAGGCGAGCTGGAGGACCTCTTCCACCGTCTCATCACCCAGCCGCTCTGGCCCCGTCACTTCGACAGCTCGTTCGCCGACCTCGCCGCGATCAAGGGGCTCACCAGCTCGCTCATCGGCCGCTTCTGCAGGTCCGCCGAGGTCGCCACCCGCGAGGCGTACGGACCGGCGGCCGGACGCTACAGCGCCGACCTGATCGTGCCCAGGGCCACCCGTCTGGAGTGCGCGCTGCTCAAAGGGGTCACCGCCCACTACGTGATGAGCAGCGACGCGCACAGCGCCAACCAGGTCAGGCAGCGCGAGCTGATCCACGACCTGGCCCACCACATCATGCTGGGCGCCCCGGGGACCCTGGAGCCCGCCTTCAGGCCCGCCTTCACCAGGGCCACCGGTGACGCCGGACGGCTTCGCGTGGTCGTCGACCAGATCGCCTCGCTCACCGACACCTCCGCGGTCGCCTGGCACCGCGCCCTCGCCGGCCGCTGACCGGGCCCTGGACGTTCCCGGCGCGCACCTTCCGGCGACGGGGACGACGGCCCTTTGTCAGGTGCCGGGTCAGGTGCCGGCCGCGGTGGGTGGGCGAGCCCGCCTTGTCGCGTTCCCGGCGTCAGGTGCCGCCGTTCAACGGGATCTGCACCGGCTCCTGCGACGGCTCCGACCTCTTCTTGGCGGGCTTCTTCGTCGGCGTGGGCCGCGGTTTCGACGCGCACAGGGTGAAGCAGCGGGGAGCCGCCCCGGTCTGGTTCATCACGGCGAGCATCTCCTCCCTGGGGGAGAGCGTGGGATTGCCCTTCAGCCAGGCGTCCAGGTAGTCCCAGGGCTTGACCATGCCCCGGCGTACCCACCACATCGAGGACGAGGTCTTCCAGGAGATCGCGAAGTAGAGGTTGCTCGCGGTCGAGCGGGCGTTGCCCGAGTTGCCGACCTGGCCCAGGACCTGACCGGCTCTGACGCGCAGTCCCGGCCTCACCTCCTGGGCGATCTTGTCCAGGTGGCCGCCGAGGTAGCGGACGCCGTCGTCGCCGATCACCGTGACGAACCGGCCCTCACGGTCGGCGCCGCGATCGGTGGAGGGTTTCCACCGGTTCTTGGTGTTGACCTCGTCGACCACGCCGTTCACCGGGGAGACGAACGAGCAGCCCTTGCCCGCCCAGATCGTGGTCTTGGGCAGAACCAGCAGCCTGCTCTCGTAGGTGACCGAGCAGCCCTTCACCGGGAAGACGTAGGTGTGGTCGGAAACCTTCGGCGGCGGGACCTGCACCGGGGAGTCGGCCTTGGGGCGGTCGACGGCCGTGGGAGGAGGAGCGGAGGTGGGAGTCGCCTGGGGCATGGTCGCGGTGACCGACGAGGCCGGCGCCCCGGCCGCGGACTCCGCTCCGGGGGTCGGGGCCGCCGTACCGATACCTGCCACCCCGCCTGGCGGCGCACAGGCCGCGGTGACGAGCGCCGCGCCGGTCACGGCGGCCAATCGCGCTATATGCCCCGATCGCATGATCTCCACCCGCGTACATTATCGAGAATCCGCCTTTACCTTTGTAACCGACGTCCTGGTTGGTCAGGACCAATTCGGGAAAGTCATCGTTCCTCCTGTCCCTCCCGTCTCGGTGGTACCCCTGGCCTGCCGGAAGATCGGAGCGGGAGCGGGCCCGGCTCCTCGCCCCGATCTGTCGGGAGGCCGGACTAGACTCGCGGCGTGGCAAGCCGGATCAGTGATGAGGACATCGCACTCGTACGGGAGCGCTCGCCGATCGCCGACATCGTGGGTGAGCACATCCAGCTCCGCAACGCCGGCGGCGGCAACCTGAAGGGGCTCTGTCCCTTTCACGAGGAGAAGAGCCCGTCCTTCAACGTGACCCCCACCCGGGGTTACTGGTACTGCTTCGGTTGCGCCGAGGGCGGTGACGTCATCACCTTCGTCCGGCGCCTGGAGCACCTGTCGTTCGGCGAGGCGGTCGAGCGGCTTGCCAACCGGGCGGGCGTCCAGCTCCGCTACGAGCAGGGCGGCTACGTCCCCGGACGCGAGCAGGGGGAGCGCATCCGCCTGATCGAGGCGCACCGGGCGGCGGCCGAGTTCTACGTCTCGAAGCTCTCGGCCCCCGATGCCGCGATCGGGCGCAGGTTCCTGTCGGAGCGCGGGTTCGAGCGAGTCGACGCCGAGCGTTTCGGCGTCGGATACGCCCCCGCCGAATGGGAGGCCCTCTCACGGCACCTGATGGCGAAGGGCTTCACCACCGCGGAGCTGATCAAGGGCGGGCTGGCGAAGGAGGGGCGGCGCGGCCCGATCGACCGCTTCAGGGGACGGCTGGTCTGGCCCATCCGCGACATAACCGGAGACGTCATCGGTTTCGGCGCACGGAAACTGAACGATGCCGAAGACGGGCCGAAATACCTGAACACCCCGGAAAGCCCGCTCTACAAGAAAAGCGAGGTCCTCTACGGGGTCGACCTGGCCAAGCGCGAGATCTCCAAGCGCTCCCAGGCCGTGATCGTCGAGGGCTACACCGACGTGATGGCCTGTCACCTGTCGGGCGTGCCGACGGCGGTGGCCACCTGCGGCACCGCGTTCGGCGAGGAGCACATCAAGGTGCTCCGGCGGCTGCTGCTCGACCAGTCGGGGTCGCGCGGTGAGGTGATCTTCACTTTCGACGGTGACGCGGCCGGCCAGAAGGCGGCCCTGCGCGCCTTCGCCGACGAGCAGAAGTTCGTCACCCAGACCTTCGTCGCCGTGCAGGCCGACGGCCTCGACCCCTGCGACCTGCGAGTCAGGCAGGGCGACGCGGCCGTGCGCGACCTGATCGCCGGGCGCGAGCCGCTGTTCGCCTTCGCCATCCGCAGCGTGATCTCGCGCTACGACGGGAGCACCAACGAGGGGCGGCTCTCCGCCCTCGACGCCGCCGCCCCGATCGTGGCCGGCATCAAGGACAGGTCCCTGCGCCGGCTGTACGCCGTCGACCTCGACCGGTGGCTGGGCTTCAACAACGAACAGTTCGTCCTCGACCGGATCACCGAGGTCTCCGCGGCGGCCCAGCCGCGCGCCCAGCGCCCCGCGGGACCCCGCAAGGTCGCCGACCTCACCGACCCCGGCGTCAGGACCGAGGCGGAGGTGCTGCGGCTGGCCGTGCAGCGTCCCGCGCTGCTCGGCCCCGGCTTCGAGGCGCTGGGGGCGGAGGCGTTCACGCTCGCCGAGCACACGGCCCTCTACCGGCTGATCGTCGACTCCGGCGGCACCGCCGTGGCGGGGCAGGGCGGACGCGAGTGGGTCGACCTGCTGCTGCGCGGGGCCGAAGACTCCCTGCGCGGGGTCGTCACCCGGTTCGCCGTCGAGGAGCTGCGGGCCGACCTGGCGAGCGAGGAGCGCTACGCCTCGGCGATGCTGGCGGCCCTGGAACTCGTCTCGGTGACGCGGGCCATCGAGCGGCTCAAGTCGAGGATGGAGCGGACGAACCCGGTCGACGAGCAGCAGGAGTACAACCGGTTGTTCGGAGAGCTGGTCGCGCTGGAGCACCAGCGGCGCGTGCTCAGGGAGCGCGCGGCCGGGAGCTGACGGCCGGGAGCTGACGGCCGGGAGCTGACGGCCGGGAGCTGACGGCCGGGAGCTGACGGCATAAATGGCATTAATATCCGCACGCCGATTACACCAAACCCGAATAAGGTCTCGATCCGATAATGATCGCCGCCTTACCTTCGGTGACAAAAATAGGTCTGCCATTTAGGGGACCCAATACAGCAGACTGTCTCCCGTGGGTGCATCGGTGCTGCCAAGTGGGCCGCCATCGGTAGACCAGGTGGCCGACCTCGTCACGAAGGGAAGAGAGCGCGGAAGCGTCACGGTCGATGACGTGGCCGCCGCTCTCGACAAATCCGAGTTGCCGTCCGACGCGCTCGAACGCGTCGTCCGGATGCTCGCCGAGAACGGAGTGGAGGTTCTTGAGCCCCAGGGCGATGAGGAACCCGCCCGGGCCGATGAGGAGGATGTCGGAAAAAGAGCCCCGACCAGCGATCTTGTCCGTATATACCTGCGGGAGATCGGTCGCGTCCCCCTGCTCACGGCAGAGGAGGAGGTGGAGCTCGCCAAGTCCATCGAGGCGGGCCTGTTCGCCGAGGACAAACTGACCAGCGCCGTCTCACGTATGGTCTTCCCGGAGTTCAAGGAGCTCGCCTGGCAGGGCACGCGGGCCAAGCAGCGGCTGATCGAGGCCAATCTGCGGCTGGTCGTGTCAATCGCCAAAAGATATGTGGGACGCGGGATGCTGTTCCTGGATCTCATCCAGGAGGGCAACCTCGGGCTCATCCGGGCGGTCGAGAAATTCGACTACACCAAGGGCTACAAGTTCTCCACATACGCCACCTGGTGGATTCGCCAGGCGATCACCAGGGCCATCGCGGACCAGGCGCGCACCATTCGGATTCCGGTGCACATGGTCGAGACGATCAACAAGCTGGTGCGGGTCCAGCGCCAGCTTCACCAGGATCTCGGCCGTGAGCCCGCGCCGGAGGAGATCGCCCTGGAGATGGACCTGCCGATCGACCGGGTGATCGAGATCCAGCGGATCGCCCAGGAGCCGGTCTCGCTCCAGTCGCCGATCGGCGAGGAGGACTCCGACCTCGGAGACTTCATCGAGGACGCCGACGCGGTCGTGCCGATGGAGGCCGCGGCCTTCATCATGCTGCAGGACCAGCTCGACGACATCCTCGCGACCCTCTCCGATCGTGAGCAGCGCATCATCCAGCTGCGCTTCGGGCTCGCGGACGGACATCCCCGGACCCTGGAGGAGGTCGGCAGGGAGTTCGGCGTGACGCGCGAGCGCATCCGGCAGATCGAGTCGAAGACCCTCGCCAAGCTCAGGCACCCGACGAGGGCGCAGACGCTTCGCGACTACCTCGACTGAGGAGCCACACGGCGCGGGCCCCGGGAACCTCCGTTCCCGGGGCCCGCGCCGTTCGGCGCCCTCACCGCTGCGGCCGCCGGGAATCCCCCTCTCCGGGCCCGTGTCACTCTCGCCGATCACCCGGAGTCCTCGCTTCCCTGCCGAGTACCCTTGCGGCGGTCCGGCGTCGATCATCCGAGGGTCCCCGGTTCGTGCGGGCGGCGGTCCGGCGCCGATCACCGGGGAGTCCTGTCGTGGTGATCACTTCGAAAGCCCCGGTTTTCCGGGGCGTACGGCGTTCCCGTTCGGCGCATTCGGGGGGCCGGGCTGTTCTCCTGGGCGATACAGGCGCAGACTGGGCGGATGGAGTCGCGAGCGGCGGTCGACGACGCCGCGCTCGGGCGCGAGGCGTGGTCCGTGCTCGACGCGAACTGGACGGGGTCCGCGACCGTCCCCGCGCCGGGTCTCTACCCCCACCAGTGGAACTGGGACTCCACCTTCGTCGCGATCGGCCTGGCCCGCTGGGACACCCGCAGGGCTGGGACCGAGCTGATCAGCCTGCTGGCCGGGCAGTGGGCGACCGGAATGGTGCCGCACATCGTCTTCCATCCCGTCCACGCGGACGGATACTTCCCGGGCCCCTCGGTCTGGCGATCTCGGGACCACCCGGCCTCCCCCCGCGCCGTGCGCACCTCAGGGCTGACGCAGCCGCCGCTGCACGCGCTCGCCCTGTGGTGGATATGGCGGCACGCGGCCGACCGCGACACGGCCGTGGCCCTGGTGCGGCGGCTCTATCCGATGCTGGTCGCCCAGCACGACTACCTCGCCACCCGCAGGGACCTCGGCGGGGGAGGGCTCGCCGCGATCGTGCACCCGTGGGAGTCGGGGATGGACGACAGCCCCGCCTGGGACGCGCCCCTGGAGGCCATGCCCCCGGTCCGTCCCGCCTACCAGCGGCGCGAGGAGCCCTCCGAGTGGCGTACCGGCAGCCGTCAGGACCGCTACATGGCGCTCGCCCTGAGCTGCCGGGACTCCGGCTACGACCCGGCCTATCTGCGGGACGAGCACCCGTTCGCGGTCGAGGACCCGATGTTCAACGGGATCTGGCTCGCCTCCTGCCAGGCTCTCGCCGAGCTGGCCCCGGTGGCGGGCGCGGACGCGGGACCGCACAGGGAGGCGGCGGAGCGGATCCGCGCGGCGCTGCTGGAACGCCTCTGGGACGACGGCGTCTTCCGCGCCCGCGACCTGCGCGGCGGACGGCTCAGCCCCGTGTGCACGGTCGGCGGCTTCGGGCCGATGCTCGACGAGGGGATGCCCGGCGAGCGGGTCGCGGATCTGGTGAGTGTGCTGGAGTCGGCCCGTTTCATGGGGGCCGCCGGATATCCGGTGCCGAGCTGTGAGATCCGCGCACCGCAGTTCGACCGGTCCTGCTACTGGCGCGGGCCGTCCTGGGTGAACACCAACTGGCTGCTGCGCCGGGCGGCGGCCGTGCACGGCCTGGAAGGGCTGGTGCGGGTGCTCGGCTCGGGCACCCTGCGCCTCGTACGGCAGGCGGGTTTTCGCGAGTGCTTCGATCCCTTCGACGGCAGCGGGCGGGGCAGCCGGGACTTCTCCTGGTCGGCGGCGCTCACCCTCGACCTGCTGGCGGATACCGTGGAACGGTGAAGCTCTTCAATCGCATGCCCCCCGAGGTCCGTGCGGCCGCCGTCCCCGGCGACCGGGTGCTCGCCTACGCCGAGGGCCCCGACGGCTACGTGATCGCCGCGGACAAGGCCCTCTACCTGGGCGGCGAGCGCGTGCCCTGGTTCCAGGTGGATCGCGGGGTGTGGGACGAGGAGGGGCTGACGGTCACCACCACCGACGGGCGCTCGCACCGGGTGCTGCTGCCCGAGCCGGGCCGGATCCCCGAGGCCGTGCGGGAGCGGGTGATCGCCTCGATCGTGGTCAACCACTACGTCCCGCTGGACGCGCGAGGAGGAGTGCGACTGGTGGCGAGGAAGGCCGACGCCGACCGGCTGATCTGGGAGTTCGTCTTCGACGCCGGCCTCGACCCTGACGATCCCGGCCTGCGCGCCCTCGCGGAGCAGGCGCTTGAGGAGACACGCCGAAGCTTCGGCGTCTGAGATATCTGGACCGGGCGCGTCGGCGAGGCCGCTCGATCTCAGCCGCGTCGGGCTCCCGTACGAGTCGGGACGCGCGGGTGAAACAGTCCCTTCCCGAATCTCGCGAGCCGGAAAGCGCGTGGGATCGGTCCCCGGACACGCGAAAGGCCCCCGTAGGGGCCCTTCGCACCGGCGGGCCGTGCTCGGCCCGTGGCTGCCGACGGAGCGGCGGCAGGAAGATCAGTAGGGTGCGTTGGTCTTCTGGTTCTCCGGCCAGCCGGTGCCCGTGTCGTCGTGCTGGTCGCCGTGCCAGCCGTTGGTCGAGCGCAGGAACGGCAGCCGGTTCTTGGCCACGTCGCTCACCTTGGTCCTCGCCACATCCGTCGCCTGGGAGACCTTGGCGCCCATCAGGCCGGCCGTCTCCTGCACGGTGGGGTTGTCGGAGACGCGCTGGGCCAGTCGTTTGATCTGCTCGTAACGTTCCCGGCCGGCACGGCTCCCCAGGATGTAGCCAACCGCGAATCCCACTCCGAGCATCAGTCGATAACGCATGTCCACCTCCACAAACATGTTCCGCGGACCCTGTCCTGTGATCACTCGCGGATCGCCTCGTCTCGCCCCTACCCCGGAGTATCGATGCGACACACACCCACGGAGTGCGCTAATCTATTCCTGCGCCGCGAGGAACGGGGAAGACCCGGTCCGACCAGCGCGAAGCGCAATCCCGTGTAGCTCAATCGGCAGAGCAGCCGGCTGTTAACCGGCAGGTTATAGGTTCGAGTCCTATCGCGGGAGCCAGTTGAAAGGCCCCGGAAGCCCAGCTTCCGGGGCCTTTGCCGTCTTCTGTCCTGATTCAGACAACCTCCCGCGTTCCGGTTCGCCGGACAAACCACGGTGAATCCCAGAAAATAGGGAACGCCACGCCCGGCGCCGCCATGATCTTGGCGGGCGGACCGGTGCGCGGCTGCCGCGGACAACAGCGATCGCAGCGGGGAAGGGCCGCCGCGTCGAGGGCACCGCGCCGCCCGGAACGGTCGCCGTGCCCGTGAGCCCCAATGGGTGGTTTTTCTGTGCTGACCTGGCGAAGGTCCCGGCGGAGTACGCCGGATTTGATGCGCGACGTCCCCGGTGTACTCGGACCCGTGGGCATTTCCGACGGTGTTCCCGACGGTGTTCCCGGGAGTGTTCCCGAGATGCCCCCGGTCGACGTGGCGGCGGCCGAGGATTACCTCAGGCTTTTCCACGCCGAGAACCCCGGGGCGGGAACCCTGCGGGAACGCCTGCGTGAGGTCCGGCAGGAGATCGCCAGGACCGGAACGTACACGCACACTCCCGACGAGCTGATCTTCGGCGCCAGGGTGGCCTGGCGCAACAGCGGCAGGTGCATCGGGCGCCTGTACTGGCGCTCGCTGCGGGTACGCGACCGGCGACACGTCACCACGGCGGAGGGGGTCGCCGTCGAGTGCGTGAACCACCTGCGGGACGCGGCGCCGAACCGCAGGATCCGTCCGACGATCACGGTGTTCCCTCCCGATCGGCCTGGGGCTCCAGGGCCGCGGATCTGGAACGAGCAGCTCATCCGCTACGCCGGATACGCGATGAAGGACGGTTCGGTCGTCGGCGATCCCCGCTACACCGATTTCACCGCGATGCTGCGCGAGCTGGGCTGGGTCGGCGGCCCAAAAAGTCCCTTCGACGTCCTCCCGCTGGCGATCTCGATGGGGGACGGGCCTCCGCTGCTGTCCACGATCCCCGGCGACGCCGTGCTGGAGGTCGCGCTCTCGCACCCCGTCCATCCGTGGTTCGAGCAGCTGGGCCTGCGCTGGCACGCGGTGCCGGTCATCTCGAACATGTGCCTGGAGATCGGCGGGATCTGTTACCGGGCGGCCCCGTTCAACGGCTGGTACATGGGGACCGAGATCGGCGCCCGCAACCTGGCCGACGCCGACCGCTACGACCTGATGCCGGTCATCGCCCGGCGCATGGGCCTGGACACCGAGAGCGACCGCTCACTCTGGCGGGACTACGCGCTGGTGGAGTTGAACGTGGCGGTCCTGCACTCCTTCGAGCGAGCGGGGGTGACGATGACGGACCATCACACCGAGTCCAGACATTTCCTGATGCACCTAGAACGTGAGGAGAAGGAAGGGCGGGTCTGCCCGGCCGACTGGACCTGGATCGTGCCCCCCATCTCGGCCTCGGCCACACCCGTCTTCCACCGCTACTACGAGGACCGGCTGCTGTCACCGAACTTCGTCCACCATCCGGACTCCCTGGAGCGTGCACTCGGTCACCGGACTGCAACGGAGGGTTAATTCGGGGGAAACGTACCGGCGATGCACTTGCAGTGACCCACCTCATGGTGGGGCGCACCTAGGGTTCCGCCGCAGCCGACGCCGGACGTCACGACCGTGAGGCCGTACGGCGTCGGCGCGGGACTGGTCCGAGAGGTGCAGGCGGCCGTGTGGCCGTTCCACGGCGGGACAAAAGCCCGGGAGGCCGGCCGATCTCGGCTGCCCTCCGGCCGGGTTCCGAGCTGATCGGAGCTCCATCGGAGCCTCCCGGGGGGACTGTTGTCTTTAAGGATAGGGATCGGGAGGGGGGCGCCCAGGCTCGAGTGTGTAGTGGCCTGACGGGTTCGCGCATTCCGCGTCGTCTCTTTCCGGTGTTCGATACGGTGGGAACAAAGGTTCGAGCGAGAGGGGGTGTGGTGCGCAGGTCGTTGAAGTTCCTGCTGCGTCCCACCGCCCGCCAGGCCGTCGCGTTGACCGCGCGCCTGGATGATCACCGCGCTCTGTACAACGCCGCGTTGGAGCACCGCCGCACCGCCTATGCCAAGGCGAAGGTGAGCGTCCGCTACGGTGAGCAGTCCGCCGAGTTGAAGCACATCCGTGCCGACGACACCGGTGGTCAGGGCCGGTGGTCGTTCTCCTCTCAGCAGGCCACCCTGCGTCGCCTGGACAAGGCGTTCGCGGCGTTCTTCGCCCGCGTCAAGGCCGGGCGCACCCCGGGCTTTCCCCGCTTCAAGGGCAACGGACGCCTCGACACCGTCGAATGGCCGAAAGACGGCGACGGTTGCCGGTGGGACTCCCAGCCCGAACACCCCACCGCCACCTACGTCCGCCTCCAGGGCATCGGCCACGTCCGCGTCCACCGGCACCGGCCGGTGCGCGGCACCGTCAAGACGATCAGTGTCAGGCGAGAAGGCATGCGCTGGTATGTGATCTTGTCGTGTGACGACGTGCCCGCCGAGGCGCTGCCTATCACCGGCGCCTCCGTCGGGGTCGACCTGGGTGTCTCCTCGCTGGTCACCACCAGCGAGGGTGAGCACCTGGCCAACCCGCGCCACCTGGCCGCCTCCGCCGACCGCCTCGCCACCGCCCAGCGCGACCTCGCCCGCAAAAAACGTGGCTCCACGCGGCGCCGCAAGGCGGTGGCCCGCGTCGCCGCCCTGCATGCCACGGTCCGCCGTCAACGCCTGGACGGCGTGCACAAGGCCGCCCTCGCGCTGGTTCGCGACTACGACGTGATCGTGCACGAGGACCTGCGGATCGCGAACCTGACCCGCTCGGCCTCTGGCACGCTCGAAGCACCGGGCAGCAACGTGGCGGCCAAGTCCGGCCTCAATCGCAGCATCCTGGACGCGGGCTGGGGGTATTCCTGATGATCCTGTCGCACAAGGCTGAAAGCGCCGGTCGAGAGCTGATCGCGGTGAATCCCGCCAACACCTCCCGCACCTGTGCCCGATGCGGGCACTGCGCGAAGGAGAACCGCGTCACTCAAGCCGAGTTTCACTGCCGGCGGTGCGCACACGTCGCGCACGCCGACGTGAACGCGGCGACCAACATCCTCAGGGCAGGGCTTGCCCTTCGCGACGTCGCGCAAGCGGCTTAACGAGAAGCCGCTCCCTTCAGGGAGCGGAGGAGTCACGCACTGGCACCCGTCCGCTTCCGACCCCGTTCGCCATGGCCCTTCGGCCGCGAGGCGGAACTGCCCACCACCAACTGGGAACGCGAGGTCGCCTGAGCGTCGGCAGAGTCGGAACCGGTTTCGGGCTGGAGGTACTGATCTCGGTGCCGCTGGGCGTCGCGATGGGCACCTCCTCCTTCCTCGGCCTGCGCGCGACGGTCGAGGATCTGGTCCGCTCGCACATGCTGACGCCGGAGAGGGAGAAGGTGTAGAACGATATTCTGTGACTCTCCGGGCGGAGAGTCCCGGCGGGCTGTCGAGGGGATGCGCAATGGTCGATCCGGTGTTGTCGTCGATCGAGCGGGGCGTGCTGACGCTGACGTTCAACCGCCCGGACCGGCTCAACGCCTGGACCGACGAGATGGGCCGCCGCTACTTCGACGAGCTGGCCGAGGCCGAGAAGAACCCCGAGGTCCGGGTGATCGTGGTCACCGGCGCGGGGCGGGGATTCTGCGCCGGTGCGGACTTCCAGACGCTCACCGCCCTCCAGGACGGTTCCTACGCGGGGCAACCCGACCCGCGTCCCACCACCTTCCCGACCACGATCCGCAAACCGGTGATCGCCGCCGTGAACGGCGCCTGCGCCGGGCTCGGCATGGTCCACGCCCTGCTCTGCGACCTGGTCTTCACGGCCGCCGAGGCGAAGTGGACCACCGCCTTCGCCCGGCGCGGTCTGATCGCCGAGTACGGCATGTCGTGGATCCTGCCCCGCCTGATCGGTCAGGCGAGGGCGATGGACCTGCTGCTGTCGGGCCGCACCTTCACCGGTGCCGAGGCGTGCGAGCTGGGCCTGGCCGGCCGGTCGGTGCCGGGGGAGAGGCTGATGGAGGAGACGCTGGCCTACGCTCGCGAGCTCGCGACGCACAGCTCCCCGGCCTCGATGGCGGTGATCAAGCGTCAGATCTGGGGCGACTGGCAGCAGAGCCTGGAGGCATCGGAGTCGGCCGCGAAGCGCCTGATGGCCGAGTCCTTCGCCAGGCCGGACTTCGTCGAGGGCGTCGCGAGCTTCGTCGAGCGTCGCGCTCCTGACTTTCCGCCGCTGTAGTCCCGCGGCCTCGTAGGCCCCGGTGGCGTGTCCGGTGGCATTCCGTTCTCCGGGCCGGAACGTCACCGGTTTCCGGTGCGCACGGGGTCGTGGCGTGGGTGGGGTCGGGGGATGGGCGGGCTCAGGGTGGCGGGTCACGGCGTGGGCGGTGTGAGGTCGCCGACGATCAGGTGGACGGTTTTCCGGTGACGAGCACCGCGAGGCCGTCGAGGATGCGTTCCATACCGAAGGCGAACTCGTCGTCCTCACCGCCCGGCTTGTCGAAGACCCGGGCTTCGAGAAGCTCGTGGATCTCGGGGAAGCGCCGGGCGTCGGTGAGCCTGGCGAGTGACCTGCCGTAGCCGGACAGCGCCTCCTCGTCGGTGACCTGGGAGGTGTCGAGGGCGTCCCGGAGGTCGGCGAGGAGCGCCACCTCGGTCCTGACGAAGCCGTTGACCAGCAGCAGCGCCGCGAGCTTCGTGTCCGGCTCCAGTCCGGTGCCGCGCAGGCAGCGCAGCCCGGTCTCCAGCCAGGCGACGTGGTTGGGCATGATCCCCGGCCCCGTGATGGGGATGCGCAACGACCAGGGGTGTCGCTGCAGGGCGACACGCATGGCGGCGCCCCACCGGTGGACGCCCTGGCGCCAGTCGTCGCCCGGCTCGGGGAGCGGGGGAGGCGGGCCGAGCACCGCGTCCGTGATGAGCATGAGCAGGTCGCCCTTGGACGAGACGTAGCGGTAGAGCGCCATCGTGGAGACGTCGAGCTCGGCGCCGATCTTGCTCATCGAGACCGCGGCGAGCCCTTCCGCGGAGCCCACCCGCAGGGCGGCCTCCACGATGTGCTCCAGGCTCAGGGTGCGTTTGGGGCCTTTGCCGGGCCGCTCGCGCAGGCCCCAGGCGATCTCCACGCTCTCCGGCACTTCCATCGCGCTCCCGGGCTTGACCGTCCTTTTCTGCGAGTGTATACCTTACGCAATATCGTGTATGCCATAAACAGTAGAGCGTACGCCATACACAGGAGGGGTAGTGGATACAGCGATAGAGGCGGTCGGCCTCACCAAGTCCTACGGCAGGGTCGCCGTCCTGAAGGGTGTCGACCTGCGCGTCGCCAGGGGGAGCGTGTACGCCCTGCTCGGTTCCAACGGGGCGGGCAAGACGACGACCGTACGCACCCTGGCGACGCTGGTCGGGCCGGACGGGGGACGGGCCACGGTCGCCGGGTTCGACGTCGTCCGCGACCGCCGCCGGGTGCGCCGCGCCATCAGCCTGACCGGCCAGCACGCGGCGGTCGACGAGTTGCTGACCGGCGAGGAGAACCTCCGGATGATGGGCCGCCTGTCCGGCCTGTCACGCGCGGGGGCCCGCCGCAGGGCGGCCGAGCTCCTGGAGCGGTTCGACCTGGTCGAGGCGGGAAAGCGGCGGGTCGGCACGTATTCGGGTGGTATGTGGCGACGCCTGGACCTGGCCGCCGGGCTCGTCGGCGCACCATCGGTGATCTTTCTCGACGAGCCGACGACCGGGCTCGACGTGCGGAGCAGGCAGGCGATGTGGGAAGTGATCACCCGCCTCGCCGACTCGGGGACGACGGTCTTCCTCACCACCCAGTACCTGGAGGAGGCCGACGGCCTCGCCGACAGGATCGCGCTGCTCGACGGCGGACGGGTGGTGGCGGAGGGCACCGCCGACGAGCTCAAGGCGAGGGTCGCCGCCTGGCGGCTGAACCTCGTGCTGGCCGACGCCGGCTCGTTCGCCGAGGTGACGCGCCTGCTCGGGGCGCGTGCCGTGCACGCCGATCCCGCCAGGCTCACTGTCGAGGCGGCCACCGACGGGAGCGCCGCGGAGATCCGAGCCCTGCTGGACGAGGTGGATCCGGGGCGTTCGGCGGTCGAGAGGTTCACCGTGCGAGGCGCCACGCTCGACGACGCGTTCCTCGCCCTGACGGACAACCTGACGGACAACCTGACGGACAAGGAGCGGGCCGGTGTCTGACCTCACCGTGATGGACGTCTCGATGAACGGGGAGCGGCGAGTGTCCGGTCCCGTGGTCGAGTGCGGAGGGCGGGCCGGTGTCTGAGCTCGTCGCCTGGCCGGTCATGACCGGCCGCGCCGTCCGCCTGTCGCTGCGCAACCTCGACGCGCTGATCACCTCGTTCCTGTTGCCCGTCATGATCATGCTGATGTTCGTCTACCTGTTCGGCGGCGCGATCCAGACCGGCACCGACTACGTCACCTACGCCGTCCCCGGCGTCCTCGTCATGTGCGCCTCCTACGGCGCCTCCCTGACCGCGGTCGCCGTCAGCCAGGACATGAGCCGGGGGATCGTCGACAGGTTCAGGTCGATGGACGTCGGCGGAGGGGCGTTCCTGGGCGGGCACGTGGCCGCCAGCACCGTGCGCAACCTCACCTCGCTCGTCATCGTGTTCGTCGTCGCGTTCCTGCTCGGCTTCCGGGCGGACGCGGACCTGGCGGGCTGGGCCGCGGCGGCGGGCATCCTGGTGGTGTTCGTCCTGGCCGTCTCCGCGGTCTCCGCCGTGGTCGGCCTGCTGGCCAGGACGCCGGAGGCCGCGGGCGGCTTCACCTTCGCGGTGATGTTCCTGCCCTACCCGAGCAGCGCCTTCGTCCCGGTCCACACCATGCCCACGTGGCTGCACGGGTTCGCGGAGAACCAGCCGGCCACGCCGATCATCGAGTCCGTGCGCGGCCTGCTGCTCGACAGGCCCGTGGGGAGCGACCCGTGGAAGGCGCTGGCCTGGTGCGGCGGTTTCCTGCTGGTCTCGGCCCTGCTGTCCGGCAGGTTGTTCCGCGACCGCGCCCGCTGAGGTCGCCGGAGGGGACGCGCTCAGCCGACCAGGGTGAGCCAGTGCGGCGCGTCCCCGAAGGGGGCGGTGCGGGTGGTGACCGCCTCCATCAGCCAGGCGGCCGAGGCGCGGGCGCTCTCGACCACGTCGGGCGGGTAGGCGTACCTGACCCGGTGCTCCTCGAACTCGTCCTCGTCGTCCAGGAAGACCCGGCTCCGGCGGCCCTTCAGCAGGTTCCCGCGGGTCCTGATCACGTCGAGGTCGAGGTCGATCATGGTGACCTGGCCGTCGCTCCACCGGGGCACCGTGGAGATGTCGCAGTAGATCTCGTGCTTGTGCGGGGCCGTGTTGAACGCGGCCGTCCACCAGGCGTCGCGGGGGAAGAGCATCACGAACGGATGCGGCCAGGCGATCGCGGGCCCGTCGCCCTTGTGGCCGCTGGAGTTGGCCACGCAGCCCGTCCACACCCCGTACTCGTCCTCGCCGAGCAGCAGGCCGCGGTGGTGCCAGTGCAGTGACCCGTCGTACTTGCGGTAGACCACGTTCACGCTCTCATAGGACATTCCTCGACATTAAGGCTTGACAGAGATCTATGTATTTCCTACCTTCTAAATAGGTTAAGAGTGTCAGTGCGAAGCCCCGGCTGGCTGACCGGCAACCCTCGCACCGCGGCGGGGTGCCCCCGGGGGAGACCAGGCGGCACGGTGGGCGTGCCGCAAGCGCGGACCCCTGCACAGGGGTCACCACGACATGTCCGGGAGCGTCAGATGCCGAAGAGCAGCACACTGAACCACGCGAGCCCCGTCGACCTCGACACCCACGGCCACTACCGGCCCGGTGGCAGGCCCGGCCTGCGCTACCCCTTCCAGGGGCGGATCGGCACAACCGCCTTCCCCGCCGAGCCGGGGCGCTACCACCTCTACGTCGCGGCCGTCTGTCCGTACGCACAGCGCGCCGCCATCGTGCGCTCCCTCAAGGGACTCCAGGACGTGGTCTCGCTCTCCTACGTCGACGACGAGCGCGACGGGCGCGGGTGGGCGTTCCGCGAGCGGCGCGGGGCCGACCCGGTCAACGGCTTCACCACCCTGCGGCAGGCGTACGAGGCGACCGAGCCCGGCTTCGACGGGCACGTCTCCGTGCCGGTCCTGTGGGACAGGACGAGCGGCCGCGTCGTCAGCAACAACTTCCCCGACATCACGATCGACCTCGCCACCCGGTTCGGCGGCGACCCCGAGGCCGACCTCTACCCCGAGGAGCTCAGGCCGGAGATCGACGAGCTCAACACGAGGATCTACGAGATCGTCAACACGGCGGCGGGCCGCGTGGCGTCGGCCACCACCGAGACCGCGTACACCGAGGCGCGCGCAGGAGTGATCGCCTTCCTGGCCGAGCTGGACGACCGGCTGGCCGACCGCAGGTACCTGTTCGGCTCGGGAATCACCGAGGCGGACGTGCGGCTCTGGCCGACCCTGCTCCGCTTCGACCTGAGCGACAACCCGGCGGCCAGGATCAGCGAGCGCCCGCTGACCTCCTTCACCAACCTGTGGGCCTACGCCAGGGACCTCTACGCCCACCCCGCCTTCCGCGAGAACACCGACTTCACCGTCATCTCCCCCTTCCGCGGCGAGACCGACACCTGGCGTGTCCCGGTCGAGCCGCTGTACGCCGACTGGGACGAGCCGCACCGCAGAGCCGCCGTATGAGCGCCTCGATCGCCGTCGTCGGCGCGGGACCGACGGGCACCTGCCTGGTGGAGCGGATCTGCGCCAACGCCGCCGACCTGCTCGGCTGGCCGTCGCTGGACGTCCACGTGATCGACCCCCACCCGCCGGGCGGCGGGCGCGTCTGGCGGCGCGACCAGCCGGACCTGCTCTGGATGAACTCCACCGCGGCCGACGTGACGCTCTTCACCGACGAGTCGGTACGGTGCGAGGGACCGATCCGCCCGGGACCCACGCTGGCCGAATGGCTCGGCGGAGACCCCGGCGGGTTCGCCACCCGCCCCGCGCAGAGCGGCTACCTCTCCCACGTCTTCCGCCACGCGGTGGCGACCGCGCCGCGCGGTGTTCGGGTGCACGTGCACGCCACCCGCGCCGTCGACCTCGCCGACATCCCCGGCGGCCAGGCGGTGAGGCTGGCGGACGGCAGGACGATCGAGGTCGACGCGGTGATCCTCGCCCAGGGACACGGCGACGTGACCCCGACGAGCGAGGAGGGCACCCTGGCCCGCCTCGCCACGCGCGCGGGGCTGCGCTACCTGCCCACCGGCTACGCGGCGGACCTCGACCTCGACAACATCCCCGCGAGGGAGCCGGTGATCGTACGGGGGATGGGGCTCGCCTTCGTCGACCTGATGGTGCTGCTCACCTCGGGCCGGGGCGGCCGGTTCGTCCGCGAGTACGACGGGGAGCTCGTCTACCTGCCCAGCGGGCGAGAGCCCTTCCTGCACGTGGGGTCGCGGCGCGGGGTGCCGTACCACTCCAAGACCGGTTACCTCTTCAGGGGCGCCCGCCCGCCGGTGCCGCGCTTCCTCACCCGCGAGGCGCTGGGCGAGGGGCCGTGGGACTTCCGGAGGGACGTGTGGCCGCTCGTCGCCAAGGAGCTGGCCTTCGCGTACTACCACGAGCTCATCACCGCCCACCCCAAGCGCGTCAAGCTGGGCTGGGAGGAGTTCGAGGAGGGTTTCGCGGCCGAGGAGTGGCGCAGCCTCGGGATGCGCAAGCTGATCCGCCAGGCCGTGCCCCGGCATCCGGACCGGCTCGACTTCGACCGGCTCGACCGGCCGCTGGACGGCATCCGGTTCGGTGACCAGGCCGGCCTGCAGAGGTGGATGCACGGCTATCTCGCCGTCGACCTGGAGCGGCGCTCCGACCCCGCGCACAGTGCCGACCACGCCATGATCCTCGGACTGCTCTCCGTCTACGGCGTCCTCGCCGAGCTGGGCGTCTCCGATCCGTGGTTCGGCGGGTTCTTCAGCTACGTCGCGAGCGGCCCGCCAGGACCCCGGCTGGAGGAGATGCGCGCCCTCGCCAGGGCCGGGACGGTCACCTTCCTCGGCGCGAACCTCAAGGTCGACCACCACGAAGGGCGCTGGCGGGCACAGAGCCCCACCGTGCCCGGTGGCGTCGCGGCCACCACACTCGTCGAGGCCCGGCTGCCCGCGCCCAGCGTGAGCCGGGCCGTCGACCCGCTCATCAGCGCCCTTCGCGACCGCGGCGAACTCGACGAGGAGTCGGGTCTGGTGAACGTGAGGACCGCCGACCGACGCCTGCTCGACAGGTCGGGCACCCCGCACCCCCGCAGGTTCGCCCTCGGCCCCTGGGTCGTGGGAGGCAGGGCCACCGCCGGCTTCGCCAGGCCCCGCCTCAACGCCCCGCTCTTCCGCCACGCCGACGCCCTCGCCCGGATCGTGCTCTCCGAGGCCGCCGGAACCCGGATAAGACGGCACGTCGCGTGAACCACCCCGATCGCCGTACCCGGCGTGTCGTCGAGCCGGCCGGACGCGCCGCACGACACGCCGTACAGAACAACGCCGTACAGAACAACGCCGTACGGAACGCCGTGCGGAAGCACGTCGCAGAGAAGCACGTCGTACAGAAGCGCAAGGAGAAGAACGTGAAGTTGCGATGGGGCGCCCTGACGCTCGCCGGAGTGCTGGCGCTCGCGGCGTGCGGAGCCGAGAGCGGGGCCCCGAGCGCGAAGGCCGGTGCGGACGGCGGTGGCGACGGAGGGTCGCTCGTGTGGGCGGTGGAGACACAGCCGATCACCTTCAACCCGCACCAGTGGGGCCAGAACAAGGCCCGCCTCCTGGTCCACAACCAGTTCGACGCACTGATCGCCCGGGGCGGGAACGGCGAGTTCCTGCCGTGGCTGGCCACGTCCTGGAAGGTCTCACCGGACGGCCTGACCTACACCTTCGAACTCCGCGACGACGTCACCTTCCACGACGGTGAGAAGTTCGACGCCGCCTCGGTGAAGGCGAACCTCGACCAGCTCGTCTCGCCCGGCTACAACGCCGCGCTCGGCGCCATCCAGCTGCGCAACTTCGAGAAGGCCGAGGCGACCGCGCCCCACACCCTGAAGGTCACGCTCAAGGCCCCCGACGGACTGTTCCTCGACTTCCTCTCCTCCCCGTACGCGGGCCAGGTCTCCCCGAAGTCGTTGAAGAGCGCGAAGGACCTCAAGGCGGGCGGCGTCGACGTGGTCGGCACCGGGCCGTTCATCCTCGACCGGTTCACCCCCGGCCAGGAGGTCCACTACAAGCGCAACCCCGACTACAGGTGGCCGCCCACCGGCGCCGCCCACCAGGGGCCGGCGCACCTGGCCGAGATCACCTACCGCTTCCTGCCCGAGGCGGCGGTACGGGTCGGCGCGCTCACCTCCGGGCAGGTACAGGTGATCGAGGGCGTACCCGCCACCGAGATCGGCCTCATCAAGAGCGACCCCGAGCTGAAGCTGGAGACCAGCCTCAACTCGGGAAGCGCGTTCTCCTACTACTTCAACGTCTCCCGCCCCCCGTTCGACGACAAGCGGGTCCGCGAGGCCTTCCGCGACGCCGTCGACGTGGACGCCGTGCTCAACTCCGTCTACCAGGGCACCGCCAAGCGAGCCTGGAGCGTCATCGGCCAGGGCAGCCCGCAGTTCTACGACCCCTCCCTGGAGAAGACCTTCGGCAACAACCCCGAACGGGCCAACCGGCTGCTCGACGAGGCGGGCTGGAAGGAACGCGACGCCGAGGGCTTCCGGGTCAAGGACGGCAAGCGGCTCACCGTGCGCACCGTCAACGCCGCGCCGTTCGTCCGCGACCGCCGCGACGTCCTCGCCCAGGCCGTCCAGGCGGCCGTCAAGCAGAGCGCCGGGATCGACTTCCAGGTCAAGATCGTTGACCAGGGCACCGCGCAGAAGGCCGTCGAGGACAACGAGTACGAGATCTTCGAGAACTCGCGCGGCGACACCGACGCCGGGGCGGCGCTCAACCTGATCCTGGCGAAGGACGCCGCGATCAACCGCACGAAGTTCGGGAGCGCCGAGCTGGACAAGCTGCTCGCCGACGCGTCGGCCGCCTCCGACCTCGCCAAGCGCAAGGAGCTCTACGCGAAGGCGCAGAAGACCGTGATCACCGACGAGGCGCTCCTGCTCCCGCTCTACGTTCCCGCCGACCAGATCGCCTACGGCGCCTCGGTCACCGGGGTCACCTTCGAGCCGGTCTCCGGCACCCCCAACAGTGCTTACGACATCCGGACAGGGACGTGAGCACCCTTTCACTCACCCGGCGGCGGGGGCTGGCCGCCGCCGGGTGGCTCGGCCCGGTGGCCCGGCGGCTCGGAGCGGGCGTCGCCGTGCTCTGGGCCGCCGCCACCGCGGCCTACCTCGCCCTGATGCTCACCCCGGGTGACACGGTCGACGTGCTCGTCGGCGACGGCCTCGACACCCCCGAACGGCGGGCGGAGATCATCGCCGAGTGGGGGCTGGACCGCTCCCCGCTCCAGCAGTACGGCGACTATCTGCTCCGCCTGCTCCAGGGAGACCTGGGCCGCTCCTACATCCTGCAGCGCGGCGTCGGCGACATCCTCGCCTCCCAGGTCCGGCCGACGATCCAGCTCGCGCTCACCGCCGCGCTCCTCGGGGTCGTCCTCGCCCTGCTGCTCGCCCTGACCACTGCGGGCCGCCGCCCCTGGCTCGGCGGCCTGGTCGGGCTGTCGGAGCTGGTCACCGTCTCGGTCCCGCCGTTCCTCATCGGCATCCTGCTGCTCGCCGTCTTCTCCTTCACCCTCGGCTGGTTCCCCGTCTCCGGGGACAGGGGACTCGCCTCTCTGGTGCTGCCCGGACTCGCGCTCGGGCTGCCGATCGCGGGGGTGCTCGGCCAGGTGCTCCGCGAAGGGCTGGAACGGGCGCTTGAGGAGCCGTTCGCGGTGACCGCCCGCTCGCGCGGCATCACCGAGTGGCGGCTCGTCGCCCGGCACGCCCTGCGCCACGCGCTGCTCCCCGCCGTCACCCTCACCGGCTGGTTCGTCGGCTTCCTGCTCGGCGGAGCGATCATCGTGGAGGCGGTGTTCGGCCGCCCCGGGCTCGGCCAGGTCACCGTCGGCGCGGTGAACGGCAAGGACATGCCGCTGGTGATGGCGGTCGTGTTGATATCCGCCCTCGCCTACGTGACGGTCAGCACGATCGTCGACCTCGCCTACCTCGCGATCGACCCCCGCCTGAGGAGGAGCCGATGACGATCCCGCCGTGCGAAGAGCCGGTGACGGTTCCACTGATGGTTCCGCCGAGGCAGGAGCCGGCGGTGGTCTCGCCGCAGGAGGCGCCCTCGCCGTACCGGCAGAGGAGGAGCCGATGACGACGGTCACGGAGGTCCCCGCTGTCGCGACCGCCGCCCCCGCCCCGGCCGGACGCGGATACGGCTTCAGCGCGCAGCTGGTCGCGCCGCTGCTGTTCCTGGCGGTCGCCGCCGTCGCCGCCGTGGCGCCGAGCCTGCTCACCGGCGTCGACCCGCTCGCCGCCGACCCACTGCACGCGCTCGCCGGGCCGAGCGCCGAACACTGGTTCGGCACCGACCACCTCGGCCGCGACGTGCTGTCGCGCGTCGTCCACGGCGCGGGACACTCGCTGAGCATCGGCGCAGCCGCCGTACTGCTCGCCGCGGGGGCCGGAACCCTGCTGGGCGTCCTGGCAGGACTGTCCCCCCGCTACGTCGACGAGCTGCTCAGCCGCCTGTTCGACGTCGTGGCGACCTTCCCTGAACTGCTGCTCGCCCTGCTGGTCATCGCGATCACCGGCCCCGGCACCGGCAACGTGATCCTCGCGATCGGCATCGCGCAGATCCCCAACTACGCCCGCGTGATCCGCGCCCAGACGTTCGTGGTGCGCCGCTCCGGCTACGTCGAGCAGGCGGTCACCTTCGGCCTGGCCAGGCCGATACTGGTCGCCCGCCACGTACTGCCCAACGTGCTCGGCCCCCTGCCGGTGCTCGCCACGATCGGTATGGGCACCGCCATCATCGCCACCTCAGGGCTCAGCTTCCTCGGCATGGGCCCGCAGCCGCCCAGCCCGGAATGGGGCTCGATGCTGTCGGAGGCCCGCAACTACCTGCGCGTCGCCTGGTGGAGCGTGCTCTTCCCCGGCCTCGCCGTCACCCTCACCGTCATCAGCCTGACGCTCGTCGGGCGCCGCCTGCAGCGCCGTTTCGAGGGGAGAAACCGATGAGCCTCATCGACGTCGAGGACCTGCGGGTCGGCTTTCCCAAGGCCGGAGTACAGGCCGTACGGGGGGTGAGCCTCTCGATCGAGGCGGGCGAGTGCGTGGCGATCGTCGGGGAGTCCGGCTCGGGCAAGAGCGTGACGGCGAGGACCCTGGTCGGGCTGGCCGGACCCGGCGCCGAGGTCAACGCCTCCCGGTTCGTCGTGAACGGCGGGGACGCGCTCCGCTTCGGCGCCCGCGACTGGCGACGGCTGCGCGGCCGGTTCGCGGGGCTCGTGCTCCAGGACGCGCTCACCTCGCTCGACCCGCTCCGTACCGTCGGCGACGAGATCGCCGAGGTGCTCACCACCCACGACGTCGTCCCCCGCACCGCCCGGAGGGAGAGGGTGATCGAGCTGCTGGATGCGGCAGGGGTCCCCGAACCCGAGGTTCGGGCCCGGCAGTACGCCCACCAGCTGTCCGGAGGGCTGCGCCAGCGCGCCCTGATCGCCTCCGCGATCGCCGCGAGCCCGCCACTGATCATCGCCGACGAGCCGACGACCGCGCTCGACGTCACCGTGCAGGCCCAGATCCTGCGGCTGCTCGCCGCCCGCAAGGCCGAGGGCACCGCGCTGCTCATGATCAGCCACGACCTCGCCGTGGTCTCCGCCGTCGCCGACCGCGTACTGGTGATGAAGGACGGCGTGGTCGTCGAGGAGGGGCCGACGGGACGTGTGCTGTCCGAGCCCCGGCACGACTACACCAGGCTGCTGCTCGCCGCCGTCCCCTCCGCGGTCTCGCGCGGCACCCGCCTGTCGGCCATCGCCGCCGGGGGAATCGCGCTGCGCACCCCGCTGCCGGAGCGGACCGTCGACCACGCCGCGCCGATCCTGGAGGTTTCGGGGCTCTCGGCCGCGTACGGCTCGCGCACGGTGGTCGACGACGTCTCCTTCGAGGTCTACCCCGGTGAGACGCTCGGCGTCGTGGGGGAGTCGGGGTCGGGCAAGACCACGGTCGCCCGGCTCGTCCTCGGACTGCTCGAACCCGCCTCGGGGGAGGTCCGGCTGGGCGGCGAGCCCTGGTCGGGGATCCGCGAGCGCGGGAGGCGTTCCCGCAGGTCCCGTATCCAGGTGATCTCCCAGAACCCGCTCGACTCCTTCGACCCCCGCTACACGGTGGGCCGCCTGGTCGCGGAACCCCTCCGCGGCGCCTTCTTCGAACGCGGCCCCTCACGCGCTGCTCCCTCCGGGAGGGGTTCCTCGCCCGGTGTCTCCTCCGGGGACGGCTTCCCTCGCCGTATCACTTCCCGGAACGGCTCCCCGCGCGGCGTTCCGACCGAGAACGGCTCCCCGCGCGGCGTTCCTTTCCGGCGCGGCTCCTCGCGAGAGGTCCTCTTCGACCGGGTGACCGAGCTGCTGAACCGGGTCGGCCTCCCGGCGGACATCGCCGACCGGCACCCGCGGCGCCTGTCCGGAGGCCAGCGCCAGCGGGTGGCCATCGCGAGAGCCCTCGCCACCCGCCCCGACGTGCTCGTCTGCGACGAGCCGGTCTCCGCGCTGGACGTGTCGATCCAGGCCCAGGTGCTCGACCTGCTCGCGGAGATCCAGGCCGCCGACGGGACCGCGCTCATCTTCATCTCCCACGACCTCGGGGTGGTCCACCACGTCGCCGACCGGGTGCTGGTCATGCGCGGCGGACAGGTCGTGGAGGAGGGGCACGTGGATGAGGTGTTCTTCCTGCCCCGGCACGACTACACCCGCGAACTGCTCGGCGCGGTGCCCAAGCTGGTGTCGACCGAGCCCTGACGGAGGCCACGGACGTCGGGCAGGATCAGCACCCCCAGACAGGAGACCGCCAGCAGCGCCGCCGCCCCGTACAGGGTGGGCGCCGTGCCCACCGCTTCGGCCAGTGGCCCGGCGAGGGCCATGCCGAGAGGGGTGAGCCCGAGGGAGAGCAGCCAGTCGTACGCGGACACCCGTGAGATCGCCTCTGCCGGAATGTGCTCCTGCACGGCGGTCTCCCACATGGGGGACATGAACGCCAGGCCGCCGGTCATCAGCCCGTAGGCCGCAGCGACGATCAGCACGGGCGCCTCGGCGGCGAGCAGGATCAGGGGCAGCGCGCCGAGGGTGAGCGCGATGTTGGCCACGATGAGAGGCTTTCGCGGCCTCACCCGCAGGGCCAGCAGCGCGCCGCACAGGGCGCCGACCGTGCCGCCCTGCACGATCGTGCCCCAGGCGAGCTCGCCGCCGAGGCTCGTGACGGCGATCACGGGCCCGATCGTGATCAGGGCGCAACGGCTGAGGTTCCACAGGGAGTGGCCGACGAGGTTCGTCCAGTACCACCGGTGGCGGCGCAGCTGTGCCCATCCTTCGGTCAGCTGCCTGACGAACCGCTCGTGCGGCGCGGGCGGGATCGGTGCGAGCCGGAGTCGGCCCAGCAGCACCGCGCTGACCACGAACGTCACGGCGTCCAGGAGCAGCGCCCAGCCGGGCCCGGCGGTCAGGGCGAGTGCGGTGGCGATGCCCGGGCCGAGAAGCACGGACCCGCGCTGGGCGAGCGCTATGAGCGCGTTGGCCCTGGGAAGGTGCTCCGCCGCCACGGTGGCGGGCACCAGACCGGTCGTGGCGGGCAGGAAGAACGCCGAACCGGCTCCCGAGACGGCGGCCAGCGCCGCCAGGTGGACGATGTCGACCGTACCGGTGATCAACTCGACGCCCATGGCGGCGTGGGCGAGCCCGCGCACCACGTCCGCGCCCATCATCACGCGACGGCGCGGAAGCCGATCGGCCCACACGCCGCCGGGCAGCATCAGCGCCACCATGGCGATCGACTGGGCGGCCAGGACCACTCCGAGGTCGGTCGCAGAGCCCGTCGCGGTGACGATCGCCAGCGCGAGGGCCACGGCGGTGATGGAGTCGCCGATGTGCGAGAGGGTCTGGCCGGCCCACAGCAGGCGGAAGCGGGGGTCTCGTAAGGGAGCCCAGGAACCGGATGAAGAAGGCATGGACTGAAAAGTAGTACGAAATCATAATTTACGCATCGATATTAATGATGGCCCAGCGTCGACGACGGCTCGACGGAAGGCGGCATTACCCTGTGGGCATGCCAGAGCCTGACTCCGTCGACCGGCACATCGCGCACTGGTCCCGGGAACTGTCCGACCTCGACCCGCAGATCGAGGGGATCGTCACGCGCATGCAGGCTCTCGTGCGGCTGCTCAAACGGAACAAGGACGTCTGGCTGACCGAGGGAGGGCTCAAGTCCTGGGAGTTCGACGTCCTCCACCACCTGGTTGCGGCCGGGCCGCCCTACCGGGTGCCCCCTTCGCTACTGGCCGGATGGCTCGACACCCACCCGGCCACGCTGACCAGCCGGCTCGACCGGCTGGAGCGAGCCGGATATGTCGATCGCGTGCACGATCCCGGCGACCGCCGCCGCCTGCTCGTCGCGCTGACCCCCGCCGGACGCGCCGTCTGGCAGGAGCGCATGGACCAGGGCGACCTCTTCGAGCGCTCACTGCTCGGCCCGCTCGACTCCGGGGAGCGCGAGGTCCTCAACGATCTCCTCCGCCGGATGGTCCAGACCGTGGAGCGGGACGGCCCGCCGCTGATGCCCGACTGGCCGTCGGCTCCGGGAGCGGATCCAGGCACGGGTTCGGGCACGGCTTCGGGCGCGGTTTCGGGCACCGGGGCGGGGCCGGGTTCCAGGAAGGCGACAGGATCGGGATCTGAGAGGTCGATCGGATGAGCCCGGGATCGGGTCCGCCGACCGGGTGACCTCGGGAGCGAGACGGTCGGTCAGGTGACCTCGGAATCGGGTCCGTCGGTTTGGTGCCCCAACAGCGAGTCGGCCGCCAGGCCGTCCCGTGCGCAGGAGGAACGCTCAGAGGAGCCGGCGGGCACCCTGGGCCGGGGTCGCCGGGTAGATGTCCGGTGCGGTCCAGCCGCGCTCGGCGTAGGCCCCGGTCACCGACTCCCGTACCGACTCCACCCGGTCGTCGGCGACCAGCGCGATCGCCGAGCCGCCGAACCCGCCCCCGGTCATCCGAGCCCCTCGCGCCCCGCCCCTGACCGCCGACTCCACGGCCACGTCCAACTCGGCACAGGACACCTCGAACTGGTCGCGCAGCGACAGGTGAGAGGCGTTCAGCAGCGCCCCGATCTCCCGTACCGCCCCGGCGCGCAGCAGCCCGATCACCGCCTCCACCCGGTGGTTCTCGGTCACCACGTGCTGGGTGCGCCTGCGCTCGTCGCCGCTCAGCTTCGCGAGGGCACCCGCCAGATCCGTGACATCGCGCAGCGCGTCGACCCCCAGATGCTTGGCGGCGTCCTCACAGTCCTTGCGGCGGCGAGCGTACTGCCCGTCGGCGAGCTCGTGGTGCACCCCGGTATTGATGATCAGCAGCTGCATGCCGTGACTCGCCAGGTCGAACGGGATGCTCCTGGTCCCCAGGGTCCGGCAGTCCAGGAACAGCGCCTTCCCCTCCTCGCCGAGGGCGGAGGCCGCCTGGTCCATGATCCCGCACGGCATGCCCACGAAGTCGTTCTCGGCCTTCTGGGCGGCGAGGGCGATCTCCATCTTGGTGAGGCCGAGCCCGTACAGCTCGTTCAGCGCCGTACCGATCACCACTTCCAGCGCCGCGCTCGACGACAGTCCCGCCCCCTGGGGGACGTCCCCGTCGATCACCACATCCGCCCCACCGACCGGCCGCCCCTGCTCTCGCTTTTGCTCCCGTTCCCCTGCGCCGAGCGCCCAGAACACCCCGGCCGCGTAGCGTGCCCAGCCCTCGGCCTCGTCGGCCGTCGCCAACGTCACCGGCTCACCCGCCTGCAGGGACCGCAGCCTGATCACCCCGTCCTCGCGCGGCGACATCGCGGCGGTCACCCCCCACGGCAGCGCGAACGGCAGGACGAACCCGTCGTTGTAGTCGGTGTGCTCCCCGATCAGGTTGACCCGACCGGGAGCGTGCCACACCCCGGCCGGCTCCACGCCGTACGAGTCCCTGAAAGCCCCAACAACGCGCATGATCCAACACTCCTCAACACGGCTCACCCGTAGGGTATCGATTCCACCGGAGCCAGGTTCCGCGCTCGTTCCCGCCGAAGGTCACATCTTGAACCCGTCCCGCCCGGCAGATGTGCGAACAGCCCCCACGTTTGGTTGAATGCCGCGTACGGCGTGCGCGAGGGGCGGTAGCTCAGCCGGTTAGAGCAGGGGACTCATAATCCCTGGGTCGCGGGTTCGAGTCCCGCCCGCCCTACCCCTCATGGCCGTGACAAGAGCGCCCGTGACCTGTTCTTACGCGGTCCCGGGCGCTCTTCGATCGTCCGGCTGTCAACGGTCGTCGGCTTTCGGTGGTTGATCGTGCCGAATGGGCGCCGAAACTATCGGAACTCTGCCGAAACTTCCCGGTGGGTCGCAATGCGTGTGACGGTGGCATTCCATGATCATAGTTGGGGCCATCGCCCTCCGTCTGGCGCGCGATCGACCTACTTCACTACGAAAGTTTCATGCTGTGCGCCGGGAGCGGGCGCGAACCTTCCCTGGCCAGCGCGCCCCACGGGCCCGGGCGTCCGGGGCTGCGAAGCAAGTTACTTGACATCCGCAATCGGGTCGTATTTGCTCCCTTGCACTACACCCCCTACGGCGTGCAAGCGGCATACCGATAAGTTCTGGTGAACGTTAGCGCTCACAATTCGATTCCGGTTTCACAACTCCAGGAATTGGATGCCGCTGATGGAGAGGAACAGAACATGTCTTTATCGTCGGCCCGGTCCCTACAGCCAGAGGGAAGCGCAAATGTTGAAGCATAGGTCCATCCTCGGGGCCGTGGCGCTCGCGGCGGCTGTCGTCCTGATGACGGGGCACGCGGCGATGAGCAGCGGCAGCAGCGCAGGGAGCTCCGCGTCCGCCGCCGCATTCGCGGGAACCGCGGGATGTGGAAAGAACCCGACGCTGAGCAGCGGAACGCACACCATCCAGTCCAGCGGAAAGAATCGCAGCTTCATTCTGCGAATTCCCGCGAACTACAACAACAACAACCCCTATCGCCTGATCTTCGGCATCCACTGGCTGAACGGCACCATGAACGACGTCGACTCCGGTGGAAGCAGCGGGGCCTCCTGGTCCTACTACGGGCAGCGGCAGCTGTCGAACAACACCGCGATCTTCATCGCGCCGCAGGGCCTCAACAACGGCTGGGCCAACTCCAACGGCGAGGACGTCACCCTCTTCGACGACATCATGCGGCGGGTGGAGGCGGATCTCTGTGTCGACCCCTCGTTGCGCTTCGCCATGGGGTTCAGCTACGGCGGCGGCATGAGCTTCTCCCTCGCCTGCAGCCGCGCGAATGTCTTCCGCGCGGTCGCGGTGTTCGCCGGCGCGCAGCTCAGCGGATGCAGCGACGGCTCCCAGCCCATCGCGTACATGGGACTGCACGGCATCACCGACAGCGTCCTCAACATCTCGCAGGGGCGGGCGCTGCGGGACAGGTTCGTCCGCAACAACGGCTGTACCGCCCAGAACCCGCCTGAGCCGGGCTCGGGCAGCCGAGGGCACGTCGTCACCGCCTACTCGGGGTGCCGAGCCGGATACCCCGTCGTCTGGGCCGCGTACGACAACGGTCACACGCCCGCCCCGGTGGACGGGACCTACACCGAGAACGGCGCCCAGACCTGGACCAAGGGGGAGGTGTGGAAGTTCGTCTCCCAGTTCCAGAGCACCTCCACGCCCAACCCGACGCCCACCCCGACCGTCACCCCGACGGTGACCCCGACTCCCACCCCGACCCCCACGACCAGCTTCCGCCTGCGCAACGAGGGCGCCGGGCGCTGTGTCGACTCGCCCAACAGCGCCAGCGCCAACGGCACCCAGTTGCAGATCTACGACTGCCACACCAACCCCAACCAGCTCTTCAGCCACGACTCCGGCAGACTCCAGACCCTCGGCAAATGCCTGGACTCCCCCACGAACGCCGGCTCCGGCACCCGCGTGCAACTGTGGGACTGTCACACCAACAGCAACCAGCAGTGGACCTTCAACTCCAACGGCACCGTGACCAGCGGCGCCAACAACCTCTGCCTCAACGTCACCGGCACCGGCAACACCTCCGCCGTGACCGTCGCCACGTGCAACGGCCAGGCCACCCAGAGGTGGACCAGGGCATGACCACCCGCTAGCCGATGACAGACGTCGGGTCCAGGCGACTTCGCCTGGACCCGACGCGCTTTCAGCTTTCCCGGCAGGACGGACACCTTGTTCTGATCATGTGCCGCCACGGCCTCGGCGGCCTCAGGGGGCAGCGTCGCCGGCTCTCCTTTCGGTGGAGGACCGGCGTCAGGCGGCGGACGGGACGACGACGACCTTGCCGTGCACCGCGCCCTCGGCGGCGCGGGCGTGCAGCGCCGGCAGTTCGGCGAGAGGCACCCGCTCGGCGACGGCGACGTGCAGCTCGCCGCGCTCGATCAGCGCCACCAGCTTCGCCAGCTGTTCGGCGTCGCTGCGGACGAAGAGGTCGATACCGCGTACGCCACGCGCTTCGTCGGCGGGCGCGGGCATCCACACCGCCGTGTTGACCACGACGCCACCCGGGCGGACCAGCGTGACCAGCGCGGCCAGTTCTGCCGGGTCGACCGGTGCGAGGTTGAGCGCGATGTCGACCGGCTCGGTCACCGCCGTGGTCACGCGGGTGGTGGTGTGGTCGATGATCTCATCGGCGCCGGCGGACTTGACCGCCTCGGTGCTGCGCGGGCCGGCTGTGGCGATGACGTGGGCATCGGCCCGCTTGGCCAGCTGCACGGCGTAGCCGCCGACCGCTCCGCCGGCGCCGTTGATCAGCACGCGTTGCCCCGCCCGCAGCCTGCCGTGGTCGAACAGGGCCTGGTACGCGGTGAGGCCCACCAATGGCAGTGCGGCGGCGTCGGACAGCGGGACGCTCTTGGGCGCCGGTGTCAGAACCTCGGCCGGGGCGATGACGTATTCCGCGGAGGCTCCGTTGCCGTCCATCGGCAGGAAGCCGACGACGTCGGAACCGACCTCGATGCCGCCGATCCCGCCGGTGCTGTCGGTGTTGTAGGTGCCCTCGCCGACCGCGTCGACCGTGCCGGCGACGTCGATGCCGGGAGTGTGGGGCAGCACCACCGGGATGGGGCCGCGCATGAAGCCGCCACGGATGTTGCCGTCCACCGGGTTGAAGGTCGTCCCGGCGACGCGGATCCGGACCTCACCGGCTCCGGGGACGGGCTGCTCCACCTCCTCGTAGCGCAGGACGTCAGGGGTGCCGTACTCGTGGAAACGCACTGCCTTCATCGGGGTCTCGCTTTCACTCCGGATCAGTTGCTTCGAACTCGAAGTAACTGCGGAGCATGCTACTGCTGCTTCGAATTCGAAGCAAATGGCGTTGATCGCCGCCGACCCCTCTCGTCGCCACGACGAACTCGGCGACGGCCTGAAGGGCTGCGCACCCGTACGGCGTGCGGTGCGGGAGCCCTTCGGGGCCGGCGTGCGCCGGCGGGGCCCCGCGTGCTCCGACCGCGCACGAGTCCACCTCTCGCTCGCGGAGTACGGCGGAGCCGGATCCCGCCCGTGGAGATGAGCCGACAGGACGGCGCGGGCGATCCAGTTACTCCTTCCGCCCGAGGAATCGCGCGCCTCGCCGTATGTGATGCCCCTTACCGTCGCAGGCGCGGCATTTACCAAATGCGCCCTTGAAGGTTGTGGAATGCGATTCTTTGGACCTGTTGCAGGTTTTACATCTCATGTATGGATGAAATGCGCAGGAGATGAGATATCCGATGATCAGGAGGCCTGCGAGGATTATGAGGGGGTGTACGGCCGGCTCGGAGGCTACTTCGCCGGACGGAATGGCGACGGGGAGAGTTGTGATTGGATGCACGCGATCAGATTTACATGGAAAAGAGCCTCGCATCAGGCGTTTCTGTGTGCGGGCCCTTCTGGATCGCGTATCCGGCATTGGTATGCCGATCTTTTGTGTGGTCGGCACCTGTTGGGAGCGATTCGGCTCGGCCGCCATAATGATCACTTCCCCAGAGGTCGGTCTCGGACAGGGGGCGGTACCGGTCAGGGACGGTCGAGTGAGGGCGTGAAGGAGACGGGGCCGCCGGGGGTGCGGACGGTCACCTTTCCCTCGGAGAGGCTGATCTCCGGATCTTCGGCGCCGGGGACGATCAAGGTCAGCAGGGAGGCGGCGGGGGGAGAGAGCACCGTCACCGTGTCGGCCTTTTTGAGATAGCCGGTCGAGATCGCGCAGGGGCGCACCTTCTGGCCGCCGATCGGCTGGAGGGAGGGCATCGTGAGTTGCAGCAGCGTCACGCGCCGGCTCCCGTCGGCCAGCACCACCTTGCCGTCGCGATTGGAGACAACCCTGAGCGAGGGACCGAGGTGCCACAGGTTGCGCAGCGCCGACCCGGCGGGGACCGTGTCCAGTACGGCCATCAGATCGGTGCCGTGACAGACCAGGACCGAGCGTGTGCGCCGGACGCCGTACGCGTCGTCGGCGAACGTGTAGGACTGGCGGGTGCGTTCCACGAACGAGTTCACGAGATGGGTCACCGTCTCCTCGCGAAAGGTGGCGCCCACGACGACGGGAACGTTGTGCGCCTCGGGGGAGGTCGTCCACTCCCGGTAGGCCGTCCTCTCGTAGGAGTGGAAGCCCGCCTCCACCAGGATGTCCCGGCCGTGGGCGTGGTAGGTGACGCCCAGATGGTCCTCGTGGCCGTGCAGGCGGCGTCCGGGGCCGAACCTGATCGAGTAGTAGGCGGATCGCGGGTCGCCCCACGCCGTCCTGCCGAAGACGTAGCCGCCGTCGAACACCTTCACCGTGTCCTTCTCGTGCGGGAAACCCTCCGGGCGCGTGTCGGCGGGGCTGTCACCGATCGGCACCAGACGGCCGTCGGGCTGGGTGGCGTGGCTGACGTACGCCTCCAGCGACGTCCGCCGCACGGCGAGGCTCGCGGGGACCGCGACCCCGCTCCTCCCGATCGCCTCCAGGGCCGCCCCCAGCCGCCGGTGAACGTAGAGGCCGTATCTCGGGGCCTGCTCGTGCAGCGCTCCCTGCGCGTCGATGGAGAGTTCCGCCGACTCGGTCATCCGCCGGACGGCCAGGTCCCTCCATCGTTCCCGCCGGAGACGGCAGCCGACCGCGAGCAGCGCGATGTCCTGGTCCAGACCGTGGTTGTGGCCCTGACGATAGAGGGCGGGGTCGGACAGGATCCCGCCGTGCTCGGCCAGGCTGTCGAACAGCCAGGTGGCGCGTACGTACGCGCTGAGACAGACCAGCGCCGGTGCGCGCAGTGCGACCGGATGCTCGGCCCAGGCCCAGGGGCTGACCCGGGTCCCGCCGCGAGGGTTCTTCCTTACCCAGTCGCCGGCGATCTTCGTGGCGCGGGTGAGATACTCCTGCCTGCCCGACCGCTCGTACTCCCCGACCAGGCGGCCCATCCATCTCAGCGCGTGGAGGTTCAGCGCCCAGGAACGGTTGCCGTACGGGTCGGCGCGCCAGTCGATGTCCGAGCCCAGGTCGGCGGGGGGCAGGCCGACGAACGCGACCCGGCCCCGCATGACCTCGTCAACCTTGATCGCTGGGAACCACCCGGCAGGATAGACGACCGGGCCGTCCTCCGGCACGGGGGATGACGGGGCGGGACGCCTCGTGACCAGGCCGAGGGCCCTGCGGGCGCGCTGAAACACGTGATCGCTCCAAAGGGTGAGGTGCGGACGTCCTCACGAGCCCGCGAACGGTCGTACACCGGGATGGCCGGGCCGTTTCCGCGCAGCCCGAAGAGAGCCGGTGAGCTGTGGGAGGGCCGGCGCAGCCTGAAGACGGCCGGTGGGTTAAGGAGACGTGATCGGTCGGGCGAGGCCCGGGACGTCCGGTTGGTTATGGGGATGTGGAGACGGTGACCGCCCCGCGGGCGTCCGGTGGGCTGTGGAGGCGGTGGTCGGGCGGGTTACGGGAGTGAGGGAGGGGCGGGCTTGTCGTCCGTCCAGCCCGCCTCCAGGACCACCTCGACCTCCTCCTCTCCGGGCCCGCCCGCATCGGTCGAGGACAGCACCCGGGAGCTGGCGACATCGATGATCAGCGTCCGCTGGACGAGGGCGGGAGCGGTCGGGGAGGTCCGCACGGTGAAGGAGAACGCGGCACCCTTCCTGCCCCGCTCGTCCCGCGCCGTGCCCAGGTAGCGGACGTTCGGCAGCTCCGCCAGGGCACGATAGGCGGCCGCCCGCACCTCGGGCGACGACGGCTTGCTCCACAGCAGACCGCTGAGCGCGTCCGCCAGGACGCCGCTGTCCGAACCGCGCGGCGCACCTCGCACCATCGAGGAGATCCGGTCCTTCAGCACGGCGGGGTCGGCCGGAAGCTCCCGGATCTGCTCGAAGGTCATGTCCTGGCCGGCCACGCTGAAAGCCGTCCTGCCGGTGACGGGCTTGAGCAGGCCCTCACCCGGCGACGAGGACAGGGTTTCCCCTCCTGAAGGACTCCAGGACGGGGCCACGCCCGCCCACTCGCTGGGAGACCCGTCGCGGCGCCACGCCTCGCTGTCGGCCGCGCTTCCCGGACGCGCCCCCAGCGTCCGCGAACCGGCCCAGATCCTGCCGTCCTCGGCGGCCCACTGCTCGGTGAGCCACGACTCCACCACCCGGTAGCGGTTCTTCCCCTTTCCCAGCGGCTCCGGGTGTGTCCTGCGGTGCGACTTTTTGACGCGCCAGTACGCTCCCGTCGTCGCGGGGTCCGCCTCCGCCCTGGTCGCCGCCGCGAGAAGAACCGACCGCCCGGAGATCTCAGGGGCCCGGTCCACGGTCGTCGTCGGAACGAGCACGGCCACGATCACGACCACGGTCATGGCGGTGGCGAGGCCGGTCAGCGCGACCGTCCACGGCAACCACCGGCGGCGCCGGGGTTCGGCCTGCAACCGCCCGAACACCCTGGCCTTGAGAAACGGGTCGGGCCGCGGCTCGCCGTACAGTTCGCGAACCTTCTCCAGCTCATCCACGATCGGTCTCCTCGGGTTCGAGCATGGGGTTGGTGCCACCCAGCGCGGTGCGCAGTTTTCTCCTCGCCCGGTTCAGGCGTGACCCGACGGTCCCGTACGGGATGCCGAGGGCGCCGGAGATCTCCTCGTGGCTGAGCCCGGCCAGGGCCACCAGGAGGAGGACGTCGCGGTCTCGCCGGTGGAGCCCGGCCAGCGCCGTCGCCAGGCTCGGACGCAGGCTCTCCGCGCTGACCCGCGCCGCGACCTGTTCCTCGTGTCCCGGAGAGTCGGGGTCCGGGCCGTGGCGCCCGAGCGCGCGTAGCGTGCGCACCTCGACGCGACGTTGTTTGCCGATGAGGTTGGTCGCGATCCCGTACAACCAGGCCCGCACGCCGGCGCGCGACGGGTCGTAGAGCGCCCGCTTGCGGAACGCGGTGAGAAACGTCTCCGCCACGACGTCCTCCGCGCTGTCGGCGCCGAGTCGCTGCGCGACGTAGCGGTGGATCTCGTGGAAGTGGAGGTCGAAGATCGCGCTGAACCGCTCGGACTCGACGAGGGAGAGCCGGAGGACCTCGGCGTCGTCCGCTGGACGATCGGTCCAGGACATCGTGGTCACGATGGTCTTCCCGTCATGTGCAACCCTTCGGACGCGATCAGCGGTCATCCCTCATCACCCGATCCGTCGATCTGCTTTCACGTTCTCGGCCCACGTTCTCGGCCCACGGTCCCGACGTATGGTCCCGGCCCACGGACACGGGCAACGGTCCCGGTCAACGGTCACGGTTTCCCGGTCAGGCGGTGAGGTCTCGGCGGGGCCACTGCGGCGAGGGTGTCGCGCGGCGGTGGCCTGGGTACCCCGTTCAAGGGGAAAACCCCAGCTCACAGCAGTTTGATCAGCTGGGGAAGGACGTGGACGATGCCTCTGAGGCGGCCAGGTCACACCGGGCGCGGAAGCCGGGATCTGGAGATCAATCCGATCTTCAGCCGGGAGCCCCTGCGGGTCCCGCGCCACGCCATGCCAGCAGGGGAGATGGAGCCGGAGACGGCCTACCAGCTGGTTCACGACGAGCTGATGCTGGACGGCAACGCGCGGCTGAACCTCGCGACGTTCGTGAGCACCTGGGCGGAGCCGCAGGCACTGAGGCTGATGGCCGAGTGCGTCGAGAAGAACATGATCGACAAGGACGAGTATCCACAGACCGCGGAGTTGGAGACGCGGTGCGTGGACATCCTCGCCAGGCTCTGGCACGCCGAGAACCCTCACCGCGCGACGGGCTGCTCGACGACCGGGTCGAGCGAGGCGGCCATGCTGGGCGGCCTGGCGCTCAAACGACGCTGGCGGCAGCGGCGCCGTGCGGAGGGCCGCCCAGACGACCGGCCCAATCTCGTCATGGGCGTCAACGTACAGATCTGCTGGGACAAGTTCGCCGACTACTTCGACATCGAACCCCGCTACGTGCCGATGGAGGGCGATCGATACCACCTGAGCCCGCAGACCGCCGTCGAGCGGTGCGACGAGAACACCATCGGGGTCGTGGCCGTCCTGGGTTCGACCTACGACGGCAGCTACGAGCCCGTCGCCGACATCGCCGCGGCCCTGGACGACCTGCAGGCCCGCACCGGACTCGACGTGCCGATCCACGTGGACGGCGCCTCCGGCGCGATGATCGCGCCCTTCCTCGATCCGGATCTGCACTGGGACTTCCGGGTGCCACGGGTGGCGTCGATCAACACCTCCGGACACAAGTACGGGCTGGTGATGCCGGGGGTGGGCTGGGTGCTGTGGCGCGACTCCCAGGCGCTCCCCGACGATCTGGTCTTCCGCGTCAACTACCTCGGCGGGGACATGCCGACCTTCGCGCTGAACTTCTCCCGGCCGGGCGCCCAGGTGGTCGCGCAGTACTACAACTTCCTGCGGCTGGGCTTCGACGGCTACCGCCGGGTGCAGCGGACCTGCCGGGACGTGGCGACCCGGCTGGCCGGGGAGATCGCCGGGCTGGACCACTTCGAGCTGCTCACCGACGGTGGCGAGGCTCCGGTGTTCGCCTTTCGGGTACGTGAGGGAGTCGACGGCTTCACGGTCTTCGACGTCTCCGCCGCGCTGCGCGAGCGCGGCTGGCTGGTGCCCGCCTACACCTTTCCGGAGAACCGTACGGACCTGGCGGTACTGCGCATCGTCGTCCGCAACGGCTTCAGCCACGACCTGGCCGATCTGTTGATGGAGGACCTGCGCAGGATCCTGCCCCGCCTGGAGGCGCAAGGCGGGCATCGCACCGCCGACGACGCCGGAGGCTTCGCGCACGGTGCCGGGAAGAGACACCGACACCACGGCTGAGGGTGTGCGCAGGCGCTCGCGTCGGCCGGGGGAGGGCCGGTGCGGGCGAAGGACAAGTGAGAAGGAGACATTGAGATGTGCCGTTTGTTCGGCCTGAGCAGCGCGCCTCGGCGTACGCATGCCACCTTCTGGCTCCTGGACGCGCCGGACAGCCTCAGCGAGCAGAGCCACCGCGACCCCGACGGGACCGGGCTGGGGTACTTCGACGCCGACGGCACCCCGGAGGTGCACAAGGCGCCCATCGCCGCCTATCGGGACCGGTGTTTCGCCGAGGAGGCGAAGGAGGTGGAGTCCACCACCTTCGTGGCCCACGTACGTTTCGCCTCCACCGGCGGCCTGGAGAGACGCAACACGCATCCCTTCCTGCAGGACGGGCGGCTTTTCGCCCACAACGGGGTGGTCGAGGGCCTGGACGACCTCGACGCGGAGCTGGGCGAGGATCGGAAGCTCGTCAAGGGGGAGACCGACTCCGAGCGCTTCTTCGCGCTGATCACCCGTGAGACCAGGGTGCACGGCGGCGACGTCGCCGCCGGTATCGAGGCCGCGGCCCGCTGGGTCGCCCAGCACCTGCCCATCTACGGCCTCAATCTGGTGCTCACCACCCCGCGGGATCTGTGGGCGCTGCGCTATCCCGACACCCACCGGCTGTATGTGCTCCAGCGCGCCGCGGGCGGGTGCCACAGTGGCCGGCACCTCGACCAGAGCGGCACCGACGGCCGTATCCGCGTCCGCTCCCGCGACCTCGTCAACGCCCCCGCCTACGTGGTCGCCAGCGAGCACATGGACGACCATCCGGGATGGAGCCCGATGGAGCCCGGCGAACTGCTCCACGTCGGACCGGATCTCGTCCCCACCCGCCGGATCGTCCTGCCGGAGGAGCCCGCGCACCAGCTGAGCCTCGCCGACCTGCGCCCCGAGGCCGCCACCTCGCAGGCCGTCTGATCTCCGTAGGGCCTGTGCCGGGGACCGGGTTTTCCAGCACAGGCGCGTGAGAGGCCCCTAGGTGATGTCTGATAAATGATCACGGTGGATGCGGTTAGATGATCGTTCGTGGTGCGACGAGGTGAGCTGACCGACAAGGCCTGGCAACGGATCGAGCCCCTGCTGCCCGCAACGGATGGCCGCTGTGAGCCGATCCGGCCGCGCTTGCCGGGCCGAAGACCCGACGGTATGAGATAATTCTGCAGGTCAGGCGGCTTTCGGCCTGCTCCCCCTGGCTGGTGACGGAGGAGCAGGCATGGACATCACGCCCAAGGCGATGGTCATCCCCAAGGAGACCGACCACCTCGAACAGGGCAAGTACGGTCCCGTCTTCCCACGCACCCCGGCGTGTTACGGGTTCACGATCATCGCCGACGTCAAGCCGGGGCGGGCTGAGGCGATCAGGAACCACGGTTACACGCTGGCCAAGGCGCTGGAGGCCGATCCGCATCTGTTGGCACCGCTGAAGCTGCACTATCTGCGCTGGGTGCTGTTCGACGACGACAGGCGCTTCATGTATCAGGGGATCTTCGACACCGATTTCGACAAGTACACCGAGGACGCCGTCGCGCTGTTCAGCCAGTCGGGGGTCAGCACGACCTTCGAGAACCTCGTGGGCTTCCCTGAGGACTGGAAGACCAACCCGGAGGCGTTCGTCAGGTTCGTCCGCGAGCACCACTGTCCCAGCTTCATCGAGTACGGGGAGTACCCCTACGTCACCGCCGACGAGATCAAGAAGGCATTGCGGATCAAGGGCGCCCTGTCGGAGATGCTCGACCAGATGCAGTGAGAACCGGGGAGGCCGGGCCGGTGCCCGGTGTGTCCCGCTGCCGATCGGAGGCCAGATGAGCCAGCCCAGAACCGCCCGCGTCTACAACCAGAACCACGCATCGCGCCCCTACACCCCCGGCGGGCAGCGGGTGAGCATCTACGTGTCGTGGAGCTATCCGGCCGAGGCGGGCAGGAACACGGCCGAGCTCGACAACCGGTTCTCCACGATGACCGAGGTGCGGCGGGTGAACTGGCCGACGTATGAGGACCCCCGCTGGTCTGATCCGCGATGTTTCCAGCAGGACATCGCCGGAGCGCTGGAGCTGTTCTTCTGGGGTTGGGCCCCCTTCCAGCAGTTCGTTGAGGAGAGCACCGGCCACCCCGTGCCGGTGTACCAGCGCATCGACCAGGCCGGTTTCCGTACCGTGCTGGACGAGCGGGTACTGGCCGACACCGACACCTTGTTCGTCTTCGGTCTGGACCACATGGTCACCGGGCAGGACACCGAGCCCGGGGAGGTCGAGGCGCTGCGGGAGTTCCTGTCCCGGGAGGGAACCTGCCTGGTGCTGGGGCCGCACCACGACGTTGGAGCCTCCGACGATCTGGCCGTGCGCGACGCCGAATACCACCATCACGGTGATGCGCTGGTGCCCCGGCAGCAGCGTTTCGCCTGCTACGTCCGCGGCCTGATGGCCGGATTGGGCGTGCCGGTGGAAAACCGCTACGGGCTGCGGCCCGCCGTACAGGAAAACAAGAAGATCGCACCGCTGTCGATCAACCGGGACCTTGACACCAAGGGGTGGCTGGAGGGGGTGAGCACCTTCAACTTCCACATGCACCTGCCGCACTACGCCGTGACGACCGATGCGCCGGACGTGGTTCACGTGCTGGGCAGGCAGCCGATCGACCTCTCCAGGCCGCCGCACCCGTTCACCGAAGCCGGCAACACCGAGTTCAACATGTTCCTGTGGATGCCTCCCGACGGACAGCGGGCCGGCGACGTGCTGCTGGCCGACTCCACGATCTTCAGCTCGCTGTTCGGCGGCGATGAGAGCCTGCGCACCTTCTGGAAGAACATCGTCGCGGCGAGGTAACGCCCGGGAAGGCAGGTGGCGGCCGTGACCGCACAGACCCACATCGCACCCGAACTCGACCTGCACGACATCCAACGTGGGGTGCTCAGCCCCCGGCCGAGCCCGTACGCCGCGACCTACGTCCTGTTCCGCATCGACGAGCGCGCGCACGGGCGGGAGCTGATACGGCGCCTTGCCGCGGTGGTCACCTCGGCCGCCGACACCGTCAGCCCCCTGGGCGAGACCTGGGTCAGCGTCGCGCTCACCTATCACGGCCTGGCGGCACTGGGCGTGCCGCGGCAGTCGCTGGAGACCTTCGCCTGGGAGTTCCGCCAGGGCATGGCCGCCCGCGCCGAAGCGCTGGGCGACATCGGCGACAGCGCTCCGGAGAACTGGGAGAAGCCACTGGGCACGCCCGACGTCCACGTGGTGCTGGTGGCCCTCGCCCCCGACAGCGCCCGCCTGCAGGAGGCGATCGACCGGGCCCGCCCCGCCTACCACGCGCTGCCCGGCATCACCGCGATCTGGTGCCAGGACTGCCACGCGCTGCCCACCGAGACCGAACCGTTCGGCTACCGCGACGGCATCAGCCACCCGGCCGTCGAGGGCAGCGGCATTCCGGGCTCCAATACGCTGGAGGTCCCGCTCAAGGCGGGAGAGTTCATACTCGGCTACCCCGACGAGCTGGGCGGCGTCCAGACCCTCCGGCCCGAGGTGCTGGGACGCAACGGCAGCTACGCGGCCTTCCGTAAACTCCACCAGCGCGTCGGCGTCTTCCGCCGCTACCTGCGGGACAACGCCGCCGATCCGGCGGACGAGGAACTGCTGGCGGCGAAGATCATGGGTCGCTGGCGCAGCGGAGCGCCCCTGGCGCTCAGCCCGGAGCGCGACGATCCCACCCTCGACGCCGACCCCTACCGCAACAGTTTCCTCTATCGGCAGGACGACCCGGCGGGCTTTATCACCCCCGGCGGCAGTCACATCCGCCGGGGCAACCCTCGCGACGCGGTGGTGGCGGGCGTGCCGCGGCTGCACCGGATGATCCGGCGCGGCACCGTCTACGGTCCGCCGCTGCCCGATGGCGTCCTAGAGGACGACGGGACCGACCGCGGCCTGATGTTCGCCTTCATCGGCGCGCACCTGGGACGGCAGTTCGAGTTCGTCCAGTCCGAATGGATGAACGACGGCGTCTTCTTCGGCGCGGGCGACGCACGTGACCCCGTCATCGGCTCCGGCGACTTCACCATCCCCCGCAAGCCGCTGCGGCGACGTTTGCAGGATCTGCCACGGTTCGTCGTCACGCGTGGCGGCGAGTACTGCTTTCTGCCCTCGCTGAGCGCCCTGCGCTGGCTCGGCGACCTCGAAGACTGATCAAAGAACCAGCCGAACAGACGGACGGCACCGCTTCGGGCAGGTCATCCGCAAAAGCCATCGAGGCGGGAGCATCATGGACACGTTGCATCTGCTGCTCACCGCGATCACCGTGATCTTCATCGCGGCCACTATGTTCGCCGCAGGCCTGGGAACCACTCTGCCGGCGCTACGCGCGATCCTGACCGCCCCGCTGCTGCTGGTACTCGCACTGACGGCCAACCTGATCGCCGTCCCGTTGCTGGGCTGGGGTGTCGCCACCCTGTTCAGCCTGCCCACGGCGGCTTTCGTCGCGACGGTACTGATCGCCTCCTCCCCGGGCGGGCCGTTCGGGGCGAAGCTGGGCATGATTCAAAAGGGAGACGTGGTCGCGGGCGCGGCGATGCAGGTGCTGCTGGCCGCCGTCGGCAGCCTCACCTTCGGTCCGACGGTCAACGCCGTCCTCACTGCGGCGAACGTCGGCGGGGGCGTCTCCCTGGACGTCGCCGCCCTGGTGCGGACCGTGGCCGTCCTGCAGCTCATCCCGTTCGCTGTCGGGCTGATCACGCGCCACTACACGCCGGCCATGGCGCGCTCGTGGCATCCGGCCGCGGTGGCGGTGTCGAACGTGTCGTTCCTGATCGTGCTGGCGGGCATGCTGCTGGGCAACTGGCGAGACATCGCCGCGCTGACCGGTTCACGCACCCTGCTGGCGGGATTCGTCCTGGCCGTCACGGCCTTCGCCACGGGCGCGCTGCTGGCCACCGGCACGCCGCAGCGCCGCAGCACCATGGGAGGCGTCACAGCGGTACGCAACGTCGGTCCGGCCCTGGCCGCCGTCGGTCTCGCCTTCGACGATTCACCGGCCGTGCTGGGGGCACTGGCCGCGTTTTTGCTCAGTGGCCTGGCCGTCTCCCTGCCGATCGCCGCGGTACTCGGCCGCCACCGGGCCGGCGACGTCGGCGGGTGAATCCTGCGTCATGCGTCGGCCATTCGAGACTCTGGCTCCTGATAACGGCGGTTATCGCAGGTCAGAACGTCAGATTCGCAGGTGGGCGTCGACCAAAGAGCAACTACAGAAAGTTACTTGTCACTTGGCCGCGGACGAGGAGGGGCCTGGCTGCGAGAAGGAGGTGCCTCCGGAAGCGAGAAGGTCGAGCAGGCGCCAGACGGCCGCGAAGGGGCGACCGTGTTCGAGGCGGCGGCGGGACCGGGTGATCTGGCCGGACGGGGCGCATGACACCTGCCGGTCATGGGTCACCGACCTCCCAGATGAGCATAAATTCTCATCTGGGAGGAATGTCGATATTTGTTGATTCTCTGTTTTGAAACATATGATTTGCGTGGCCAGAATGCCCGTGGACCCTGAAAATAGGGGGCCGAGAGGGGGTGGTTTTTGATGTCCTTTGCTGGAGGATGGTTTTATGGTGAAAGGGTGGGATGTCAAGGTTGATATCCGTGGAAATGTTGACCTTGCATGGTGGGAACCAGATATTCGAGGTCATCGACTGTTCCGGCGTCCGCTGCTAATGTTTCGCTCGGCCGACGAATTTGTGTGACCGGTGATTTGCGACTAATGGCGTAATTCGCTTTACGTCCGGCACCGCGCGGCGGTTCGACACCTTCGCCGAGTGGGCGGACATCGTCGAGGTCGGTGGGGTCGGCATGACCTTCACCAGGATGGAGTGGCGCCATGACGGATGTGACGGTCGTCGGGACCGGAGTGACCGGCTCCGCGATCGTACGGGCCTGCGTCGACTCCGGCCTGGTGGTCTCGGTCTGGAACCGCACGCCGGAACGCTCGGCGAGACTCGCGGGAAGGGACGTCCATCTTCACGCGACGGCGGCCGAGGCGATCGAGACCTCCCCGATCGTGCTGCTGTGCCTTCTCAACTACGAGATCACCCACGCGGTCCTCGACGATGCCGGGGCCGACCTCTCCGGCAGGCTCGTCGTCCAGAGCGCCGCAGGCGTCCCCGACGACGTCGCCCCCCTGCGCGAGCGGGTGGAGGCCGCCGGAGGCAGATATCTGGAGGCCGCGATCCTCAACTACCCGGACGCCATCGGCACCGAAGACTGCTTCACCGTCTACAGCGGGGCGGCCGAGGACTTCAAGGAGCTGGCGGGGGTGACCGAGGCGCTGTCCGGCAAGCAGGTGCGCCTGGGCGCCGACCCCGCCTACGCCAAGGCCTACCACGTCGTCTCCAGCGCCTTCCACTACGCGTTCGTCAGCGGCTTCCTCGAATGCTCGGCCATCGCGGAGAGCATCGGCGTCCCCCTCCACGAATTCGCGGAGTCCGTGCCGCTCTACGACCCCGCCTTCCGGAACACGATCTGCGTCGGACTCGGCCTCATCGCGCGCCGCGACTACACCTTCGAGCAGGCTCCGCTCACCTCGCACCTGGACGTCCTCAACAACCTGGCGGGCATCGCGGAACGGGCGGGGATCGACCGGTCCTACCTCGGCGTGATGCGCGAGCGCGTGCTGAGGGCGATGGAGCAGGGCTACCGGCGCGAGCACGTGGCGGTGCTGACCGAACAGTTCCGCAGCCGCCGAGCGGCCGTCCATAACCGCTAAGGGGAAGCATGCACGGGTTCGAACCGGTTGACGGCAGGGCGAGACGCGGTTTCCCGAGGCCGGGCACTCCCGGTCCCGGCCTTCCCGACCCGGCCGTCCCCGGTCCTGGAATCCCCGGTCCCGGAGGTCCTGGTCCTGGAGGTCCCGGCCCCGGAATCCCCGGTCCCGGCCCGGGACTTCCCGGCCCCGGTCCAGGGGGCCCGGATCCCGGTCCTCGAAGGCCAGGTCTCCCAGGTCCGGGAGTGCCCGATCCCAGCGCTCCTGATCTCGATATTCCAGGTTCCGGAGTCTCGGGTTCCGTTGCCCTCGGGCCCGATCTCGATGTCCCTGGTTCTGGGACGTCGAGATCCGATGTCCCCGGCCCCGATCTCGACGTCCCTGGTTCGGATGCCCCCGAACTAGGCGCCCCTGAGTGGGAAGTTCCCGAAATGACGCACTCGGTGGACTCCCGCCTGTGGTTGCGCAGGCAGTGCCCGCTCGCCGAGCCTCGCCTGCGCCTCGTCTGTTTTCCCCACGCCGGAGGTGCCCCGACCTCCTACCAGGGGTGGCAGGACCGGCTGCCCGCCGACATCGAGCTCTCCGCCGTGTGTTACCCCGGCAGGCAGAACCGCGCCAACGAGCGGCCGATCGACCACATGGAACCTCTCGCCGACCAGGTATGCCGGGCACTGCTCCCTCTCTCGGACCGGCCGCTCGCCCTGTTCGGGCACGGTATGGGCGCCGTGGTCGCGTACGAGGTCGCGGTCAGGCTCGCCGGACAGTACCGGATCTCCCCGGTGGCGCTGCTGGTGTCGGCGCACGCGGCGCCGCACCTGTGCGCGGACGACGCGCGAAGGATCCCCGTGGGTGACCGTCAGCTCACCGAGTGGGCCGCCGCCGCGGACCCGACGCTCCTGCGCTTTCCGGAGCTGATGGACCTGGCGATGATCGCGCTGCGGGCCGACCACGACCTCCTGCACGCCTACCGGCCCGCGTCCACCCCGCCGGTCACCGTTCCGATCACCGGCTACCTGGGGACGGGCGACCCGTGCGTGAGCCACGGGGAGATGCGCGCCTGGAGCCGCGTCGCGGCGTCCGGATTCGAGCTGCGTACCCTTCCAGGGGATCACCTCCGTCCGGGGGACGAGGAGGCGGCACTCGTCACCGACATCGCGGAGCGCCTCGCCGCTGTCGGGGGCGTGAGCGGGACACTCCACGAGGACGCGCCCGCTCCTACCCGGCACCCGTGAGGTTCCCGGACACTTCACGCCCTTCCAGACCCCGAGTCCGAACGGGAGGGATACGCGGCATCGCCACGGGTGGGGCGCATCCGGCACGGCCGACGTGATTCCACGCCCACCGGCTACCCCGAAGCACGTTCCCCCTGAGGCATGCCGCCTCAGGCACGTCACCCTGAAAAATGTCGGTGCCCGTTGTCAGAGTCGGCAGGGTCAGCGGCAACGTTCCAACCTCGTCCCCCGGAGGTGCGCGATGGCACGGCGACGGACACCCGCCAAGACGGTGCGACGGCGGGCACCCGGCGGGCGAAGATCGCGCCGAGGCAAGGACGACGGAGGCCCGTTCCTGTGGGTGGTCGCGGCCATCGCCCTCGTCGTGGTCGGGATGTGGCTCGTCGACGTCGTCATCGCCAACTGGCCGCTGGTGATCGGCGGTACGATCGCGCTGATCGCGGCTCTGGCCGGGGCACTCCTGCTGCGTCATCGGGTGATCGAGGCCCGGGAGCGGGAATGGCTGGAGGTCAACGCGCGCCTCGAAAGCGTCGACCGCATGACCGGCGACCGGTTCGAGGCCCTCGTCGAGGCTCTGTTGCGGCGAGAGGGTTTTCGCGGGGTGCGCAGGATCGGCGGCAGCGGTGACGGCGGCGTCGACGTCGTCGCGACCGCGCCCGGCGGCGACCGCTTCGTCATCCAGTGCAAGCGCTGGGGCACCTCGGTCGGCTCACCCCAGATCCGCGACCTCCTCGGCGCGCTCCACGCCTACCCCGGTCACCGCGGCGTGCTCGTCACCTCCGCGACGTTCACGGCTCCCGCCAGGGAGTACGCGGCGGGCACCGACCTGACACTGATCGACCGCGCGCTGCTCGCCGCCTGGTTCACCGGGTCCTTCACCCTCGCCCCGCCGGAGCGCCGCGCATTCGGCCGCTGACCCGGCCGATCCCCGCGGATCTTCGGTCACCGTCAGACGGGTGAATCGCACTAGATTGCCGTCATGAGTGGTGGTACGTGGGCGGTGGAGGCGATCGCGAAGCTGGACGGCGAGAGGGAGCGGACCCCTCCCACACCGCTGCACCGGTTCCCGCTGCCCGCCGGATGGGAGGTGCGGTTGTGGCTGAAGGACGAGTCCGCGCAGCCGACGGGCAATCTCAAGCACCGGCTGGCGCGGGCACTCTTCGCGCGGGCGATCACCGCGGGCCTGATCGTGGAGGGCACCACCGTGGTGGAGGCCACCGGGGGCGCGATGGCCGTCGCGCAGGCGTACTTCGCCCGGCTGCTCGGCCTGCCGTATGTCGCCGTCATGCCGAAGAGGTCGTCCGGGGAGGGGGTCGAACGGCTGGGCGGGAGATGCCTGCACGTCGATCCGCCCCTCGCGATCTACGCGGAGGCCGCGAAGCTGGCCGAGCGGGTGGACGGCCACTACCTGGACCACTACACCTCGGCGGCGGACGTCGACTGGCGCGGAGGGAGCCTGGCCGAAGAGCTGTTCGGGCAGGTGGAGGAGTGCCCGCGCTGGGTCGTGGTCGGCGCCGGCACCGGCGCCACGTCCGCGGCCGTCGGCCGCCACCTGCGCACCCATGACCTGCCGGGACGGCTGGCCGTGGTCGATCCCGAGAACTCCGCCTACTTCCCCGGCTGGGCGAGCGGCGCCGCCGACTACGGCACGGGCATGCCCTCCCGGATCGAGGGGATCGGCCGGCCGCGCCTGGAGCCGGGGTTCGTCCCCGACCTCGTCGACCTGGTCATTCCCGTACCGGACGCCGCGAGTGTGGCCGCGGCCCGCCGCGTTCGCAGGGACATCGGATCCCCGGTCGGTGCCGCCACCGGAACGAACCTGTGGGGCGCGCTGGAGATGGTCACGCGTATGCGCGCCCAGGGTGTCGGAGGTGACGTGGTGACCGTGCTCGGCGACGCCGATCCGCGCCACCTGCGGACCTGCCACGACGACACCTGGGCCGCGGGCAGAGGGCTGGACTGGCGGCCGTACGCGGAGAGGCTGGAACGCCTGCTCGACCACGGCGGCCCCTGGCGGCCGGATCCCGCGCCGGAGCCGGCCCCGAAGTGATCAGGCCGGGCGGTGCTGAGAGGTCAAGTCAGGGGTGCTGAGAGGCCAAGTCGGGCGGCGCTAAGGTCGACAGGCCGGGGCGCCGAAGTGGTCAAGCCGGGCGGTGCTGAGGGGGCAGGGGGGTTCGGTTTCCGGGGGATCACCGCTCCAGGAGTTCGACGGTGCCGCGCTCGCCGTCGACCCTGATCCGGTCGCCGTCGCGCAGGCGCATGGTCGCGTTGCCGGTGCCGACCACGGCCGGGATGCCGAGCTCACGGGCGACGATCGAGGCGTGTGACAACGGAGCGCCCATGTCGGTCACCACGGCGGCGGCGCGGGGGAACATCGGGGTCCAGCCGATGTTGGTCAGCGTCGTCACGAGGATCTCGCCGGGTGCGAGCCTGTCACCGTCCTCGGGGCCGGCGATGACGCGGGCCACGCCCTCGACGACGCCCGGCGCCCCGGGAAAGCCGGTCACGGTGTCGCTCACCGGGGCGCCGCCGCCCCTGGCGTCGAAGATGTCGCCGCGCCGGTCGGGATCGGCGGCCCAGCGTTCCGGATCGAAACGGCCGATGATCAGCGTGGGGTAGGCGGGCAGGGCCGCGTACCGTTCGTACGTCGCCCGCCGGACCGCCACCTTCGCGGTCGGAGTGTCGTCGCCGCGCAGGACGGCGAGGATCTCCTGGATCGACAGGAAGAACAGGTCGTCACCGCGGCCGGTGAGCTCACCGGCCCGCAGGACGAAGGTACGCAACGCCCAGAAGGCGCGGATCACCTCCGAGCGGGCCGATTCCCGGTCACGGACGATCGCGTTCCACCGCGCCACCCGCAGGCGCGTTTTCGCGACCTCGCGGGGGTGGCGCTCCCCGAAGCGCCTCCAGGCCGCCTCACGCGCCTCCCGCTGGTGGTCGAGCAGCGTACCGGCGTGCCCGTTGCTCTCGGAGATGGCCGCGAGCTGCGCGTCGATCCATCGCGGATCCTCGCCGGGCCGGGGGATGGAGACCTCGAACTCGTGCGCGCCACGGTGCCCGTAGAGGCGGGCGAAGGTCTCCCTGTCGATCTCCCGCGCGGCCAGCCTCTCCAGGCCGACGATCGTCCCGAGGCTGGCGAGCTCCCCGTCGGCGTTGGCGCCGGTGAGCATGGCCTCGGCGTCGATCTCACCCACCAGCGTGCGCAGCCTGTCGCGGGTCATGACCAGGGCGGCGCCGCCCTGCCGTCCGGAGGCCTCCAGGATCTGGCAGGCCTCGACGAAGTACGGAAGCAGTTCCCCCTCCCACAGCCCGGCCAGCTCGCCGGTTGTCGCGGTGGCGGCGATCCGCTCGCGCAGCGCCTCGCAGCGCTGTCGCGCCGTGGCGAGGAAACCTGGCATCTTCCTGGTGTTGACCGCGACCCGCCTGCGCAGGGTGAAGGCGAGCGGCAGCACGCCTCTGATGATCCGCAGGCGCGAGGCGGGCAGCAACGGTACGTCCAGGTCGCGCGGGAGCCTGCCGAAGACCTGCTCGATCGCGCCGAGCCTTCTCCGCATGCCCAGGGCTTGCGCCACCGAGAACGCGACGCTCAGGTTCATGTAGAAGCGTCCGCCGATGTTGCCGACCAGGCCGAAGCCGGGCACCTTCGACGTCGACATCGCCTCCCCTATGAAGATCTGGACGAGTGACCAGGTGCACGGCGTCATCACGTCGGGGATGGCTTCGCCGAGGTTGGCGCCGGTCCACAGGTAGTCGCCGGTCAGGCTGTCGTTCCACTCCTCGACGGGCTGCCTGAGCCGGGTGATCGGGCGGGCCTGCACGACGAGGAACACCCCCTCGCGCCTGACCCACTCCACGTCCATGGGCGTCCCGTACAACTCCTCGATCCGCGTCGCGAGCCGCGCGAGCCGGGTGACCTCGGCGGGGGTGAGCACGGGCCGGTGGCGCAGGTTCTCGGGTACGGCCTCCTCACGGGTGCCGCCGGGGGTGCGGACCGTCATCACGGTCTTGTCGCCGACGCGCTCTTCGACGATCTCGCCGCCGTCCTTGGAGACGACGACGGTGTCGGGTGTCACCTGCCCCCCGACGACGGCCTCGCCCAGTCCCCACGAGGCGTTGATCACGACCTGGTCCCGCGCGCCGGTGACCGGGTTCGCGGTGAACAGGATGCCCGCCGCGTCGGCGGCCACCAGTTCCTGGACCACCACCGCCAGCGCCACGTCGTCCTGGGGTACGCCGTTCGAGGCCCGGTAGGCGATGGCGCGCGCCGTCCACAGCGAGGCCCAGCAGCGTCGGACCGCGTCCAGCAGGCCGTCACCCCGGATGTTGAGGTAGGTGTCCTGCTGTCCGGCGAACGACATGTCGGGCAGGTCCTCAGCGGTGGCCGACGAGCGTACGGCGACCGGCACGTCCTCGCCGAGCCTCGCGTAGGCCGCGCGGATCTCGGCGGCGGTCTCCGCCGGGATCTCCCGCTCGGAGAACAAGGCCGCGATCCGCCGCGACGCCTGTTCGGCGGACATGCCCGAGACGGCCTCCATGATCTGGTCGTTCAGTCCGCCGCGGGAGACGAAGTCGCGGTAGGCGTCCGTGGTGACGTGGAAGCCGTCGGGGACCGGGAGGCCCGCGCGGGCCATCCGGGCCAGCGAGGCTCCCTTGCCGCCCGCCAGTGCGAGATCGGCCGCTTCGCCGTCAAGGGGGAGGGTCTTCACCGCGCGTTCTCCTTGTTCTCCTCGTGCTCCTCGAACCGGTCGGTCTCCTCGAAGCCGAGGGAGACGCGAAGTTTCCGCTGCGCGGCCTCCAGGGCGGCGTCGACGTACTCCAGGGTGGCCCGTGTCACCGCTCGGGTGACGGCGGCGGAGGCGGGATCGGTGCCGGTGCCGGAGACGGTGGCGGAGACGGTGGCGGGGCCGGTGGCCTCCATCGCGTTGCCGCCGGCATCGGCGACCAGCTCCGCCAGCCGCTCGTCGGACGGCCTGTACCCGGCGGGCATCATCGGCGAGACGGTCAGGAATCCGTACAGGACGGAGACGAACGTGGTCACGTGTTCGGCGGGCGACAGGTCGCTCCGCAGCGCGCCGTGTTTCAGCAGCGTGCCGAGGTAGGTCTGAAAACCGCCGCCCAGTTCCGCCTCGGCTGTGCCGTCCCACTTCTGGCGGGTGAGCCTGCCCAGCACCTCCGAGTCGCCCAGGATGCTCGCGCGCATCAGGGGCCTGCCGAGGAGTTCCAGGGCGAGCAGCCTGAGCAGGTCGCGGAGGGTGGCCGGGCCGTCTCCGACGCGCCGTCGCACCTCGGTGATCATCTCGACCCGCTCGCGGCGCAGCAGCGCGACGAACAACTCCTCGCGCGTCTTCCAGTGCAGGTAGATCGTGCCCTTGGCGACCGCGGCCCGTCGGGCGATGTCCTCGACGGTGGTCTTGTCGTACCCCCAGCGCAGGACGAGGTCGGCGGTGGCGTCCAGGATGCGGTGCGCCCGCGCGAGCCGCTGGGAGGCGTCCTGCGGAGGTCGCCCCACCCTTCTGGTCTCCGGTTTCATAGCCCCCGTCATTTCGGGAAAGTTTGACCGTATATCCGTATATGGTCATTTAATTGATACCACGCCGCCAGGTGGGGGAGGAAGTGCGGTGGGATCTCGGTGGGGACGGGGCCGAGTAGGGAGGAAAGCGCGGTGGCAGGTTGTCGGGCGAGGAGTGAGAAGCGGTGGCCGGTTGTCGGGAAGCGACACCCGGTCGACGTTCGGAACGGTTCCCCCGTGCTGTCGGGAAGGTATACCTGATCGACGTTCGGGACGGTTCCCCGGGTTGTCGGGAAGCGACAGCCGGTCAACGTTCGGGACGGTCCTCACGGGGGATACGGAGTCTGAACTCCCGACCCTCGCCTGAAGGACATCGCATGCTCAGGATCGGCAAGCTCACCCCCGCTGACCGTCCCCGCTGGGAAACCCTCTTCCGTGGCTACAACGACTTCTACGAGCGCACGCTCCCGCCCCAGCTGTACGACCGTGCCTGGGACGAGTTCCGGGAGGACGTTCGTATGCACGCCCTCGGCGCGAAGCTCGACGACGAGCTGGTCGGCATCGCGCACTTCCTCATCCACTCGAGCACCACGGCGCTGGACGTGTGCTACCTCCAGGACCTGTTCACCGCGCCGCAGGCCAGGGGCAAGGGGGCGGGGCGGGCGCTGATCGGTGCGGTGACCGAGTGGGCGAGCGCCCGCGACTGCAGCCGGGTCTACTGGTCGACCAAGGAGACCAACACCGAGGCCCGGCGGCTCTACGAAAAGGTCGCCGTGAACAGGGGTTTCATCCTCTACCAGATCGACCTCTAGCCGGAGGCGGGGCGACCGAGAGTCGCCCCATGGCTCGTCTTGCCGTGCCGCGGATCGCCGGCCTTATGCCGAGCGGCGGTCCGCGCTGTCGGGCTGTTGCCGGTCACGGGCCTGCCGGAGTTCGGTGTTGATGCGCAGGGCCTCGGCGAGTTGGTCTTCCAGGATGATGATGCGGCAGGCGGCCTCCAGGGCGGTGCCCTGGTCGACCAGTTCGCGGGCGCGGCCGGCCAGGCGGAGCTGGTAGCGGGAGTAGCGGCGGTGGCCGCCCTCGGAGCGCTGCGGCTCGATCAGTCTGGCGGTGCCCAGGCTGCGCAGGAACGCCGGGGTGACGCCGAGCATCTCGGCGGCCCGGCCCATGCTGTAGGCGGGGTAGTCCTCGTCGTCGAACCGGTGAGCGGAGACCTCGCCCGGTGTGGCGGGGAGCTCGTCGGCTCTGCCCGCGGTGTCGGCCTTACCGGCCGTTTCAGCCTTATCGGCGGTGTCGCGAAGTCTGGGCTCCGCGCGTACGGCCGACGCCATCGGTGTTTGATCCATACAACCTTCCTGTAACGCCAACAGGGGTCCCGGCGCCATGATGCGCCGGGACCCACGAGGTTCAACACCATCTATCGGCCCTGGGGCCAACCTGTTTCTTCCGCATTGGCCGCCCGCAGGGGGCGGGGATGCGGGGATCGCGTATGCGTGACCGTAGACCACCTTCCAATCTGTGGGACTGCGGTACCCGTGCGGCAAACATCAACCGGCAACGGGCGATCCTGATGGCGTTCAACACTCCTTTCGCTATCTGTCCTCTTCGAGCTCATGCATCACTTGTCGCAGCTGCGCGTCCACGGCCGGAACCCTTCATCTACCGCCGGTCCCAGCACGTCCGACGTTGGTACTCGTTTCACTGCGGCGGCTGCGCGTCCACGGCCGGGACCCTTTCAACTGCTCGGTCCTGGCACGTCCGACGTTGGTACTCGTTTCACTGCGGTGGCAGCGCGTCCACGGCCGGGACCCTTTCAACTGCTCGGTCCTGGCACGTCCGACCTTCTCTGCCCGTCTTTCTTCGTCGTCCTGCGATGTCCACGCTCGTCCGGGCAGTTCGTCGTGATGCCTACGTCCTGCTCTGCCCTCGTGGAACCGTTCCTTGCGATGTCAGGAACTCTATCCTCACTCGACGCGGATGTCTACCTCGGTCACTACAGATTTTCGATTCCATCAAAGCGAGGATTCGAGCGTGCGCGTCGAGAGCAGGGCGAACCTCCGGGCCCTGACGGCGATGACCCCTCGACCCCGCACCGGGCGGTCACGCAGGAAACCGGTCCCTCGAGGTCAGCCGTGGAAGAAGTCGCCGAGGGCGGCGGCGAGAGCGTCCGGGGCCTCTTCCGCCATGTGGTGGCCGGAGTCGATCCCATGGCCGCGTACGTCGCCGGCCCAGTCCCGCCAGATTTCCAGCGGATCGCCGTACAGGTCTTCGAGGTCGTCGCGCAGCGACCACAGGGCCAGGGCGGGACACCGCAGCCGCACGCCGGCGGCCCGGTCGGCCTCCTCGTCGCGCAGGTCGACGGTGAGACCGGCCCGGTAGTCCTCCAGCATGGCCCGCACCACGTCGGGATTCCGGGTGGCCTCACGGAACTCGTCGTAGTTCTCCCGGCCCATGCTCTCCGGATCGCCGTGGTACCAGCTGTCGGGGTCGGCGTTGATGACGCGTTCCGGAGTGCCCGGCTGCGCGAAGAAGAACCAGTGCCACCACTGCGTCGCGAACTTCACGGTGATACGGGACAGGTGCTCGCTGATGGGCAGGCAGTCCAGGAGCGCCACCCGGGACACCGCGTCCTGGTGATCCAGGGCGAGGCGGAACGCGACGGCACCCCCTCGGTCGTGTCCGGCGAGAGCGAACCGGTCGTGTCCCAGAGAACGCATCACCGCCACCATGTCGTTCGCGACGGCGCGCTTGGAGTGCCCGGAGTGGTCGGGGGTGGGGGCCGGACCGCGCGAGCGACCGTATCCCCTCAGATCGGGACAGACGACCGTGAAACCGCGCTCGACGAGTAGAGGCGCGACGCGGTGCCAGGTCGCCGAGGTCCGGGGGTGACCGTGCAGCAACAGCACCGGCGGGCCCTCCCCGCCGTAGCGGGTGAGAATGGACGCCTCCTCGACCTGGACCGATTTTTCCTCGAAGCCTTCGAACATCGCTCCAGTATTTCCGAGGGGGACGATCGCAACCGTCTCAGGCGATCGGACTGGGGGCGCCCCGTGCTCAGGGATGATCTCCGCTGGGCCGCCGTCGGCCTCCGGGGAGGCCGAGCGCGGAAATCAGCGGATGTCTCCCTCCCACGTCGGGGTGGACCCGCCGGCGGCGACGCCGAGGCGTGGTGCCTCGACGGTCTCGACCGCCGAGGCGCGCCCCCCGGCTTTCTGAGAGATCGGCCGCTCGGGCGCGAGCTGGGCGAGGGCGAGCAGCAGGAGTTCGCCGCTGGAACAGCCGAGGCGCTCGCCGCGCCCCAGCTCAACGACGCGTCGCATGACCTCGTCGGGGGTGAAGCCCATCGCGACGGCGACGCGTCGGGCGGCTTGCAGGAGTTCGTGGTCTCGGGGCACCATGACGTTGTTCTACCCACTGCGGCGGTATCTGCCGGGGGCGGTGCCGTACCGGCGTTTGAACGCGTTGGCGAAGGCGAACTCCGAGGTGTAGCCGACCCTGGTCGCGACGGAGTGCAGCGGGGCGTCGGATTCGCGCAGGAGTCGGGCGGCGATGGTCATCCGCCACCAGGTCAGGTAGGTCAGCGGCGGCCGGCCGAGCAAAGCGGTGAAGCGGCGGGCGAACGGCGCCCGGGACAGTCCCGCCTCGGCGGCGAGCGTCGCGACGGTCCACGGTCGCGCAGGGTCGCTGTGCATGGCCTGCAGCGCGGCGGTGGTGGCCGGGTCGTTGAGCGCCGCAGCCCAGCCCGTGCTCTCGGAGACCGGCCGCCGGTCGAGCCAGGCGCGCAGGATGTGCAGCAGCAGCGTGTCGAGCAACGCGGGCACGATGGCGTCCGTACCGAGGCGGGGGCCTTCCACCTCGCGCGCGAGCAGGTCGACGGTGGAGCGCAGTTCGGGGTGTCGCCCGAGGTGCGCGGGAAGGTGGATGAGTTCGGGAAGATCGTTCAGTAGCGGATGGGTGCGGGCCGGGTCGAGGTGATACCCGCCGCAGAGCGTCACGGCGGCCGGAGCGCCGGCGCCCTCGGGGGCGCCGACGGTGTCGGTGACGTAGCGCTGGAGGAACCGGGGGTCACCCGGGTCGCAGTCGGGCGCGACCGGCGAGGTCGACGGGCTGTCGGCCAGCGTGTGCCCGCGCCCGTGGGGCCGGAACACGACATCCCCGGCGACCAGTTGCACCGGGTCGCCGTCCGGCCCGATGAGCCAGCACGGTCCCTGAAGGATCACCTGCAGACCGATGGCCCCGGGTATCGGGGCGAACCGCTGCGCCCACGGGGCGTGCCAGGCCACCCGCGCCGAGCGCGGCTGTCCGGCCCGCATGACCGCGATCACGTCGCTGAGCACGTCCATACGGCGAGGATATCCCTGCGGAGACGATCGATTATGAATAAGGGATCGACAAGCATGGTTCGTCTCGCTGCCTGCCCGTAGCTTCGACCGCGTGAAAGCCATGCGAATCCACGAGTACGGTGACGCCTCCGTCATCCGCCACGACGACATCCCCAGGCCGGTGCCCGGCCCGGGGGAGGTGCTGATCGACGTCGCCGCGACCTCCTTCAATCCCTCCGACATCGGCCTGCGCCGAGGGCTCCTGCGTTCGGTCTTCTCGCTCGACCTGCCGTACACGCTCGGCGGGGACGTCGCCGGTACGGTCGTCGAGGTCGGTGACGGCGTGCGCACCCTCGCCGTCGGCGACCTGGTCGTCGGCCGGCTCGACGGCGGAGGCGCCGCGGCCGAGTACGTCACCGCCGCCGCGGACACCCTGGTCAAGCCGCCGGCCGGTGTCCCTCTCGCGCACGCCGCCGCCCTCCCCATCGCGGGGCTCACCGCGTGGCAGGCGGTGTTCGAGCACGCGGACATCACGTCCGGGCAGCGGGTGCTCGTCAACGGCGCGGGCGGCGGCGTCGGAGGGTTCGCGGTCCAGCTCGCCAAGCACACCGGGGCGTACGTCATCGCCACGGCCGGTCCACGCAGCGCCGAGGCGGTCCGCCGCCTCGGCGCGGACCAGATCGTCGACTACACGGCCACGCCCGTCGCCGAAGCGCTGGACGAACCGGTGGACGTGGCCCTCCACATCGTCGCGGTCGGCGCGAGGCCACTGGTGCCGCTGGTCCGGCCAGGCGGCCTCGTCGTGTCCATGACCGTTCCGCTCAGGCTCCCCGCGGACTCCCCGGTGACCGCGAAGCACTTCGTGGCCCGCAACGACACGAGCGACCTCGCCGCCCTGGTCAAGCTTGTCGACGCGGGCGTCGTCCGTCTCGACATCTCCGAGTCCCGCCCGCTCGCCGACCTGGCCGCGGTACACCGCGACGCCGAGTCCGGCCGTACCCGCGGCAAGATCATCCTCGTTCCCTGAGGAAACCCTCATGACCGTGATCACCGGGTCCCGGCCGCCGGCGTGCGGGCCATGGACTCCGGGCGTACGTCAGGTGTGGTCTCCGAGCCGGAGTTCTCAGCCGCCGGCCAGGGTGCGGCCCAGGAGGGGGAGCAGGCGGTCCCAGTGGCGCCGCAGTGCGGCGGGGTCGAAGGCATCGGTGTCGGACATGGTGAAGCCGTGGACGGCACCGGGGTAGACCTCGGTGGTGTAGGTGAGCCCCGCGGCATCCATGGCCTGGTTGAGCTCGCCGATGGCCTCGGGCGACATGTCGGTTTCCGCGAGGCCGAGGTGGACCTGGGCGGTGAGTTCGGGAACGAGGAGGTGCGGGCTGTCGGGCGCATCGGTGACCAGCGGGCTGGGGTGGAATCCGGCGAAGGCGGCCACCTGGCCGGGGTGGGCCGCCGCGGTGCGCATCGCCAGGACGGCGCCCATGCAGTAGCCGACCACGGCGACCGGCCCGGCGCCGACCTCGGGCCGGGTGGTGAGGAAATCGAGGTAGGCGTCGGCGTCGCCCAGGACGCGTTCGGTGGTGTGCGCCTGGGCGAGGGGCAGCAGCTGGGCGAAGAGCGCGGGCCGGACCTCCTTGGTGATGTGCTCCGGAAGTTCGACCACCGGTGCCGGCCCGTGCCGGTAGTAGAGGTTGGGGACGAGCACGTAGTACCCGTGCTCGGCCAGTTCGCGGGCCATCTCTCTCAGCACGGGCCGCACACCGAAGATGTCCGTGTACATCAGCACGCCCGGATGCCGTTCGCCGCCGTCGGGGAAGGCCGCCACGGCGTCGGCGTGGCCGTCCGGGGTGGGAATCTGCAGTGTCCTGGTGGGCATGGCGGATCTTCCTTCCTTCGGCTGATGCCGGTGCACGACCTGGTGTCAGGTCTGTCGGGAGGTGAGGTTGACCGGAGATCAATCTAGCGATGATCCGCGATCACCGAGCGAACCGGTATCAAACCCCGAAACCGTACGAAGGGAGCTGTTGTTCATCGGCGCCGGGGGCTTCGGGGCGAGGTCTCCGAACGGCATGACGAGCCGCTTCGTGATCAGGAAACCGATTCGGCGCCTGCGGATCACCGCCGGAGGGCCGTCGCGGGACGGTTAGCGGGGCCTACCGGGCCCGGAGTTCGAGTGCGTCGTGGACCGCGCCGAGGAGGGTGGCGGCTCTGTGGTCCGGTACGCCTTCCTGGAGACGGTTCATCACGTAACCGAAGGCGAGGTCGTTCGCCGGGTCGGCGAAGCCGAGCGATCCCCCGTAGCCGGGAAACCCGAAGGCGGTCGGGCTGTACCAGAAGGCGTCCGGCGTCGGCAGGCCGAAACCGGTGCCGATCCGGACGGGCACTCGCAGGACCCGGTCGATGCCGGCGACCTGTTCCGCGGTCGCCGCGGCCAGGGTGTCGGGCGTGAGGACGCGATGTCCGTCGACCTCGCCGATGAGCGCGGCGTAGAAACGGGCGAGCGAGCGGGCCGTGCAGATGCCGTTGGTCGAGGGCATCTCGGCGGCCTGCTCGGCGGGGTCGTCGTGGTCCGGCAGCGGCGTGATGACGGACATCGCCCGCCTGGTCAGCGACGTGGGGTCCGCGTACGCCGCCATCACCTCGCGTGCGGGCACGGGAAGGGCGTCCAGGTCGATCCGGGTGAACGCGTCCAGATCGATCGGGTCGGCGACGATCCGGCTGACCCGGTGCGACTCGGTTTCCGGCAGCCCGATCCACAGGTCCAGGCCGAGCGGTTCGGCGATCTCCTCGGCGAGGAACGTGCCGAGGCTGCGGCCGGTCACCCGGCGGACGACCTCTCCGACCAGCCAGCCGTAGGTGTGCGCGTGGTAGCCGTGCGCGGTGCCCGGCTCCCAGGAGGGACGCTGGGCGGCCAGGGCGGTCACCATCGGATCCCAGGCGATCGCCTCGGCCGGGGTGATCGGGTGGTCGATCACGGGCAGTCCCGCCTGGTGGGTGAGCAGCCAGCGGACCGGGACGCGCTCCTTGCCGTTCGCCGCGAACTCCGGCCAGTACGCGGCGACGGGTGCGTCGAGGTCCAGTTCGCCCCGCTGGGCGAGCAGGTGCGCGCAGGCGGCGGTGACGCCCTTGGTGGTGGAGAACACGACCTGCACGGTGTCGCGCTCCCAGGGGCGGCCGGTCTCGGGATCGGCGATCCCGCCCCACAGGTCCACGACCTTCCTGCCGTGCAGGTAGACGCCGACCGCGGCGCCCACCTCCTGTCCACCGGCCAGGTTGGCCGCGAACGCCTCGCGCACCCCTTCGAATCCCGGTGCGGTGCTCCCACCGATTTCGGGCATGCGTCATCGCCTCTCGTCTCGTTTGTGGTGTGTCGCCGAAAAGTGCTACCGGCGCCATTTCTCGATGAGCCAGGCACAGATCTCCGGCTCGGTCATCTCGGGAAACTCTTCGGTGAACGTGACGAGCGCGCGCATCGCCTCGTCCCGATGCAGGCCGCGTGCCGTCGCCGCCCTCAGATACTCCTGGCGTGCCGCTGAGGGGCGGCCTCCGCCCGCGCCGCGGCCCGGCAGGCCGTCACGCCACCGCGTGATCTCCTCCAGCCGGTCGGCCCGCCAGCCGGGAGCCCCGTCGACCTCGACGTCGGGCTCCGGAAAGGGGTGGCTCGAACCGCTCGGATAGCGGGAGCGCCATTTGTGCACCGCGTGTCGGCTCACCCCCAGCGCCTCGCCGATGCCGAGAACGCCGAGGAAGTGCTCGGTCATGGCGCACCAACTTGTCTGTTCGGCCTCCTTTACGGGTCTCATTACTACCACTCGCCGCCTCGCCCGAGGCGAAGCCCCACGTCCACGGGATGCGTAAAACGTCGTCTTTGGTAGAGACGATGTTAAGGGAGAGCGGTAAACGTCGTCAACGATGAAGACGAGGTTCTTCCTCTCGTGGCGGTCCGCCGCGAAGCCGTATTGACGACCACGAAGGCGAACCGGCCCGGGATCGGAACCCGGGGACTCTCACCTCCGGACGGTGCCGGCCGCCCTCGGAGCCCGTCTCCGAGGGCGGGCGCGAATCAGGACGCGCGCAGCGCGGCGATGAACCATTCGAAGTCGGGGACCCTGGACGGAAACGGCGGCCTGCCGTTCAGCACACCCACGAGCTGCCAGTACCGCTCCACCCGGCGGTCGGTGAACGTCTCCACCTGGTCGGCCAACCGGGCGCGGTCCGCGGCGGACAGCCCCGGATCCACGATCAGATCCAGGATCGCCCTGCCCTCGGCAGATTCAGGACCGATGCCGGCGGCCACCGCTCTCCCCGCGTGCTCAAGGACGAGGGCGGGGTCGTACGGCTGCGGTCCTTCGTCGCCGGAGGTGGCGCCGGGTGCGGCACCGGCCACCGCCATCTGCCGTGCGCGCTCCTGGAAGCCGGCGTCGCCCAGGAGTTCGGCGAGCTCCAGCCACGCCTCGGCCTGCTCCGGGGTGGGATCGTCCGGCAGCTCCGCGGGAAGCCGGCGCATCGAGGCCGCGATGTGGGCCCCCGGCGCCTGCGGGTCGATGCCGTCGAACGTACGGTCGACGAAGTCATCGATCATTCGCTGCCGCTCCTGAGCGGACAGGCGGATCAACCTGTGCATGCGTATCATCTCCTCGGTCGTGCTCTCCTGTTCGGCGATCGACCGCAGCACCGCCCGGCGCAACCGCAGGGAGCGGATCTGGGTGTCCACCGCCCGCATGTGCGCCCGCGCGACATCGGCCACCGTGCACTGCCTGGTCAGCACCTTCTGAACGGTGTCGAGGTCCAGCCCCAACTCGCGCAGTGTTCGCACCAGGTCAAGCCGGGCCACCGCCTCCATGTCGTACAGACGAAAACCACCCGCCGACCGGCGCGTCGGCGGGATGACGTCGATGTCGGACCAGAAGCGGATCGTGCGCACCGACAGGCCCGTACGATCGGCGAGCTGTCCGATGGTGAGCAGTTGGTCGCGGTCGTTCACCACAGCAGCATCAACCCTCCAGTAACTGGAGAGTCAAATCGATTACGGCGGTCCGCCGGACGGCGGAGCGGCGATAGACCATGAGGAGGACGACGCGCGCCGCGTCGTTGCCTAGCGTTCCCGTCCTCGCCCGCCGGTCCAGGTGCGGGCCGGAACGCAAGGGAAGATCTCATGCCATCGCTCTCCAATCCACTCGGCTTCCGCAGATGGGCCGCAGGGGTGTGTCTCATCGTCGCGCCGCTCCTCTACATCGTGGGCGTCATCGTCGACCCGGCCCTGCGGCAGGGGGGTGACACCACCGGCGTCTACGGCAGATATCCGGAGCAGGTCTCGGTCAGTGCCTCGCTGCTGCACTGGAGCTGGGTGCTGCTGATCCCGGGAATTATCGGGATGATCCACCTCATCCGGCACAGGGGAGTCGTCTTCGGCCATCTCGCCGGTGGTCTCGCGCTGCTCGGCGTGGTGAACTTCTCCGGGCTGATGCTCGGGGACTTCTTCTACTCCCGGCTCGAACGCGCCCTGCCGCCCGCCGAGGGCGCGAAGCTCGCCGAACAGGCGTTCGCCGACCCTGGCGCCACCTTCGGGTTCCAGATCCCGGGCTTCCTCGGGCTGCTCGGGTTGTTCCTGCTCGGCCTGGTCCTGGCTCACGCCGGCCACGGGCCGTGGTGGGCCCCTTTCGCGATCATCGCGGGTATCTTCGGCGCCCCGGTCTTCCCGATCGGCACGGTCGTGGGGGGCCTGCTCTACCTGGCCGGTTCCGGCGCGATCGGGCTGCGGATGCTGCGGATGAGCGACGCGGAGTGGGCCGGGCAGGAAACGGCTCAGCCGGTCGCCACCGAGGTGTCCAGTGGGAACCGGGCGGCCACCCGGTAACCGCCGCCGGGCAGGGGACCCGCGGACAGCTCGCCGTCGTGCATCGCGGTCCGCTCACGCATACCGATCAGCCCGTGCCCACCCGAGCGCCGCCCTTCTGAACGCGGCTCTTCTGAGTGCCGCTCTTCCAAATGCCGTCCGTCCGAGCGTTGTCCGTCCGAGTGCCGTCCGTCCGAGCCGGGTACGTCGGCCGGGGAAGTGCCGTCGCCCGTGCCGTCGTCGGTGATCTCCACATCCAGCCCGGTCGGCCCGTGGGTGACGACGACCTCGGCGGCGGCGCCGGGAGAGTGCTTCAGCACGTTCGTCAGAGCCTCCTGGATCACCCGGTAGGCGGAGAGCGCGAGTCCCGGCGGCAGGGGGCGCGGCTCACCGGTGACCCGGAGGCGGACGTCCAATCCGGCCTCCCTGACCTGCGTGACCAGCTCGTCGAGCCGCTCCAGGCTCGGCTGGGAGATGCCGGGGTCCGGATCGCCGGTCCCGCGGAGCACTCCCAGCATGAGCCGGAGCTCCTCGACCGCCTCGCGACCCGCCTTCTCGACCCCGAGCAGCATGTCGCGCTCCCGCCGGTGCTCCTCGCCGAGCCGCATCCGCACCCCGCCCGTGTGCAGGGTCATCACGCTCACGTTGTGCGAGACGATGTCGTGGAGCTCCCTCGCGATCCGGGCCCGTTCCTCCGCCACCGCCTGCCGGGCCCGCTCCTCGCGTTCCACCTCAAGGCGGATGGTGCGTTCCGCCAGCCGCAACGTCCGGTCGATCTGGCGACGCAGCAGGATACCGCTCCCGTACGCCACCCCGATGAAGACGGCGCTGATCATGAACTCGGCGATGTCGTTGCGCTGGAACGTCTGCAGGCCGGCGTACGCCACCAGTACGCACGCCAGCCCCGCGAGCCCGCGGCGGCTCCGCAGCTCCGCGGCGCTCGCCACGGTGTGCACGAGGATGAGCGTCGAGTAGAAGTGCCAGGCGGCGTAGTAGCCGTCACCCGCCACCGCCCGTACGGCCAGACCGATCGCGACGAGCGCGATGAGCAGGGCCGTGGGGAACCTGCGCCGGAGCAGCAGCAGTGTCCCGGCGACGACCGCCCCCACCGCCAGCGGCACCGGATCGCTGATCTGGCCGGGCTGGGAGCCCTGACGGCCGAAGGACTCGACGAGACCGGTGATCACCACGGCGAGGGAGAGAAGGAGATCCAGCCAGGTCGGCCGCCAGTCGCCGAGCAGTCTCCTCAGCACGAGCGGTCCTGCTGTCCTGGCCGCACGATCCCGGCCTCGTAGGCGAACACGACCGCCTGGATCCGGTCGCGCAGGCCGAGTTTGTGCAGTACCCGGGCGACGTGGGTTCTGATGGTCGCGTCGCCGACCTGGCACTCCCGTGCGATCTCAGGGTTGGACAGTCCTCGGGAGAGCAGGCGCAGTACCTCCAGTTCGCGCGGGGTGAGCGTGGCCAGCTCCGGCGGCGCGACCGGTTCGTGGTGCGTGGCGAACGAGGCGATGACCCGCATGGCGGCCGCCGGGTCGATGAGCGCCTCGCCGGCCGCCGCCACCCGCACCGCCTCGATGAGCTGCTCGGGGGGCGAGGACTTGAGCAGGAAGCCGTTCACTCCGGCGCGGAGCGAGGCGTACAGGTTCTCGTCGGTGTCGAAGGTGGTCAGCATGACGATCCTGGGCGGATGCGGGTCCGCGAGCAGTCGCCGGGCGGCGCTCAGGCCGTCCATTCGGGGCATCGCGATGTCCATCAGCAGCACGTCCGGTCGTAGCCGCCGGGTCACGGAGAGGGCTTCCACTCCGTCGCCCGCCTCCCCGACGACCTCGATGTCCGTCGCGGCCTCCACGACGAACCGCAGCCCGGTGCGGATCATGGCCTGGTCGTCCGCGATGACCAGCCTGATCCTCGCGAGACGGGTTGTCGTGCCAGGCATGCACAGCATGCTACCCATGACGCCCACCCCCCATTTTCGTGCGGGGTACGGGCCGGCCGCGTCCGTCGTACGGCGGAGCGGGGATCCGTCACCCGGCGGACGGCCGCGGCTACGGCGTCTCGGTCGGGTTCGACCCGCCGGTGGAGGCGAGGCCGTGGCGGGACGGCGTGAGGCCGTGGCGAGGCCGGGACGGGTCGGTGGCGTACGGCGGCCGATCGCGGAACGCGCAGAGAGCGGGGGCTTTCCTGACATCTGGCCGCGAGTGACCACCGGCCTTCATCTCAACTTTAAATGTTGTTCATTTAGGCGTTATGCCGCGTTCCTTCTTATGATCATCCGCTATGAAGACTGACGGTGGGAACAATCTCCGCAACCGGCTGCTCGGCTCGACCGCGTCGCTGGCCCTGGGAGCCGGGGCCGTCGCCTGGCTTTCGCCGGAGGGAACGGACGGGAGCGGTCCGGCGAAGGTCGTCGAAGGCGTCTCGGCCTCCGGCTACCGATCGGTGACCGAGACGATGGCGAACGCGCCCACCTGGGCGAGCACGGCGATGGAGATCGCCAGCGAGGGCACCCTCGTCATCCTCGGCCTGCTCCTCGTCGGAGTGTGGTGGACCGCCCTGCGCCGGGGGGACGCACGCGGCGTCGCGGGAACCGTCATGATCGGCGTGGGAACCGTCACCGCCTACGCGATCAGCGAGACGGTGAAGCTGATGGTGGTCGAGGAACGCCCCTGCCGGGTGGTACCGGGAGCCGCGGCGGCGATCGCGGAGTGCCCCGAAGTGGGGGACTGGTCGTTTCCGAGCAATCACGCCACCCTCGCCGCCGGACTCGCGGTCGGACTGGCCCTGCTCCGTCCCCGCCTCGCCGCGGTGACCCTGCCGCTGGCCGCGGCGGCGGCGCTGCTCCGGGTGATGGTGGGGGTCCACTACCCGCACGACGTGCTCGCCGGTGTGATCCTCGCCGCAGGCGTGGTGACGGCGGTGCTGCTCGCGTTCACGCCGCAGGTGGTGCGACTGGTGTCGCCGCTGCTGGAGCGCCTGGGCCGGAACGGCTCCGGCCCCGAGGGCGGATACGCCGACCGGCCGGTCGCCCCCGTCGGCAGACACCGCGCCGGCCCGAACCCCGGAGGTTCCGGCCGGTACGGGCAACCGGCTGGAGCCGAAGCCCTCACCGCGCCGCGTCGGCCGAGGCTCGCGGGTCAGGACACCCGGGACGGCACAGCGGTCCAGGTGTCGCAGGCGGCGGGGGAGACCGCCCGGTAGCCGCGTTCGAACCAGCGGACCCGGTTGGCGCCGCTGCCGTGGGTGCGGTACTCGCCCTCGTCGCCGTTGGCGCGGAGTGTCTCCGACAGTGCCTTCCAGTCCTGCTCGGTACGGGGCAGGGAGTCTCGTACGCTGCCCAGGAACACCCCCGACAGGCAGTCGGCCTGGAGCTCGTAGCGGCGGCGGAGCTCGAAATGACGGGTGCGCTCGGCGCGGACGCGCCTTTCGAAATGCTTCCTGATGCCGGTGAGGCTCTGCAGGTGGTGGCCGTACTCGTGGGCCGCGACCTTGAAGGGGTACAGGTCGGTCCTGTCCTCGATCCAGAGGCCGGTGAGCGGGAACACGAGCGTGGCCCGCTCCGTGCAGTAGAAGGCGTCCGCGCCCGTGGGCCAGGGGATTCCGCAGACGCGCCGCCCGGGCTCGGAGTAGATGCGGACCGTGGGCGTGCGGAACCGCAGCCCGGCCCGGGCGAAGTGCGCGGACCACGAGGTTCTCAGACATCTCGTGACCGCGGTGAGATACTCGCCCGGCCGCGGGATGCCCCTGTCGATGAGCGGCGGCTCCGGGCACGAGATGGCCGCCAACCTGCCGGACTTCAGCAACGAGGGCTTGGGTGCGGCGGCCTGCCTCGGAGACGAGGAGCCGGGCGCGGCGGCATGCTTCAGGGAGGAGGCGGCGTTCGTCACCGGTATGGGCTCAGGGGAGGCGGCCTGCGCGGCTCCGGCGGGCAGGACGGCAAGACACACGGCGGACAACAGGGGCAAGCGTCGAAGAGGTCGCGGAGAACCGGTACGGAGCGGGAGGAAGCGCACGATCGGACAGCTTAGAACTCTTGACTCAGAACTCCCGACCCAGAGCTTCCGACTTGGAACTCCCGACGTCTTCGCCACCCACGCGGCTCAACGCGCCGAGGCGCCGTCCCACCTTCGCGCCGTCAGGATCACCTCGTCCGCCGACTGGCGGACGTTGCCCGGTGGCACACCGAAGGCCCGTTTGAACGCCCGGCAGAACGCCGCCTCGGACTGGTAGCCGAAGCGGCGGGCGACCACCGAGAGCGGCTCCGATGTGCGCCGAAGGTGCATGCGGGCCAGTTGCATGCGCCAGTGTGCGAGATAGCGCATGGCGGACTCGCCGACCAGGTCGGTGAACCGCGCAGAGAAGGCCGAACGCGACATGCCGACCTCCCGTGCGAGCGAGGCGACGCTCCACTGCCGTTCGGGCGCGCGGTGGAGCAACGCGAGCGCCTGTCCCACCTGCTCGTCGCGCAGGGCGGCCAGCCAGCCCCGGTTCGCCTCGGGCGCCGAGTCGAGCCAGGAGCGGATCGCCTGGACGACGAGGATGTCGGCGAGCCGGGTGATGACGGTCTCCCCGCCCGGCCGCAGGGTGAGAGCCTCGCGGGAGATGAGCTGGAGCGTGCTGTTGAGCCAGTTGGCGGCGTCCTCGTCCCAGGCGTCGATGTGCAGCACCTCGGGAAGCTGCGCGACGAGACGCTGGGCCGCCACGTGGTCGAAGCGTACGACGCCGTAGGTGGCGTGTGTGAGGTCCCCGCCGCCGCCGTGGCGCATGATCTCGTAGCACTCGCTGACCTGCTCGACCGGTATGTCGAAGAGCGGTTCGACGTCGGCTCCGGGATCGCTCCGCAACCGGTGCGGGGTGCCGTGCGGGATCAGGGTGAGGCTGCCCTGCCGGAGCAGGCGCGGCTCGGCTCCGTCGACCTCCAGCAGGCAGTGGCCCGCGGTGACGACCAGCAACGCCATCGACCCGTCGAGCGCCGGCACGTCGACCCCCCACGGCGCGGTGAGCTCGGCGCGGCAGTACAGGGTGCCGGTGAGCCGGAGCAGGTGCAGGCTCTCGCCCAGCAGGTCGGCGGGGGCGGGGAACGGGCGGGGGACGCTCGGCACAGACCTCATCATGCCTGATTGACCGTCCACGAATCTGGACGAACGGCAAAATAAGGCGGACCTTTTTCTATTGTTGGTCCAGGTGTGTCGCACAAGACTGGACTCACCAGCAACCAAGGGAGCATCCGGACCATGCGCCGTACCCTCGTCACCTTTACCGACTTCTGCCGTACGGCCGCCGACTCCGGGGCGTGGAGATGACGAGCCCGCCGTACCAGCCGGAGGGCGCGACGAGGATGCGGCACGCGAGGCCGCTGAGACTCGTCCTGCTCGTGTCCGGCGCGGTGATGATCGGAATAGGCGCGGCCGTCCTGTTCGCGCCCGCGGCCTTCCACGGCACCAACGGCATCGAACTCGGGAGCGACGCCGGCCTGCTCAGCGAGATCAGGGCTGCGGGCGGCGCGCTGCTCGCGGCCGGCGCACTGATCGCGCTCGGCGCGTTCGTCGCACGACTGGCCTTCACCGCCACACTCGCCGGTGCCGGGATCTACCTCTCCTACGGCCTGTCCCGCCTGCTGAGCATCACCCTGGACGGGATACCGGCGAGCGGGCTGGTGCTCGCGACCGCGTTGGAACTGGCCATCGGGCTGGCCTGCGTCTTCGTTCTCGTACGGTATCGCCACCGGGACACCTCGGCCTGAGCCGGTGGGCGCGAGGCGGTCGAGGTGTACGGCATGCGGGTCGATCGGTCGAGCCGGACCGTTCGACGCTCATGCCCCCTCAGGAGCCCTCGCTCTCAAGTGTCCTTTCGAAGACGCCGTAGGCGTCGGAGGTGAACAGTACGAGCCGCAGGTCGGTGACCCCGGTCGGTGCGGCACGTACGGTGCCGATCGCGATGCGGGCGGCGTCGTCGATGGGCCAGCGGTAGACGCCGGTGGATATCGCGGGGAAGGCGACACTGGTGGCACCCAGCTCGTCGGCGACCCGCAGGGATTCGCGGTAGCAGGAGGCGAGCAGGTGCGAGCGGTTCTCGGTGGCGGAGAAGACGGGACCGACGGTGTGGATGACCCAGCGGGCCGGGAGCTCACCCGCGACGGTGGCCACGGCCTGGCCGGTCGGCAGTCCCTCGCCGTAGTGCGAGGCGCGCAACTCGCGGCAGGCGGCGAGGATCGCGGGGCCGCCACGCCGGTGAATGGCCCCGTCGACCCCGCCACCTCCCAGCAGTGAGGAGTTGGCGGCGTTGACGACGGCGTCGACCCGCTGCGCGGTGATGTCCCCCTGGACCAGCGTGATTCTCATAGGAACGAGTCTGCCGGCGGAGTCTCGACGCGGTTCGCCGCTCGCCGGTGGCGGGGTTTCGGAACCGCGCCGTCCCGTCGCCGCCGGCCGACAGAGCGTGAGCATTGAGGCTGCTCCCTTAAGCAGGTGATACGCATGCCCTATTTTCGACGGAAGTGTCGCATTTTTTGATGAAATGAGCAATATATGTGACAAAGAATGCCATTTGTGCATTTAAGTAACAATGCGCATTTCTTGAAGACGTGTTTCTGGTAATGATGAGTTGTAATGTTCTCCGACATCGACTCGTCAGGAGCGCCGATGAGAAGACTGCTGACCGCCATCGCCGTCGCGGTGGCCACCGTCATGTGCCTCTCTCCCTCCTCGGCAGGAGCATCGACACAGATGCTCGGCCCCAGCTCGAACGTCTGCGCAAACGCCCCCATCCCCACAGGCTCGATGCCGACGGCCTACTTCGACTGGTACCAGTGTGGTCAGCCCGGCACCATCTACTACAACGCGAAAACCGTCAAGGTCATCAGCGACACCCCCGCCGGCGGCACGGTGACCACCTGCATCACGCCTCCGCCCCCGGCCGGGTTCTACGCCACGGAGCTGTCCTACTCCAACAGCTGTGAAATCAGCAAAACCCCCAACGGCGTACTCAACAACCAGCAGAACCTGACCAACCTCAACGGGCTGCCCTCCGGCCGCACACTCATCATCTGCGGCGTCCAGTCGGCGCCGCCCGGCTGGACGGTCACCGCCGTCGTGCAGTCCTACCTGTGCGTGTACGTCCGAGGCGGCGGGGTCGGCGACAACGCCGTATCGATCCGCAAGCTCTGAGCCCGACGGTCACCGAGCCTGACACCCCGGCCGGGGTGTCAGGCTTTCTCGACAAACGACGCCCAGAGGGCCGCACGCCCCGTGCTACGTGGCAGGGCCTCCTGATCACGATGCGGCCACACTCAACGGAGTTGACGGCCGAGGCGTCGCTGGGATCTCCTGCTGCGGTGTCCGATCTTCGCATTCAGCAGCCGGACGGCGACGCCGCCTTCAAGAGCTGGCAGTACGTCCATAACGTGATCATTCCTACCCACCCTCTCTCCCTGGAGGAGGTGCGGGAACGCGCCCGGCGCCACCATCTGGAGATCGCGTACCTCGATGACGAGCTCGTGGGCTGCAGTACGGTGCGCCCGCCGACGGGCGAGACCCTGACGGCCACGGTCATCGCCCGCGTACTCGCCGCTCACCGCAGGCGGGGGTTCGGCGAGGAACTGTACGCGCGTGGACTCGATCGGGCCCGTGAGCTGGGGGCCGAGGTGATCGAGACCGTCGTCCTGTCCTCCAACGAGGACGGACTGCGGTTCGCGCTGGAACACGGCTTCGTGGAGATCGAGCGATACCTGCTGCCCGGAGACACCATCCCCTGGATCGACCTGCGGCTCTCCTGATCGGACCCGGCCGAAGTGCGATCGAAAGGGCTCCTGGCAAGGAGTGGTCTGCGGAGTGAGCCGAACCCGGTCAGCGAGGCCAGCCGGCCGGGTTCGAACACGACTCGCGGGAGATTCCCGATCCGGTGTCAGGGAAGGTCCCATGGCGCTCGTTGTGCAGATGGGCGAAGAAGTAACACATCCTCTCGCAGTCGGCATCAAGCACCGCCTTCTTCGGATCCTCGGCCACCGCGGCGTAGAAGTCGCGGCCCATCGCGACGATGAAGCCACGCGCGTAGAGGAAACCGTCATCGGAACCGTCGGTGACCGCCTGGATGTCCGCGCGGTCGATGTCGTAGAGCTTCGCCTCGACCACCCGATCGAGATCTGTCAGCTCGTCCGCCGACAACCCCTCGCTGAGAGAGCCGAGGTTGCTCAGGAACTCCTTCAGGGCGGCTTCGACCACGACAAGCGGCGGCTTGCCGTGAAGATCCTCATCGGGGGCAGGCGTCCGATGTGTCAGCTCCCATCGCGCCTGATTGACCTCCACCCCCAGCGGCGCCCAGGCCGCCTCCACCAGGCCCCAGAGACCTTCCTCGGTCTTCACGCTTGTCGCCCCTCTCGTATCGGTGCCGCTCACCCAACCAGAGAGCACTGACAATCAGTCGCCGTCCGGGCGATGACCAGCGTGAAGGCCGTCTTGGCAACGCCATCGGCGTCATCGCCCAAAAGGGAGGACACCTCCGCTGAGCTGTGCCTACTGTTAGCGCATGGTGCCCTTGCCGTTCTGTACGGCCATCGTGGAGTTGACCCAGGTCCAGGGGGAGTTTCTCTCCAGCCTTCCGTGCCCAGGACTCATCGTGGAGCCCTACATGCGGTGCTCTCTGGAGGCGGGACATCGCGGCCGGCACGTCACCCTGGCGCAGGGCTCGTCGGTCACGGACTGGTGGGCGACCTGGAGCACCGAGGACATCCACGGGGAGCTCAAGGTGCTTCCGAACTGTCTGGCCACCGAGCCGATCAGCGAGGACGCGTGCTCGCTGCCGGACGGGCATGTGGGCAGACACAGCTTCGAGTTCCTCTGACCGGCTCTTCTTGTCCTCCATGCAGCTCAGAAGTGACCTGACCCTGCGAACGGGGTCCGGCTACTGTTGCCTCGCATGACGCACACCGAGATCGAGATCACCGCGGAACTGGTGCGGGACCTGCTGCGCGACCAGCACCCCGACCTGGCCGATCACCCTGTGCGGCTCGGCGCGCGTGGCTGGGACAACCAGCTCTGGCGGCTCGGCGACGACCTTGCCGTCCGGTTGCCCTGGGCGACGCGGTCCGCGGACGCGCTGCTGCGCAAGGAATACACCTGGCTGCCCGCTCTCGCCCCTCGCCTTCCGCTGCCGGTTCCCGTCCCGCAGCGCCTCGGCGAGCCCTCCGCACGATTTCCGCGCCCCTGGATCGTCACCACCTGGGTGCCTGGCACACCGGCCGACCGCGCTCCCGTCGCACGCGCCGCGGAGGCGGCCACCGCCCTGGCCGCCTTCCTGACCGCCCTTCACCAACCCGCCCCCGAACAGGCGCCCGCCGGCCGGTTCCGCGGAGGGCCGCTGGCCGACCACTCCGAGGGCGTTTCCACCCAGCTCGCCTCGGCCACCGAGCTGGGGCTCATTCCCGACCCGGACGCCGTCCGCGCGGTCTGGGAAGACGCCGTCGCCGCACCCGGCTGGGCCGGACCGGCACTATGGCTTCACGGTGACCTGCATCCGGCCAACATCCTCACCGAGGACGGCACCATCTGCGGCGTGATCGACTTCGGTGACCTCTGCGCGGGCGACCCGGCCTGTGACCTCGCCGCCGCCTGGATCCTGCTGCCGGACGAAGCGGTCGACCGCTTCCACGCCGCCTACCGGCCGACCCCGGACGCCGCGACTCTGCGCCGCGCCCGCGGATGGGCGGTGGGCCGCGCCCTGGCGGGCATCCTCATCGGAGACGCCGGCGTCCACGGCCGCCCAGGCGGCAAGCCCACCTGGGGCCCACCCGCCCACGCCTCACTACGACGCCTCATCGCAACGGCCCATCGCTGATCAACCGCTCGCTACGCCCTGTCGGCACCCGTCACCTCCAGCTCGCGCGGCTCGCCTCGACATCCATGGACTCGGTGAAGCCCGGGATGACACCGGTCACCCCGTCGAGGCGGCTGCGGTGTCGCCGGATGACGATGTGCCCACCCTCTTCGGCGATGTCCACCAGGTCTCCCGGATGAAGGCCGAGCGTGCGCAGGACCGCCGCAGGCAGGGTCACCTGGTTCCTGCTGGAGATGCGTACCGGTCCCGTACGCCTGGCACGGGTCCGCTCGCCGTGATCCATGCCCTTTGCTTCAGCCGTCACAAGTAAAGCCTGAACTCTGTCGCCCATGGTGTGCGGTCAATTTCAGGAAGTCACCGCTGTCGATGCAGAGGATTTCGGTCAACGCTGCGGCTGACCTTAAGTCCGGTTTCGCCTGAAATCAGCAGCGGTTCCGACGACGTCCGCATAGGCTTGTGGGGTGGCGCTTTCCGAACTTCGACGGGAGATGGTGCTCGACGCCATCGACGAATTCGACAAGCTGGGCCGCGACGCCTTTCTCAAGGAGTACGGCTACCGGCCCGCCCTCGGTTACTTCCTCGTGTATGACGGCAAGCGGTACGACTCCAAGGCGATCGCCGGAGTCGCGTACCGGGGAGTCAGCGGTACGCCCCTGCATCCCGGGGAGTTCTCCGGTGGGAACGCAACCGTTGCCAAGGTGCTCGGCGGCCTGGGCTTTGAGGTGACGAAACCGGGGCAGACTGCCGAAGTGCCCTCCGTCGAAGACCTCTTACAGAAGGTCGACTCGCTCAAACCCTCCGTTTCTCCCGCGACCGGTGCGCGGAAACGGCATCAGCCGTTGACCCTGCTCTGGGCGATCGGCCGCGCGGCCCAGGGCAAGCCACGCCTGCGGCGGTGGGAGAGCACCTACCGCGAACTCGGGCGGCTCATCGAGGAGTTCGGTCTCGAAGAGGACCGGCCCAACCCGGAGTTCCCCGTGCTGTGGCTTCACCACCACGGTCTCTGGGACCTGCCGGGCCACGCCGACATACCGGCTGCCAGTGGTCGGCACGCGCAGCAGTGGATGAAAGAGCACGAGCCGGACAGCGGCCTGCTGCCATGGGCGTACGAGATCGTCACCGACCGGGAGGACGTTCGTGCCCAGATCGTCGTGAGGCTGCTCAGCGCGTACTTCCACGGCGTCGACCACAACAGGCTTCTCGCGCGGGTCGGACTCGACGCGGTGTCCTCTCCGGCCAGCCGCCGCGAGATGATCGTGGAGCGCATCATCCGCGACTCCCTGCTCTCCGAGCAGATCAAGGGCGCGCACGACTTCCACTGCCAGATCTGCGGCGACCGGCTCGCCCTCCACCGGGGCTTCTACGCCGAGGGTGCCCATATCCGCCCGCTCGGAAAGCCGCACAACGGCCCCGACGAGCCCGGCAACCTGCTCTGCCTCTGCCCCAACCACCACGTCCTGCTGGACCGAGGGATGATCACCATCCAGGCGGACCTTACGGCGAAGGACACGGTGTCCGGCGCCTCGCTCGGCCGTCTCCGAGTCGTCCAGAACCACGAGATCAGCCAGGATCACCTCGACTACCACCGGCAGAACATCGCCAAGCAGAGCTGAGCCGAGGCCCTTCTCTTCCAGACCTATTCGGAGGCGAAGGACACCGTCTCTGTGGACGTGGACCGTCTGTAGTCCTAGCCTGCAACGCTGTGAGAATCGCCGCCCGGGTGCCCGCACACCGCCAACGTCGGAACAACCCGTGGACCGTCTGCCATGGACCGTACTCATCGGGCATGTCCCGCTACGGCGCACCCGTCCGTATCCTCCAGCGCACGCTATTGATGAGTCGCCACTTCGGCATACGGTCGGACGTTCCCGCCCGACCGTACCCGGTAGCAGCGGCCTCAGCGCCGCCCACTGCTCATCTGTCAGATCCCCGCGACCCGCACGATGAGGATCTCAGCCGCAGGTCACACGAAGATCAATCTATGAAACAGCCCCAGCGGCCGGATCAGCGACAGTGGTGCGGGTGGGTGTCGCAGTCGATGGGGTCGAGGTCGGGATAAATCGACCAAACACTCCCGTGGTCAAGGGTCGCAGCTGCTGCGGGACCGGCGCCGATGAGCTGCGCGGCACCGATTGCGAAGAACGCGGCCATGATCATTGCGGCTGTGCGCTTTTTGTTCATGTGAATCTCCTTTGTCGTCGGACACGAACCATGATCCTCAGCCGACCTTGTGGATCAGTTGTGAGTCACTGGCAGGACTTGGTTGCCTCGGACAGGAGACGCAGGTCACGCAATGTGTCGCCCGCCAGTGGCCGACCTGCACAGCAGTGGATGAAGGAACAGCCGACCGTTTAACGCGCTGGAAGCTGGGCCGAGGGGGTGGAACTGGCGAGTTCCTTGATGAACGCCCGGTTGATGGCCGGGTCGCGGCCGTTGACGTAGCGGGCGGCGGGTTGGTAGCCGATGCCGGTGTAGAGGGCGAGAGCTGCGGTGTTGCGTACGCCGGTTTCCAGGATGGAGCGCTGTGCCCCACTCTGTGCGGCGTGGTTTTCGAGGGTGGTCAGGATGCGTTCGCCCAGGCCCAGGCCGCGTAGGCGTGGGACGGTGTACATCTTCTTGATCTCGATGGTGCGGGTGTGTTCGTCGAAGGTGCGGTAGCCGCCGCAGGTTACCGGGACGGTGTTGAGGTAGCCGACCAGGAACAGGCCGTGGGGTGGGGTGTAGGAGGCGGGGTCGGCTTCGAAGGGGTCGGCGTAGCCGTAGCGCTCCTGCTGGTCGTCGAAGAGGGCGCGGACCAGGCGGGTGGCGTCCGGGTGGTCGTAAGGATGGGGGCGGATGAGGAAACGGGTGGCAATCATGTCTGGGCCAGTGCGGTTTCGAGGCGGGGGAGGAGTGAAGCGACTGCCGGGGAGCGGCTGCGACGGGCGAAGGCTGGGCGCAGGCGGCGTAGGTAGGTGAGTGCGCGGATCGACTGGACCTCGTCGAGTCGGGTGAGCGCGGCCTGGCCCGTTTCTTCTTTGCCTATAGTCTCCGTGACACGGGCTGCGGCGGGAAGCTAAACCCGTGTTGATCCCGCCAATGTCAGTTACTACTGACCTGCCGGACATTTGTAGTCGGGGGCGTGCTTGTTCGGGCAGCAGATAACCCCTATCGAAACAAAGCGCTCCCCTTTGAGATGGAATCCCCACTGGATATCGGTGCCACCGGGGAGTACCTCCGTCGCTCCCAGATGTCGGTGCGCTCGGCCGATCTTCGCCTCTTGATCGGGGAGATGGAACGAGGGGCAAGCGATGTCGTACTGGTCAACGAGCCAGGTCGCGGCGTCGTTGGCCTGGTCGAACGAGATGACGATGCGGTTGCGCGGTTTGAGTAGCCAGTCGCACAATCTCATCGGCGGAAGGGGGGAAGATCGAAATTCCGGATGAAACGGTCTGCGGATGCCTTCGCCGTTTAAGTATGGCGCTGCCTGGCCTGTCCATGTATATCCGTGAAAATGATGCACTGGTCCTCTCCCTATACAACTAACGGCCTTGCCTGTGGCACCACAGGCAAGGCCGTATTGTGGTGGTGCTAGATCAGGCTGCCGATTCCGTCGCGCAAAGCAGCCAACTCGGCACCGTCGAACAAGAGAGTCCCCGCTCCGGGGTTCTTGCTGTCGCGCAGGGCGAAGACACCGTCACCGACGACGGCCATCTCCGGGCACGCCTCTCCCTCGCCGTCGTCGTCGTTCGACCCGCCGCAAGGGATGCGGGTGAACTCTGCGGTGGACAGGTCCGTTCTTCCGTACAGGTCGGGTGCCATGAGCACACCTCCGTGTGATGGGATCGTTTCGCTCCGACGTTAGGGATCGGCTGACAAGCCGGTCCACGAAGGTTGAAGATGTTGCGTGAGGGAGCCACGACCGCCTCAGAGGTCCGCAACATTCCGCACTATGAGAGTGGGGGAGCCGATCATGCGTCTAACGTTCGTAGGTAAAGATCCCGAGAGTAACCCGACCGGATCGCCAACCGTCTACCGAACCGACCGTGGTAGCTGGGTGGTCCAGGGCTGGGTTGTCACCGACCCGGAAACCCTCGCCCAGATGGACATCCCCGAGGGGGAGGTCGCCTGTGAGATCCCCGATCGAATGCTTCAGTTCTTCGCGCCGGCAGGCTCATGAATATCTCTGACGACGCGTTCGAGGAGCTGTTGGTCGGCTTCGAGCACAGCGCTGTCCACCTGGAGATGCGGGATGCCTACGGCACTGCGGTGGAGTTGCCCTACATGGCCAAGTGGGCGGCTGGAGAACCCGATGACCTGGAGTGGCTGCAGGGCTGGTGCTCCACACTGCGCGAACACGCGAAAACCGGCAAGACGATACGAAGGGCACGTATCGTCTCGGAGCCCTTAAGTGACTATCAGCGCTGGTCGTACAGCATTGCTCATCCGATGGTCGAAGCCGGCGAGGACATCCGCTGGGTTCCTCGACGTCTGGTCTCGTCGGTCCCCCTACCGGGCAACGACTTCTACCTGTTCGACGACCGCCTGACGGTGTTCCTCCACTACGCTGGCAACGGCCTGGGAGAAGCGAAGGTGGCGTCTACCGATCCGGGCCACATAGCACTATGCAAGAGCGCTTTTGAGACCGTCTGGAAATTCGCGATCCCCCACAGTGAGTACACGCCAACTTAGCCCCGCCCGGCAGGCCGCCGAAGCTCTCGGGCGGCGCCTTCGTGAGATTCGTACGAGCGCCAACCTCACCGGCCGTGCCCTGGCGGCCGAAGCGGGCTGGCACTACACCAAGGTCAGTCGCTTGGAGCACGGCGGCAAGACCCCCACTGAGGAAGAGCTCCGGATCTGGTGTCGAATCTGCGACACCGAGGACCAGACCCCGGATCTGATCGCCACCCTTCGGTCGATCCAGTCCATGTACCAGGAGTTCCGGCGTCAGACGCATGCCGGGATGAAGCGCCTGATGCAGGTGCATGTTCCCCTGTACGAGCAGACTTCGCTGTTTCGGATCTATGAGCACAACGTGATCCCCGGCCTGTTTCAGACGGCCGACTACGCAGCCGCGATGCTCTCGTTCTGGATCTCGTTTCTCGAAACCCCGAACGACCTGGAAGCCTCCGTGACCGCCCGCATGGAGCGTCAGCGGATCATCTACCAGGCGGGCAAGCACTTCAGCGTGCTCATCGAGGAGCAGTCCCTGCGGACGTGGTTCGGTACGGCCGAAGTGCAGGCCGGACAACTCGACCGCCTGCTCACCGTCATGTCGTTGCCAACGGTCTCGCTCGGCATCATCCCCATGATGATCGAGTGGCCCTGTGTGTCCTCCACCGGCTTCTGGATCTTCGATGACGAACTGGTGTGCCTGGAGACACCGACCGCGAACATCGAAGTGACTCGCCCTTCCGAGGTCAAGTTGTACTTGCGCATGTTCGGTCACCTCGCGAGCGTCGCCGTCCATGGGAAGGCCGCGCGCCACATCATCACGTCAGTTGCCCAGGAGTTGTCTTCCGCGAAATAGCGCAACACTCCGCAACTTATCGGTCTGAGAGGGGCTGCTTCCACGTCGGCGTCAGTGCTCCCGGGAAAGTGTTGTGCCGTCCCTTCGGCCTTTTCTATCTGGGGTCTTTGCTCCCTTGGTCGTGCACGTCATTCATCTGGGCCAGTAGGTCCTGGACGTTTCTGGCTTCGATGGGGCCGGGGGCATTGGGGAGCCAGGTCGGGAAGGCCCAGTAACGGCGGGCCCAGCGGCGCCAGAGGATGACCCATCCGGGATGACGAGCTTCCAGGTCGTGGGCCAGGTCGGTGGCATTGTCCCTACTCGCCGCAGGTCCCGGATCGAGGAGGTGGGATACGGGGTCCGCTCCGCGGCGGCGGCGGCCTCGGGAGCGGACGGGGTCGTTTGCTGGTACGACCATGAGAACCGGTGCTTTCCGTCGTGGTGGGAGTGGAAAGGCCGGCGTCCCGGACGGGGGTGGGATCGGGTCCGTGGACGCCGGCCTCTGGGTACGGCCCACGCTCGGCAGGGGGGAGTGGTGGGCGTGGGCCGGCTCCGGGGTCAGGGGGATCGGGGGACGATCCTGGCTGCCCGGAGGTCTGGAAGTCAGGGTTGGTGGGGTCGGGTGGGGAGGTCGAACCAGACGGCGGTGCCGAGTTGGCCGGTGCCGCACAGCCGGGTCCATTGGGTGCCGCAGTGGCCGTGGGTGAGTTCGGTGACGATGCGTAGGCCTCGGCCGCCGGGTTCGAGGTCGTCGAGGTGTTCGGGGACGGCCGGTGGGCGGCGTAGGAGGTGGTCGATGAGGGTGGTTCCTGCTCCGGCGTCGACGACTTCGGCGCGGACGGGCAGGTTGTGGTCGTGCAGGAGGCGTAGTTCGTAGGGGGCGGGGGCGTAACGGGTGGCGTTGGTGACGAGTTCGGAGACGACGATCTCCAGGTCGTCGAGCACGTCGAGGTCCGGGAGCAGCTTGGCCAGCTGGTCGCGGAACAGCTCCCGGGCACGGCGGGCGGCGTTGCCAAGAGGCAGGCACCAGGCGGTCATCCGGAAGCGGTTGTGAGGTCTGCCGTACTCGCCGGGGTCCGGAACGCGCTCGATGAGCATCGTTGCTCCTAACGGGGGAGACTGGGGGCAGGCCGACAGGTGCTCGGCGGGTTCGCTTGGTTTCGCCCCGGTGGGAAAGCCTGAGATCGACGGTGCTTCCAGGACCGGTGGCGCATAAGGGATATCTCCACGAAGGCATGCGGAGAGAGCCAGCGGTCATGTCTTTCTGTGACTGCATGAACACTCAAAGCTGTCACGCATTGATGATGCAGCGGAAGCTCCCTCCAGGCAAGTCATTCTCAGAAGAAAGTCTTTCCTCTGAGGAGGATGGCGTTTCCTCAAGCTGTTTCGAGCACTACGCTCCCCACGAGGAAGGAGGTGGCCATGCCCGTCGAACCCACCCCGCGACGTCGGCGCCTGGGTGCGGAACTCAGACGCATCCGTGAAGCCCTCGGCTGGACCCAGGAGGAAGCGGCCGGCCACCTCGGCTACCAGTCCCTCTCAACGGTCAGTAAGATCGAGAACGGACTGCAGGGGCTCAAGATCCAGCAGCTTCCCCACTTCTTCGAGGTCTTCGGCATCACCGACCTCGCCCTGCGGGAAGAACTCCGCGACCTCGTACGCCGGGCCGGCGAAGCCGACTGGTGGCAGCGCTACGGAGGCGTGGTCGACGACCCGCTTGGCGACTACCTCTCCCAGGTGGAGAGCGCCAGCGGTCTGTTCGTCTTCAACCCTCTCGCCGTCCACGGCCTGCTCCAGACCCCGGAATACGCCCGCGCGGTGACCGAAGGCAGCAGGGTCTGGAAAACCTCCGAAGACATCGACCACTTCGTAGCGCTACGGCTGGAACATCAGCGCACCATGCTGGAGCGCCGACCCCCGCTGAAGATCTGGACAGTCCTCCCTGAAGGGCTGCTGCGGCAGGAAGTCGGCGGGCGATCTTGCATGCGAGCCCAGATCGAGCACCTGATCCACCTCGCCCGTACCAACCCTGCCGTCACCGTCCAGGTCCTGCCGTTCTCCGCCGGAGCGCACGCGGGAATGGACGGCCCCTTCATGCTGATGTCCTTTCCCGCAGGCCGCGACCTCGTGTGTGTCGAGTCCCTGCGCGCCTCCCTGCATCTGAACGAGCCCGAGACCGTCGAGCTCTACCGCACTGCCAGCGACCTGCTGAAGTCCGATGCCCTGTCACCGAAGGCATCGCTACCGCTGCTCACCATGATTGCTAAGGACCTCTCGTGAACAAGAACAGCCTTGACGCCGCCTGGATCGAGACTCAGCTTCGTAACGCCCGCTGGCAGACCAGCAGCCTCAGCAGTGGCGGCACCAACTGCGTCCAGATCGCCTTCTTGGATGGAGGCATCGTGGCCCTGCGCGACTCCAAGAACCCGGAGAAGGCCCCACACCTGTTCACCGACGCCGAGTACGACGCCTTCACCGGCGGCATCGAACGCGGCGAACTCCGACGTCCCTGAACTTTCCAGCCCCACTTGGACGAGACGGGCGGCGGATTTCTCTCTGTGCCAGCAGATGACGACGGCTCAACAGGGCTGCCAATCTCTTCGGTCGGCACCGGTCCTCAACGTCCGGATCCGCTTGCGCACCTCTGCGGCGGCCTGTTCGTCCTGATCTGCCTTCTGGCTGAGCCAGGTGACCATGAGGAACTCCCGAATGTCGCCCAGGACCCGGTAGCCGGGCCAGCGCATCACGTCGAAGCTGTAAGCCTGGGTATAGGCGTCGTACTCCTGGGCGGTGTGCCAGCCGAAGCGGTCGTAGTAGACCGCGGTGAGGACGAGATCCCACTCGCGAGGCCCCAGTGCGAAGCCGTCCAGGTCGAGCAGCACCGGGCGGCCGGTACGGTCGCGGATGACGTTGCCCACGCTCGAGTCCCCGTGGATCACGCCCTGGGGAAGCTCGAAGCTCAGCGCCGCGTACTCCTCACGGAGTTGGACCAGTCGCTCGCGGAGGAACGAGGAGTCCTGAGGGCTGAACCAGTCGTTGCCCGCGATCCGTTGCTCCACCCGCGCGAAGGGTTCCAGCGAAGGGAGCCGAAGTCCCGCCGGTGCCTTCATCGTGTGGAGCCTGGCGAGCAGGGTGCCCAGCTCAGCGGGCGAGGCATGGTCCTCGATCTCGGAGATCGACTCCCAGAACGTGACAACGCGCCCGTTCACGATGAGAGGCTGATCGAGGGGGAGCGCGCGGACGGAGGGAAAACCTTCGGTGGCCAGCCAGTCGGCTACCGCGACTTTCTTTCGGGCGTCATCCGCGTACGTCGTCGTTCGGCCGATGCGTGCGATTACGGGCGAGGCCAGGCGGTAGACCGTGTTCTCTCCGAGTCGGATCAGCCGGGCGTTCGATGGATCGAGCCCGACTCGTGCGCATGCCCGCAGAAGCGTGATCCTGGTGCTCTCAAGGGTGAAGGGAGACCCGGGGCGATCAGCGGGCGGTACAACCGTTCGACTCTCGGTCATGAAACGAACGCTATCCCCTGCGTCAGGGATCTACTCCAGCTCTCACAGCAGGAAGCTGTCCAGAACCGGGTTGCCTCCAGAAAAGGGGCTGCCGGCGAGACGGAGCGATTCAAAGGAGGTCACGTACGTGTTGGATGAACGTGAACCATTGGCCTGGTTTGGCTCCTTTGTATCCGTTGTGCTCCAAGGTCAACTTAAGGGTTTTTCTGAGTGGGTGCGGTGACTGCATGATGGCTTCGTTTCGCTGCGCCAGCCTGACCATTTCCGCTGGAGTGGGCGGCCGGTTGCTCTTTTGGCCGTTACACCATGCGTGCGTGGGGGCCAGGTTCCAGACCGCGTCCAGGTCTGGTGCCGTGCCTCTGCCTCTGGGGCGGAGAAGCCTCATGAACGAGTAAGGGAACACGTGGTCGACGGCGACGGCGTCGATGTCCGTAGTGATGAGTTCCGCGCAGATCATGCAGAGACCGTGCTGGAAGCCGATGACCGCGTCGGTGACGCCGGTGACCGATCGGCGGCGCTGCCTGTCGGTGATCTGCAGGGTGGTCATGTCCACGGCGACACCTTCATCGATCAGGCTGCGGCCGATCCCAGCGGCGAAGGACGTCTCCACGATGTTCCAGCGGGCTGACAGTTCACCTCGCAAGGTTGGGGCCTGCTCCGACCGGGCGATGTCGCGGAGCTCCTTGCTCAGCCGGACGATCTGTTCGTGGGAGCGGCCCGTCACCTCGTAGAAGCGGTGCGGCACCTCGGCTCCTTCGCCGCGCAGGTTGTGGAACTTCTGCATCACCATCCCGGTCATGGACGGCATGGCCGCAGCCAGAAGTTCATCGGTGGGACTCCCGAGCCTGAGCGACTCCGCTGCCTCTCGTTCGGCTACCGAGAGGAAATCCTTCCCTCCTCGTTCGTCCTTCTGGGATGCCTGTGGTGCCTGGCCGAGATGCCGTACCAATCCCATCGCGTACGGCGCCGCCAGATCCCGGAGCAGAATCTCCGGTCGGCCTTCGGCGGCAGCGTCCAGGAGGGCGGCGCCGAGGGCGAATTTGTAGGTGCGACTGTTCGCCCCTATCAGCACGGCCATGCGCCATGAGGAGCGTGGGCTCTGTTCCCAATGGGATAAATCCATGCACCGTCACCCTTGGTGTGTATTTGCCGAAATGCAGACTATTTTCACAGCTCGGGTGGGCGGGTGCGCACGACAGAGAAGGCCGGGTAGTCTCTGGGCTTTCCGAAGGGAGTCGTACGTACGCGAAGGGGTGCTCTGAGGTGGGGAAACTTGTGCGGGACAGGATTCCGGAGATCATTCGCGCACACGGCAGAGAACCGGTGGTGACCGTGCTCGGTGAGGCGGACTACCGGGCGGCCCTGCTGGAGAAGCTGTTCGAGGAGGCGGCGGAGCTGCGCGAGGCACCGGCAGCCGGGGTGGCGGAGGAGATCGCCGACGTGCTCGAAGTGCTACGGGCCATCGCCGCGTTGCACGGGCACGAGTGGGCGGACATCGAGAAGATCGCGGATGTCAAGCGGGCCGAACGGGGGGCTTTCATCGGGCGGATCTACCTCGAAGGGGGAGGGTGACTCGCCGAAGACGACATCACGGATCGCACGGCCGGGGACTGTCGTCGAAGTCCGTCAGCCGATGACGATCGCGTCGAAGCGGGGTGCGGCGGTGGCGTGTCCCCAGCGGCGGCACTCCCAGGCCAGGCGCCGGGCGCGGAGCCGTAGGGCGACGGGGGTGCGGTCGGCGGGACGCGGGTGGCCCGCCGACCGGACTCCTGTCCCGAGCGGGGCGTCGGCGTGCAGGACCTCCTCGGCGGCCGAGGGGTCACCGGCCAGTACCCGAAGGAGGGCGCGGCGTACGTAGCCGAAGTCGTCGTTGGGGCAGCGCGCGATGTGCTCCTCGGTCGCCGTGTGCGCGTCGCCCAGCCGATTCTGTGTCAGAAGCAGCTCAACGCGCAGGCGGTGCAGCCACGACCTGTCGTACGACCAGCCGTTTCGCGGGATCGCGTGTTCCACGGTGGTCAGGGCGTCGGTGATCCTGCCTTCCTCGCGCAGGAGTACGGCCTCGGCGAGTGCGAGGCGCACCGCTTCGTGGTCTCCTTCGGCACCGGCCGCGCGGGCCTGGGCGAGGAGGTCGCGGGCGTCGCCGTCGCGGCGTTCGTACAGGGCGAGGTAGGCGCGGCGGACCAGTCGCGGGACCTTCACCTCCGGCCGCTCGTCACCGTCGGCGAGCGGCGGCGGGAGAAGGCTGAGCAACCGCCGGTCCACGCTCCAGCCGGTTTCGTCGCGCACGGTGGCCGCGATCCGCTCGTTCAGCACCTCGCGCAGCGAAGCCTCCAGCCAGTCGTGGTACCACGCGCCGAACGACTCGGCCTGCGGGGCGAGCGCCTCGCCGACGCATGTCCAGTCGCCCCAGACCTGGCCCGCTGCGAGGCCGTTGACGACGAGGTGGGAGCGGTAGCCGCAGCCGTGCTCGGAGATCGGCAGCAGTCCCTCGAAGGCGGCTTCCATGGCGTCGTCGTAGCCCTCGTCGTCCGTGGGCGGCTCCCACTCCTCCGTGAAAGGGAACGGGCCGAGCCGCGTCCAGGAGTCGTCCGGCCGCACCCCGTGCACCCCGTAGTACGGGCCGGCGCCGCCGTTGCCGAGCCGGGTCAGAAACGTGCGGTAGTCGGCGGGAAAGCGCACCCCGATCCGCGTCTCGACAGACTCCAGCGTGGCCTGGTCGAGCGGAGGCTTGAGCTGGTAACGGTGCTCGCGGGCACCGAAGAGGTCGAGGTCCGTGTCGTACTCGCGGAGCGCGTCGAGGCCGCGCCGGATGACGTCCAGATCCACAGCGGCACCCTACCCGGAGGCGGCTCGAATACGGCCGGGCCCCGGTGACGGCTGTCCGTGGGCGCGGTTGCTCGAAGACGGGTCACCGCGGGCGTCTGGGCGGAGGTTCTCCATGCTCGATCCACCCGGAGTACGGAGAATCCCGAGCACGGGAGGGTGCCACTCGGCCGCGGGGAGGCGGCGGGAAAACGGGTGGCCGGAGAAAGTGGCCTGCTTCTACGCTCGGTAGCCATGACCTTCGAGTGGGTTCCGCTGACCAAAGACGACCTTGAGGCGTGGGCGGAGTTGCTGGCGGCGATCGACGAGGTCGATCAGGTCGGGGGGAGGGTCGATGCGGACGACCTCGCCGAGGAGCTCGCCAACCCGCTGCTCGATCCCGTCGAGGGCACGCTGGCGGCGTGGGAGTCCGGCCGGCTGGTCGCGTACGGGATGACCATGAGCCGGGCCACGGCTCAGCCGGTGCATCGGATGAGCATGTGGGGCGGGGTGCGTCCGGAGTATCGGCGCCGGGGGCTGGGCAGGCACCTGCTGGAGTGGGCGATCGGCAACACGCCGGTGCTGCACGAGCGGCGGTTCCCCGGGCAGCCGCTCGAACTCCATGTCGAGGTGGACAGCCGCAACGAGGGCCTGCGGGCGCTGGCCTCCAAGGCGGGGATGGAGCCGGCCCGGTGGTTCTACGGGATGGTCCGCGACCTGGGGGCCGAGCTACCGGAGGTCTCGCCGCCGGACGGGCTCCGGATCGTCACCTACCGGGATGACCTGGAGGACGCGGTCCTCCAGGTGCGCAACCGCTCGTTCGTCGACCACTGGGGGAGTGTCCAGCACACGGCGGAGTCCTGGCGGAACACCCTGGTCGGGGTGAAGGTGTTCCGGCCGGAGAGCTCCTTCGTCGCGCTGGACGCGGCGGGGGAGAGCGTGGGTGTGCTGCTCACCCATTATTTCGAGGCCGACACCGAGGCGACCGGGGTCCGCGAGGCGTGGATTCAGATCATCGGCACCCTGCGCGAGTGGCGGGGCCGGGGGGTGGCGAGTGCGCTGCTCGCGCACGCGCTGCACGCCTTCCGCGCGCAGGGGTACGACAAGGCCGGGCTGGGGGTGGACGCCGACAATCCGACCGGGGCCTTCGGCATCTACACCCGCGCCGGGTTCGGGATCGAACGTCGTTCGATCGAGTACACGCTTCCGCTGGGTCCGGCGGTGACGTGATCCGCATACGGGCTTTTGTCGGTGTCCGCGTTTCCCGCCGCGGCCGCTGGGGCGGCCCCGTGAGCCGGGTGCGGGGCTTGGCACGTCCCGGCCGTCCTTTTCCGCCGGAACGGTGTGCGAGTCGGCGGTACGTCCGTGACCGGCGGGCGAGGGCCGCCTAGCCTGGAGGTGTGCGTACCGATCCGGTGACGTTGTTCCTCGGTGGGGACGTCATGCTCGGCCGCGGCGTCGATCAGATCCTTCCTCATCCGGGTGACCCGACGCTGCGGGAGGAGTATGTCCAGGACGCCATGACCTACGTTGATCTCGCGGAGGCGGCGAACGGCCGGATTCCCTGGCCGGTCGGCTTCTCCTGGCCGTGGGGGGATGCCCTGCGGGTGCTGGCGGAGGTCGCGCCGGAGGTCCGGGTGGTGAACCTGGAGACGAGCGTCACCCGGAGCGACGACTTCGCGGCGGGGAAGGCCGTGAACTACCGGATGAGTCCGGCCAACCTTCCCTGCCTGGCGGTCGCCCGGCCCGATGCCTGCGTGCTGGCGAACAACCACGTCATGGACTTCGGCCGACGGGGGCTGGAGGAGACGCTCGACGTCCTCGCCGGGGCGGGGCTGCGGTCGGTGGGGGCCGGCCGGGAGGTGGGCGAGGCGAGGCGACCGGCGGTCGTCCCCGCGGAGGGGGGAGGGCGGGTCCTGGTCTTCGCCTGCGGGACGGAGTCCAGTGGTGTCCCGCCGGAATGGGCGGCGGCGCCGGACCGGGCCGGGGTCGATTTCGTGCCCGAGCTGTCGGAGGCCGCCGCGGCCGAGCTGGCCGACCGGGTACGGCGGGTCAAGCGTCCCGGTGACGTCGTGGTGGTCTCCATCCACTGGGGTTCCAACTGGGGCTACCACGTCCCTCGGGAGCAGACACGCTTCGCGCACCGGCTGGTCGACGGCGGGGTCGACGTGGTGCACGGGCACTCCTCGCACCATCCCCGGCCTGTCGAGGTCTACCGGGATCGGCTCATCCTGTACGGCTGCGGTGACCTCGTCGACGACTACGAGGGCATCGCCGGCTACGAGGAGTACCGGGACGATCTGCGGCTGCTGTACTTCGCGTCGGTGGAGCCCGGTTCGGGCCACCTGACCGGTCTGCGGATGGTGCCCCTGCGGGCCCGCCGGATGCGGCTCCAGCACGCCTCGGAGGAGGACTCCGAATGGCTGCGGGGGGTTCTCGACCGGGTCAGCCGGAACTTCGGGTCACGCGTCGGCCTCGAACCGGACGGCACGCTCGTGCTGCGGTGAAGGTGAGCGAGACATCGGGAGTGCCCCGGGTGCCTGGGGTGACCGTGGACGGTGTCCGGTCGTGCGGTCGGGACGGTCTCTGAGAACACGGAGGCGGGACGCTGACCGCTCCGTTGATCGTGCCGCCGGTCACCACCAGGGACGTGCCCGCCAAGACGGTCACCCCGCCGTTGATCCGGGCGTCGTTCAGGCGGGTGACGCCGGAGCGGACAACGAGCGTCCCGTTCCTGGTGCCGGTGACCGTGGTGGTGCAGGCGGGGCGGGGAGTCAGTGGCGGCGTTTCCCGCCGCGGCCGTTGGGGCGGCCCCGTGAACCGGGCGCCGGGCTGGGCACGAGCCGCAGCCGGGCGCTCCTGGCCAGCATCGGCTCGTACACCAGCACGCGCAGCTCCTCCAGCGCCTCCCGCGCGGGGTGCCCGGAATCCAGCACCTCCGCGACGAACTCCGGCGCGTCCCTGCCCGCCGACTCGCGGAGCTGCTCCACGACGGCCTCGGGGCCGCCCAGCTCCAGCAGGATGACCATCCCCTCGGCGAGGAGCAGCGAGTGCTCGCGGGCGGTGAGATCCTCGGGGCCCAGCTCTCCTGTCTCCAGGAGGGCGGTGAGGACGAGGGGGCCCAGCGCCGGGTCGTGCCGGAGGCTCGCCCGTATCGACCGGCCCTCAGGGAGCGACTCCGCCAGGACGGAGAGCATGGCGGAGGCGCGGGTGCGGAAGGGGCAGGCGCGGATGGCGTCCAGAAGCGGCTCGACGTCACCTCCGTGCGCCGCCAGCCAGCCTTCGAGCTCGGCGAGCGCCGTCTCCTGGGTGTAGTGCTGGGCGATCACCCCCAGCAGCTCGCCCGCCTCGACGTCCACCAGCTCCCCGATGAGGGGAGCGTCCCGGCCGTCGGCGAGCAGCCGCTCGCGGACGGCTCGGGTGCCCAGGGGCGTCAGCCATACCAGCGGGCCGGGCTCCGCGAGGCGCGTCAGGAGCCGGGCGCACGCCTCGGGCGGCAACGGCAGGTCCTCCTCGGTGAGCTCGCCGATCCCCTCGACGAAGCCGGGACGCAGGTCGCTGGAGTACAGCTCGTCGGGCACGCCGTGGCTCGTCTCGACGGCGCCGAGGCGGGAAAGGACGTCGAACACCCCGAGGAGATCCTCGTCGACCCGACGGCGCCAGACCTCCTGACGAGAGCCGTTCTCCGCGAAGTCGAGCAGGAAGTATTCCTGGCAGGCGAGCCATACGGTCTCCTGCAGCCGGGCGACGGGGATCGGGGCCGGCAGGCTGTACATGGTGTTCAGCACGTCGGGCAGCAGCTCGTCGAACGCCGTGACGAGCATCGAGAAGCCGGACTCCCCGGAGTTGGGTGCGCAGATCGCGGTGCCCAGCTCGAAGACCGCCTCGAACGCGCGCAGCCACAGCGCCTCCGGGTCACGCAGGAGCGGGGCGGCCTTGGCCACCGGGACCAGGCGATCCTTGCGCACTCGTACCAGGCGCGCTTTCTTCGCCCACGCCAGCAGGAGGCTCACCCGGGGCGTCTGCGCGGAGTCGTGCGCCCGCTGATCCCGTTCCCCGGTGCCCAGCAGCTCCGCCAGCTCTCGGACGTCGGCTGCCCGTAGGTCTCCGGTCTTGGTGAGAGGGCGCCCCTCCTTCCCCACCCAGCCGGTCAGGGCGGTCAGCTGCCGTACGATCTCGCTCCTCGCGGCGTCGGCGGCGAGCTCGGCGGCGGGAGGGAGGGCGATGGGACACTGGGAGAAGGCCCGATCGTCGTCGGGTCCCGCGCCGCCGAACTCGGCCTGGAGAAGCGCTTCGATCACGTCGGCGTCGAACTGTATCCGGCCGCTGCTGACATCGCGCTGGAAGCGGGCCATCTCCTTTTCGTCGTCGAGGACGAAGCCGTTGTCGAGGGCGGTCTGCGCCCAGAGCCTCCCGATGCCCTGCCGGGCCGGGTCGGCGAGCGCCGCGGGAAACTCCGCCTCGGCCTCGGCCACGGCCGCCTCCAGCTCGGCGAGGGAGGCGCCCCGGGGGTCGCGCAGGCCGGACGCGGTGAGGTAGCGCAGGAGGGTGAGCAGGTTCTCCGGCGCGGCGGCGAGGGTCTCGCGCTCGGCCGCGAGGTGCCGGGGGATCCATTCCAGGAGGAAACGCCGCACCTGTCGCGTGTCCCAGTAGGCGAGCCGCCCGTCACGGCTGCGGTGGCGCGCGTCCAGGACAGCCGCGAGCATCGCCTCGTCGGCCCGCGTGCCGCGCTCGTCCGCCCAGGCGAGGCAGCGACGGACCAGCAGGTCCTTGGCCGACTCGAACTCCTCGGTCTCCTCCGGATCGAAATGCGTCCGCACCGTGAACCCCCCACTCCCGTTGCCGTCGGCCTCCCCACCCCGAAAGGGCCGGGCTCGCGGCTCCGCGCCGTCGATCGTGCCATTATCGCTGACAGATCGGAATCTCGACGGTACGGAGAGTAAGGGGCGGGTCGGCGAGCGTGCGCGGCGCCGTGGAAACGCAGGAGCCGTGGCGTCCCGGGGCGTGGCACAGTTGGCTCCATGCGCGTGGGCATCCTGGGTCCGCTGGAGGTGGCGGCTGCCGGTGAGAGCGTCGAGATCGGAGGTGTCCGGCTCCGCGTGCTCCTGATCCGGCTGGCGCTGGGAGCGGGACGGGTCGTCACCGCCGACGAGCTGTCGGACGCGCTCTGGCCCCAGGAACAGCCCGCCGACCGCGCCAACGCGGTACGGTCGCTCGTCGCCAGGCTGCGCCGCAGCCTGCCGGACGCCTCGGTGCTGCGGTCGGATCGCGGCGGTTACCGGCTCGAACTGCCCCCCGACGCCGTCGACGCGCACCGGTTCGAGCGGCTGGCGCGGGCGGGGAGGCGCGCACTGAACGGCGGGGACGCGCAGGCCGCCGGATCCCTGCTCGGTGAGGCGCTCGCGCTCTGGCGAGGGCCCGCGCTGGCGGACGCGGCCGGAGCCTCCTTCGCCACGGCGTACGCGGCTGGGCTGGAGGAGGCGCGGCTGGCCGCGATCGAGGACCGGGCCGAGGCGGACCTGGCGTCCGGGCGGCACGCTCACCTGGTGGCCGAGCTCTCCGAGGCGGCGACCCGTCACCCGCTGAGAGAGCGGCTGCAGGGACTGCTGCTGCGGGCGCTGCACGCCCAGGGGCGTCAGGCCGAGGCACTGGCCGGCTACGAGAGGATCCGGCTCCGTCTGGCGGAGGAGCTGGGGGCCGACCCGGGGCCCGAGCTGCGGGAGATTCACCTCGCGCTGCTCCAGGAGGGCCGGGCGGAGCCCGCCCGCCCGCAGAAGGGCAACCTGCGGACCGCGCTGACCAGCTTCGTCGGGCGTACGGCCGAGGTGCGGCGGGTCGGCGCGTCGCTGGCGGAGGGGCGGCTGGTCACGCTGGTCGGTCCCGGCGGGGCGGGCAAGACCCGGCTCGCGACCACCGTCGCCGGAGAGCTCGCCGAGCGGTGGCCCGGTGGGGCCTGGCTGGTGGAACTCGCGGCGGTGACCGACACGGCCGACGTGCCCCAGGCGGTGTTCGGCGCGCTCGGCACCCGGGTGCTCGATCCCCAGGGAGCGCCCAGGGGCACGACGAGCCGCCTGGTCGAGGCGCTCTCGCGCGCCGAGACCCTGATCGTGCTGGACAACTGCGAGCACCTGGTCGAGGCCGTGGCCCACCTGGCGGAAGACCTCCTGGGGCGCTGCCCCGGGCTGCGGGTCCTCGCCACCAGCAGGGAACCCCTCGGGATACTCGGCGAGGTACTGTGCCCGGTCGCCCCGCTCGCGCTGCCCGAGCCGGACGCCTCGGTGCGGCAGGCCGTGACCAGCCCGGCGGTGCGGCTGCTCGCCGAGCGGGCCGCCGCCGTACGACCAGGGTTCGCGGTCACCGAGGAGAACGTCGCGGCCGTGGTGGAGATCTGCCGGCGGCTGGACGGGTTGCCTCTCGCGATCGAGCTGGCCGCCGCGCGGATGCGTTCCCTGACCGCGCCGCAGGTGGCCGAGCGGCTCGGCGACAGGTTCCGGCTGCTGACCGGCGGCAGCCGTACCGCCCTGCCCCGTCATCGGACGTTGCGCGCGGTCGTCGACTGGAGCTGGGACCTGCTCGGTGACGAGCGCCGGTTCGCCGAGCGGCTCGCGGTGTTTCCCGGCGGGATCTCGGTGGAGGCGGCCGAGCGGGTGTGCGCGGAGCCGGGCACGGCCCTGGACCTGCTCGGCGCGCTGGTGGACAGGTCGCTGCTGCAGGTGGTCGAGGCGCCGCAGCCGCGCTACCGCATGCTGGAGACGATCCGGGAGTACGGGCTGGAGCGGCTCGCGGAGAACGGGGAGATCGCCCGGGTGCGGGCCGCGCACGCGGCGTACTTCCTGGACCTCGCCGAGACGGCCGAACCCTTTCTGCGTGAGGAGCGGCAGCTGGTCTGGCTCGCCGTGCTGGAGACCGAGCACGACAACCTGCTCGCCGCCCTGCACTTCGCCGCCGACGCGGGCGACGCGGACACGGCGGTACGGCTGGCCGCCGCGCTGAGCACCTTCTGGATGATGCGCGAGAACCACGCCGAGGCCGTGGTCCGGCTCCGTCTCGCCCTCGACGTTCCCGGTGAGGTCTCCTCGGAGCGCCGGTCGGTCGCGACCGCCTTCCACCTGATCAACAGGATGCTCTCCGGTGAGCACGAGGGTGTGGAGGACGTCGTCGAGCGGTTCGGGGCGCTGGCCGGGGCCGTTGCTCCCGACACAGAGGATCCGTTCCTCGCCCTGATCGAACCCATCCTCGCGATCTTCACCGACGACGTCGTCCGGGGCGTGGCCGCCGTCGAGCGACAGATGTCGCACCCCCACCCGTGGACCCGCGCGATGCTCTTCATGATCAGGTCGGCGCTCCTGGAGAACGAGGGGGACCAGGTGGGAAGGCGCCGCGACCTGCTCGCCGCCGCCGCCGGGTTCCGCGGCCTGGGGGACCGCTGGGGGCTCGCCCAGGTGCTGAGCTCGCTGGCGGAGGCACACCTGGTCTTCGGCGACTTCGACGAGGCCGTCGAGACGATGGAGGAGGCGATCCGGTTGCTGGGGGAGCTCAACCCCGACGACCACGCCGTGCACCAGCGGATCACGCTCGCCGGTGCGCGGGCGCAGCAGGGCGACGTGGACAGGGCGCGCGCCGAACTTCTGGCCATGACGCGGCCCGGCGAGCGGCGGTGGTCACAGCGGAACGTCGCGTTCGCCCATCTCGCGCTGGGGGACCTCGACCGTCGTGCGGGCGACCTGGACGGGGCGGAGCGGCACTACGAGGCGGCGGCGACCGGCATCGAGGAGATCGGGTTCGTCGCCCCGCAGTTCCGCGCGTTGATCCTGCGGGCGATGGCGCATCTGGCGGTGGACCGCGGTGACCTGGTGGCCGCGGAACGGTGGGTCACCGAGGCGACCGACTGGGCGGTCGAGGGGAAGGACATGCCGGTCCTGGCCCACGTCGGCGTCGCCGCGGCGGCCCTGCGCGCCCACGAGGGCGACCTGGCGGGGGCCGCGGAGACCCTCGGCGTCGCCGAGCGGCTCCGCGGCGCCCCCGACCGGTTCAACCTGGAGATCGCCGGGCTGATCCGGCGGCTCAGGGACGAGCTGGGCGACGCCGCCTACGACGCCGCCCACGCGCGGGGCATGGCCCTCGACCGTGCCGCCGCGCTCGATCAGGTACGGCGCCGGTAGGCGCGGACCGCGAGCGGCGCGAACACCGCGAGGAAGAGCACCGAGGACAGCAGCGTCCACATCACCGGGCCCGTCGCCGACCCGCCCAGCATCAGGGCGCGCGAGGCGTCCATCGCGTGCGCGACCGGGTTGATCTCCACCCAGGTCTGCAGCCAGCCGGGAAGGGTCTCCTTCGGTGCGATCATGCTCGTGCCGAAGGTGAGCGGGAACAGCACCAGGAAGGCCGTCCCCTGCACCCCGCCCGGGCTGCGCATGAGCATCCCGATCAGGACGAACGCCCAGCTCAGGCTGAACGCGAAGAAGACGGTGAGCAGGCACGCGGCGAGCGCGGAGAGCGGGTCGGTCTGAACCCGGAACCCCAGCAGGAGGCCGCAGCCGAGCAGGGAGACGACGGCCACCAGATAGCGCATCAGGTCGCCGAGCACCGAGCCGATCAGCGGTGCGGACCGGCCGATCGGCAGGCTGCGGAACCGGTCGAAGACCCCTTTTTCGATGTCGGTGTTGAGGTTCACCCCGGTGGCCATCCCGGCGAACATCACCGTCTGCACCAGGATGGCGGGAAGCAGGAACTGCAGGTAGTCGTGGGTGGAGCCGGCCACCGCCCCGCCGAGCAGATAGACGTAGATCAGCACGAAGACGATCGGCTGCAGCGTCACGTCGAGTAGTTGCTCGGGGGTGCGCAGTGTCTTGGTCAGGCTCCTCCTGCCGAGCGCGAGGCTGTGTCGTACCAGCCCGAAAGGCCGCTTTCTGAGGGGGGTCGCTGCCTGCGCGCGTTCCACGGTTAGGGTCATGCCGCGTTCTCCTCCTCCTCGGCGTGACGTCCGGTGAGCGTGAAGAAGACCTCGTCCAGGCTGGGCAGCCGGAGGCTGAGCTCGGTGACCGAGATCCGCTCCTGGTCGAGCCGCCGTACGACCTCGGTGAACGCGGTGTCGCTCTCGACCGGAACGGTGATCACGCCCCGGCCCGGCGACTCCGGGGTGCGGCCGACCACCGCGCCGACGAGCGCGGCGGCGTCCGCCAGCCGGGCCGGGTCCGCGGGCCTGACGAGGATCGTCTGCCCGCCCACGACGTGCTTGAGTTCGGCCGGGGTGCCATTCGCGATGACCCGTCCGTGGTCGATGACCGAGATGTTGTCGGCGAGGGCGTCGGCCTCCTCCAGATACTGCGTGGTGAGCAGCACGGTGACCCCGTCGTCGGCCAGCGAGCGGATGACGCTCCACATGTCGTCCCGTTTGGCCGGGTCCAGACCGGTCGTCGGCTCGTCGAGATAGACAACGGAGGGACGGCCGACGAGACCGGCGGCGAGGTCGAGGCGGCGCCGCATGCCCCCCGAGTACGTCTTGGCCGCCCGGCCCCCCGCCTCGGCGAGCCCGAAGTCCTTCAGCAGCTCCGCGGCCCTCGCCTTGGCCTCCCCGCGGCGCAGGTCAAGCAGTTCCCCGATCAGCACGAGGTTCTCCATGCCGGTGAGGTCGTCGTCGACCGACGCGTACTGCCCGGTCAGGCCGATCAGGCGGCGCACCCTGGCGGCGTGCCGTACGACGTCGAGCCCGCCGACCGTGGCGTGTCCCTCGTCGGGTCTGAGCAGGGTGGCCAGTACGCGCACGGCGGTGGTCTTTCCCGCGCCGTTCGGCCCGAGTACGCCGAGGACCGTGCCCTGCGGGGCGGCCAGGTCGACCCCGGCGAGCGCGGTCGTCTTTCCGAAGCGTTTGACGAGTCCTCGCGTCTCGAAGGCGAGGGTCATGAGGTTCTTCCCGGTGGTGTCTTCACCCCACGCACACTGGAGGAGCCGCGTGTCGGCGACGGCACAGATCCGTGTCGGCGAGCCGGTCGGCATGACACGCGGGAGGCGCGTTCCTCGGACGGCCCCGCGTCGGGGGCCGGTTTTCCGAGGTCGTCACCGGGTAGCGCGTTGACATGCGCATCGGAAACACCGAGGTCAGGATCCTGGGCGGCTGGGCCGGCTGCCTGACCATGATCCTCGTCTCCGTACTGCTCTCGATCCTTCTCACGGTCGTGCTGAACCTGTTTCTCCGCTGACCCGCCCACCGTCCGTCGTGGACGTCGCGCCGGATGATCCGCCGACCGGAGTCGGCGGGACCGTTCGCATCGGTTCTCCCCGCCTCGTGTGACACCTTTCGTTCCTTTATCCCCATGTTCTATAGTTTTTTAGAATATTTGCTCACAGGACGGGGAGTGCGATGTCGTATCCGGAAGCTCGTTACCTGGACGAGGCGGGCGAGAGCAGCGGGGTGTTCAGGCCGGCGAGCGCGGGGCCGGATCTGGTGATCGGTGGCACGACGGTGCGCTATCTGGGCACCGGTGCCTCGACGAACGGGCAGTTCGGCCTGTATCGCTGGGACATGGGGCCGAAACCCTCAGGCCCGGCGGCTCACTTCCATCGGACGATCTCCGAGTCCTTCTTCGTGCTGTCGGGGACGGTGCGGCTGTTCGACGGGAGGTCCTGGACCGACGCGACGGCGGGAGACTTCCTGTACGTCCCCGAGGGCGGGGTGCACAGCTTCCGCAACGAGTCCGGCGAACCGGCCTCGATGCTCCTGCTCTTCGCCCCGGGCGCGCCGCGCGAGGCGTATTTTGAGGAACTCGCGGAGATCGCGAGCAGCGGGCGTCGGCTCAGCGACGAGGAGTGGACGGATGTCTACCTGCGCCACGATCAGTACATGGTCTGACGGTGATGGCGGAGTTTCGCGGGGAGCCGATCTACCGGCAGTTGGCGCGGATCGGCAGGACGCTGGCCAGTCCCGTTCGG
>NZ_JBITIZ010000013.1:0-126951 GCF_044459525.1 Streptosporangium sp. NPDC050284
CCTTCGTCGCGCGTCGAGCAGGTCGAGGTCTATCGCTTCGCCGTACGTCGCCGCGCGTCCGGGCCGGACGTAGAACTCGACGTCGTGACCGGCCCTTTCCAGGGCCCAGCCGTAGATGGTGGCGATCGTGCCTCGGCCGAACATCAGGATCTTCAAGCTGCACCTCGTGGGATACAATCAAATCGGAGATCATCTCCACTTTCAAAATATGGAGGTAATCTCCATTTGTCAACGCGAGGTATCGCATGACCGCCGCCAAACCGCTGCGCGCCGACGCCCGGCGCAACCGTGAGGCCCTGATCGCCAAGGCCCGGGAGGTCTTCGACGCCGGCGACTTCTTCGACCTGCGCTTCGATGACTTCGCCCGCCTGGCCGGGGTGGGCACCGGCACGCTGTACCGCCACTTCCCCACCCGGCAGGCACTGGCCGAGGCGGTCTACCACGGAGAGGTCGCCGCGCTGTGCGACCGCGCCCGCCGGCTGCAGGCCACGCTGCCCGCGGCGGAGGCCTTGGCGACCTTCCTACGCGGCATGGTCGACCACATAGATGCCCACCAGGGCCTCGCCCGGACGCTGGCCACACTCATGGCCACCGGTTCGGGCGTACTCGCCGAAGGCAGCCGGGCGCTGGAGCAGGCCGTCACCGACCTGGTGGCCGCCGCCGCGCGGGACGGCGCCGTCCGCGACGACGTGAATGCCGGCGCCGTCATGATGGCGCTGCACGGCATCGGCGCGGCCCACGACCGCCCCGGTTGGCGGGCCGAGGCCGACGGGGTCATCACCCTCGTGCTGGACGGGCTGCGCCGCCCGCTATGACAAGGTGCGACACGAGGTCGCATGCCGCGAGCGAAGGATCCGGTTAGTGGTACGGCGGCGAAGATGCGGTCCGGGGTGGTCACCCGGCTGATGCCGGCTACGCCTGTGAAGTTTCAGGATGCGTGCGAGAGCGATGAGAGCGCGGCTCTGCCAGTTCTGACGCTTGTCGAAATCCGACTGCGTCGCCGAAGGTGGGACTGGTCTGACCCTGTGCAGCAAGCCGTGGTGCGACAGCTTTGTGTCTGCGACACCCTGCCTGTTGACATAACCACCGGACTGGAGATCACCGACACCCCGCACGACCTCGTGACGCAGTTCGGGGAGGGTGGCACGACCGCCCGCTACGTCCACGTCGGCGACAACCGCTTCGTCGGCGTCGAGCCGGACGAGGGGCCGCACCCACTGATCGCCTTCCTCCAGGACGAGCGCTTCCTCTACGACATGCGCGCCGTGCCACGTGTCACGGGCCAGGGGGCGAGGCGGCGCCGGTCGGGCCCGCTCGGAAGGCCTGCAGGCGGGCGAGGCCCTCGCCCGGATTGTCCCTTGCAGCTCTCCGCTCCCGAAGCTGACCCCAACCCCAAAGTGGTCTCGGTGTCACGGTGACCACCGACGACGCGCGGCTCGCGGCGGCGCGTTTCCCGACAACCCAACGGCGGGAAACACGACCCGATGAGGCGACCCCCGCGAAGGAAGGTCGCCTCACCAAGGGGGTCGGTCAGCTGAGCAGCTCCAAGAGCCTGGTGTCCGGTTCCGCGACGGCGCGGGACAGCAGCGCCGCCACCCGCGACAGGCGCTCCTCGACCTCCTTGCGGTCCCACAGCTCGACGGCGTACTCCAGGTCGAGCACCACCTGCTCTCCCGCCATCCCGGCGTACATCTCCAACTCGTAGCGGTTCGCCCTGGTGTGTACGTAGTCGAACCCCACCTCACACCCGGCCAGCTCCGGGATCGCCGGCCCGTCGCCGGCCCAGTCGGACGTCACCTGGAACAGTGGCATCCTGCGTGGGTCGGGGTGGATCTTCAAGGCCCGCACCACCTCGTTGAACGGGGTGCTCTGGTGGGCGTACGCCTCCAGCACGGTCCTGCGCACCCGTCCGGCCAGCTCGGTGAAGGTGGGGTCGCCGCCGCAGTCGACGCGTAGCGCCACCATGTTGACGAAGCAGCCGACCACGCCCTCCAGGCCGGGCAGCGGCCGGTTGTCGGCGGTGGTGCCGATCACCACGTCGTCCTGGCCGCTCCACTGGGCGAGCATCGCCGCGAACGCCGCCGTGACCAGCATGTAGGGGGTGGCCCTGCTCTGTCTGGCCAGCGCGAGCAGCCGCCGTGACTCCGCGTGCGGCAGGCGGTGGGCGATCATCTCGGTGTCGCGGCTCTCGCGCCGCCCGCCGCGGGTCCTGGGCAGGACCAGTTCCGGCGCCTCGCGCAGCCGCTCGCGCCAGAAGCGTTCCGAGGCCGCGGCCTCGGGGCCGCCGAGCCAGGCCTGTTCCCAGGCGACGTAGTCGGCGAAGCGCAGGTGCGGGGCGGCGGGGGTGGCGTCCCGCTCGGAGTACAGGCGGCCCAGCTCGCCCACGAGCAGCCCGATGGACACGCCGTCGGTGACCAGGTGGTGCTGGACGAGCGCGAGGACGTGGTCGTTCTCGCCGAGCCGGTAGAGGGTGGCCCTCACCAGGGGCGCGGTGGACAGGTCGAAGCCGCGGTCGGCGTCGCTCGCGGTGCGGCGGGCCGCCTCCCGCGCGCGTTCCTGCTCCGGCAGGCCGGTGAGGTCCTCGACGGGCAACTCGACGCGTACGCGGGGATCGAAGCGCAGCACCGGCACGTCGCCGACGAGCGCCACGCGGGCGCGCAGGTTCTCGTGCCGTGCGACCAGCGCGTCGAACGCGCCGCGCAGGGCGTCCACGTCGAGCGGGCCGCGCACCCGGTAGGTGACGGCGGCGATGAAGTCGCGGGCGTCGCCGCCCGCGAGCTGCTCGTTGATCCAGATCTGCAGCTGCGCGGTGGACAGCGCGCTGGTGTCGGGCTCCTCGCCGTCCCGCTCGATCTCCCCGGCCTTCCCCGCGGGGGTCGTACGGCTCGCGCGGCCCGCGTCGCCGAGGGTGTGTTCCAGCGTGGGATGCCTCGCCGCCATGTAGTCGGCCAGGTCGGCGGGGGTGCAGTTCTCGAAGAGGGCCATGAGCGGTACGCGCACGGCGAGCACGGAGGCGATCTCACGCACCAGGCGGGCCGCGAGCATGGAGTGGCCGCCCAGGGCGAAGAAGTCGTCGTCGGGCTCCACCTCGTCGAGGTTCATGACGCGCGCCCAGATGACGCAGAGCGCGGCCTCCAGGGCGGGCAGCTCGGTCCGCTCCGCGCGCTCGCCGGCGTCGGGCAGGCTGCCGGTCTCGACGCGGCCGTCCTCGGTGCGCGGGATGTGGTCCACCGGCACGATGACGGCGGGCACCATGTACTGCGGCAGCCGCTCGACGAGGGTGGCGCGCAGCTCGTCGGGCGGCGGCTCGGCGACGGCGTAGGCGACCAGTTCGCGACCCGCGCCGCCCTCGACCGCCACGACGGCGGCGTCGCGTACGGCGGGATGCGCGCGCAGTGCCTCCTCGACGTCCTCCAGCTGCACCTGGAAGGGGCCGATGCCGACCAGGCGGTCCTCGCGCCCGCGTTCGACCACCCGCCCGTCGGGCCTGCGGATGGCGAGGCGTCCGCTGGGATCGGCCACACCCTCGCCGCCTGAGCGGTGGACCAGCCGGCCGACGGCCCCGGCGGGCAGCACGTTGCCGTCGTGGTCGAGCACGGTCACGTCGCCCTGGATGAGGGTTACCAGCTCCTCCGGGCCGATCATCGGGATGTCGGCCAGGGTCTGGGCGGGGTCCTCGGCGACGGCCCGCAGCACCCGGTCGTAGTGGCGCATCACCCGGGCGATCGTGGCCTCGTCGAAGAGGGTGTCGTCGTACTCGACGAAGAGGTCGACCCGGTCGCCCCGGCGCACCGCCTCGACCGCGACGTCGAAGCGGGACCGGCCGCGTGTCACCTCGACCTCCGCCGCCGGCACGCCGCCGATGGAACGCTCGGTCGCCCCGGCGTCCCACATGGTGAAGACGACCTGCACGAGCGGGGTGTGCCCGGCGTCTCGCTCGGGCTGCAGGAACTCCACGAGCTTCTCGAAGGGCACGTACTGGTGGTCGAAGGCGTCGAAGGCGGCCTCGCTGACCGCGTCGGCCAGCTCGGTGAAGGGCATCTCGCCCGCCGGGCGCAGCCGTACGGGCACGATGTTGGCGAAGAAGCCGAGCGCGCCGTCGAACTCGCGCCCGGGGCGGCCGGGGGCGCCGGTGCCCAGCACCATGTCGCCGCGTCCCGTGTAGCGGTAGACGGTGGCGGCGAAGGCGGCGAGCAGCACGGTGAAGACGGTGCCGCCGACCCGTTCGGCGACCTCGCCGAGCGGGCCCGTCAGGGCGGGGTCGAGCCGGAAGCGCTCGCGCCTGCCCGCGCCGGCACGGCGGCGCGGCCGGGGCCGGTCGGCGGGCAGTTCGAGCACGGTGGGCGCTCCGTCGAGTTCCCGCCGCCAGTGGTCGACGTCGGCGGCGAGGCGACCCCCGGCGAACTGCTCGCGCTGCCAGCGGGCGAAGTCGCCGTACTGGGCGGGCGGCTCATCCGGTGACCTGCCTCGCGTCCCGTCCGATGACTCGCCGGGCGGCTCGTCCCGCGAACCGTTCCGCGACTCACCGGGCGGCCCGTTCCGCGATTCGCCGGGCGGATCATCGTGTGATCCGCTCCGGGATCCACCGGGGAGTTCTCCCCGGTAGGCGGCGTCCAGCTCGTCGAGCAGCAGGTTCATCGAGAACCCGTCGCTGATGATGTGGTGGACCCCGAGCACCAGCGCCTGCCGGTCCGCGCCGAGCGTGACGAGCGAGGCGCGCAGCAGCGGTCCCGAGGCGAGGTCGTAGGGGGCCTCGGCGACCTCGCGGGCGTACTCCATGAGCGCCTGCTCGCCGCCGACGGTCGCCTCGCGCAGCACGGGCCCCCGCTCCCAGACCGCCTGCACCGGTTCCGCGCCCTGGTAGACGAAGGTGGTGCGCAGCACGTCGTGCCGCGCGACCACCTGCTCCAGCGCCCGCCCGAGCCTGGCGGCCTGCAGCGTGCCGTCCAGGACGAGCACCTTCAGCTCGTTGTACGAGCCGTTGCCCGGATCGTCCTGCTCGACGAACCAGAGCTGCTCCTGAAGGTAGGACAGCGGGGCGGTGCGGACGGGCAGGCCGGTCACGAGGGCCCCTCCGTCTTTCTCGCGATCACCCAGAGGAAGCGCGACTCCCCGAGCGGTGTCCGTTGCGCCACGACCTCGTCGCGCTCGGGGGCCAGGCCCGCCTCGCGCAGCAGGCGCAGGTTCTCCTCGGTGGGGAAGCCGGAGAAGAACATGGTCGAGCCGAACCACTCCTCCACCGCGCCGGGGATGTCCTCGGTCATGAGCGTGGCCAGCAGCAGGCCGCCCGGCTTGAGCCAGCGGGCGATGCCCTTCAGCAGGCTGGGAAGCTCCTCCCTCGGCAGGTGGGTGAGGGTGTAGATGGACACCACCGCGTCGAAGGAGGCGTCGGGGAACTCCGCCTCGGCCATGTCGGCCTGGACGAGCGTCGCACCGGGCAGGGTCTTGGCGGCGAGCCTGAGCTGTTCGGCGGAGATGTCCACGGCGGTGAGGTCGTGTGCCTCGGCCAGGCGGCGCGACGACTCGTGGCCGCCGCCGACGCCCAGCTCCAGCACGGCCGCGTCCTCGTCGGGCAGCATGCCGAGCAGGTGGCCGGTCCAGGTCATGCGGGGGCCGTCGGAGAACTCCGACTGGAAGGCGGCGTAGCGGTCGGCGATGTCGTCCCAGCCCTCGCGGACGATGTCCTTGATGTCGGAACGGACCTCGGAGTCGACGGCGTCGGCGACCCCGGCGATGGTGGGCCGGTCGAAGAACTCGACGACCGGCACCTCGATGCCGAAGATCGTGCGTACCTTGCCGAGGAGCTGGATGACCTGGATGCTGGTGCCGCCCAGCTCGAAGAAGTGGTCGTGCGGGCCGAGGGAGTCGACGCCGAGCAGCGGTTTCACTATCTCCTCCGCCACCCTGCGCCGGGTCGGCGTCCACTCGGCGTCCTCGGCGTCCTCGGCGTTCTTGGTGTCGCCGCCGGTCTCCACGGCGGCCGCGCGCCGCCCCCTCGCCTCGGCCAGGGCGTCGCGGTCGACCTTGCCGGCCGGGGTGAGCGGGATCTCGGGCACGTGGACGAACTCGTTGGGCACCAGCGGGGCCGTCAGCCACCTGGCCGCGGTCTCGCGCAGCTCGGTTACGCCGGGGGGTTCGGGGGCGGTGGAGACGACGTAGGCGATCAGGCGGGCGTCGCCGTCGTCACTCGCCTCCGCCTCGACCACGGCGTGCGCGATGTCGGGGTGCCTGCACAGGGTCGCCTCGATCTCCTCCAGCTCGACGCGGACGCCGCGGACCTTGACCTGGCGGTCGGCCCGCCCGGCGAAGACCAGCTCACCCTCGGGCGTCCAGCGCACCAGGTCGCCGGTGCGGTAGAGCCTCTCGCCGGGCGTGGTGGCGAACGGGTCGGGGACGAAGGAGGCCGCGCTCGTGCCGGGGCGGCCCAGGTAGCCGCGTCCGAGGCCGGGGCCTCCGACGTACAGCTCGCCGACCGTGCCGATCGGGACGGGGCGCATCGACTCGTCCAGGGCGTAGGCCCGGTGGTTGGGCATGGCGCGTCCGATGGGCGGCGAGGCGTCCCAGTGTCCCTCGCACTCCTGGGTGATGACGCCGACGGTGGTCTCGGTGGGGCCGTAGCTGTTGACGAACCTGCGTCCGGCCGCCCAGCGGGTGGTGAACTCGCCCGAGTAGCTCTCGCCTCCGACGGCGATGACCCGCAGGTCGGGGAAGTCGCCGGGCTCCAGCAGTCTCAGCACTCCGGGGGTGCCCATGTAGACGGAGATGCGGCGCTCGCGCAGCAGGTCGCGCAAGCGTGTCGAGGAGGTGCGGGTCTCGGTGGAGGCGACGTGCAGGGCCGCGCCCGACAGCAGTGCTCCGAAGGCGTCGAAGGTGGAGACGTCGAAGGCGATCGAGGAGAACTGCACGAAGCGGTCCTGGGGAGAGAGCCCGTACAGGTGCTGGGCGCCCCTGACGAACGCGGTGACCGCGCGGTGCTCGATGAGGACGCCCTTGGGGGTCCCCGTGCTGCCCGAGGTGTACATGACGTAGGCGAGGTTGGCCGGGTGCGGCCGAACCTCGGGGTCGCTCTCGTCGTTGCCGGGGTGGTCGTCGACGTTGACCACGCACCACGGGCCGGGCGGCACCTCGGCCTCGGTGGTGGAGTCGGCCAGCACCACGGCGGTGCCGGCGTCGCGCAGGATCGCCTCGACCCGCTCGGGCGGGTTGCCCTCGTCGATCGGCACGTACGCGCCACCGGCGGCCAGTGTCCCGAACATGGACACGACCATGGCGGCCGAGCGGCGCTGGTAGACGGCGCAGCGGTCCTCGGGGCGCAGGCCGAGGGCGAGCAGGTGTCCGGCGAGGCGGTTGGCGGCGCGGCGTACCTCGTCGTAGGTGAGGGTCGTGCCCTCCTCGTCCGTCAGCGCCGTGGCGTCGGGCGACCTGGCGACCTGGGCGGCGAACCGTTCGATGACGGTCGCCGGCTCGTCGGCCAGCTCGGTGCGGTTCCATTCCTCGACGACCAGGCGCGCGTCGTGCTCCTGGATCGTGTCCATCGGCTCCTCCTTAGGGGACCGTCCTCGGGGGACCGTTCGTCGGCGGGCGCGTCGGCGGCGGGCGCGCGGGTCAGGGGCGCTCGCCGTCCATCCAGCGGCGCAGGCTCAACGGACGCATGTCCGTCCAGACCTCCTCGATGTGGGCCAGGCACTGCTCACGGGTGCCGTTGTGGCCGACGCTGCGCCAGCCCTCGGGAATGTCACGGTCGGCCCACCATATGGAGTACTGCTCCTCGTGATTGCGCACCACCGTGTACTCGGTCGTATCCACTGACTCTGCCATTCGGGTCTCCTTTGCCTCATTCGCCATTCGACACGACGTTGCAATCAAACAATGCCATGGTCAAGCAGAAGCGATTTAACGCACTTTCCGCGAAATGTTAGGGTTTTGAAGGGGAGCTATGTGTGGAATAGCCGGTGTATCCGTTCTCGAAGGGGCCGCCGGGCGGTCGGCCTTCGACGGGCTCGTCACCCTGCAGCACCGTGGCCAGGAGTCGTGGGGCATCGCGGTGGCCGGGCCGGGGGGCGTGCAGGTCCGGCGGTCGCTGGGATTCGCCTCGCGCTCGGACTGCGGTGACTCCGCCCGCGACGACTGGCCCGCCGGGAGGCTCGCGGTCGCCCACACCCGTTACTCCACCACGGGCGCCACGCTGCTGGAGAACTCCCAGCCCTTCGTGCACGAGGCGCGGCGCATCGCGCTGGCGCACAACGGGGATCTCACCAACGCCGCCGAGCTGCGCGCCCGGCTCGGCCGCGAGGGCTACGGGTTCCGCTCGACCAGCGACTCCGAGGTCATCCTCGCCCTCCTCGCCGACGGCCTGAACAGGCCAGACGGTTCGAACGGCCTGCACGGCGCGGCCGCTCAGGATCGTCCGAACGGCCTGGACGCCATCGATGGCCCGGCCCCTCAGGAAAGTGACTGCCCCGACTCCGACCCGATCGTGGCGGCGGTCGCGCGGGCCATGCGGGTGCTGCGCGGCGCGTACTCGGTGGTGTGCGCCGTCGGCGACCGGCTCGTGGCATTCAGGGACCCGCACGGCATACGCCCTCTGGTCGCCGGGTTCGCCGAGGGCAGGGCGGTCGTCGCCTCGGAGACCTGCACGCTCGACGCGCTCGGCTGCTCCGGGCAGCGGGAGGTGGAGCCGGGCGAACTGCTCGTCCTGCGCGACGGCCGCCCGATCGGGACGTACCACGTGGCGGCCCCCGCCCCGCGCAGCTTCTGCGTGTTCGAACACCTCTATCTGACCAGGCAGGACTCCAGGATCGGCGGCGCCAGGACCGGCGCGACGCGGATGGCGTTCGGTGAGCGGCTGGCGCTGGAGTCCCCGGCGGACGCCGACCTCGTCGTGGCCGTTCCCGCCTCCGGTGTGCCCGCCGCCAGGGGGTACGCGCGGGCGGCCGGGCTCCCGCTGGCCGGGGCGCTGGTCCGCGACGAGCAGGTGGGCAGGACGTTCATCGAGCCCGACCAGCGGCGGCGCGAGCGCAAGCTGCGGCGCAAGTTCTCCATCGGCTCGCCGGTGGACGGGGCCAGGGTCGTGGTGGTCGACGACTCGATCGTGCGCGGGTCCACCATGCGGCGCATCGTCACGCTGCTGCGCGAGTCGGGGGCGAGCGAGGTGCACGTGCGGATCGCCGCTCCGGCGCTGATCGCGCCCTGCCACTACGGGGTGGACATCGTCGACACCGGCGAGCTGGTCGCGACCGGCCGCGAGACCGGGGAGGTGTGCCGGATCATCGGCGCGACGAGCCTGGCGTACCTGTCGGTGGCGGGCATGCGTCACACGGTCGGCAGCGCGTCGGGCGAGGGATTGTGCGAGGGCTGCATCACCGGCGAGTACCCCACCCCGGTGAGTCCGGGACGCGACAAGTTGAAGCTCGTACCCGCACAGGCCCCGCGGCACGCGGCGCCTCCGGCGGCCGTCCACCCCCGTTGACGGTGATCAAGGCCGCGCCTAGCCTCCGCCAAATGGGACCTAACACACAGCACACACGGCCGACCGGGTACGACGACGACGGTGGATGCGACGCCCGGTACACCAGGACCGCCTGCCTGTGGGGACGCAGGCCTGACCGGATCTCCGACGTCCTGGGAGACGCGCTCTCCCTGCCAGGCGCCCCCGAGGAGATCGGCCCGCCCGCCTCGCCACCCGGCGCGGGCGCGCCCGTCGTCCTCGACGTGGGGTGCGGTGAGGGGCGCAACGCGGTGCGGCTCGCCCAGCGGGGCGCTCAGGTGCTCGCGATGGACGTGTCGGCCGCCGCGCTGGAGAACGGCGCGCGGGCGTGGGGTGACGCCGGGGGGATCGAGTGGCGGCGGGGGGACGCGCGCACCGCCGATCTGGAGGCCGCCGCGTTCGACGGGGTGCTGGCGTGCAGCGTCCTGCACTGGCTGGAGGACGAGGAACAGGTCGCCGACGTCGTCGCCAGGCTCCAGGCCGCGACCAGGCCGGGAGGGGTCAACGCCCTGTTGATGTTCAACCGCGGCCACGCCTACGTACCTCCCGCCGGCGAGATGCGCATGCCGGTCCTGCTGCCCCACGACTGGTACCTCGCCAGGTACGCCGGGTGGACCGTGCTGAGCGCCACCGACACCGACTCCACGCACACGCACAAGGGCCACGAGGAACCGCACACCCACGCGGTGACCAGGCTCGTGGTCCGCAAGGGGGCGGTCGCGTGAGCCCGCCGCACCCGCTCGAGTGGCCGGTCTACGACGACGGCGTGGCGGCCAGGGTCGCCGAGCTGGTGACGCTGGGGCGCACGTTCGACTACGACTACGGCCCCGAACTGGCCGAGCTGGAGCGGTCGTTCGCCGAGCGGCACGGCCGTGCCCACGCCCTCGCGCTCACCTCCGGCACGGCGGGACTGCTCGCCGCCTACTTCGCGCTGGGCATCGGCCCCGGCGACGAGGTGATCGTCCCGAACCTCACGTTCTTCAGCACCGCCTCGCCGCTGTTCCTGCTGGGCGCGGTGCCGGTGCTCTGCGACGCGGGCGACGCCGACGGGAACGTGGCCGCGGCGGATGTGGAGGCGCTGGTCACGCCCCGTACGGTCGCGATCGTCGTCACCCATCTGTGGGGCCACAGCTGCGACATGGACGCCCTGCGCGCGGTGGCCGACCGGCGCGGGCTCGCGCTGGTCGAGGACTGCTCGCACGCCCACGGCTCCACCTTCCGCTCCCGGCCCGTGGGCTCCATGGGCGACGTCTCGGTCTTCAGCGTGGGCGGTAGGAAGCTGATCTCGGGGGGCATGGGCGGCATGCTCCTCACCGACTCCGAGGACGTCTTCGCCCGCGCCTGCCTGCTGACCAACTTCCGGCACCGCACCGACCTCACCATCGACGCCGCCCGCTACCAGCCGTTCCTGCTCACCGGGCTCGGCGGCAACTTCCGCATCTCCACGCCGGGGGCCGTGCTCGCCCAGAGCCACCTCGACCGCCTGGACGAGCTGGTGGAACGCAGGGGGGCCAACATGTCCGCCCTGTCCGCGGGGCTCGGCGCGCTGCCGGGCGTGCGCCCTTCCCCCGTCGCCGAGGGCGTCACGATGGGAGCGTGGTACGACGGGGTCGTCGAGGTGACGCCGGAGTGCCCGTTCAGCCGGGACGAGCTGGTGAGGGCCGGTCAGGAGCGCGGCCTGAAGGTGCGCGCCCCGGCCACCCGGCCGCTGCACGTCTTCCCGCTCTTCCAGGGCACCGCGCCCGACTGGTCACCGGCGGTCGCCGCCGCCGTGCGGGCCGCCGCGGCGGTGAACGACCGGCCGTTCCCGCGTTCCACGGAATTGTTCGCCAGGTGGATGAAATTGCCGGTGAACTTTCTCTGGGAACCCAACTCACCGCTGGTCGGTGCGTATCTCGAAGCGTTCGACGACGCATTCTCGATGGCGCGTACCGCGTAACGTCATTCCTGTTTCCAGCGTCGATTCCGGAGTAATCCACATGAGCCGACAAATGTCTCCCGTCATCCATGCCGTCGCCCCCACCAGCCTGGAGAGCTGGTTCGGCCACTTCGTCGACCTCGGTCCGCGGGACCGGACCGTCTTCACCGGCGAGGACCACCGCGTCGACGTGGCCCCGCTGCTCGACGCGATCGGCGAGACGCCACGGGCGACGGTGGTCTTCCACTCCAGCCACACGACACTCGGCCGCGACCAGCTGCTCGCCTTCCGGCTCCGCGAGCTCGGCCACAGGGCCGAGTGCCAGTCGCGGCTGTGCGCCTCGCTGGGCAGCGACAAGATCCTGATGAAGGAGTTCTTCGACCGCTACCGCCTGGTCTCCCCGCCGTGGGCGCGGGCCGGTGAGCCGCTGCCCGAGGCGGGCCCCGACACCCCCGTGGTGATCAAGGACCGGCACGGCACGCAGAGTGTCGGCACCCGGCTGGCCCGGGCGGACGAGTGCCACCTCGCCCCCAACGAGCTGGGCGAGTTGTATGTCGACGGGATCGAGTACTCGGTGCTGGTCTACCGCGACGAGCACGGCACGGCGACGTTCCCGCCGGTGTGGAAGGGGGCGACCTCGCCGGACCTGGTCCCGCCGTGGCAGCGGCTGCGGCTGTGCCCCGGCCCGATGCTCGGCGGCACCTGGGAGCGCAAGCTGCGGGCCGTCGGCAAGCGGCTGGCCGACCTGGCCGAAGCGCACGGCTACCTGGAGGTGGAGTTCCTGCTGACCAGGACCGGGGAGGTGCACCTGCTGGAGATCAACCCCCGGGTGTCGGGCACCATGCGGCTGGCCGCGATGGCGACCCGGCTGCCGATCTTTTCCCTGCACGCCCGGCCCGAGCTGCGCGACCATTTGTACGCCGCCCGCTTCAGCGGCGAGATCCCCTACAACGGCGACCCGATCGCCGATGCCGACGGCGAGGTGTTCGCCACCTCCCGGCTCACCGTCGCCGGGGAGAGCCCGCAGGAGGTCCGCGCCAAGCTGCGCGAGCTGGGCACGGAGCCCCGGGTACTGCCCCGCGCCTCCTGACCCCGCCCCTGCTCCCCCGCTTCTTCACCTCCCCGCCCCGCCTCCCCGGCTTATGGCCCTCCGCCTCTCCTGCTCTCGCCTCGCCGGCTTCCTGATCCCCCGTCTCCCCGATGCCCGGATCTCGGTTCAGGCGGATCGGGGTACCGCTCCCGCCTTCTCCGGCCCCCCTGCCCCTCCGTCCGACGTCCTCCCGTCGCGCCGCGCGTCCCACCGGTCGAGCAGCCCGAGCAGGGGCGCGGTCGCGGCCGTGGAGACCAGCGCGACGATCACCAGCATCGTGAACAGCACCTGGGTGATGATGCCGAGGCCAAGGCCGATGCTCAGGATCACCAGCTCGGTCACCCCCCGGCAGTTCATCAGCACCCCGAGCCGCACGGCCTCTCGCCCCGGCACACCCATCGGCCTGGCGATGACCACCACGCCGCCGACCTTGCCCACCACGGCGACGGCGAGGATCAGCAGGCACCATCCCCACATGGCCAGGTCCTGGCTGAGCAGCCCGATCTGGGTGTTGAGCCCGACGAAGGCGAAGAAGGGCGGCAGCAGGAAGGAGGTGGTGAAGTCCTGGGTGCGTTCGCGGACCCGCCGCAGCCGTACGTCGCCGTCGCGCGGGAACAGGACGCCGAACAGGAAGGCTCCGAAGATCAGGTGGATGCCGATCAGCTCGGTCAGCAGCCCCGAGACGAGCAGGCCCACGATGACGACGGGCAGCGTCGCCTCCTGGGAGAGTCCCCGGCGCAGCAGCCTGGTCAGCAGTGGCCGTACCACCCCGGCCATGACGGCGGCGAAGGCGACGGTGAGGCCGAGCGTGCGCAGCGCCTCGGCGGGTGAGGAGCCCTTCGCCATCGTGACCGCCACGGCCAGCAGCAGCCACGCGGTGACGTCGGCGATGGCGGCGCAGGTGACGGTCAGTGCCCCGGTCGGGGTGTGGAAGAGCCCGCGTTCCAGCAGGATCCTCGCCAGTACGGGAAACGCGGTGACACTCAGCGCGGCCCCGATGAACAGCGCGAAGACCGGGAAGTCGACGGAGGCGGTCGCCAGCGGCGTGTAGATCAGCAGGGCGAGCGCGACCCCGAGCGCGAACGGGATCGCCACGCTCGCCTGGCCGCAGAGCGCCGCGACACGGCCCCGGCCGCGCAACAGGTCGCCGCGCAGCTCCAGCCCGACCAGGAACATGAAGAAGGCCAGCCCGAACTGGGCCAGCAGGTTCAGATACGGCATCACGGCGCTGGGGAACAGCGCGCGGTAGGCCTCGGGCCACACGGCACCGAGCAGGGAGGGGCCGAGCACGATGCCCGCGGCCATCTCCCCGATCACCCGGGGCTGGCCCAGCCCGCGGAAGACGGCCCCGCCGAAGTGGGCCAGCGCGACGACCACCGTGATGGACAGCAGCAGCAGCGGTGTGGCCGGCACCTCCTGCTCCCGCCCCGGCTCCGCAGAGGGCACGGGGACGGGACCGGTGGCCGTCCCCGGGTCGAGCCTCAGCATCAGCAGCGCCAGCACGGACGGCAGCACGATCGCGAGACCGTACGCGACCAGGGAGTGACGCAAAGTGCGCGTATTCACGGACCGAAACCTTGGATACGGCATGATCGATTCCATTTCCGAGAGGTTGAATTCTGAACCGGCGCCTATATCACAGAGCAAAAAAAATTGCCAAGCTGATTGGAGACTCAGCTGGTCAACGGCATGTTTTCGTATTTCCGTTGTACCTCAGGAGGGCCGTCTCGAAATTACTCATGATCGAAAGTGCGCTTTCCGGAACGGCGGGTAAGGGACAGACCTGACTCACTCCAAGTGCACAGAAATCCGGAGGAACAGTCGCATGCAGGTGCTCTCCCCCAACCGAGAGGCGAACCGCCAAGTCCCCCCATCCTCTGATGAGAGGCCTCCCGTCCCGGCACCGCGCCGCAGTACCCCACAGGGCTCCAAACTGGCCCTGGACGCGTCCGCCAAGCCCCGGAGGACCGGGTTACAGCTCCCGTCGAGCCTCCCCTTCGACACCTGGCGGCGAATCGGTCACCAGATCTCCCTCATCGCCGACTCCTCCGCCTGGTGGCTCGGCGACTGGCTGGTCTACGGCGAAACCGAATACACCGACCGTTACAAGAGAGCGGTCGAGGAGAGCTCCCTGGATATCCAGACCCTGCGTAATTACGCCTGGGTCGCACGGCGATTCCCGGTATCCCGCCGGCGAGACAAGCTCAGCCTTCAGCACCACGCGGAAGTGGCCGCGCTCCCCGATCACGAGCAGATGCTCTGGCTGGATCGCGCAGAACGCTTCAACTGGTCCAGAAATCGTCTCCGCAGCCAGATCAAGGCCCACCGCACCGCGGCCCTTTCCGCGTCGGACCGGGCCGCGCAGGCCGCCAAGGAGAAGGCCGTCATCCATATCGACGTACCGGTCGACCAGGAGCAGTCGTGGCGTGACGCGGCCCGCCGGATGAACCGCAGCGTGGAGGAGTGGGCGAGGCTCATCCTCAACCAGGTCGCCACCGGCGAGATCCCCGCTCGCGAGATCCCGGCGCGCGGGATCCGCGACGCCAAGGCCGGGTGAGGAACGGAGGACAGGTGGACGCCGTCCACACGCTGTTCGAGAAGAAGGCGTCCGAGGCACCGAACAGGACGGCCCTGGTCTCCGGGGCCGTCCTGTTCACGTATCGAGACCTCGACGCCCGTGCCAACGGCCTCGCCAGGTCGCTCCTGCGACGCGGCGTCGGCCCCGAGACCCTGGTCCCCCTGCGGCTTGACCGCTCCCCCGACCTGCTCGTCGCGCTGCTCGCCGTCTGCAAGGCGGGCGGCGCGGCGGTGCTGCTCGACCCCGGCTGGCCCGAGGACCGCGTCGCCGCGATCCTCGACGACTGCCCCGTGGTGATCGACGGCCCCCTCGACGCCGAACCCTCCGGCGAGGGTCCCGGCGTCCCCGTGCACGCGGATCAGCTCGCGTACGCGGTGCACACCTCCGGGTCGACGGGGCGGCCCAAGCTCGTCGGGGTGACCCACCGGGCGATCGCCCACCGGGTCGCCACCCACGCCGAGGCGTACCGCATCACCCCCGCCGACCGCTCCAGCTGGCTGGCTCCCCCGGCCTCGTCGGTCTCGGTGGTGGAGTTGTGGCCCTACCTGTGCTCCGGCGCGAGCGTGCACGTCGCCGACGCGGCGACCGCGGGCTCGCCACCGGAACTGCGCGACTGGATGGTCGCCTCGGGCATCACCCGCGCGTACGTGAACATGCCGCTCGCCGAGCTGCTGTACCGCCTGCCGTGGCCCGAGCGGACGGCGCTGCGGCTCATGACGGTCGGCAGTGACGCGGTGCGCGTGTGGCCCTCGCCCGACCTGCCGTTCGAGGTCGCGGTGGAGTACGGCTCCGCCGAGGCCAACGGCGTGACGAGCTGTCTGGTCCCACTGGAGGACCGCTGCACCTCGATCACGGCCGACGAGGCCGCCAGGCGCGCCCGGCCCCCCATCGGGCGTGCCTGGCCCGATGTCGGCGTGCCCGTCCTCACCTCCGGCCTGACTCCGGTCGCGGCCGGCGAGGTCGGTGAGCTGTTCGTGTCCGGGCCCGAGCTCGCCCGGGGCTACCTGGGCGAGCCCGCCCGCACCGCGGAACGCTTCCTGCCCGACCCGTCGGGCGGCGGAGGCCGCGTCTACCGGACCGGTGACCTCGTGCGGGAGCGGCCGGACGGGCGGCTTGAGCACCACGGCCGCGTCGACCAGCAGGTCAAGATCCGTGGCCATCGGGTGGAGCCCGCGGAGGTGGAGGCCGTACTGCTCGAACACCCCGCGGTGCGCGAGTGCGTCGTGACGGGCGTGCCCGGTCCCGGGGGTGACCTGAGACTGTGCGCCTACGTCGTCCGGGACGGCGCCGTGCGCGAGACCTGGGCCGGGGAGCTGCGCGCCTTTACCTCGGCGCGTCTGCCCGCACCGATGGTGCCGGTCGCCTGGACCGCGATGGAGCGGCTGCCGCTGAACTCCGGCAACAAGGTGGACCGGCGCGCGCTGCCCGCGCCCTCCTGGGGCGATTCCCGCGCGACCGATCACCCGGGAGCCGGTGGCCCTTCGGAAGCAGGCGCCCCGAGGGGAGCCGCTCCCCCCGGAGACGGCGGGCGCGGCAGGGACACCGACCCCGTGACGGCGGGGGTGCTGGAGCTGTGGGAGCAGGAGCTCGGGGCGCGCGGCGCGCTGGGTGACCACTTCATCCGCTCAGGCGGCGACTCCCTCTCGGCCACCCGTCTCGTCGACCGGATCGGGACGCGCTACGGCGTGCGGATCCGGCTGCGCGACTTTCTGCGGGCGCCGACCCCCGAGACCCTCATCAGGAACATCAAGGCGGAAGGAAGGACGAGATGACCGAGAGGAAGCGGAGGAGGAGCCGCCCCACGTGGCTGTTGCGCACCCCCGACCCCGAGGCGAGGGCGAGGCTGTGGTGCCTGCCCTATCCGGGGGCGGGGGCGTCGATGTACCACGGCTGGCCCGCCGAGGTGGACGGGATCGAGCTGTGCCCCGTCCAGCTGCCCGGCAGGGAGAACCGGCTGCGCGAGCCGTTGTTCGAGAGCTACGCGGCCGTCGCCGCCGAGATGCTGGAAGGCCTGGAGCCCTACCTGGACCGGCCGTTCGGCTTCATCAGCCACTGCGGCACGGTCTTCATCGGCTATGAGGCGACGTTGCTGCTCATGGAGCGCGGCGGCCCGCTGCCCGGCCACCTGTTCGCCTCCTCGATGGTCCCGCCGCACCGGGCGTCGTGGCCGAGCATCCTCAAACTCGACGAGGAGCAGGTCGGCGCGCTGGTGTCGGACCTCATGCGGGCGCGTGGCGCCGAGCCGATGCCCGAGCTGGTGGAGATGGCCGCGGGCGTCATGCGCGCCGACGTGGCCGCCTACGGCCGCTTCGACAAGACCGACCCGGTGCAGCTGCCGTGCCCGATCACCGCGATCGGCTGGTCGGGCGACACGCAGATCCCCCCGGAGCAGATGGCCGGCTGGGAGTCCTACGGCGAGGCCCGGTACACGGTGCTGGACGGCGGGCACTGGAGTTACCTCCAGGCGCCCGCCGCCCTGCTGGACGAGATCTCGCGGAGCATGTCCGCGCGTGTCCCCGGCTGAACGAGCCGAGCCGTTGACCTCAGACGCCCTTGCCGTCCTCGCGCCCGCCGGGTCCTTCGGCCTCGGCGGGCTCCTTGTCGTCCTGCAGGAGCTCGGCGTCCTCAAGCCTGCGCAGGTGCGGCACCGGGGAGCGGAACAGCAGGATGATCCAGGGCAGCAGGAACGCGGCCCCGGCGTAGATGGCGGGCTTGATGCCGATCAGCTCGCCCAGCACGCCGGCCAGCATCGCGGACAGCGGCAGGATGCCGAGGTAGACCGCGCGGCTCGCGCCGATGACCCGGCCCCGCAGGTGGTTGGGGATCACGTACTGGAAGAGCGTGAGCTGGCCGATGTTGCCGGCCACCACGCCGAACACGGTGACGAACCAGATCACCGAGAACAGGGTGATCTGCAGCCACTGCGGGCCGGCCACGAACGGCGTGAAGCACAGCACCCGGAACGCGATCAGGGCGGCCATGATGCCTCGGCCGTAGCCGAGCTTCTCGAACAGCTTGCTCGCGAAGACGGCGCCGACGACGCCGCCGATGCTGCCCATCGCGTAGATGAAGCCGATCCAGGTGCCCGACAGCTGCAGTTCCCTCGCCGCGTACAGCAGGAACAGGGTCAGGATCATCATCGACCCGAAGTTCGCCCCGGCGGAGTTGATGATGAGCGGCCGGGCGTAGTCGTTGCGGTAGGTGACCTTCAGGCCGTGCTTGATGTCGTGGAGCATCGCCGCGACGGCGCCGCGCCCGCCGCTGTCCTGGCGCACGACGGGCGGCTCGACGTGACGGATGCGCGACAGGGCGAAGGCGGAGATGAGAAAGGCGATCGCGTCGCCCAGCATCACGTACGCGGGCCGGAACAGGTCGATGAGCACGCCGCCTGCGCTGGATCCCGCGATGGCGCCCACCGACTCGGTCGCGGCCATCCGGCTGTTGCCGGCGACCAGGTGCTCCTCGCTCAGCAGGGTCGGCATGTAGGCGGCGTAGGCGATCCCGAAGACCACCGACAGGCCGCCGACCACGACCGCGACCACGTAGAGCACCCACATGTCGAGGAAGCCGACGAAGGCCGCGATCGGGATCAGCATCACGATGCCGGCCCGCCCGAGGTTGGAGGCGACCATCAGCGGCCTGCGGCGGTAGCGGTCGATGAGCACGCCGGCGACCAGCGTCAGCAGGAGCGCGGCGATCGTGCGCATGGTGTTGAGCAGCCCGACCTCGAAGGAGGTGGCCTGGAGCATGAGGATCGCGGTCAGCGGAAGTGCCAGGGTGGTCAACTCGGAGCCGAGGACCGAGACCGACTGGCCGGCCCAGAGCCGGTTGAAGTCGGGGTTTCGCCAGAGAGAGGGCGGCTTTTCCTCCGGCGCCCTGACTTCTGTTCCCTGAGTGTCCATGAGATCGTTCCGTCCTTGTCGGGTTTCACCTCTGGTTGACTGTAATAAGGTTTTTGTTAATGGTGATGATATGCGAAATCACCGGAGAGGCACACTGGAAAACAATCAGCGAGTACGCCAGATGACACTCCCCGACGGTCATGTGGTATTCCAGCTCAATCCCGCCGAGACCAGCCTGCAGTATCGCAGTATCGTGGGCGACAGAAGCTACTTCAGGCATGATGTTCGTCTTGAGCCTGGAATGACGGTGTTCGACGTGGGAGCCAACATCGGAATCGCCGCACTGGCGTTTCATTGGGAATGTCCGGGCACCCGGATTCTCGCGTTCGAGCCCGCCAGGCCGCTTTACGACGCGTTGTGCGCGAATCTGTCCGCCCACGGCCTGAACGCCAAGGCGTTCGACTGCGCGCTCTCCCGCGCCCCGGGAACGGCGGTCATCACCGTCTACCCGGAGACCACCGCGATGTCGGGGATGTACACCGACGTCGACCACGACGCCGAGGTGACCAGGACATTCCTCGCCAACAGCGGTTTCGCCCCCGAGGACGTGACCGACATGGCCGAGGGCAGGCACATCACGGAGAAGCAGGAGTGCCAGGTGCGGACGATCTCCGAGGTGATGGCCACCGAGGGCGTGGACCGCATAGGACTGTTGAAAATCAACGTCGAGAAAGCCGAATGCGATGTCCTGGACGGAATCGCTCCCGGTGACTGGGAGGCGGTCGACCAAATCGTCATGCAGGTCCACGACATCGACGGCAGGCTCGCGTCCGTGCGCGACGATCTCACCGGTCGTGGATTCCAGGTCGACATCGGCCAGGATCCCCTGCTGAAGGACACGGACATCTTCGACGTGTACGCACGGAGGAATTCCCTATGACAGTGGACACGACCGTTAATCTGAACAATCTGGATCTGGCGGATCCGGACATCTACACGGCCCCCGACTCCGGCCTCGGCGTCCTGCACTACCTGCAGGAGCACCGGCCGATGTTCTGGAACTCAAGGTCGGACGGGCCGAGTTTCTGGGCTTTCACCAAATACGCGGACGGCGTCGCCGTCTATCTCGACAAGACGAATTTCACCTCCGAGCGGGGCATGCAGGTGGGGCAGACCGAGTCCGCCGCCCGCGCCGCCGCCGGCAAGATGCTCATCGTCACCGACGGCCGCCACAGCCAGCTGCGCGACGTGATGAACCCCGCGCTCACCCCCCGGGTGGTACGCCGCCTGGAGGGCGCGATGCGCGAGACGGTGGGCGGGATGCTCCAGGAGAACGCCCAGAAGGACTCCTTCGACTTCGTCGACACGGTGGCGGGCAGGCTCCCGCTCTCGGTCATCTGCGAGCTGCTGGGCGTGCCCCGCGCCGACTGGGACCTGATGATCCAGTGGACGCGCACCGCGTTCGGCTCCGCCTCCTCCGACGACGTCATCTCCGACGCCGAGAAGGCCGAGGCCAACGCCAACATCTTCGCCTACTACGCCGACCTGCTGGCCGAACGGCGCGACGACCTCGGCGACGACGTGATCAGCGTGCTGATCCGCGGCCGGATCGACGGGACTCCCCTCACCGACGAAGAGATCCTGCTCAACATCAACGGCCTCATCACCGGAGGCAACGAGACGACCAGGCACGCCTCGGCGGGGGCCGTCATCGCCCTGGTGGAGAACCCCGACGAGTGGCGGCGGCTGCGCGAGGACCCCTCGCTCATCCCGACCGCCGTGGAGGAGGTGCTGCGCTGGACCGCCCCCAGCCTCAACGTCATGCGCACCGCACTGCGCGACACGAAGATCGGAGATCAGACCATCCGGGCCGGTGAGCGGGTCAGCGTGTGGCACCCGGCCGTCAACCGCGACGAGGACGCCTTCCCCGACGCGCGCCGCTTCGACGTCGGGCGCACCCCCAACAGGCACCTCACGTTCGGCCTCGGCAAGCACCTGTGCATCGGCGCGGCGCTCGCCAGGTTCGAACTGCGCGTGCTGCTGGAGGAGCTGACCCGCCGGGTGGCCCGCATGGAGCTCACCGGGCCGGTGAAGCGACTGCGCTCGAACCTCATGTGGGGCGTCGACCGCGTCCCCGTCCATCTCGAACTCGACCACGCCGGGCACTGATTGGAGCACCCCATGCCGGACAGTAAGACTTCGCTGTCGCCGATCCAGGAGAGCGGGTGGAGGTCCTACCGGGCCAAACCCTCAGGTGACCACACCGACCAGGTCACGCTCGCGGCGCGGTTGCGCGGCCCCGTGGACGAGAAGGCCCTCATCACCGCGCTGGAACACGTGCTGGAGGCGCGCGAGGACCTGCGGCCGGCGTTGCCCGGCGACTCCGGGGCCGCGCCCCGGCGCGTCACCGTCCCTTCGCCGGTGGAACTGGGCAGGCACGACGCGAGCCGCCGCGAGGAGGCGCTCGCGCGGCTCGTCTCCGAGCAGGCCAACCGGGGCCTCGACCTGGAGAACGGCCCGCCGGTGCGGATCGCCCTGGCACGGATGGCCGACGACGACCACGCGCTCGTCGTGACGGCGCACCGGCTCGTGGCCGACGAACGCGTTCTGGCGGACCTCGCGCGGGAGATCTCCCTGGCGTACGAGGACGCCTCGGGCGCCACGCTCCATGGCTCCTCCAACGGCTCCGCCGCCTTCGATGCCTCCTCCAACGGTTCTCCCGCCGGCCACGCCTCCCCCGGCGGCTCCTCGAACGGCTCCCCCGCCGACCACGCGTCCGCAGGCGGGCACGTCCCCGGTGACCGCCGCTCCCCCGCCGACCCGTTCACCGCCGCCGCGTCCCCCGCCGACCCGGCCGACGGCCACCCCTCCGTCGACGGCGCCGGCCGGGAGGCCGCAGACCTCGCCTACTGGCGTGAGCGGCTCGACGGAACGCCCCCCGCCCTGGACCTGCCCTCCGACAGGAGCCGTCCCGCCGTACCCGGTTTCACGGGTGCCAGGGTGACCTTCACCGTCCCGCCGGAGACGGCCGCGCTGGTCGAGACCATGGCGCGCGAGGCCGATACGGAGAGCGCCACCCGGGCCGCGCGGGCGATGACGCTGTCCCGCTGGTCGGGGCAGGCGGAGACCCTCCCGGCCGGCGGTACCGACACCCGGGCCGTCACGCTGGCCGCGTGGGCGGTCGCGCTGTGCCGCTGGTCGGGCCAGGACGAGGTCGTGGTCGGCGTACCCGTGCCCGCCGGAGGGCGCGCCCCGGTGTTCCCGATCCGGATCGGCTGCGGGGGCGACCCCTCGTTCACCGCCGTCGTCGCCCAGGTGCGCGACGCATTGGACGAGGCGGCCGCGCACGGCTCCTACCCCGCGCACCGGCTGGCCGAGGAGCTGGAGCTGGACGCCTCCAGTGGCGTGCAGCCGCTCTACCAGGCGGAGTTCGACCAGGCACCCCCTGCCTGGAGCACGCTGCGGCTGCCCGGTGTCCAGGTCTCGCCCCTGGTGGCGGGCCGTTTCCCGCTCGCCTCGGACCTCGCGCTGGTCCTGGTGCCCGGCTCGCTCGACGGGGAGATGCGCTACGGGCTCGACCTGTTCGACGCGCCGGGCGCCCGAACCAGGGCCGAGCAGTACGTCACCCTGCTGTCCGACGCCGTGCGCGACCCCGCGCGGCCCATCTCCTCGCTCTCGCTGCTGGACGCCGAGCAGCTGCGGCTGGTGGTCGAGGAGTGGAACCGCACCGAGACCCCCTTCGACGAGGAGGCCGGCATCGGCGCCCTGTTCGAGGCGCGCGCCGCCGCCGCCCCCGACGCGCTCGCGGTGCTCGCCGGTGAGCGGCGGCTGACCTACGGGGAGCTGGACGAGCGCGCCAACCGGGTCGCCCACCGGCTGATCCGCGACGGGGTGCGGCCAGGCCACATCGTCGGCTCGATGACCGGCCGCTCGGCCGAGGCGCTCGTCGCCTTCCTCGGCATCGTCAAGTCCGGCGGGGTCTACCTGCCGCTGGATCCGGCGCTGCCGCCCGACAGGCTGGGCTACATCCTCGACGACAGCGGGGCACGGCTCGTCCTCACCGGTGCCGAGCACGCGGGCCGGGTGCGCGACGACCGGGTGCGCACGATCGAACTGGACGCCGAGTGGCGCACGATCGAGGCGGAGGAGCCGGGCACGAGCCCCGGCCTGACGCCCGCGCCCGACGCCCCCGCCTACCTCATCTACACCTCGGGCTCGACCGGACGGCCCAAGGGCGTGGAGGTGCCGCACCGCGGCGTCGGCAACCTCGCCTCGGCCCTGTCCCGGGAGTTCTCCCTGACGTCCGACGACCGGGTGGCGCTGTTCGCCTCGCTCAGCTTCGACGCCTCGATCTGGGAGATCACGATGGCGCTGCTGAACGGGTCGGCACTGTGCGTGCTGGACCCGTCGGCCATGACCCCGCAGGAGACGGCGAAGGCCATCTGCGAGCAGGGGGTGACCGCGGCCACGTTCCCGCCGACGTTCCTCAGCACGCTCAAGGGCGACGAGCTGGACACGGTGCGGCTCATGGTCGTCGCGGGCGAGCACTGCCCGACCGGGCTGGTGCGGACCTGGGCCCCCGGCCGTGTCTTCGTCAACGCCTACGGGCCGACGGAGACGACCGTGTGCGCCACGATGGGGACGTGCGACCCCGCCGCCGCGTACGCACCGCCGATCGGCCGGCCGCTCGCCAACTTCAGGGCCTACGTGATGGACCGCTGGCTCAATCCGCTCCCCGCGGGCGTGCCCGGCGAGCTGTACGTCGGCGGCACCGGCCTGGCGCACGGCTACCGGGGCAAGCCCGGCCTGACCGCGCAGTCGTTCATGCCCGACCCGTACGGCCCTCCCGGTGCCCGGCTCTACCGGACCGGCGATCTGGTCCGCTACCTGCCCGACGGCCGGCTGCAGTACGTGGGCCGGGTGGACCACCAGGTGAAAATCCGTGGTTTCCGGGTGGAGCCCGCCGAGATCGAGGCCGCGATCACCCGTTATCCGGGGGTGCGCGAGGCCGTGGTCAGCGTGCGCGACGACCGGCTCGTCGGCTACGTCGTGCTCGACGACGCCTCCAGGATCATCGCCGACCGCAGCGGCCTCACCGGCGAGCTGCACCGGTTCCTGCAGGGCTCGCTGCCCGCGTACATGCTGCCCTCCTCGTACGTGACGCTGGACGCGATGCCGCTGACCTCCTCGGGCAAGGTGGACCGCCAGGCGCTGCCAGAGCCCGGCGGCGACGGCGGTGACTGCGGTGACGACGACTTCGACGCGCCGCAGACCGCGACGGAGCAGACGATCGCCGAGATCTGGGCCGAGGTGCTGAAGCTCAGGCGGATCGCCCGCGAGGACGACTTCCTGGAGATCGGCGGTCACTCCCTGGTGGCCGCGCAGGTGATCACCCAGGTGCGGGAGAGGTTCGCGGTGAACGTGCCGATCCGGGTGCTGTTCGAGAACCCGGTGCTCGCCGACTTCGCCGAGGCGGTGGACGGCGCTCTCGCCAAGGCCGAAGCCAAGGCGGGGGCGAAGGTCTGAGCCGTGAGGCCCGGGCTCCGAGCCCGGGCCTCGGGCGGCGGGACATCCCGCCCGGCGGGATGCCCGGCCCCCTGACCCGCGCATGACGAGGGCCCGTGAGGATCATCCTCACGGGCCCTCGTCATGCGCGGCCTCGGTTCTTCGTCACCTGCGGCCACGCCCCTCATCGCGTACGGTCCGGTGACCCCGGCGACCTTGGCGGCCCCGGCGACCCCGTGCCCTCGCGGGCGGCCCGGCAGGCGGTTCAGCGCCCCTGCCGGGCGACGCGACGGGAGGTGCTCAGCGCCGGCCGGGAAGCGCGGCGGTCTCGGACTCGGGCCGCCAGGTGGGGAGATACTCCCGCAGCCGCAGCACCATGCCCTGGCAGTAGGAGGCGTTGTGCTCCAGGCTGCGTTCCGGCATGAACGGCAGCTTGCGCCCGCGCGGGTGGTCGAGCTCGAAGCGGGTCAGAAGCTCCTGGCCCGCCTCCAGGCCGGTCACGTCGAGGTCGATGAGCAGGGCGGCCAGGTCGGCGGGCATGTCCACGACCGAGGTCGTCTTCCCACGCGCCCCGGCGCGCGACTCGACGCCCAGCTCGGTGAAGTCGTAGCGGGGCGGCTTCGGCTTGGCCAGGTAGATGTAGGGCCGAGCCAGCAGGTCGAGCTCGAACGCCGCCCGCGCCCCGGCGTCCCGCCACCAGGACTGACCGCGGGCGAAGTCGACGAGCAGTGCGTCGAACTCCTCGCGGTGCGAATGCAGGACGAGATGCGCGACCATCCCGAAATTGTGGAAGTCGTAGTTCCAGAGTTTCTCCACGGAATCGCGGAAGAAAGTCGCGACCTCGGTGTCCGTACGGCTCTCGAAATATGTCGCGGCGTCGGTGAAGAAGTCCTCGAACCTTCTCGTTCCCGACCTCTCCAGATAATTGGCGAGATAATACAGGCCGCGCAGGTTGTAGAGCGAGTGGACCGCGTAGTAGAACCACGTGCCGCGCTCGCACTCCTCGCGGCTGACCCAGTTGGTGCCGACCACGACATCGGCTTCCGTGACATCACTGGGAACGCGTTCGACCTGCACTCCGAGAAGGTCGCGCTTCGCGTGGATCGAGGTGTTGTGAAGAAGGAGCTGCGGATAGACGATCAAAGTGTCGGCACGCAGCCGGCACAATTCCGCGACCCCTTCCTTGTAGGAGCCGAGGGTTTCCCCGGGAAGCGGCCAGATCAGCTCGATGTAGGAGCTGATGCGCTTCTCCCTGAGCGTCCTCTGCAGCTCGGTGTAGGTCGCGGGCTTGATGTTCGAGCGGTCGACCAGTTCGAGGGTCTTGGAGCTCATCGACTGCAGGGAGATGGGCTGACTGGTCAGCAGGCCGCCCTGCACGAGGATCTCGGTGATCTCGGCCATGCGGTCCGGCTTGTTCTTGGCCGCGGCCATCGAGACCATCACCGGGTAGCCGTTCTCCTCGCTGCACTCCACCAGGTGGCGGGTGAGCTCCACGTCGCGCGGGGCCATGCCCCAGTTGGCGTCGGCGATGAAGATCGACACGAAGTTGTTCTTGCTGATCCAGGTGATGTCGTCGCGGACCCGCTGGTCCTCGAACTTGTGCACCTTGTCGTTGGTCGCCGCGCCCCAGAAGCAGAAACCGCAGCTGAACGGGCATCCGCGGTTGGTCTCCAGAATGGCGGTGGTGTACTTGCCCTCCTCGAAGACGCCGGAGGTGAAGGGCGAGGGCACCTCCATGAGGTCGCGCACCCGCTCGGCGGCCTCGGTGGTGACGAGCTCCCCCGACCGCCAGAAGCTGATCCCGTGGACGGCGGCGAAGTCGGGTTCTTCGCTGAGGACCTGCCGTAGGTACTGCACCATCGTCTTCTCGCCCTCGCCGTTGCAGACGACGACGTTCTCCTGCTCCGGGGGGACGTACTCGTGGGCGTGCTGCATGACCTGCGGGCCGCCGAGGATGAACTGGGCCTTCGGGAGCCGCTCGTGCAGCGCGGCCAGCACGGCACGCGCGAATCCGATGTTCCAGATGTAACAGCTGATGGCGTACACGTCGCTGCGCCTGCCAAGGAGTTCGTCGATCACTTCCTCCCGGTTCGCGGACACGGGTGCGGAGAAGATCTCGAACTCACATCGCGGCCCCACCTCGGGGTCATGCTGTGCGTAGGCCTGCATGTAACCGGAGGCGAGGGGCAGGATGGCCTCGAATGCAGACAGCTCGACGAATGTGACTTTGGTGTTCATGACGCTCGTCCCTGCGTAGTCTGAGTAATCGCTGAAGCCGATCGGCTGGAATCCGCTTATGGTTTCACAGCGGGAGTGGACGAACAACGCGCACCATTTGCGTCCGCCAATCGCGTGTTACGGTTCTGAAAACCTCGATGACCACGGACTCGATAACCACGGAGGAGAAAACGCATGCCGACTCCCAACTACGAGACCGGCCACCGGAAGCTCTCACTCGACGATCGGATCGCGGAGCATCTCGAAAAGACCTTTCAGGACCCCTGGGAAATCCGCAAACTTTCCCATGATTTCCGCAGGAACGGCTATGTGAAGCTACGGAACGTGGTCTCCGGCGAGATCAAGGACCTTGTCTCGGACGAGGTGGACCGGCTGCTCGACCTGCACGCGCGCCGGATCGACATCAACCTCAAGGAGACCAGCAACTCGCCGAGGAAGATGAGCACGGTCAGCCAGCAGTCCATCGCACAGGACAGCACCCTGATCCCGGAGCTCTACGACTCCGCCACCCTCAAGGACTTCCTCGGCCGGCTGGCCAACGAGCCGGTCGTCGGCTGCCCCTGGGACGAGGAGAAGTACGTCATCATCCGCCAGGAGAAGCAGGGCGACACCCACGGCTGGCACTGGGGCGACTTCAGCTTCACCCTCATCTGGATCATGGAGGCGCCGAGCAGCGAGTACGGCGGCATGCTCCAGTGCGTCCCCCACACCAACTGGGTGAAGGAGGACCCCCGGGTCCACGACCACCTCATCAAGCAGCAGATCAGCACCTACGCCCACGAGACCGGCGACATCTACTTCCTGCGCTCCGACACGACGCTGCACCGCACGGTCCCGCTCTCGGAGGACCGCACCCGGATCATCCTCAACACCTGCTGGGGCAGCGAGTCCGACGCCAAGAAGGAGAAGTCGCACGAGACCATGGAGGCGATGTTCAACTAGAGCCTCCCGGCTCCGGCGGCTCCGGGACACCTGGGAGATCCGGAAGCGGCACGGGGAACACGGGAACGACGAGACGGCCCGGTCGATGATCGACCGGGCCGTCTCGTCGTTCCCCGCTGTCCTCTCGCCCCGCTGTCCTCTCGCCGCTCGCCGCATCGAGCGTCCGCTCGGTCCTGCCGATGTCTTGACGGTTTCTTGCCGGTGTCTTGACGGGAAGGCGCGGCAGCCGGTCGACGCCCTGCCGAGCCCCGTCCGACCGGCGCCTGCCGGGACGGCCAGTACTCGTGGGCGAGGGCCGGGGCGTCGGCGTCGGCGTCGGCGGTTTTCAGCGGCGGCCGGAGCGGGCCGGACGCCCGCCACCCCGCGTCGCGTACTCCCGCCCTCGCCCCGCCTGCTCCTGCTCACGCTGCCTGCGCCGCCGTCCCAGGAACCAGCCCGCCCCCAGGATCGCCAGACCTATCGGTGTACGAGACAACCTTCGTGCCACTACGACCTTGAAGAACTTTTTCATAGGGGTCCCCTGCCCCCCAGCGGCCCGATTAGACGAGCGCGGCGCATCCGGCTTCGGGTAAGGGCCTTCCCGACGTCCGGTGCGGGAACGTCGCCCTGCGAAAGATCCTCAGCGAGCGTGCCGCCGCCGGACCACACGCAGCGCGAGCGCGCCGAGGACGAGCAGGGCGAGCGCGAGGGCGACCCAGCCCGCGCCGAGAGACTCCAGCCACCCCGCCAGAACGCCCTGCACGGCCGTCGCGGCGCCCACGATCGGGTCGTCGGCGGTTCCTCCGGAGAAGACCCGCAGCTCGTACCAGCCGTAGTACATGACATACAGCCCGGCCGGCAGGAGCAACGCACCGCTGGTTCTGGAAACATACGGCAACAGCCGCCGCAGTCTGGCCACCGCGGCGCCCCGGGCGAGCACCACCGCCGTGGACAGTACGGCGACGACCAGGCCCATGCCGAGCGCGTAGGCGACGAACGCCGCCGCGCCGCCGAGCAGGCCCGCGCCGGACAGCGAGGCCGAGGTGACGGCGAGGAACGGTCCCACCGTGCACGACAGCGAGGCAACCGCATACGACACCCCGTAGCCGTACAGCGAGAGCGCCGAGGTGGCGGGACGGCCCGCGGCCGGCCCGGGAAGCCGGAGCAGCAGCTCGCGACCCGTCAGCAGCCACACGCCGAGCCCCGCGAGCAGCACGCCGATGACGATCGTCACCCACGGAAGGTAGCGGCCGACCGAGACGGCCAGGGCGGTGACGGCCACCCCGAACAGGCCGAAGACCGTGACGAAACCCGCGGTCATCGCGACCGACAGCATCAGCGCCCTGGCGACCGGCCCACCGCGGCCCGGCCCGCCGTCGGCGATCAGCAGGGTGAGGTAGGCGGGCAGCATCGCGAAGCCGCACGGGTTGAAGGCGGCCACCGTGCCCGCGGCCAGCGCCAGGGCGAGCGGCACCTCGGCGACGTTCACGCTCGTCTCTCCAGGTTGTCGAGGGCTACGAGGGACGGCTACCGGCCGAGCAGTCGCCGGACGTGGCCGTCCAGCGTGTCCTTGTCGAGCGGGCCCGAGGCCTTCGTGGTGGAGCCGTCCGGTTTCATGAACACGAACGTCGACTGCTGGCTGACGCCCAGTTTGGTCCACACCGCGCCCTTGGTGTCCGCGAGCTGCACGATGTCGCCGGTGCCGGTCCCCTGGACGAACTCCTTCATCGCCGCCTCGGTGTCCAGGCCCGCCACACCGACGAACTCGACGTCGCCGAACGCGGCGGCGGCCGCCTTGACGGCGGGCGCCTCGGAACGGCACTTGGGGCACCAGGGTGCCCAGAACCAGAAGACCACCGGCTTGCCGGCCAGATTGGCGCCCTGGAACGGCTCGCCGTCCAGCGTCTTGGCGGAGAAGGCCAGCGCGGCCGGCGTCGCCGCCGGGGCGTCGGTGCCGGCGTCGGCGTCGGCGTCGGGCGAGGCCGTCGGCGCCGGTGATGCGGATGCCGAGGTGGACGCCGGACCGGACGGCACGGCGGCCGGCGGCGCTGGATCGGCGGTCACGCCCCCCTCGGTGCCGCACGCGCAGGCCAGCAAGGCCACCGAGACCACGGCAACCGCCGCTCGCATTTTGATCATGCGTCCAGCGTAGGAGCGGACGTCCCCGCGATTTCTTACGAGCTCGTGACGGCGGCTTGCCGCCAGGGCCTTCAGCCTCCGGCTTCGCCCATGGCCGCCTCGATCCCGTCCAGGAGGATGACGAGCCCGGCGGCGAAGGTGTCTCTCCCCTCCTGTTCCAGGTAGGGGACGGTCTCGTCCTGAGCCTGGTAGGCGCCCTCGCCGTCCAGCCAGGTCAGCGTGGGGAACCGCTCGGCGAAATCGGGGGCGACCTCCGTCAGCAGGGCCGAGCGGGCGTACCACCACTCCTCGTCGGACAGCCCGGTCGCCGCCGGGGCCTGACGCGCCTCCGCGACCGTCTGCGCCGCCCCGCGTACGAAGCAGGAGAGCGTCCCCGCGACGCGCCGCAGCGTCCCGGCGTCCAGCCCGGTCTCCCGGAGGATCCGCATCACCCCCTCGATCATGACGTACTCGTTGGGGCCCAGCACGGGACGCGCCTGCGACACCTGCAGCATCCACGGATGCCGTATGTAGAACTCCCACGCCTCCCGCGCCCAGGAGGTCACAGCCGCCCGCCAGCCCGCCTCCAGGTCGTGGTGGGTGGACAGTTCGGCGAGGGCCCGGTCGTACATCAGGTCGACCAGTTCGCTCTTGCTGGGGACGTAGGTGTAGAGGGCCATCGCCGTGCGTCCGAGCCGCTCGCCCACCGCGCGCATGGAGAGCGCGGCCATCCCCTCGGAGTCGGCGACGGCGACGGCCGTGTCCACGATGAGGTCCACGCTCAGCGCGGGCTTGGGCCCGGGACGCGCCTGGTCCGACCTGGTGGTACGCCACAGCAGCGCCATCGAACGGCGCGCGTCGCCCTGTCCGGCGAAGACGACCACTTGCAACTCCTTACGGCATAAACTAACTTTGCCGGGCTAACTCTTTACACCCTAAGGATATCGCGTGAGAAGGTTCGTGTTCCCACCCGCCACACCGGTCGGCTCAGTCGGCCCGCGGCGCCGCCCGGCCACCGCGGACAGCCACGACGTGATCGAGGTTCGCGGCGCCAGGGAGAACAACCTGGCCGACGTCTCGCTGGACATTCCCAAGCGGCGGCTCACCGTCTTCACCGGGGTCTCCGGCTCCGGGAAGTCCTCCCTCGTCTTCGGCACCATCGCGGCGGAGTCGCAGCGCCTGATCAACGAGACCTACACGGCCTTCGTCCAGTCGTTCATGCCGAGCCTCGGCCGTCCCGACGTCGACGGCCTGCGCAACCTGAGCGCGGCGATCGTCGTCGACCAGGAGCGGATGGGCGCCAACTCCCGCTCCACGGTCGGCACCGCGACCGACGCGCAGACGATGCTGCGGATCGTCTTCAGCCGGATCGGCACCCCTCACGTCGGCACCTCGAGCGCGTTCAGCTTCAACAGCGCCGAGGGCATGTGCCCCGAGTGCGAAGGACTCGGCCGGGTCTCCGACGTCGACGTCTCCCAGCTCGTCGACGTCGACCGCTCGCTCAACGAGGGGGCGATCACCGCCCCCAACTTCACCGTGGACTCGTGGTACTGGCAGGGCCTGGCCCACTCGGGGTTCTTCGACCCCGACGTCAAGCTGAGGGACTACACCCCGGCCCAGTGGGAGGACTTCCTCCACAAACCCGCCACCAAAATCAAAATCGGCACGATGAACACCACCTACGAAGGGCTCCTGGTCAAGGTACGGCGGCTCTATCTCGCCAAGGACCGGGAGTCGATGCAGCCCCACATCCGGGCGTTCGTGGACCGGGCCGTGACGTTCACGAGCTGCCGCGCGTGCGGCGGCAGCAGGCTCAACTCCGCCGCGCTCGCCTCGAAGATCGACGGCCGCAACATCGCCGACTGCGCGGCGATGCAGATCAGCGACCTGGCCGACTTCGTCCGGGGCATCGAGGACCCGTCGGTGGGGCCGCTCGTCGCCACCCTGCGCAACACGCTGGAGTCACTCGTCGAGATCGGCCTGGGCTACCTGAGCCTGGACCGCGAGTCGTCCACCCTGTCCGGGGGCGAGGCCCAGCGGGTGAAGATGGTCCGCCACCTCGGCTCCAGCCTGACCGACGTCACCTACGTCTTCGACGAGCCCACGGTCGGGCTGCACCCGCACGACATCGAGCGGATGAACAACCTGCTGCTGCGCCTGCGTGACAAGGGCAACACGGTCCTGGTCGTCGAGCACAAGCCGGAGACGATCGAGATCGCCGACCACGTGGTCGACCTCGGCCCCGGGGCCGGCTCCTCCGGCGGGCGGATCTGCTTCACCGGCGACGTGGCCGGGCTGCGCGCGTCGGACTCCCTCACCGGCCGCCACCTGGACCACCGGGCCCGCCTGCGCGAGAAGGTACGGCAGCCCAGCGGGCAACTGTCGATCACCGGCGCCCGCCTGCACAACCTCAAAGATGTGAACGTCGACATCCCGCTGGGCGTGCTCACCGTGGTCACCGGCGTCGCCGGCTCGGGCAAGAGCTCGCTGATTCACGGCTCGCTCCCCCGCAGGGAAGACGTCGCGGTGGTCGACCAGACCCCGATCCGAGGCTCGCGCCGCAGCAACCCGGCCACCTACAGCGGGCTGCTCGACGCGATCCGCACCGCCTTCGCCAAGGCGAACGGCGTCAAGGCCGCCCTGTTCAGCGCGAACTCCGAGGGAGCCTGCCCCAACTGCAAGGGCATCGGCCTGGTCTACACCGACCTGGCGATGATGGCCGGGGTGGCGTCGGTGTGCGAGCAGTGCGAGGGCAAGCGGTTCACCCCCGAGGTGCTCACCCACAAGCTGCGCGGCAAGGACATCAGCGAGGTGCTCGCCATGTCGGTGGCCGAGGCCCGCGACTTCTTCGCTCCCGGCACGACCTCCTCCGCCGCAGCCTCTTCCCCTGCGGCCTCGAAGGCGAGCTTCGGCGCGGCGCGGGCCGTCCTCGACCGGCTCTCCGACGTGGGCCTGGGCTACCTCGGCCTGGGCCAGCCGCTCACCACCCTGTCCGGCGGCGAACGACAGCGGCTCAAGCTCGCCATCCGGATGGCGGAGAAGGCCACCACGTACGTGCTGGACGAGCCGACCACCGGCCTGCACCTGGCGGACGTGGACCAGCTCCTCGCCCTGCTGGACCGGCTCGTCGACGACGGCAACACGGTCGTCGTCATCGAGCACCACCAGGCCGTGATGGCCCACGCCGACTGGATCATCGACCTCGGCCCCGGAGCCGGACACGACGGCGGCCGGATCGTCTTCACCGGCACCCCCGCCGACCTCGTCTCGACAGGAGACTCCCTCACCGCCCGGCACCTGCGGACCTACCTGGGCGGGAACACCGTCCGATAGGCACATGGGGAGAGCTCTAAGGCTTTCCGGGCCCGTGCCGAGTGCGGTGGCGACCCGCATCGCGTCGAAGAGCGTGCCGTCCGAGACCAGCCGCGGATAGCAGACGGTCCACGTGTCGCGCAGCTCGGACGCGGCGAGGTCGTACCGTGCCAACAGGGGAGCCAGGTCACCGCCCAGGACGAGTCGGCCCGCGAAGCACGCCGCCGCGAGATCCGCCTCGAACTCCGGCGGCAGCCCGGCCACGCCGAGGCAGGCAGCGTCATCGCTCGCCGGTAACGCACCGAGTTGGTACTGCCCCGGCGCACGATCTGCTGGAGCCTCTGCCCTTCTTGGTCGGTGAGCCTTCGGCCCCTGACAGGTTTCTGCCGCCACGCCACCACGCGCCGGACCGGATCTGACTGATCACCTCCAACCGGCCCGGCCCCCCCACGAGCAGCAACCCGCCGAACCTTTCCGGTCACAGCTCTCTCTGGGGAGTACGCGCGGACAGTCGGCCCGTGAACATCCAGGCGTCTGAGATCATCTCCAGGAGCGAGGTGCGTCGTGGACGCCATCCCAACTCCTCAGCGGCTCTGGCGTTGGAGGCGACGAGGACGGCCGGATCACCACCGCGTCGCTCGCCGTGGACGACGGGTACCGATCTGCCGGTGACCTGTTCAACCGCCCCGATCACGTCCAGAACGGAATGCCCCCTGCCGCCACCCAGGTTGACGACCTGGTGCACCCCCGGCATGGCCTTGCCCATCGCCAGGAGGTGGGCTTCGGCCAGGTCCGCGACATGAACGTAATCACGGACACAGGTGCCGTCAGGAGTGGCGTAATCGGTTCCGTGTACGGACAGCGCTTTTCGTCGGCCCTGTGCGACCTGCAGTGCCAAAGGAATGAGGTGGGACTCTGGATCGTGGCGCTCCCCGAACCGTGTGTACGCACCCGCGACGTTGAAGTACCGCAGGGAGACGGCTGCCAGGCCGTGCGCCTCACATTCGCTCCTGATCATGTGATCCACCGCCAGCTTGGAAGCACCGTAGGCGTTGATAGGCCTGACGTGACAATCCTCGGCTATGGGAATCTGCGCGGCCTCCCCATAGACGGCGCACGTCGAGGAGAAGATCAGACGCCGGACACCCGTTGCGCGCATCGCCTCAAGGAGGGCGAAAGTTTCGATCACATTGTTCCGCCAGTATTTCTCGGGAACCCTGGACGATTCCCCGACTTCGGCGCTGGCGGCGAAGTGCAGAACGGCCTCGTAGGAGGGGTCGAGCACCTTGCCGCTGTCGAGCAGGGACGCCTTGACGAATGTCACGCCCTCGGGAACGGCGGCGCCGAAGCCGGTGGAAAGGTCGTCGAGCACGGTGACCCGGTACCCCCGCTCCAGGAGGATCGCGCTTGTGACCGACCCTACATACCCGGCGCCGCCCGTGACGAGCACTCTCTTCCCTCTGCCGCCCGACATGCCTGGACCTCCCATTCGCGCGCGTTCGGCCTTTTTCAGTACACGTCGTTCACGGTCGACGTCATCAGCGGAAAATGATTCAGTCTGACTTCAAGACGAGTCCCGTCTCCGTTATGAGCGACGACTCCTGATACTCGTAGTCGCTGTTGATACTCCACAGGTCATTCTTGTCGAATCCTTCCATGATGTTCTCGGCAGCCAGCATCCCCATAAGAATACTGTGATCCTGATTGTTGTACTTGAACGCCCCATACCGCCCGATCACCTGCAGGCCTCTGTATCGACATAAGAAGTCCACGACCTTCTGCAGATCATCCCGGTATCCTCTCCGGTAGACCGGATAGCATTTCGGGATTCGGACGACCTTCGCGTCGACGATCTGCTCCGGGCTTACCAGCCCTGTCATGACGATCTCTTTTCCGGCCAGCTCCGTCTGCAGCGTCTCCTCCCAGTTCCAGAAATCGTCGTCGTCGAAGCACCAGTACTCCAGCGCGAGGATGGTCTCCTTCCTTCCGCGCGTCAGTGTGGGAGTCCAGTTCCGAAAGTTCGTGATGCGGCCCATACGCAGTTCGTCACTGTGCACGTAGATCCAGTTGTCGGGGAACACGTCATCCGCGTTGACGAGCAGGTAAACGATCACGGTGTTGCGGAATCTCAATGACCTCACAGCCGCCGCCACATCCTCCGGCACACCGCTCAGCCTGTTCATTAGTGTCGTGAGCGGCATCGAGCTCACCACATGGTCGTACGCCACATCCTGCTCCGCCAGTCGCAGGCCCGTTACGACATCGCCCGACACGGTCACCGAGTGCACCGGAGAGTTGAGGTGTACCTTGCCACCCTCATCCTCGATACGAGACCTCATCAGCTGGTATACCTGACCGGTTCCCTCGTTCGGATACGCGAACTGGTCGACAAGGGTTCTGTGCCGCTGCCGGGAACCGCCGGAAAGCGCTCCTTTCGCGACTTCCCAGAGAGACAGCCCTCTTATGCGCTGAGCCGCGAACTCGGAATCAAGGTCGGCTGCGGCGATGCCCCACAACTTCTCCGTGTACGTTTTGAAGAAATGGCGGTACAGCCGCCCCCCGAAACGGGACACGACCCATGACTCGAATGTCTCGCCGTCGCCGTCGCCGTCGCCGCCGCGGGCCGGCAGCCGGTGCCACAGGTAACTACCCAGACAAAGCGCTCCCTCCGTGACACCGAGATTCCGCAAAGCGTCATCTGCTTTGATGGGGTAGCGAAAGAACTTGTTCCGGAAGAGGATGCGGGTCAATCTGTCGACCATGACGTAGTCGTCGCCGACGACCTCGAGCCACAGAGCGTTCACGCGTGGATCCGTGCTGAAGAAACGGTGCGGACCGATGTCCACGACCTGACCCCACAGCTCCATGGATCGGGCCATCCCCCCCATGTGCGCCGAGGCCTCATAGAGATCGACCTCTACCCCGTTCTTCGCCAGCACGTATGCGGCGGTCGCGCCCGCCGGTCCCGCGCCGATGACGGCGACCTTCTTCGTGTCACTCATCAAAGTGCTCCCGAGTGGTCTGCGTCTTCCGTCCCGTCCGATAACTGTCCGGCGAGCCGGCCGTGACCGTGAGGGCGGTCGCGGCCTTCGTGCCAATACGCCGTGCGGGCACGGCGAAAGCCGACTTCGGCTCTCTCACGGACGTCGCGACGGTTCACGGCACGGCCGGCCCCGCCCTGCAGGTGATCGTCCCGCCGGACGGCGAGGAACAGAGGACCACGGCGGCCTCCGGGCAGGCGGTCAAGCCGTCGCGAGTATCCCCCGAGCGATCAAAAGGAGACCGTTACGCCCCTTTGTCTCCGGCCACGCGGGGATTAAACCAGGACAATCGATATCACCTTGAAGGCGACCGAAACCATCTTATTCGGCCCCGTCAATTTAACCTCTTGCGCCGCATTCTTGTGAACCGAATACCCCCACGTCCCGCCACACAAAACCCATTCCCGCAGAGGATCGGCGATGCCGATCACGGGTTGACATCCGAACCATACAGAGTTATGACTGATCTTGACGAGTCCCCAAGTCGCACGAAAAACCTCATTCGGCCCACCGACTTCTCATACAAACGCACGCCTGCCGTGGACTCGCTAATTCCCCGCACGCATGCGCATGCTCACAGTGCGGAAGTCGCGCGGGGATCGCTTGACATCGGCAGGCATTGACGATGCCTGAATTCTCTTTTGTCCTCTGTTCGGGTCCGGCGAAAATGGGCGACTTGTCGAAGGGAGCAGCGTGAAAGTACTGGGCCTGAACGGGTGGCCGGGGCGTGGTCACGACGGTGCGGCATGCGTTGTGTCCGACGGCCGGATCGCCGCGTTCGCCGAGGAAGAGCGTTTCGTGCGCAGGAAACATGCCTATGGCCTCGCTCCGCTTCACGCGGCCGCGTTCGTTCTGGCCAGGGAGAAGATCACACTCGACGACATCGACGTCGTGGCGTTCGGCTGGGACGTTCCGACGCTGCACCGTGACCGCGATGTCCGCTGGACGTTCAGCCCGGCCGAGGCACTGGAGAGCCTGCTCCCCTCGACCCTCTTTCCTCGGCGGCGTGATCCTGAACTCGTGTTCGTCCCCCACCACCTGTCGCACGCGGCCAGCGCGTACCACGCCAGTGGCGACGCGGATGCCGCGCTACTGGTGATCGACGGCCAAGGAGAGAACGAGAGCACAAGCCTAGGACTCGCCCGGTCCGGAAAGATAACACTCCTGGAGACGCTCCCGATCTCGTGGTCTCTCGGATATTTCTATGACGCAGTCGGACGGTATATCGGATTAGGGCCCGACCAGGCCGGCAAGCTGATGGGACTGGCCGCGTACGGCACTGTCCGCGAAGGCGTCCTCAACACTTTTCGGCTGGACGATTCCGGTTACCATGTTGATCACATCAGCCCCGGCCTGCGCTCTACCGAGAACATAGACGAAAGCAAAGAATCAACCGAGGCCTGGCTGTCCTATTTGGAGTCCACTTGGCCTCAACCACCCAACAGGCAGCGGCGCGTATACGACCCTGAAACCGCTCGATTCCTGTCTCTTACCGAACGCGATCCGTTCGACTACCGGGACCTGGCGGCCACGGCACAGTTTCTGCTGGAGCAGGCGGTGTCGAAACTGGTGGACCGCCTGTTCGCCATCACGGATTCGCGGACACTGCACGTCGCGGGGGGCGTGGGTTTCAATGCCACTCTCAACGGAGTCCTGATCAAGCGGCACGACCTCGACCGCCTGTTCGTCCAACCGTTGGCCGGAGACGCGGGGGTGGCGCTGGGCGCCGCGCTCCATGTCGCCGCTGAGCACGGTGACGTGATTCGTCCCATGACCGATTCGCTGGGGTGGGGTCCGGAGTTCTCCGCGCAGACGATCCGCAGGCTTCTCGACGACGCGGGCGTCCGATACGCGGAGCCACCGGACGTGACCGGCGCCGCCGCCGAGTTCATCGCGAACGACGAGGTGATCGGTTGGTTCCAGGGAGCCGGCGAGGTGGGGCCGCGCGCCCTCGGGCACCGCAGCATCCTCGCCTGCCCGGCCGACGTCGCGACGCGCGACCGGATCAACCTGAGGATCAAACAGCGGGAGTGGTGGCGTCCGCTGGCTCCGAGCATCAGCCTTGAACACCACGCCGAGATCATCGATTCGCCCTCGGCCCTGCCGTACATGATAGTGACCACTCCACTCCGCCCCGAGAAGACGGAACTGCTCCTGGCCGTGAACCACGTGGACGGCACCACCCGGGCGCAGACGGTCAACAGCGCGGACGAACCGCTTTATCACCGGTTGCTGCTGGACGTGGAGAGGGAGACCGGCCTCGCGGCAGTGCTCAACACCTCGTTCAACGGGCCGCAGGAGCCCATTGTGTGGACACCGGCCGACGCGATGAGAACGTTCACCAGACTTGGCCTCGATGCCCTGGTCCTGGGCCCTTTCGTCATACGGAAACGGACATGACGGAGGAGAGTTCGCCCGCCTCTCATTGGCGAGGGCGAAAGGCACCGCAGATCCGGACAGGCACACCTCCGTGCACACGCGGCTTCTCCGCGGGCAGGAGGCCCGCGGGTGTCGAGCGCCGTCCCGTACACCGCCGCCGGATTCCGCGAACCGGCCGCAGGGGCGCGATCTGTCCTGACTTTCGATGACGAGAGAGACATGAGCACATCACCGCTGTCGGATCACCCTCTGTCCAAGGGCCGGCTGCCCGGCTCCTTGCCGCCGGCGGACGTACTCGATGCTTATGCGGCGGTGTGCCTGTGGGAGATGGGCGTCCCGGAGATCGATGTGCGGTTGTCCCGGAGCGGCACCGTACGCGTCGCGACCGCGCGCACCGGGACCGGCCGCGCCGTGCAATGGGCCGGAGGAACCCCCGCGATCGACGGCCGCTGGACCGCCGAGCTGGACTCCCCCGGCCGGACCGGCTCGCGACCGGTACCGCGCACAGTGCTTTCCCGCTGCCGGCTTGAGACCGACAGCACGTGCGGGCGGAGTGCGTTGATCGCGCGATCCGATGGCGGGATCGTGCCTGATACCGCACTCGCCACGGCGAGGCTTCTCGACATGGTCGAAGGCGGTGACGGCCGGCCGCCGCCCGGAGCCCGGGAAACACGTCTCCTCCTTTCATCCCCCTGGACGGGGTCCGGCTCATCGCGAGACTGGCCGGACATCTGCGACCTCTTTCTCGGCCAGGTCGACGCCGTACCCGACTCGATCGCGGTGCGGGCCGATGACGGCGAACTGGACTACGCGACCCTTGAGACGCGGACGCGCCATTTGGCGCTTCGGCTGATCGCGTCGGGAGTGGGCCCTGGCGACGTGGTCGCCCTCGGCCTGCCCGACCGGGGACTCACCTCGATCGTGGCGCTGCTCGCCGTGCTGCGGGCAGGTGCCGCCTATCTGCCCGTCGGCCCGGACGTGCCGGCTGAGCGACGCCGTCGGTACCTCGCCGTCTCGGGCGCCAGAATGGCGATCACAGGTGAGGCGAATCGTGACGTCTTCTCGGCGGACGGCATTTCCGTGGCGACGATCGGGCGCGACATCGACGAAACCGCTACCGGGACCCTGCCGGACGTCGTCCCTCCTGAAGCCCTGGCCTATGTGCTGTTCACCTCGGGCTCCACCGGGCCCGCGAAAGCCGTCGCGATGCCCCGCCGTTCGCTGAACCACCATGTGTGGTGGTATCTCAACGACTCGGAGGCGTTTCTGCGAGGACGCTGCCTGCACTTCTCCGACCTGGCATGGGACACTTCGACGGCCGAGATATTCCCCGTGCTGTGCTCGGGCGGGACGGTGGTCGTCGCCTCCACGGCGGCGCGCCACGATCCGGACGTCCTCTTGAAGGCGTTGTGTGACCAGGACGTCCAGCGGGTGATCCTCCCACCGCATACCCTCACCCGGATCGCCGAGCGAAGCCTGCGCAGAGGGCTCGTCCCATCCGGGTTACTCGATGTGACCAGCGGAGGCGAGCAGCTCGTTCTCACGCCCGCCCTCCGTGACTGGTTCGGGAGAATTCCCGGCGCGATCCTGCAGAACCACTATGGCCCCACCGAAACACAGCTGGTGACGGCGTACGCCGCCAGGCCGTCCCAGGCGGACGACCTTCCGCCTGTCGGAAGGCCCTGTGGCGCCACCAGGCTACTTGTGCTTGACGACACGCGGCGGCCGGTGGCCGTCGGGGAAACGGGAGAGCTCTACATCGGGGGGGCCGGCCTGGCTCACGGCTATCTGGGCGATCCGGACACCACGGAGCGGAGATTCGTCCAGGGCCCGTTACCGGGGCCTGAGAACCGTTTCTATCGGACCGGTGACCTGGTGCGATGGAACGCTGACGCGAACCTTCAGTTTCTCGGGCGGATGGACGGCCAGGTCAAGATCCGGGGCCAGCGCGTCGAGCCGGCGGAGGTGGAGCACGAGCTCACCCTTCTGACGCACGTTCGAGAAGCCGCCGTCGCCGCGGTGGACGCCGAGAACGGCAAGGCGCTGTCGGCGTTCGTCGTCGCACCGGAAACAACCGCGGCGAGCCTTCGGCGGGAGTTGGCCCATCGCCTTCCACCCTTCATGATCCCGGCTCGGATCTTCATGGTGGAGAAGCTCCCCCTCACCTCCAACGGCAAGGTCGACTTCGCCCGGTTGTCGGCGAGCGCCGCAGGGGAGGCACCGCGTCCCGCGAAGCACTCCGCTCCGCCCGACGACGCGGGCGGCTCTCCGCTGGAGGTCATACGACGGGCCTGGGCCGCGGTGCTCAGCACCTTCCCGTCGGTGGACGACGACTTCCACGATGCGGGCGGCGACTCCCTGCGGGCGATGTCGCTGGCACTCCTCTGCAGACGGCATGGCATCTTTCTGCGAGCAGGCGATGTGCTCACCCTCCGTACCCCCGCGCGGATGGCCGGGCTCGCGGAGGACGGCTCCGGCCGAACCGTGATCGCTTCAGGTGAGCCCGACGACGGGCCGCTGTCCCCGAGTCAGGCGTATGCGTGGCGGCTGGCCACCGACGACCGGAACCACTGGTACCAGGCCGGATGCTTCCAGACCACCGGTGATGTGGATGTGGGAGCCTTGCGCGCCGCCTTGACCGCTGTCATCCACGCGCATCCATCGCTTCGGACCGCCGTCGTCCCGACGCCGTCGGGGCCGCGCCAGAAAGTCCTGGCGGACCCACCTGCCCCGTTGTGGTCGGCCGCCCCCGAACGGACGGCGGACGGTGCGCCTCTGGCATGGTTGCCGTGGGCGCTTCGGACGGCGCACGCCGCGCTCGATCTTGAGGCCGGTCGTCTGGTGAGCGCCGTTCACGTACCCGGTGCCGATGGCGCGGCCGGCCATTTGCTGCTGATGGCTCATCAGATGGCCATCGACATGATGTCCTGGCCCGTTCTGACGGACGATCTTCAATACTGCTACCGGAGCCTGCGGGAGACCGGCCGGGCTCCGCGGCTGGGAGAAACGACGTCGTATCTCTCTTGGACGGAGGCACTGCGCCGTCATGCGGCCGATCCGGCCACCATCGGTGATCTGTCCCGCTGGCGCGAACACGCGAACGCGATCACCCGGATTCCCCTCGACCACCCCGTAGCCGACCCCCCCGCCGCCAATACTGCGGCGACCGCGGCGACCGTACACGCGGAGCTCGGGCGGGAGGCGACCGATGTCCTGCTGCGCCGCGCGCCGCGCGAGCTCACGTACCGACCTGACGAGCTGGTTCTCCACGCCCTGGTGGAGGTGCTGGCGGACGTCTCCGAGACCGCCCCGGTACGGCTGGACGTACTGGGACACGGACGTGCGGAGTCCATCTCCTCCCAGGTGGATCTGTCGCGTACGACAGGATGGTTCACCACGGTCACACCGCTCGCGGTCCCCCTCCCCCCGAACGGGACGGCACGGGAGCGGTTGGCCGCCACGGTCCGCGCGAACCGATGGACGCAGGCCAGGGCGATCTCCTACGGAGCGCTGCGTTACCTGGGAGCACCCGCCCACTCGTCACCGCTGGACCTGCCGCCTGCCGACGTGTCCTTCGACTACGGCGGTGACGCCGGCCTGTTCTACCCGGGAGAACTGATGGTCGGCGAGCTGGACGCCCCCCTCGGCCCGTATGTCCACGACACCTGGCAACGTCCCCACCTCATCGAGGTGCAGGCGCGGCTGGTGAATCGCCGTCTCGTCATGGAGTGGACGTATTCACGAGCGCTCCATCACCGCCACACCATTCAAAAATGGGCGGACGATCACCTAAGGCGTCTTTCGGTGACGCTGCGACCGATGTGGTCGGAGTAGTGCCCGTGCCATGCATGTCGATACGTACCCCGCGTCCGGCACTTCGCCATCGCCGGATCATCGCGACAGGACGGAAAGATCGTCCTGCGGAGTACTTCCGTTCGTCCCCGGCGAGGACGCGATGCCGGCAGGTATTCCTGAAGGCCTGTCCCGAGGAGCCGACCTGATGCGAGAGATGTCTCACCCCCTGCTCGCGGCCATCGATCGTGAGATTCCCGCCTTGAAGCGCCTGATGGCAGAGGAGGGGGATCAGCGCTGTCTTTCCGACGCGGCCGTGGAATGTCTGCGGCGCAGTGGTGTCTTTCGCATGGCCGTACCCGCGGACCTGGGCGGCTGGGAAGCCGACCCGCTGCTGCAGTTACGTGCCGTGGAAAGGCTCGCCGAAGTGGACGCGTCCGTGGGGTGGTACGCCATGGTCGGCTCCGACGGCGGCTTCTACTGTTCTTTTCTGGATCCCTCGGTGGCGAAACGACTGTACGGAGCGGATCCGAATGTCGTGACCGCCGGTTTCGTCGAGCCCGCAGGTGTCGCCCGGCCTGTCGAGGGCGGTTACCTTGTCTCCGGCCGCTGGCCTTTCGGCAGCGCGTCATATCACAGTACCTGGATCGCCAGCGGTTGCCGTGTGCAGAGCGACAACGGCGACGACCCGGCCGACGGCCGGTGGATCGTGGCGATGCTCCCCCGGATCGCCTGCGAACTTCACGACACGTGGCACACGATCGGCCTCCGCGCCAGTGGAAGCTTCGACTACAGCACCCGGGACCACTACGTGACCAGCGAGACCACCTTCAGTTTTCTCGCCGGGGCGCGACGCGACGAGCCGCTGTACCGGTTCCCGTTGATGTACCGGGCGAACGTGCCAGGTGCCGCGCTGGGCGCGGCACGTGGGGCCCTGGGGGAATTCATGGAGTGGATCGCCGACCGCCGGGACCCGCTCACCGGCGCGGCGCGCAAGGAGTCGACGCACGTGCAGCTGGCACTGGGTAAGGCGGAAGCCGCGGTGGCCGCTGCCCGGTCCTACGCGGAGGCCGTGATCGGCGAGCTGTGGGAGGGGCTGCTCCGGGGTGAACCACCAGACCTGGACCTCCGGGCGCGATTCCGATTGATGATCGTACACACGGGGGTGACCTGCCGCTCGGCCATACAGGCCCTCTTCGACGCGTGCGGCGGAAGCGTGATCTTCGATCACCACCCCCTGCAGCGGCGGCTTCGCGACCTGACGGCCATCGCTCAGCACACATTGCTGCAAGAGCCGAACTACGCGCTGTCGGGCCGGGTCCTCATGGGACTCCCACCCCACGGCGAGGTTTTCTGATGCCCCGCGACCACGAGGCGGGACAACCCCCCGTGCGCGTGCTGGTGACCGGCTGCTCAAGTGGACTCGGGCGGGCGACGGCGGAGTATCTCGCCGCCCAGGGGATGACGGTCTTCGCCGCGATGCGGGACGTGTCCGCGGCCGGAGATCTCTTCTGCGACGACGAACTCGTTCATGTGCTGTCGCTCGACATGGGCAGCGACTCCTCCGTGGCAGCCGCCTACGCGGCCATCGACGATCTCGCCGGCGGTGTGGACGTCGTCGTGGCCAACGCCGGGGTGGAGCTTCGTGGTCCGCTGGAGGCCGTGAGCGCGGATGAGCTCGCCTGGCAGCTGGAGACCAACGTGGTGGGAACCCACCGCGTCGTCAGGGCCGCCCTGCCCGCGATGCGGACGCGTCGACGAGGGCATGTCATCATCGTCTCCTCCATCGTGGGCAGGGCCGCTCGACCTCTGCTCGGTGCCTACTGCGCGAGCAAGTTCGCGCTGGAGGGACTTGCCGAAGCGCTTTACCTGGAGATGTCACCCTTCAGGGTGACCGTCAGCCTGGTCGAGCCAGGCCGCTTCCCCAGCCGGCTCTCTCTCAACGGGCGGGACGCCGCCGACTGGGACCGCTGCGGTGATCCCTACGACTCGCATGCCCTGACCATGCGTGATGCCCTCGCGGCCCTCGAACCCCCGGACTACGTCCCTTCTCCGCGGATGACCGCCGATGCCGTGCATCGGTTGATCACGGCACCACGCCCCCCGTTCCGGCTGCCGGTGGGCGTCGACGCGGACACCACGATCGCCCTTCTCGGCGAGCACCGATTCGATCGCTATGCCCGGCTCTTCACTTCCGCGGCAGACCGCGGGGGCGACGAGCCGATGTCTCACGACCTTGGCGACGAGGAGATCACAGCCCTGCTGTCGGATGAGAACCTCGCCGTCCTCACCACCTTGATGCCCGACGATCAGCCACAGACGCACGTGGTCTGGATCGATTACGACGGCCGGCATTTGCTCGTGAACAGCGAGATACATCGCCAGAAGTACCTCAACATGAGGATAAATCCCAAAGTGACCGTCACCCTGATCGACCGAGACGACCCCCACCACTTCGCGGAGATTCGCGGCCGGGTCGTCGGTTTCGACCATGAGCCGGCCGCACGAAACCACATCGACCGATTGAGCCGGAAGTACAGAGGGCACGACTATGACCCGGCGATGATGCGCAGCGCGCGAGTCATCGCCCGGATCGCCCCTATTCGGATTGTGCGGGTGAGAGGAAGCCGCATACGTTCGTCCGCTCCCGGAGGCCCCGTAACCGAGCGAATGGAGTGAGCACCGTATTTCATTGGACCCGGGAAAGCCACTACGGCGTTGGATGAAAGAGACATCAGGCGGACGGCATCCGATCCCGGTACCACCGGACCGCACGCAATGGAGATCGCACGCCCCGACGAAAACAGCGAGGCCACGATCGCCACGGGGAAGGAAGACATGAGAGCCGACGACGAGAACACTCGTCGAATTCATCTCGGAGGGGGGGTGATTCGACGGTGCGTGTCCCTCGTACGCCGCGCGGCGCGGCACGGGGCGGCACGCCGCACCTCCCTCGTGGTGCTCGCCAGGGCTTTCCCCGGGCGATTCGGCGCCCTGGTCGGCCTGGTGGTGATCGCCGGCGCGCTGCCCGGCGTCTTCGCGGTTCTGGTGGGGCGGCTCGTGAGCACGCTGTCGGACGGCGCCGCGGCAGATCCCGGCCGTGTGACGGTCGTCGTCATCTGGATGGGCGTTTGCCTGCTGCTCCAGGAAGTGTGTGCCGGCGCGCAGGAGCTCCTGGTCGCCGATCTCTATCGCCGCTTCGACGAGCACCTCCTCGCCCGGGTGATACGCGCCTCGACCTCACTGTCCCAGCTGGACCTGTTCGACGACCCGCTCATGGCCGCCCAACGGGACCGTGCCGCACGGGCGGCACGCTTCGGACCGGGAGAGCTGGTCAGCGGCATCAGCGCGAAGTGGACGAAACAGGCGGGCGGTCTGACCTCCGCGCTGCTGGTCGCCTGGTATTGGCCGCTCGCCGGCGTGCTTCTCGCCGTACTGTGGATCATCGCCGGATGGGGCATCAGGGCCAGCTACTACCGGGCCAATCCCTTCTGGACCGATCCGCTGCGGCGCTCCGCCTACTTCAAGAACATCTCCCTCATGCCGGAGTGGGCGAAAGAGCTGCGAATCTACGGCCTGTCCGGCTGGCTGGCGGATCGGTTCGGCAAGGAGTGGGCCTCCGTCATGGCCGAGCTCCTGAAGGCACGCCGTATCGGGCAACCTCGGCTGGCCCTCCTCGCGCTCGTGTTGCTGGCGAGCCACGTGGTCATCCTGTTCTCTCTGGTCCCCGCAGCGGAGGGCGTACCCGGCATCGGCGCGGACTCCATGGTCGTGGTGCTGCAGGGATTGATCGGGATGGCCGCGCTCGCCAGCCAGCACGGCGACATCTGGATCGAGAACGGCGCCGTCCCCATCCCCGACGTCCTCACCCTGGAGCGGGAAGTAGCAGGTCGCGAGAGAGACGCGTTGGAAAGCCGTCGCGCGATTCTTCCCTCCGCGACGGGAGACATTCGCTTTGAGAACGTGCACTTCGCGTACCCAGGACAACAGCACTCTGTTCTCGAAGGTTTCGACCTCACTATCCCAGCCGGCCAGTCATTGGCCATCGTAGGACTCAACGGTGCGGGGAAGACCACCCTGATAAAACTGCTCACCAGGCTCGCCCGGCCTCAGAAGGGCGTCATCAGGGTAAGCGATACCGACCTGAACGACGTCGATCCGACCGAGTGGCGTAAACGTATCGCGGTGGTCTTCCAGGACTTCGTTCACTATCCGATGCCCGTTCGCGAGAACATCGGTTTCGGCGCGATCGAGCGGCTACGGAGCCTCGGAGCGGACGATTTCGATTCTCGCGTCCGCGCCGCCGCTCGCCTGGCCGGCGCAGACGAGATCATCGACGACATGCCCTTCGGCCTCGACACCCTGCTTTCTCGTCGCTACACCGACGGCGTCGACATCTCCGGCGGACAGTGGCAACGGCTGGCTCTCGCCCGCGCCATGCTGGCGGTGGACAACGGCGCCCAGTTGATCGTCATGGACGAGCCCACGGCGCACCTCGACGTCCGCGCCGAGGCGGATCTGTACAACCGGTTCCTCGACCTCACCCGCGGGCTGACCACGGTTATCATCAGCCACCGTTTCTCGGCGGTACGCCGTGCCGATCGCATCGTCGTGCTGCAGGCGGGACGGCTCGTCGAGGACGGCACCCACGACGAACTCATGAGACTCGACGGCACCTACGCGCGCCTCTTCGCCCGGCAGGCCGCTCGCTACACGTCCAAGGGCACCCCCGCGGGAGGTTCCTTCGGTGGCTGACAAGGTGCACTTCCGCCCGTTCCGCCCCGACCGGGTGCGTGCGACGAAGGTCATCCTCAGGGTCGCCTGGGAAACCGACCGTGTACGGACCATCGCCGCCCTGGGCGTGAGCGTGACGCAGGCACTCCTGGTGTCATCGTTCGCCCTGTGGCTGAAGCTGGTCATCGACGGTGTCGGCGAAGGGGAAAGGTGGGCCGCCACATGGCCCGCCCTGGGCTTGGCGTTGGCGATCGTGGGCAGTGCGGCCCTCGACTACTCCGGTGCGCGGACGCGGCAGACTCTGAACGAGAAGGCGCACCACGTCATGGAGTGTCGCCTTCTCGATGTCGTTGGAAGATCACCCACGCTCGAGATCCACGAGAACCCGCAGCATCTCACTCAGCTGGAGCTCCTGGATTCAGAGTCCTGGGAGTTCGGGGAGACGATCCCGGCGATACTCAACATCGTCAACATCGGCATGCGCATCGCGATGACGGCCGCGCTACTGGCGTCGGTCGACCCGATCCTGCTCCTCGTGCCGCTGTTCGGCGTGCCGAGTCTGGCGCTTGGCGGCCGCGTCAACCGTCTCTACGAACGGGGCGTGGAGGCCGCCGCCGATCTGAACCGGCAGTCGAGAGACCTGTACGAAATGGTGATGAAGCCGGGCCCCGCCAAGGAGATCCGGGTATCCCGCCTACAGGACGAGTTCGTCGGACGCTTCCGCTCCGCGTACCGCGAGAGGCGAGTCATCGAACTCAGGCATCTCATGTACGGCCAGGCGATCAGCCTTGCCGCGCGCTTGGTCTTCGTGCTCGGCTACGCGGGCGCCATCGCGATGATGGCGACACGTGCGGTCAGCGGCACGGCGAGTGTCGGCGACGTGCTGGTGACCGCGATTCTGGCCGGCCAGATCCTCGGCCTGGTCGTCGGCACCACCGAAGTGGTGCAATGGGCCCTTCGCACGCTTACTTCCGCGAGTCGTTACGTCTATCTCCTGGACGTGGCGCGGGACGACCGGCGAACCCCGGCCGCCCCGCTCTCCGTGCCGGACCGGCTGCGCGCGGGGATCCGGCTCGACGGTGTCTCCTACCGCTATACGGAGCAGGGCGATCGTGATGTCCTGCACAATCTCGACATTCTCCTTCCCGCGGGAAAGACCGTCGCGATCGTCGGGGACAACGGCGCCGGGAAGAGCACGTTCGTCAAACTTCTCACCGGAATGTGCCGACCGACGGGCGGTCGCATCCTCATCGACGGCGCCGAACTGTCACAGCTCGAACTTGAGCACTGGCGGCTCCAGATCGCGGCCGCCTTCCAGGATCACGCGCGATTCGAACTCCTGCTCCACGAGGCCGTGGGCATCGGCGACCTGAGTCTGAAGGGAGATCGGGAAGCGGTACGGGCCGCGCTTGAGCGGGCGGGTGCCTCGGACCTTCCGGCCAGGCTGCCCTCGAAGTTGAACACACAGCTCGGCACCAACTGGCCCAACGGAGTGGATCTGTCCGGCGGTGAATGGCAGAAGCTGGCCATCGGCCGGGCGATGATGCGTCGCCGACCACTGCTGTTGATATTGGACGAACCCACCGCCGCCCTGGATGCCGAAACCGAGCACACGCTCTTCGAACAGTGGACACGCGCCGCCCGGCGCTCGGCGGCGGACGCCGGGACGATCACCGTACTGGTTTCCCATCGCTTCTCCACGGTTCGCATGGCCGACCTGATCATCGTCCTGGAGCGAGGACGTATCACCGAGGCGGGGAGCCATGAGGAACTGATCGCCGCCAGAGGCCTCTACGCGGAGCTGTACCAACTACAGGAGGTCAATTATCGCTGATCGATTGAACACTCGACTCAACAGGAGAAAGCGAATAATAGAGTCAAGCATGGTCGGCGCTATCGCAAATACAATTGAACACGTCATGGTAGTGACGCCTTCAATTAAGTTTGCTACCTTATACACACAACCGGTTTCGCCTGGCAGATGAAGAGCGGCGGGAACCGATCGCGTCCGAAAAGGAACACGATGAACGCTGCATTTCAGGAAACCTCGACAGAGAGAACGACGAGCAAGCGGCTGATCGCGATGGCGACCGTGTGGATTCTCGTCCCCGCGGCACTGGCGGTCGTAATGTGGGCGACGCAGCAGTACTATCACCATCCCGGGTCGTGGATGCTCGACATGAAGGTGTACCGTTCCGCTGTCAACGCGGTTCTCGATGGTGTCAGCCCGTACGTCGTCGGTTCGAAGGACATCGTTGAAGGCGCCGATCTGCTGCTTTTCAACTATCCACCGTTCGCGCTCTTCTTCCTCTTCCCGTTCGGAATTCTGAGCCTGGACGTCGCCGGGCTGATATGGACCGCCATCAGCATTGCCGCGCTGCAGCTCAGCGTATATCTCTGCCTCAAGCGCGTAGGGGTCGCCAACGTCTGGCGGCTGGCGATCCCCATCACGGTCGCCTGTCTCCTGCTGAATCCCGTCGACCAGAACCTGCAGTGGGGACAGGTGAGCCTGGTCCTCATGGCACTTGTGCTGGTGGACCTCTGTCTGCCGGACTCGTCCAGATTCAAAGGGGTTCTGATCGGCCTGGCGGCCGGCTTCAAGATCTTCCCTGGCGTGTTCGCCCTCTTCTACCTGCTGACGGGCAGGATTCGGGCCACGGGAACAACGATAGGCACCGCAGTGGGAACGGTCGCGTTCACCTGGGTCGTCTTCCCCGGCTATTCCGCGGATTACTGGTTGCACCAGATGTTCAACACCGCCAGATATATGCCCGCGGGCTGGGTTCCCAACGAGTCGCTTCGCGGGATGCTGGCCAGGACCTTACATTCCGATGCGGCGTCCAGACCGGTATGGCTCGTCGGCTGCCTGCTCACCCTGATCGTCGCCTCGGCCGCGATTCGCGCGGCCTACAAAATCGGTGAGGAAAATCTCGGAATAGTGGTCGTGTCGATGACGGCCCTGCTGTTGTCCGTTGTCGCGTGGCATCACTACTGGGTGTGGAGCATTCCGGCGACGATTCTGCTGGTCGATGCCGCCCGGCGCAGAAAGAGCACGCTGCTCTGGGCCTGCGCCGTCATCCCGATAACAGTCATCGCCCTGCGGGTCAACGAATGGGTCCTTCCCGATCAACCGGGGTACGACCCACTCACCCTTGAGACCCTGCCATTGATCACAACGAGCGTGGTCACGCACGTGACGATAGTCCTTCTTCTGGCGATCACGGCTTACGGCGTGATGGAGGAGGCCAAGCACAAACGGTCGACACGACAGAAAGAACGGCAGAAAGAAGAGGGCCTCGAAGAGCCCGCGCGATAAAGCCTCGCGAACCTCTGGGCGGAAACGGCAGGTTTTACAGCCCGCAGCCGGTTTTCTACCGCACATATTCTGCAATGAGGCACGAATCGCCTGTATCGAGAGGTGGATCGAGGAATGCCTGGACGTAGTCGTGTCGTGATCACAGGTGGCAGCGGGTTTCTTGGGTCGCATCTGTGTGAAAGCTTTCTCCGCAGAGGCGACGAGGTGATCTGCGTGGACAACATGCTGACCGGCAGCCCGGCCAACCTCGAGCCCTCCCGCTCTTTCGAGGGATTCACACTGTTAGAAAAGGACATCACAGCCCCGTTGCGGGTCGAAGAACCAGTGGACGCCGTTCTTCACCTAGCGTGCCCCGCCTCCCCGATGGACTACATGAAATGGCCACTGGAAACCCTGCGCGTGGGTTCCGTCGGCACACAGATGGCTCTTGACCTCGCGTACGAGAAAGGGGCCAGATTTTTGTTCACCTCATCGAGCGAGGTCTATGGAGACCCACTGGTCCATCCACAACCGGAGACGTACTGGGGCAACGTCAACCCAATAGGACCGCGATCGTCCTATGACGAGTCGAAACGCTTCAGCGAAGCACTGACGGTCGCATACCGGGATTCTCGTGGAATAGACTGCCGGATCGCGAGGATATTCAACACCTTCGGCCCGAGAATGCGCCGTGACGACGGTCGGATGATTCCCACTTTTATCAATCAAGCCATCACGCAGCAACCCATGACTGTGGCCGGCGACGGTAAACAGACCCGGACGCTCTGTTACGTGAGCGACACCGTCGAGGGCATCATGAGACTTCTGGATCATCCAGAGCGAGTCCTTTCTCCCGTCAACATCGGCGGACGGCGCGAAATGAATGTCCTGGAGACTGCGGAGACCATCAAGAGATTCGCGAACTCTTCCTCTCCCATCAAATTCATACCGCGCATGCAAGATGACCCGCAAGTGCGATGTCCGGATCTCACCCTGGCCGGCTCAATATTGGGTTGGGCACCCCGGGTACGCCTCGAAGATGGCATAAGGAAGACCATCGACTGGTTCTCCAACAGTCAGACGCGTGTCTGAAGAGAGCATCTCCGGGCGAACCGGCGAGAACTTTTCCCGAAAGCACCGGATCCGCTGCCACCGATCGGTTATTCCAGAACAAGAGCGCATGGACTTTCCTTTGAGAACACTTGTCGATGTGATCGGAAATCCATATGAACGGATACTCAGGTTCTCCGGCGTCGAAGCCGCCGGCCTCTTGGAATAGGCGTGGGAAAGTAGCGGTATGGCCGGTCGTCAATATCGAACACTATCTCCCCGGCCGCCCCGGGCCGGCTATTCAGCCACACCTCGCGCATGGACACGACATCGCGAACTCCGGGTGGCGGGAGTACGGCAACCGAGTGGGAATATGGCGGGTCCTCGGGCTCCTCGACGACCTGGGCATCCCCTTCAGCGCCGCGCTCAACGCCGAGATGTCCCGCCACCATCCGGATGTCGTGGAAGCCGTGGTCGTGCGCGGCGCGGAGGTGCTCGGCCATGGCATGGAGAACAGCACCCGGTATTACGACCTGACGCCCGAGGCCGAGAAAGAGCACATCGCCGACGCGCTGAGCACGCTGAGGCGGGAAACGGGACGACAGGTGCTCGGATGGCTCACTCCCGGCTTCGCGGTCAGTGCCGACACCCATCGCATTCTCGCCGAACTGGGCCTCGGATACACCGCGGATTTCTGTGACGACGACGTGCCCTACTGGCTGGACACACCGGGAGACCGGCTACTGGCCATCCCCTACAGCCTGGAGACGAATGACATCTCGCTGTTCCTCAAAATGCATTACACACCGGCGCAATACGCCGATGTGGTGGTGGAGCACGTTCGGCAATTGTGCCGCGAACCCAGCCGCGGTCGCGTGGTGGCGCTCGGCCTGCACCCCTTTCTGGTCGGACAGCCGAGTCGCATCGGGTTCCTGCGTGCCTGTCTGGAACGCCTGGCCGCCCTTGACGAGGTCTGGTTCGTCACGGGCGAGGAGATATGCGAGCTCATAAAGAAGGAGGACGTCGTATGACCGGCTCATCACCCGAGACTCTGCTCGACCTGCCTGTCACCGAAGCCACGGCGCGAACCGTGGCGCCCTTCGGCGAGCTGGTGGCGGACACGGTCACGCAGGCCATCGACATACCGTATTACCGAGGCCGTGTCATCGAAGGCGGTGACATCGGGTTCAGATACCGCGGACGAGCGGCGCTACGCACCGCCCAGGTTCTCCCGGGTCAGACGTCCGAGGTGCACTGGCTGGAGCGCCATCTGCACCTGACGCAGCTTTTCGTCGGCCTAAGCGGTCCTTACGTGATGGTGCTCGCCCCGCCCAACGACGATGCGGACCCCGACGGGGTGCCCGACCTGAACGAGACCGTCGCGCTGCGCTTCCCCGCCGCCAGCGCACTGCTTCTCCATCTGGGGACCTGGCACGATTTCCCGATCGCGGTGTCAGAGCCGGTCACCCTGCTGATCGGCAACTCCGAGGAAGTGGTGGACGCACTGCAACGGGCGGGTGGTCCGCGTGAACTGAACGAGGGTGACGTCCGCAAGATCTCGCTCACCCAGCGCTTCGGCGTCACGATACGCCCTCGGTTATGAGGGCCGAGCATGACGCCGTTCTCGCCGCCCTGGACCGCCTGGACGCGGTGGACGGCGAGTTGCACGCGTTCGTTCCGGAGCCTGGGCGCCGCAGCCGCGTGCTCGCGGAGAGCCGGAGTTCGTCGGTCGCCCGCCGAAGCGCGAGTGCTCCGCCCCCGCTTCAGGGCGTGCCCGTGGCGGTCAAGGACGTGTTCCACGTGACGGGCCTGCCGACGCGCGCGGGCAGTTCCGTCGATCCCGCGTTGCTCACAGGCGCGGAGTCGGCTCTGGTGCGCCGGATCCGGATGGCCGGGGGCGTGGTGCTCGGTAAGACGCACATGGACGAGTTCGCCTGCTGTGAGCCCGGTCCGACGCGAAATCCCCACGACCGAGCCCGTACACCGGGCGGGTCCAGCGCCGGGTCCGCCGCCGCCGTGGCCGCCGGTGTGTGCCCGGTCGCGCTGGGATCGCAAACGCAGCGGTCCGTGATCGTTCCGGCCGCCTACTGCGGTGTGGCCGGGTACAAGCCGACACCTGGCCTGGTCCCCTTCGACGGAGTCCCGATGGCACCCAGCATCGATACGGCCGGACTGTTCACCGCGAACATGCCTGACATGGTGTGGGCCGCGGCGGCCTTGTTCGACGTCACCGCCTCTCGTCCCGTCGGCCCACCACGACTGGCCATCCCGGCAGGCGCCTTCCTCGGAACGCTCCTTGAACCCGCTCGCCGGGCCTTCGCCGTCCAGGTGGCGGCCCTGCGATCGGCCGGAGCCGTCATCCAGGAGCGGGACGTCCCGTGGGGTGATCCCCGACCGTGGCTGGAAGACTTCGACGCGGTGCTGCTCTCCGAACTCGCCTCGGTGCACGAGCGGTGGTTCAGCACGCACGCCGACCGATATCGCCCTCGTACGGCATCGGCGATCCGGGCCGGGCAGTCCATACCGGCGGCTCGCGTGGCAGCGGCCCGCCGCCGTATCGAAGATCTTCGTTCTCTGATCGCCTCGGCTGCGGCCGATGTGGACGCCTGGATATGTCCGTCCGCGCTGGGGCCGGCGCCACGCGGACTGTCGCACACGGGCGACGTGGAGATGACCATCTTCTGGTCGTGGGCCGGATTGCCCTGTGTGACCGTGCCCGCCGGCCTGATCGACTGCGGCGACGAACCGCCGATGCCGGTGGGGCTCCAGACAATCGGCGGGCACGGCGACGACGCGGCCGCTCTCGGGGTCGCCGCCTGGATCTCCGACGCACTCCTGAAGGAGACGACATGAGCGCGCAGGCCGACTCCCGTTCCGTCCGGAATGCTCTCACGGCCACCAGCGTGATCATCCCCGTTCGCGACGACCCGCGCATCGTCGCATGCGTGGAGAGCGTCGACGAGGACGTGGAGATCGTCATCTGTCTCAACGACGCCAGTCCGGAGGTGCGCCACAGCGTAAGCGCGCTCCCGGGAAAAGCGGTCGTGACCGAGATCCCGGACGCAAATCTCGGCGCGGCCTACAACGCGGCGATCGACGCGGCCACCGGCCGATATCTCCTCTTCATGGACTCCGACTGTGTGTTCGCGCCGGGCACCATTCGGGCCCTCGCCACCCGCGCGCTCACAGACCCCGTGGTCAAAGGGCGCGTGCAGTTCACCTCCACCGGAAGTCGGCTCAGCCGCTGGATCGAGAAATCTCGATCCTTCCAAATCGCCGACCATGTGAATGCCTATTCGCCGCCGCTGATATACGACCGTGAGATCGTGCACCGGATCGGCGGATATCACTACTCCGATCTCATCCACTGGGAAGAAGACCGCGAGTTCGACTTCCGGCTTCAGCTCGCGGGCATCCAGGTGGCCTACCTGCCCGACGCGATCGTCCGGCACGCACCGCAGCAGGGCTTCAGCGACCTGCGCAGTGGCTTCCGCTACGGCCTCGGCGAGGGCATTGGTCAGGAACTGGGCCTGTTCATAACCCCGGCCCTGCGGTGGCGACTGGCCAACGATGCCGGGTCCGTGCTGGAGAAAGCGCGCAGGCGAGGCATCGGACCCGCCGTTTATCGAGTGGCGTGGCTGACCGCGTATCACCTCGGCACCCTTTATCACACCCTGGCCGACCCGTACCGGGTCCGGACTCGCTATCCCGCGACCGCGGCCCGCGTCAAAGTACACCACGGCGTCCCCGGACACACGACGAAACTCAACTCCGTGCATCGTCAGGCGCTTCGCGCCGCCCATCTTCGGCAAGGGCGGCGCATCGAGCCACAGCGGGACGAGAACAGACCCGAATACGAGCTACAGGAGGGGCAGTGACTTCACCGTCAGAACCCATGAAAATAGGCATCGTGGGCTGTGGCGCGGCAGCCCGGCTCTGCCATCTGCAGGGGTTGACCCACGACGGCCCGTTTCTGCTGACCGCGCTGGTGGATCGTGTCCTCTCGCACGCTGTCACGGCGGCTGAACACCATCGCGAGTTGAGAGACGCCGATCACCCCGTTGCGGTCCTCACCTCCGTCGAGGCGGCCCTGCCGTATATCGACGCCGCCGTGGTCGCCACTCCCCACGCCACTCATGCCGACGTGGCCGAGCAACTGCTGCGAGCCGGAAAACACGTACTGGTGGAGAAACCGCTCGCGCTGACCCCGGACGAGTGCACGCGAATCCGTTACGCCGCGCAGCAGGGTTCGGCGACCGTGGTGCCGGCATATGTCCGTCGTCTGTTCCCCGCCGCCCAATGGGTCCTGGACCTGCTCGACACCGGCAAGCTGGGTGACGTCGTTCGCGTGACCTGGCGGGAGGGACGGCCGTACGACTGGCCATTACTGACCGGATTCATGTTCGACGCGCCGTCGGCGGGTGGAGGGGTACTGGCGGATACCGGGCCGCATGTCTTCGACATGCTCTATCACTGGTTCGGGGGCCCCGTACAACTCATCCGTTTCGAGGACAACAGCGCCGGCGGGGCGGACAGCGAGGCACGCGCCACCGTGAGGTTCGGCTCCGTGACGGCCGAAATCGAGATCAGCCGGCTGCGAGAGCTGCCCAACGAATGTGTCATTCATGGCACGGCGGGCTCATTGACCGTGGGAACCGGCCTTTCCGCGTCCTTCGTCCACCTCGACGCGGCCGGTCATGCGGTCGGCCAGGGACCGGTCCCAACGTCGCCGCGCACGAAAGACTCATGGGAGGGCCTGTTTCACGGTCAGTTCGAGGAGTTTCACCGGGCCGTGAAGGGTGACGCGACCGAGTACGCCACCTTCGAGGACGCCGTCACCACCGTGAACCTCCTTCACGAGTGCCGCACCACCTCCCCGGAAAAACTGTCCCGGCCATGGGAGGCCCGCCCCGGCCAAAGACCCGATCCCGATCCCGCCGGTCGCGTAGCGGTGACGGGTGCGACCGGCTTCATCGGCGCGCATGTGGTGGACCGGCTGGTCGCCGAGGGCGTGTCCTGCGTCGCCGTCGTCCGTGATCTGGCTCGCCTGGCCCGGCTCTCCCACCTTGATCCGCGCAAGCTGACCCACGTACGCACGGACATCCGGGATGTCTCCGCCTTGACCGAGGCTTTCACGGGGTGCGACGTAGTGATCCACACGGTGCACGGCAGCAGCGGCGACACCACGGAACAATGGTCCGTGACAGTGGAGGGAACCCAGGCCGTGCTCGACGCCGCGGCCGCCGCGAAAGTCCGCCGACTGGTATATGTCGGTACGGTTGCGACCTACGACACAGCTGATGTGCGTGACCTGAACGAAGACACCCCGATGCTGCCCACCCGTGCCAACGATCTCGAGTACGCCCAGCAGAAACTCGCCGCCGAGCGGCTTGTGCTGGCGGCCGCCAAGAAGCCGGAGGTCGTCTCGATCCAGCCGACGGTGGTGTACGGGCCGTGGTCGCCGGCTTGGACGCTCGGTCCGATTCGTCGGCTGGTAGAGGGGCGGGTGAACCTGCCGACCGGCGATACGCCAGGACTCTGTAACGCTGTGCACGTTCACGACGTGGCGGCGGCTGTCACGACGCTCGCGCGGGCACCGCACGTCGACGGCCGGCGGTTCCTCGTTTCAGGGCCGGAGCCGGTCAAGTGGGGTGAGTTTTACGACGCCTACCGGCAGATGCTGAACTTGGCGCCGCCGACGGGGTATCACGGCAGAGAATTGCCGGATTGGGAGAGGAGACTTTATTCCGACGAAGCGGTGGTTCACTGTGACCGGCTCGCCTCCCTCGGCTTCCGCCCGCGCATCGGTTTCGCCGAGGGCATGACCCATACAGCCGAGTGGGCACATTGGGCGGGGCTGCTCCGATGACCACGGTCCTGGCCATCGCACCACACCCCGACGATGAGTTGATAGGCGCCGGCGGCTCACTCATCAAACACTCGGGAGCGGGAGGTCAGGTCTCGCTCCTTCAGGTGGTTGGACGCGAGCCGACCTTGGGCGCGGATATCGGGCCTGAGGAATACGCGGCCGAGATCGAAGTGGCGCGGGAACGCCTGGGCGCCTTCGAGTGCGTCAACCTGGGGGCACCCTCACGCGACCTGTCACCCTCCCGGCGATGGCGGATGGCGCTGACATCCGCGATCCGCCGGGTCACTCCCAACATCGTCTACCTTCCGCACGCCGGCGAGGCCGACCGGGAACACCGGCTCGTACACGAGCTGGCCATGGACGCCCTCTGGATGGCGAGCTCCGGGTTCTTTCCCGAGGCCGGGACGCCATGCGCTCCACCCGACCTCGTGCTTGGGTATGAGGTGTGGACCCCCATGGCACGTCACTCCTATGTGGAGGACATCACCGACGTACTTGACGCGAAGGTGCATGCGATGCGCGCATACCGGTCGCAGCTGCGACACGTACCGTGGGACGCCGCGATCGAGGGTCTTGCCCGATATCGCGGCGCATCCGCTCAGGGAAGAGGGGCCGCGGAGGTTTTCGAGGTTATACATCTGGGTGGAAACCCCGCCGGTCTCCATGAAAATAAGGAGGCGTAGGAGGGACCACGCGGCGATGCTCGTGGTGAGCACTCGCAGACGGGTGAGGGTCCCACCGCGACGGGGCCCCTCACTTCAAGCGGCCACTGGACATAACCGGCGGATCTCAGCTGAGAACTCGCCTTTGCCTACGGAGTTTGAGCAGCTCAGGAGAGATGGTCGAATTCGCCGTCTCTGGCTCCGGACAACCACGCGTTCCACTCCCCTGGAGTGAACACGAGCGTCTCCTCCGTGGAGGTGAGACGCATCGCTATGTGGGCGTCGACGAACGCGATCGACAGGTGGGTATCGCCGGGGTTGGGAGTGGACAGCCATTCGGCAGCGGCCAACCCGAGGGCTGCTGCTGCCGGTTTGGGCAGGTGAGATGGTGTTTCTGGAAGGTGAGAGGGCAGGTCGTAGGAGCCGTTCCGCGCCTCGGTCACCAGGGATCTCCAGGCATCGGGGGTGCACAGGAGCCTGGGTCCTTCCGGGTTCTTGGAATCGCGGATGGCGACCCCGGACGGCATCGGCTTCATCTGGACACATTGCTGGCCGCTACCGGTGTAGCTGCTGGTGATCCAACCGTGTTCGTCGGTCACTGTTCCCCCTGGTCCGGGACGTCGGCCTCCCCATCCCTGCCGCGTCGGGTACGCGTCGGTCAGGCTCGGGTCCACTTCTGGTTGGTGGCGCCGGTGCAGGTCCAGATCTGCACCCTGGTGCCGTTGGCGGTGCCGTACCCGGAGACGTCCAGGCACTTGTTCGCTCCGACCGCGGTGATGGTGCCGTCGGCGTTCAGGCGCCACTTCTGGTTGTTCTGCCCGTTGCAGTCCCAGATGATCACCGCGGAGCCGTCGGCGGTCCCGGCGCCGTTGACGTCCAGGCACTTGCCACCGTAGACCCGCAGCTCACCGGCGGCGGTGGAGGTCCACCGCTGGTTGGACTGCCCGCTGCAGTCCCAGATGTTCGCCGCGGCACCGTTGGCCTGCGAGGCACCGGCCACGTCCAGGCACCGCCCCGACCCCACACCCCGCAGAGCACCCGTGCCATCCGACGGCGAAGGCGAAGGGGACGGCGAGGTGGACGGCGAGGGAGACGGTGTGGAAGAGCCGCCGTCGAGGCCGAGGAAGGTGATGGCATAGGCGAGCTGGCCGCTCATCGGCAGCTGGTGGCCGACCCCGCTGATGCTGATCCCCTCCACCGTGGCCTGGGCCGAGGTGACGCCGTACCTGGTCCGGGTCCAGTTCGACTGCGGGCGGTCGGTGAACGCCGGAGTCTGGCTCAGCCCGTGCAGGTTCGTCCACTGCTTGATCTCTTCACCGAAGTTGTTGTAGTGCAGCGTCGTGTCCGTGCTGCCGTGCCACAGTTGCATCCGTGGGTAGCGCCCGGTGTATCCGGGATACATCGACCGGGCCTGGTCACCCCACTGCTGCGCCGTCTTGATGATTTGCCCGCCCGAACACTGGCTGTTCCACAGCGATCCGTTCGTGGTCGCGAAACACCCCGCGGGAACTCCGGAGAACGCCGAACCGGCGGCGAACACGTCCGGATACTGGGCGGCCAGCACGTTGGTCATCATCGCCCCCGAGGAGAACCCGCTGACCACGATCCGTTCCGGATCCACGTTGTAGCGCTGCCGCGCCCAGGCGACCATCGCCATGACACCGGTGGAGTCGCCGCCGCCGTCGCGCCGCAGCGCGGCGGGGGTGGACACGTCAAAGCATTTCTCGCTGCGAGTGACCTCCGGAACCACGATGACGTATCCGTACCTGTCGGCCGCGGTCACGTAGTCGTGCCCGTTGCCGTTGAAGATCGCACCGGCCGACCCGCCGCAGTAGTGGGTCAGCACCAGCAGTGCGGGCCGTGCCGCGACCCTGTCCGGCACGTAGATGTACATGTTGAGGTTCGTCGGGTTGGTTCCGAAATTCGTCACCCGGGTCAGGGCCGCGGCGGACGCCGACGGTAGCCCGACGAGGACTCCGGCGGAGGCCAGGCACAGGACGACGGCCGCCAGCACCGCTCTGATCATGCGTTTCACTCGTTCGCCTTTCGTTTCCGGTCGACCCGCGCCGGTTGAGCCCGCTGCTCCTCACCGGGACGCCATGAAAGGACGCATGGCGAAGCGAGGTTGTGGATGTCGACGTGGACGGCCACGATGCGGAGGGCCGCGAAGCGCCTCCACACTGCGCCCATGTGATCGGGCGCAGAGGTTCCGGAAGGAGCGCACCCCCAGGGCCTCGCCTCTAATTACGGTCGGAGTCATGAGGCCCGTCAAGACCTTAAACCTGCTTATTTCGCCATTCGCACACCGAGAATCCGACCATGGTTAGCCGTTTTACCCCTTTACCAGCGGCGATGCCCAGCACCATGGGTATCCGCGCCAAGCATCCTCATATGAACCGTTCAAATGTGTCGTACTAATTGGAGAGCGTGCATCCATGGGACAACCTTGCGTCGAACCGTGCAGGGTCGCCGGGTGCACTTCGCCGTGGAGTGTTCTCCTCCGCGGCGGCGGTCGCGCCCGGGCAGGGCCTCCGTGATGAAACTTTCAGTCATCCGAAGATCAGCATGATCCCGGATCCGGCTCGCGCCCTGATTTCCTGCCGCACGGTATGGCGTGATCATTCTGCCGACGACCGTCGGACCGGCTCCTCTTCCGTGCACCCACCGGCGGGTTGTCATCGAGGGTCCTTGACGGCCTGCGTCACCCCGTGGATTCCGAGCCGGATCATCGAACCGGTTCGCCTCAACCACGGAATCTGGGGGTCGACCGGGACCCGGCCGACGTCTGGCAGGAGTCAGTAGCGCTCGAAACCAGGCGTTTACTTCTGTAACACACGTTGTTGACATCACTGACAGCGAAATCTAGGCTTCGGTCGAATCGATTCGACGCAGGGACATCCTGGTTTTCGAGCCCCCACCCCCCACGAAGCCATTCCACTCACATGTGCGCGCAGCACCCACGAGTGAGGAGAGCCCAAGATGAACGTTGGCGACATCGTCCGCCGAGCCCGACTGTGGCGTCTCACGCCATCGCTCCCAGCCCATCCGCCCCGCCCTCACGCGTCTGAGACGCCAGAGGCGGACATCACCCCCGGCAGGCGGCACAGAGGCCGCCGCGCGATCGCCGCCTTTCTCGCCGTCGGCGCCCTCGTCGCGGGCCCCGTCGTGACGTCCGCCACGCCGGCCCAGGCCGCGGACCAGTCCATCGCCGTCGACTTCTCCGCCGGCAGTGGCACTCCGACCTACCGTGCCTCCGGCTGGATCTACGGCATGACCGAGAACGCGTCGGGCCCGCCCAACCAGTACTTCACCGACGTGAAGTTCCGGTACATGCGGGCCGGTGGGGCACAGCTCGACAGCCCGGGTGGCTGGGTGTCGGGCAAGTATGACCGACGGTGGAACGCCACCCGTGCCCAGTTGCTGCGCACCCGGTCACTGGGCGGGGAGTTCATCCTGCTCGTCCACGACCTGTGGGGCGCCGACGGCTACCCGATCTCGCGCTTCCCCGGCGACAACGGCAACTGGACGGACTACGACAACTTCCTCACCCGTCTGATCAACGACGTGCAGGCCACCGGCGCCCCGGTGCAGTGGGACCTGTGGAACGAGCCCAACATCACCCTGTTCTGGAACCGTCCGATCTCCCAGTACCTCGAACTGTGGCGCCGCACCTACCAGCGCGTCCGGGCCGCGTTCCCGACGCAGCTCATCGTCGGACCGAGCTGCGCGTGCGTGCCGTCCACCGGCCACGCTTTCTGGAACCAGTACCTCGACTACGTCAAGGCCAACAACGTGGTCCCCGACATCATCAGCTGGCACTCCCTGCCGGGCGACCCGGTGGCCAACGTGGCGGCGGCCGACACCACGTTGAACTCCCGTGGCATCCCGCACCCACGGCCCTACCAGATCAACGAATACGGGGCGTCCAACGAGCAGAACCCCGCCGACGGCTCCTGGTACATCGCGCGCCTGGAGCGGGCCGGCGCCGACGGCCTGCGCGCCAACTGGGCGGGCGGAGGAAACCTGCACAACGACCTCGGCAACCTGCTGGTCCGCAACTCGGCGGGCCAGTACCAGCCGAAGGGCGAATGGTGGGCCTACCGCTTCTACGGCTCGCAGACCGGCCAGATCGTGTCCGTCACCCCCAGCGCCTCGTACGACGCGTTCGCCACCAAGGCGGCGGGGACGGCCAAGATCCTGGTCGGCGGCGGCACCACGACCGGCAACATCGCCGTCAACCTGCGGCGCCTGGACGCCACGAGCGGCATCGTGGAGAACAACCAGGTGAGGGTCGTGGCCGAGCGCATCCCTCACAACGGCGGCGGCGCCGTCACGGCCCCGGTCACCGTCCAGAACTCCGTGGTGACCCTGTCCGGCAACGGCACGACGGTCAACCTGCCGCACACCGCCATCGACGACTCCTACACCGTCACGCTGCTGCCCCCCTCCGACCCCGGCCCCGGCCCTGGCCCTGGCCCTGACCCCGGGTCGACGTCGGTGTTGCGCAACGTCAACGCCGGCCGGTGCCTGGACGTCCCGAACGCGACCACCACCAACGGCACCCAGCTCCAGCTGTGGGACTGTGGCAGCGGCACCAACCAGCGCTTCACCTCCACCTCCGGTAAGCAGCTGCAGGTGTACGGCAACAAGTGCCTGGACGCCTCCGGGCAGGGCACCGCCAACGGCACCCAGGTGATCATCTGGGACTGCAACGGCGGAACCAACCAGCAGTGGAACATCAACGGCGACGGCACCATCACCGGCGTGCAGTCCGGCAAATGCCTGGAGGCGAGCAACTTCGGGACCGGCAACGGAACCAAGGTGCAGCTGTGGTCCTGCACCGGCACGAGCAGCCAGAAATGGACCAGGAGCTGACCCAACGGCACGTGGAGTGCCTGGACTCCATCCGGACCTGGCCGCGCCTGCCTTCGCGGCGGGGACGGCTGTGAGAGGCCCGGCGGCGAGATCCTTCTCGCCGCCGGGCCCGTTGTTCGCGGATCGATTCGACGAACCGGGGAGCGCGCATGATCACGGGCCGCCTCCTCTGAATGCGTGTCGGGGCTCCTGGGGCGGATGGCATGCTGAGGGTGTGAGCGAATCCGACGTCCACCTGCGTATCGCCCCCGAGTTGCTGCTGTTCCTGCCCGCGCGCCGGCGGCGCGAGTGGCAGCGGGTGACGCCGGACGGGACGTCGACGCTGGGCCATGTCGTGGAGTCGATCGGCGTTCCGCTGCCCGAGGTGGGGCCTCTGATCGTCGAGGGCGCGGAGGTCGGCACGTCCTACCAGCCCGTCGCCGGTGACGTGGTCCACGTTCACGCCATGCCCCGCCCTCAGCGAGTGCCGCTCGAACCCGGCCGGCACGCACCCCGGTTCCTGCTCGATGTCCACCTGGGTACTCTCGCGCGACGGCTCCGGCTACTGGGCGTGGACGCGACCTATCACAACGACATGGACGATCCCTCCCTCGTCGCCGAGGCGAACAGGGAACGCCGCGTGCTGCTCACCCAGGATCACGGCCTGCTGTGCCGCCGGGCGCTCTGGCTCGGCGCCTACGTACGAGGCACCAAGGCGAACGACCAGCTTCGCGACCTGCTGGAGCGGTTCGCGCCGCCGCTGCGGCCGTGGACCCGCTGCACCGCCTGCAACGGGGAGCTGGCGCCCGTCGACAAGAGCGAGATCGACCGCCTGCTGGAGACCGGGACGAGGCGCTCCTACGACGTCTACGGCCGATGCTCGGAGTGCGGGCAGATCTACTGGCGTGGCGCGCACAGCGAGCATCTGGAGGAGATCGTACGGTCGGCCCTGCGCACGACCCGCCAGGAGTCGCAGGCCGGCGGGGAGTCGCGCTGAGGCAGGCCGGGCACGGCTTACCCGGTTTTCGCCGGTCCCGGTCAGCGGGATGTCGCGGCGCTGTATGAGAGCTTTCGGGTCACGCTGCGGGATGTCGCGGCGCGGCATGAGGACCTTCGGGTCGCGCTGCGGATGTCGCGGATCCGCACCGGCCCCGAAGGCCCTCACCCCACTACAACCGTCCCCGCACCCGAGCGGTGCGGGGACGGTAGGGCTAGCGCTGCCAGACGCGCACGTAGTCGACCTTGAAGTCGGCCGGGAAGGTGGTCGAGGCGTCCGGGTCGCCCAGCCAGCCGCCGACCTGGAAGTTGATCCGCAGGTGGAACTTGCGCTTGTAGCTCGCGTCGGAGCCGAAGGTCTCCTTCAGCCAGGCGGGCGTGTTGCCCTCCCGGCGCCAGATCTCCTTGCCGTCGATGTACCAGCGGATCACCCCGGGCTCCCACTCGGTGGTGTAGGTGTGGAAGCCGTCGCCCGGGTAACCGCTCGGGAAGGTGTAGCGGAAGTCGCTCTTGGTGGGCGTGTAGTCACGGAAGATCGCGGCGGTCGCGGCCTTGTAGTACTTGGAACCGCCGGGAAGCTCGGTGACGTCGATCTCGCCGTTGCCCCCGTCGTCCGGCCTCATCCAGAAGGCGGGCCACAGGCCCGTGGAGTTGGTCGGCCCGTTCGGCGACTTCGCGCGCACCTCGAAGCGACCGTAGGCGAACGACGCCTTGCCCTTCGTGTCGAGGTAGGCGGTCGTGTAGTGACGGGTCGTGCCGGCGCACTTCCAGTCTTCCTTGAGTGCCCGCACCGTCAGGTTGCCGTCGCGGACGAACTGGTTCTCCGGCCGGCTGGTGATGCAGGCGCGGTCGTAGTCCACGGAGCTGTCCTTGGGGTTCCACTTCTTGGTGTCGAGCGCGGTGCCGTCGAACTCGTCGGACCAGACGAGCTTCCATCCGGGCGGGTTCGTGGAGGTCGCCGTGGGCGTGGCGGTCGGCTTCACGGTCGCTGTGGTCGTGGGTGTGGCGGTCGGCTTCACCGTCGGCGTCGGCGTCGCGGTCGGCTTCACGGTCGGCGTGGGAGTGGCCGTGCCGCCCGCGGTGTAGGTGACGACGAGGCGTGGCCGGATCGCCGCGTTGGAGTTGTCGGCTGAGGCCCAGTAGGTGCGGGTGTTCCTGGTCGACTGGCGGACGGCGAAGGTCACCGCGCCGTTGCCCGTGACGGCCGAGGACACGTCCCAGGCGTTGTAGCCCTTGGTGACCGCGGTGGAGGAGTCCAGCGCGGAGCCGAGCGTCGGCCTGGTCTCCCAGGTTCCGGCGCCCGAGGCGCCGCCGCTCGCCTTGTGGGCGGTGGTCGTGGTCGCGGCGAAGGCGTTCCAGGAGTACAGCTCCAGGCGGGCCTTCACGTTGGTGGCTCCGGCGGGCAGGCCGGTGACCGTGAAGGCGACGACCGCCTGCCGCTCTCCGGCGGAGTTCCCCTCGCAGGACTGCGGGCAGGTCGCGAGCGTCGTCTTGGCGCTGCCGTTACCGTCCTGGGCCACCTGCGAGTAGGAGGTGTCGGCCGACGGCTTGATCGTGACGCTCTGCGCCGCCGCCGAGGCCACACCACCTCCCCAGATCGTGACGAAGGCACAGGTCGCGGTGAACGCCGCGACAGCGCGCCTTCTCGGGAGTCGCGAGCCTCTCGGCCGCGAGTTTTCCGATCGTGAACCTGTCATCTTCTTCCCCCATTGATGTCATCGAACCGCTGCTGCAAGCGGTCCATGATCATGTGAACGGGATGAAGGTAACAGTGAAAATCAGGATCTGTCGTTTTTTGAAAATTTGGACGGTTCCATTCTGATACTGCCGTTCACCAGCATCTTTGACGAAAATCTCACCCTGCCGGTCAGCTCTCCTTCGAGCCTCCAGGGGCGATCGCCATCCGGATGGCATGGGAGTCAGGAGGGCGGAGATCGAGTCGTCTACCGAAATATGGGCCGGCGCTCCGGCCTTCGGACCGGGGTGAAGGCCCGCGCGGGAGGGCTTCCAAGGCCCGGGCGTGCCCTAAGCCGGACGACTTTGCTGTTCGATGTAGTGGTGCAGGACGCTGATCGGTGCGCCGCCCACTGACCCGGCGAAGTAGGAGCCGGACCACAAGCGTCCGCCCCACAGGTACCGGCGGACGTGCGCCTCGTACTCCTTGCGCAGGAGTCGGGCCGAGACGCCCTTGAGGCTGTTGACCAGCTTTGAGAGCTGCACCTTGGGCGGGTAGTGCACCAGGAGGTGCACGTGATCGCCCCCGCCGTTGAACTCCTTCAGCTGCGCTTCGAAGTCCGCGCATACATCCCGCATGATCTCCTCGCACCGGTTGAGCATGGCCTCGGTGAAGGCGCCGTGTCGGTACCTGGTAACGAAAACCAAATGGACATGAAGGTGGTGGACGACGTGACGGCCCGTGCGTACGTCAGGATTCGAATTCCAGCGCGGTGACATAAACCAAACGATACGATGCCCCGCATGGGACTCGGTGTGGAGCTTGGTGTGGAGCACCGGCAGTTCGGGCATCGCGCTCGGCTGGTGCTGACTGCCGCGCAGGTCCGGCTCATCGACGACCAGGCGCACGCGGCCCGCACGATGTGGAACCTGCTGCACGAGTGGTGGACGATGCTCCCCAAGCACAAGCGTTCCCTGGCCGCGGCCGACGCCGCGATCCGGCAGGCCAGAAAAGACATCGACTGGCTCGCCGTCCTTCCCGCTCAGGCCGCACAAGCGGTACTGAAGACCTACTTCCAGGCGTGGAAGAACCGCTGGGACGGCCGAGCCGACGCACCGACCTTCAAGGCCCGCCTGCGCACGGTGATGGGCGTGGACATTCCGCAGGGCCGAGACCTCCACCTCCAGCGGGTGCACCGGCGCTGGGGCATGGTGAATATCCCCAAGGTGGGCCGGGTCCGGTTCCGTTGGACCAAAGACCTACCGGTCGGCAAGAAGGCCGGCGCCGACAACCGGATCACCGGGGCGCGGCTGGTCAAGGACGCCCTCGGCTGGCACATCGCCTTGCGCGTCCAGACCCTCGAACCGAAACCCCAACCCCACACCGGCCCCGACGTCGGCATCGACGCCGGAGTGAACATCCCCCTGGCCCTGTCCGACGGCAGCCATCGAAACCACGGCCGCCCTGCCCGGCTTTCGGACGGTAAGGCCGACCGGGACAAGTGGCTCAACGCCGACGAGAAAGCCAAACTGCTGCGGCTGCAACAGCGGGCCGCGCACCGCAAAAGCCTCCACAAGCCCGGCAGGCACCCCTCCAACCGGCTGAAGCGAACGTATGACCAGATCGCAAGCCTTCGCGCGAGAGCCAAGCGCCGGGCCATCGACTGGCAGCACCAAACCACCACCGAGATCGCCCGCACCTACGGCGTGATCGTGGTGGAGCACCTGAACATCCCGAACATGGTCACCTCCGCCAAGGGCACCGTCGAGGAACCGGGCAAGAACGTCGCGCAGAAGTCCGGCCTGAACCGCTCCATCAGCCAGGAGGCATGGGGTCGCGCCGTGACGATGCTGACGTACAAGTCCGCCCGCCATGGTGGCGCCCTGTACAAGGTTCCCGCCCCCGGCACCTCCCGCCGCTGCTCAGCGTGTGGCTTCACCACGCCGGGCAGCCGGGAGTCCCAGGCCGTGTTCGTGTGCAAGAACGAAGGCTGCGACTGGTCCGGCAACGCCGACCACAACGCCGCCCGAAACATCTTGCACCTGTACCGGACGGGCCTCGCGCTCGTCCCGGCTGCCGGGAGGGCAGTCGTCAGGCACGCTCGCCGCGTCAAGCCCGCCACCGCAAGGTAGGGGGGAATCTCCTGCCCTTCAGGCGAGAGAGCACTTCAATCGTCTCCGTCATCGCTGTTGATCGCCACCTTATCCCCCCGCACCTGCCCAGCTCATTTACCCGGTTCAGAGGACCTTGCGCGCACCGGGCAGGGCGCGGACCAGGTACGCCGTCGCCCAGCACAGCGGCAGCGCGAGGGCGGTGAGCAACGCGGCCTTCGCGACCGCGGGCGCCTGCACGTCGCGGAGGGCGTGGCCCAGTGCGACGAGCACGACCGGATGGATGACGTAGACGGCGTAGGCGTGCGCCGACAGGAACCGGCGGCGGCGTCCCTGGTGGCCGAGCCGCTCCCGGAACAGCACCAGCAGGCCGAGGATGACGCCGACGGCGAGCACCGACTCGCAGGTTGCCGCTATCAGGGACGCCGGGGTGCCGTGGCCCAGGATCCCCTCTCCCGCGAAGATCAGGCAGAGGACGAGCACGACCGCGGCGACGGCCGCGACGGCGAACCCGGCCCGGCCGGCCGTTCTGGAGAGGCCCTCCAGCCAGCCGCGCCTGGCCGCGACCAGCCCGACGACGAACAGTGCCACGTACTGCGGCAGGTAGGCGGGTGAGGGCAACCCCAGCACGGAGATCCCCATCGGCACCACGATGCGCCACAGGTAGGTGACGAGGGCCAGTCCGACGGTGAACCCGACGATCGCGACGGCGCCGGGCGCCCGCCCTGTGGCCGGGGCCGGTTCGGATGCGCGCCGGTCCTCGCCGGTGAGGTGCCGCCAGAGGACGTAGAGCACGCTGAACACCAGCAGCACCTCGACGAACCACATCGGCCCGGGTGTGAACGAGCGCAGGTAGAACTGCCAGTAGGGCAGCTCACTCCCCCGCTGGAGGGCGGCGTCTCTCGCGGCGGTGTACTGGCCGACGGTCACCAGGGGACGGAGCACCAGCAGCCAGAGCAGCAGCGGGACTCCCAGGCGCAGCAGCCGCTCCCTCAGGAATCGCCGGGTCCCCCTGCGGTCGTAGGAGCCCGGCACGAAGAGCCCTGAGACGAGGAAGAAGGCGCCCATGAAGAACGCCTGGTTGAGCACGAGCAGGATGTCCAGCAGCGTTCCCGAGGAGTCGGTCGGGGGTTCGATGTAGTACCAGCGCGGGACGTTGCTGTAGGCGATCACGGAGTGGTGGACCACCACGAGTGCCATCAGGGCGGTGCGCAGGTTGTCGACGTGGAGGAGCCGCGGGTACGTGCCGGGCGGCGCGGTCGGCCGGTTGACGGACTGTGTCATCGATTCGACGTCTCTCCACGAGGTTCGGCCCGAGCGGCGTGCTCGAACAGGTCTGCCAGTTCTTCGGCGTGCGCTTCCAGGTCGTGGCCGGGGTGGGCCACCCAGTAGGCGAACATGTCGTCGATCGCGGCCTGCACGGTGACGGACATCACGCGGGGATCGAAGGAGCGGAACTCGCCGCTTTCCTGGCCGCGGCGGAACAGCGCCTCCCGTGCTTCGTAGATGGGTTCGTTGAAGGCGATGCCGTAGCGCGGCCTGCCGTCGGGGGTGCGGAGATTGTTGAAGATCTCTCCGAGGGCGAGCAGCTGGGCACGGTGGCCCCGCATGTACTCGGCGACGGCGCGGATGCTCGCCCGCAGCTCGCCGGCCACCGTGGTCTCCTCGTCCGTCCGCGGCAGGACGAAATCGGCGATCTCGTGGTAGACCCGCTCGACGATCTGCTCCATCACCTCGGTCTTGCCGGCGAAGTGGTACGAGATCACGCCCTTGCTGATCCCGGCGCGCTCGGCGATACGCGCCAGCGAGGTGTTGGCGTAGCCAAGCTCGGTGAAGGTCTCGATGGCGCTGTCGACGATCTGCTTGCGGCGGGCCTCCTCGATGAACGATTTTTGGCCACCCGACTTATTTTTTGGCCGCATGGTCAAAAAATAGTGCGAACGGCCAGAGGCCGCAACCCGACGGGGCGCGGAAATTCGGGGACAGGACGCGTCCGGGTAGATAGCCACATCGTGTTGCTATAGTTCGCGACATGTCGTCGCCAAATTCTCGTCAAAGTTGGCTGCCTCTCTTCGTGCTCGCGGTCGGTGTGTCGATGATCGTCATCGACGCGACGATCGTGAACGTCGCCGTTCCGGCGATAATCGACGATCTAGGGCTCACGGTCACCGATGTGGAGTGGGTCAACTCCCTCTACCTGCTGGTGTTCGCGTCCCTGCTCATCCCGCTTGGCCGCATCGGTGACCAGCGCGGCAGGCCGCAGCTGTTCGCCGCCGGCATCGTGGTCTTCCTGCTGGCGAGCCTGCTGGCGGCGATCGCGGGGAGCGGCGCGATGCTGATCGCGGCCCGGGGAATCCAGGGAGTGGGCGCCGCGATGGCCACGCCCATGACGCTCGCGATCATCAACTCCACCTACTTCGGCAGGCAGCGAGTGATCGGATTCGCGATCTGGGGCTCGATCATCGGCGGTATGGCCGCCATCGGACCACTGGTCGGCGGCTGGCTGGTCACTGACTACGGCTGGCGCGCGGCGTTCTGGATCAACCTGCCCATCGGTGCGCTGGTCCTGCTCGGCGCACTGCGCATCCCCGCCTCCCGTGAGGATCGGACCACCGGCCACGACCCGCTGGGCATCGTGCTGATCGTGCTGGGCATGTTCTCCATCGTCTTCGGCCTCATCGAGGGGCAGAAGTACGGCTGGCTCACTCCCCTGCGGGCCGCCGAACTCTTCGGACTGCGGTTCGAGGAGGTCTCCCCCGTGCCCTTCGCGTTCGGCGTCGGCATCCTGGCCATAGCCGTCTTCATCCTGCTGGAGCGGCGACGCAGGCGGGCCGGGCGTCCCGTGCTGATCGACCTGACGCTGTTCACCCTGCCCGGCTTCCGCTACGGCTCGATGACCGCGATGATCGTGGCGCTGGGCGAGTTCGGCGTGATCCTGGTGCTGCCGCTGTTCCTGCAGGCGGCGCTCGGGTACAGCGCGTTCACCGCCGGCCTCGTCATCGCCACCCTCGCCGTGGGCACCTTCCTCGCCGGCGGTGCGGTCCCCGCCCTGACCAGGAAGGTGAGTTCACGGACGGTCGTGCAGATCGGCCTCGCCCTGGAGGTCGTGGGCGCCATCGGCCTCGGCCTCTCCCTGGAGGCCGACATGAGCGTGTGGCGGATCGTGCCCTGGATGGTCGTCTACGGCTTCGGCATCGGCTTCGCCACGGCCCAGCTCACCAGCGTGCTGATGGCCGACGTACCCGCCCGGCAGGCGGGCCAGGCCTCCGGGTTGCAGAGCGCGATCCGCCAGGTCGGTGCGGGGCTGGGGGTCGCCATCCTGGGCGGCGTGCTCGTCACCGGACTCGGCTCGTCGGTCGAGAAGACCATGGCCTCCTACCCCGAGCAGGTCCGCACGAGCGTGGCGAACGCCGTGCGGGAGAGCGGTGGCGCGGCCATCCCGGGGCTGAGCGATCCTGCCGTCCACGCGGCGGCGGTCGCGGGTGCCACCGAGGCGACCCGCAGGGTGCCGGTCATCACCGGGCTGATCCTGCTGGCCGGGCTCGGCTTCACGTTCCTGCTCCCGCGTACCGCCGCTCCCACCCGGGGCCGTGAGGGCGCGGACGGGGAAGAAGACGGGGAGAATGACCGTGACGGAACGGGGACGCCCGAGCCGGACGGCGGAGGGCGCCGACAGGAGGTGTAGATGCCAAGGATCAGCGCGGCGACCGTCGCCGACCACCGAGCCAATCAGCACGCCGCCCTACTGGAGGCGGCGCGCGAGATCCTGGCCGCGCAAGGTGTGCACGCGCTCACCCCGGCGGCGGTGGGTGCCCGGATCGGCCTGGCCCGATCGAGTGTCTACCGCTACTTCTCCTCCACCGCCGACATCCTCGCCCAGCTCACCGAGGAGGGCTTCCCCCGCTGGGCCGGCCGTCTGCGCGCCACCGTGGCGGACCCCTCGCCCGGCGGATCGGCCACCCCACTCGACGAGCGGCTTGTGGCGTACGGCAGGGTCGCGCTCGAGTTCGTCGGCAGTACCGACTACGCGCTGGTCCCGGCGATGCAGACGCTCGGACTGCCGGCCGAGTGCCTGGCGCGCCTGGAGGAGTTGCACGCGTCGCTCATCGAACCGCTCTGCGAGGTGCTCCGTGAGGCGGGATACGACCACCCCGCCCTGCGGGCCGAACTCGCCTGGGGCGTACTGCGCGCGGGCACCCGACGCCTCGCCTCGGAGTCCTCCGGCGAGACCGGCGCGAAGGACACGACCGAGATCATCGAGATCACCCTCGACATGTTCTGCCGGACCCTGCGCTGACCCTCCACTTCACCGGGTGCGCTTCAGCCCTGGCCTCGGTGGTCAGGAGAGCAGGGCGCGGCCCCAGTAGTCGCCCGCGTCGCGCACGCCCGGCGGGCAGGCGAACAGGCCGCTGGAGACGTGCTTGATGTACTCGTTGAGGGAGTCCTTGCCCGCCAGGGAGCGCTGCACGGTGACGAACTGCCGGTGCGGGTCGCGCTGGTAGGCGATGAAGAAGAGCCCGGCGTCCAGCCGGCCCAGCCCGTCGGAGCCGTCCACGTAGTTGTAGCCGCGGCGCAGGAGGCGAGCACCGCCGTTGTGGGACGGGTGCGCGAGCCGCACGTGCGCGTCGTCGAGGATGAGCGGCTTACCGTCGGCGCCCTTCGCCTCGAAGTCGATCGCGTCGAACTCGTTCTTCCTGCCCAGCGGGGCGCCCTCTCCCTTGTCCCGGCCGAAGATCTGCTCCTGCTCGGCCAGCGGCGCCCGGTCCCACGTCTCGACCATCATCCGGATCTTGCGGGTCACCAGGTAGCTGCCCCCGGTCATCCAGTCGGCGCCGTCGCCGGGTCCCACCCACAGCTGCTCCTTCAGCAGCTCCACGTCCTCCAGCTTGAGGTTGGCCGTGCCGTCCTTGAACCCCATCAGGTTGCGCGGCGTCGCCTGCGCGCGCGACGTCGACGAGGTGCGGCCGAAGCCGAGCTGGGACCAGCGCACCGAGACCCGGCCGAAGCCGATCCGCGCCAGGTTGCGGATGGCGTGCACCGCCACCTGCGGGTCGTGCGCGCACGCCTGCACGCACAGGTCGCCACCGGAGATCTCCGGCAGCAACGCGTCACCGGGCAGGTGCGGCAGGTCGGCGAGCGCGGCCGGCCGGCGAGAGGCGAGCCCGAACCTGTCGTCGAACAGCGACCCGCCGAAGCCGACGGTGAGCGTCAGCCCGGAGGCGGGCAGGCCGAGCGCCTCACCGGTGTCGTCGGGGGGCGCCTCGGGCTGGCCGCCGATCGCGCCGAACGTGCCCGCCTCCTGGCCCTGCGTCATCCGCGCCGCAGCGGCGGTCCACTCCTGCAGCAGCTCGGCCAGCTCCGCCTTCTTGTCGGTCGTCACGTCGAAGGAGACGAAGTGCAGCCGGTCCTGTGCCGGGGTGACGATGCCCGCCTGGTGCTCGCCGTAGAAGGGGACGGCGTCGGAGACGGCGGCGACCGTGGTGGGAACCGGCTCGCCACCGATCCCGCGTACCGCGACCACACCCGCGCCGGCGGCCGCCACGCCGGCCGCCCCCATGCCGAACAGTTTCCTGCGGCTGATCCGCTCGCTCACCGAACCCCTCCTCCAGCTGGGACGATCGTTACTTCGCCACCACTGCGGCGATCTTGCTGATCGGCTCGGCGAGTGCGTTGATCGCGTCCGACAGCTTCTTCAGGTCGTCCTTGGACAGCTCGGTGTGCAACTTCCAGCCGTCGCCCTTCCGGTGCGCGCCGAGCGCCGCCTCGGCCCCGGCGAACTTCTCGTCCAGCGTCTTCACCAGTTCCGGGGCGCGCTCCTCCAGAACGGGGCGGAGCGCCTGGACCGCGGCCTTGGAACCCTGCAGGTTGGCGTCGAAGTCCCACAGGTCGGTGTGCGAGTAGCGGTCCTCCTCGCCGGTGATCTTCCCGGAGGCCACCTCGTCGAGCAGGCCCTTGGCGCCGTTGGCGAGCAGCACCGGCGACAGCTCGGCGGAGTTGGACTGCTCCACGATGGTCTTGATGTCCACCATCAGCTTGTCGGCGATCGGGCCGTCCTCGCTGACGTCCTTCTTGACCCACAGGTCCTTCTCGATCCGGTGGAAGCCGGTCCACTCCTCCCCCTCGGCCACGTCGTTCTCCCGGGCGTCGATGGCCGGGTCGAGATCCCCGAAGATCTCCGCGACCGGTTCGATCCGCTCCCAGTAGGTGCGGGAGACCGGGAAGAGCGCCTTGGACTTCTCGATGTCCTCGGCCTTGACCGCGTCGACGAACTCCTGCGTCTTGACCAGCAGGGTGTCGCTTTGCGACTTGATGTAGCGCTTGTAGCTCGCGGTCGCCCCGGCGAGCTGGGCGTCGTCGCTGAGCGGCTTGTGCTCGCCGGTGACCTTGAGCGGGCCGCGGACGCCCTTGCCGATCATGCCGGGCTTGCAGGCGGTCTCGTAGCTACCGGTCGGCAGCTCGACGATCACCTCACGGGTGAGGCCCGGCACGATGTTCTCCACCTCGCCCATGACCCGGTCGCCGGGGGCGTAGACGTAGAACTCGGTCACCTTGGTGCCGCCGTTGGTGATCGCGAACGTCGAGGTGCCCGCGGCCACCTCGGTGACGGCGACCTTGCACTCGGTATCGGTGGCGGCCACCGCGATGGGGCCGCCCTTCGCCGGTGCGGCGGAGGTGCCCGCGCCCGGAGCGGCGGTGGGCTCGGAGGAGCAGGCCGCGAGACCGGCGAGGGCGAGGACGCCCGCGGCGACGGCAAGAGAGGTACGCATGATCGTCCTGTTCGGGAAGTCTCAGCCCGCGGGCTGCGGGTCGGTGGAGGGGGCGACGGTTGACGGGGTCGGGCGGTCGCGCCGCGGCCGCAGGAAGAGGATGAACGTGGGCACCGCGTAGGCGGCCCAGGCCACCGTCTCCAGCACGCTCGGCTGCGGGGTGATGTTGAACATCCCGGACAGCAGGGCGCCGTACCAGGAGTCGGCGGGCAACGCGCCGCTGATGTCGAAGGCGTAGGTGGACAGGCCCGGCAGGACACCGGCCTCCTGCAGGTCGTGCACGCCGTACTTGAGAATGCCGGCGGCGACCAGGATCAGCAGCAGGCCCGTCCAGGTGAAGAATTTGGACAGGTTGATCCGCATCGCGCTTCGGTAGATGGCCCAGCCCAGCGCGACCGCGGTGAGCAGGCCGAGGCTGATCCCGATCAGCGGGACGGCGGTGGTGGTCGCCCCCTGCACGGAGGCGAAGAACAGCAGCGCGGTCTCCAGGCCCTCACGTGCCACGGCGAGGAAGGCCATCACGACCACCGCGACCGCACCGACCTCCAGGGCTTCGCTCAGCCTGGCGCGCAGGTCGCCGGAGATCGTCCGGGCGGCGCCCCGCATCCAGAAGATCATCCAGGTGACGAACGCGGTGGCGAGCAGCGAGGTGATCGCCTCGAACAACTCCTGCTGCCGGTATTCCAGATGGGCGACGGTGAAGGTGAGCAGCGCGCCGAACGCGACCGACAGGACGAGGGCGGCCCCGACCCCGGCCCACACGAGGGGCAGCCGGTCGCGCCGGTCGCTCTTGACGAGGAGCGCGACGAGCACGGAGACGACGAGCGTGGCCTCCAAGCCCTCGCGCAATCCGATGAGGTAGCTGGCGAACACCGTCACTCCATAGATGGAAAGCCTTACCTAAATTAGGGCAGGGCAACCTTACTCTTCGCAAGGAGGTAATTCCCACCGAGGGCTGTAAGACGTGAACGAGACGGCGATATCGCCGTATGTGTGCGGTCAAAGGTTCACACCGGCTCAGGACGTTCCAGATGCAGTGGGTGAGCGCCCTCTCCTATCTCGGCGCCGGCGCCCCGGGATCCCGCAGGGATCGCCAGATCCGCTCGGGAAGCAGCCGGGACGCCTCGTCCAGGTCGATGCCGGGGGCCCCGGCCAGCCAGCGGCGGGCCGTCTCCGCGACCGGGCCGATGACCAGCATCTCGATCAGCTCGTCGGGCAGTCCCACGACCAGCCCCGCCTCGACGTACGGTCGCAGCCAGCCCTGGATCCCGGTCAGTCTGGGCGCCTTCTCCGCCGCGATCGAACCCGTGTGCGCGGTCAGGAAGTCGGCGTAGGCGGAGGCGTGGACGAATCGCGCGGCGGCCCGGTGTTCGCGGGTGAAATCGAGATATCCGGTGACCACGGCCCGGATACCGGCGGCGGCCCGTGCCTCGGTGCCCTCGCCTGGGCCTCCCGCCCGCCCCGGCGGCACCGCGTCGAGCGCGGCGATGAGGGCGTCGAGCAGGTCGGCCAGGCAGCGGGCGTACAGGGCCGCCGCCAGCCCGTCGAAGCTGCCGAAGTGGTGGTAGAGACTTCCGACGCTGACACCGCTCGTGGCGGTCACCGCCGTCATGGTGAAGCCGTCGACGCCCTTCTCCGCGTAGAGCTCCAGCGCCGCCGCCAGCAGCCGCTCCCGGGTCTCCTCGCCGCGCCGCTGTCTAGGCGACACCGGTCAGCTCCGCCGCCTGCGCCCACAGTCTCTCCGCCTGTGCGGGATCGGCGGCCACCGGGGCGAGAGGCAGCTCGCGGTCGACGTCGAAGTACCGTCCGGTGCCGGCCTGGTCGAGCGCGAGCCGTACGACCGGTGCCGCGCCGTCGGCCGGTGCCTTCCACAGCCGCTTCGCGACCTTCAGCAGCGCCCCCGCGAGACCGCTCCGGTCACCGAGCCCGGTCCTGATCACTCCGGGATGGACGGCGTCGATCGTGATGTCCCGCGGCCTCCAGCGCTCGGCCCACAGCGGCATCAGCGTCAGGTTGCAGAGCTTGGTGGTGGCGTAGGTCCGCAGCGGGGAGAAGTCCGCACCGGTCGGGGTGCGCGCGAGATCGACCCGGCCCGTACCGTACAGGCCCGCGGTGACCTGGACGACTCTGCTCAGGCGATCCTCCAGCAGATGGTTGAGCAGGAAGGGCGCCAGATGGTTGACGGCGAAGGACTCCTCGAATCCGTCCTCGGTGAGCCGCCGCGCCGCCGGCCAGATCCCGGCGTTGTGGACCAGCACGTCGAGCCTCGGGCAGGTTTCGGCCAGCGCCTCGGCGACGGCCCGGACCCCCTTGCACGTCGAGAGGTCTCCGGTGACCAGGTCGGCGCCGAGCCGGGCGGCCTCGCCCGCCGCCGCGGGATTCCTGGCCACGAGCACCACCCGGTGATCACGACGGGTGAACTCCTCGGCCGTGGCCAAACCGATCCCGCGGCTGCCACCGGTGATGACGACGGTAGGTCTCATAGCGAAATCGTAGTCGATTCTAGAGAGTCTCTCTAGAATCGACTGACCGCCGGACGAGGACCCGCTGACGGTCCGGCGGTTCATCCTCGGCGGTAGACGCCCGGGGTGATGCCGTAGCAACGGACGAACCAGCGGGTCAGATGGCTCTGGTCGGCGAAGCCGGTCTCCGCGGCGACGTCCGCGATCGGCAGGCCCCGAGACAGCAGCCCGCGAGCCGCGCGCAGGCGGACCTGCCGCTGGTACTCGCTCGGCGCCATCCCGTACGCCGCGCGGAAGGCCCGATAGACGGTGAACCTGCTGGATCCGGACAGGGCGGCGAGGGAGTCGGCGGTGTGGTCGGTCCGGTGGTCGTCCTCCAGCAGTTCCGCCACGCGCCTCGCGAGGCCCGCCGCGCCCCGGCCTCCCGCCCGGAACCTCGGGCCCCTCGTGACGGGACCGCTGAGGGCCGCGCGGCGGACCAGGGCGGGGATGACCGCGTCCAGCAGCTCGTCCGCGACCAGGGCCGGGGCTCCGCCTAGGAGCGCGGCATGCAGGCGGCCCAGCCCTCCCGCGAGCACCGGGTCGTGGACGATCGGCTCGGCGAACAGCGGCAGCCCGGCCGCGCGGCCCGCGACCCCGGCCAGCGCGGCGGAGACGAGCTCGGGACCGATGTGCACGATCCGGTAGGTGAACCCCAGCTCGTCGGCCGCCCGGCCGTCGTGCGGGTCGTCCGGATTGAACGCAAGCACCATCCCCGCCGTGCTCGTGTGGCCCGCCCCCCGGCAGGTGAACGCCTGCCGGCCGTCGTCGGTGATCCCGAAGGAGTAGGTCTCGTGACTGTGCCGGTGGTAGGTGTGCCGCTCGAAGTGGGCGTGCATCGCCTCCAGCCCCAGCCGGGGCGAGCGCCAGTAGCGCGACCAGTCACCGGACATGGACCTATTCTCGCGCCGCACGAGCGTTCAAGCCCCGGCGAGGCGGTTGCGGCGATGCTGCCTGGCATGCGTTTCGACACGAAGATCGGCATTGTGGTGCGCGCGGACCTCGCCGTCTGGCAGAAGCTCAACGTCACCGCGTTCCTGGCGAGCGGTGTGGCGGGCGGCGGGCCCGAGGTGATGGGCGAACCGTACGCCGACGGATCCGGCAACCGTTATCTGGCGATGTTCCGCCAGCCCGTCCTGGTCTACGCCGCGGACGGCGCAGGTCTCGCCGTGGCGAACGCCCGTGCGCTGGCACGCGGGCTGGAGGTGGCCCTGTACACGGAGGAGCTGTTCAAGACCGACCACGACGAGGACAACCGGGCCGCGGTGCGCGCCGTACCCTCCGACGAGCTTCGCCTGGTCGGGCTCGCGGTGCACGGGCCGCGCAACGGGGTCGACAAGGTGCTCAAGGGGCTCGCCCTGCACCCCTGAGCCGAGGTGGAGCCCCCGTCCGCACCGCGAACCCTCGCGGTGCGGACGGCATGGCCACGCGGACCCGGTCGGTCCGCCTCCGCACGGCTCACCCGGTCAGGGCTTGTTGATCTGCGCGGGGGGTTTCCCCTCGGGCTTGGGAATGCGGACGGTCTCGGAAGGCCTCTCACCCTTGTTGCGCGCGGTCAGGGTCGGATAGCAGTCGTAGTAGCAGTAATAGTTGTCGCAGTACCGCAGGAAGCAGATCCAGCCGTCCTCGACCGTGTCCGAGCAGACCGTCGCCGGTGCGACGTGGGGCGACGCGGCGTGGGCGGCGGTCATGGGTAGCACGCCGAACAGGCCGGTGCCGGCCAGAACCGCCCCTGCCAGGCCGATACCGGCACTGCGGATGAAGGTATTCATGACTCTCCCCGGTTACCTATGGAACACAACGCCACCAAAGGTAATCAAGTAAATACACGGAGTCACGCAACCGTTCGCCCCGTGTCGGGACGCCCGAGCCCGCAGGCCGCACATGGGCGGTTACGGCTCGGCTCCCTGGGGGACCTGCGCCGAGCGCCGGGCGATGGAGCGCACGATCTCCCCGGTGCGGACGGCGGTCATGGACAGCAGCGAGGAGGCGATCCCGTGGGTGCCCTCGGTCGCCCCCTGCAGGTAGACGCCCCAGGTCCGCCCGGGAACGGTGGCGACCCGGTAGTCGCGCTCCACCCGCGGTTCGCCCCTCTCTCCCGCCAGGCAGTGCTCGCCCGCCTCGCCGAGCAGGTCTCGCGGGTCGCGCTCGCGGTAGCCGGTGGCGCAGACGACCGCGTCGGCCTCGATCGTGCTCACCTCGCCCGTGGGCAGGAAGCACACCCGGACGCGGGCGGTGTCGCCGTCGTCGTGCACGCCGAGCAGGCGGGAGGCGTTCAGCATGCGCAGCCGCTGGACCCCGGCGACCTTCTCGGCGTAGGAGCGCCGGTAGAGCTCGTCGATGAGGTCGAGGTCCACCACCGAGTAGTTGGTGTTGCGGGAGTAGGCGAGCAGCATGTGCTTCACCTCCTCGGGTGCGGTGAAGAAGTGGTCGACGGCCTGCGGGTCGAAGATGCGGTTGGCGAAGGGACTGTCGTCGGCCGGCGAGTAGCCGTACCGGGTGAAGACCGCATAGACCTCCGCGGACGGGTAGGTGCGGTGCAGGTGCTCGACGGCCTCGGCCGCGCTCTGCCCGGCACCGACCACGACGAACCGCGTGGGCTCGCGCCCGCGGAGGGTTTCGAGCCGGGTCAGCAGTTCCTCGGTGTGCCAGATCCGCTCGCCCTGCCGTACCCCATCGGGGAGTACGGGGTCGAGTCCGACCGCGATCACGAGGTTGCGGGCCAGGCAGGTGTGCAGCTCGTCGCCGTGCTGCACGACGACCTCAAGGGCGTCGTCGTCGTGCGGGCGCACCGCGACGACCTCGGAGTCGTAGCGCACCAGGCCGGCGAAGGAGGACGCGGCCCACTCCAGGTAGTCGTGGAACTCCAGCCGGGTGGGGAACATGGTCTTGTGGTTGATGAAGTCGACCAGTCTCCCCTTCTCCTGGAGATAGGACAGGAAGGAGTAGGGGCTGGCGGGGTTGCGCAGGGTGACCAGGTCCTTGAGGAAGTGGACCTGCATCGTGGCGCCCTCGATGAGCATGTCGCGGTGCCAGCCGAACCTCGGCTGCCTCTCGAAGAAGACCGCGTTCACCCCGGAGCCGTACTCCTCCTCCAGGGCCACCGCGAGCGCGAGGTTGGAAGGGCCGAAACCGATGCCCACGACGTCATAGACCGGGCTCGACATGTTCGCCTCTCACGTGCTGAAGGGGTGGTCCCCCGCGGCCGGGACGGCGGCGGGGGCGGTGTGGAACGGGGGTGTTTCAGGCGGCACCCGCGGCCTTGGCCGCCTTGGCGAGCCGGGGAACGACCTGGTCGATCACGTAGGGGACCGCGAGCGGCGTCGGTGTGCGCAGCGGCCAGAACGCCTTGAGGTCCAGCGGCACGTACGAGCCGCGCCTGACCACGTCGAGGCCGGCGAACAGCTTGTTGGCCTCGATCTTCTTTTGCGTGGCGGCGTCGTCGTTGTAGTGGCTGAGCAGCAGGTCGACGTCGAGGACCTTCACCTTCTCCATGCTCAGCTCGGACGCGAAGCCCTCCCCGGGAAGCGCCTTGATCTCTTCGGGCAGCGCGAGCCCGAACTGGCCGAGAAGTTTGACGCTGATGTCGGTGTCGGACTTCATCACGCCGATGTTCCCCGAGGGGAAGACGCTGGTCAGCGCGAACCTCTTACCGTCCAGTTGGGGGTGGACGGTCTTGACCGAGGCGATCTTCGCCTCGACGTCGGCGACGAGCCTCTCCCCCTCGTCCGTCTTGCCGACCGCCTTGGCGACCTGGCGGGCCACCACCTGCCAGGAGTCCTCCGCGGGACCGGTCTCGTAGGCGGTGGTCGGCGCGAGCTGGGAGAGGTTGGCGTACTCCTTGTCGATGTAGTAGTCGCCACCCGCGAGGATCAGGTCGGGTTCGAGCGCGGCGATCTGCTCGATCGAGAAGCCCGCCTCCCCGGCCTTCAGCAGCGTCGGCGCGGTGCCGGAGATCTTCGGGGCGCTCCAGGGGGTGAGTCCGTCGTCCTGGATGCCGGTGAGCTCCGCCATGGCGACGGGCTGCACGCCCAGGGCGAGCAGGGTGTCCTGGTCGACCTCGCCGAGGGCGACGATGCGCTGGGGGGCGGATTCGATCGTGGTGGTGCCGAGCTTGTGCGTGATGGTGACCGGGAATCCGGGGGCGGCCTGGGCCGCGGGGGCGTTCGCGGCGGGCTGTTCGGCTCCGCCGCTCTCACCGGCGCACGCGCCCACCAGGCCGAGGCCGAGCAGCAGCGTTCCGGTCGCGGCCAGGCGGCGCATCGTGTCGCGCATGGGTACGGGTGTCCTTCCGAGGCCCGAGAGGGCCTTAATAGTTAGGTTAGCCTCACCTAAATTAACAATCTTTGGCGGCCGTGGGAAGCGCCTCAATCCAGGTGATTCATGAGTTCCGCGACGGTCTGGGCCGTCATGAGCGTCGCGACCTTCACTCCCGCGCAGCCCGGCTCCCGCCGGATGCGGCGCACCAACCCCATGACGAGCAGCGAGTGCCCGCCCAGGTCGAAGAAGTTGTCGTGCGGGCCGACCGCGTCCACCTCCAGGACCTCGGCGAACGCCCTGCACAGCATCGCCTCGCGGTCGTCGTCGCGCCGAGTCGCGCCACCGCCACCGTCGTCGGTGGCGCCGTCGCCGTGTCCGGGGCCGGTGACCGTACGGGCCGTGAGCGTCACGGGCAGGTCGCTCAGGCGCGTCTCGGGATCGGCCGCGACGGCCTCCAGCACGCCGACGAGCGCCCCGATCATCGTGTCGATCGTGGCCGCGTCGAACAGGTCGGCCGAGTAGTCGACGACCAGGTGGAGCGCCTCCCCCCTCTCACGGAAGATGAAGTCGAGGTCGAACTTCGCCGCGGGCGGGCTGAAGAGCGCCTCCCGCTGCCGCAGCCCGGGAAAGCGCACGTCGCCCATCGCCTGGTTCTCATAGCCGACCATCACCTGGAACAACGGGTTGCGGCCGGGGACCCGAGGTGGCCGCAGCGCCTCGACGAGCACCTCGAACGGCAGGTCCTGGTTGGCGAGCCCGGCCAGGTCGGTGTCGCGGACACGGGCGAGCAGCTCGGCGAAGGAGGGGTCGCCCGAGGTGTCGGCTCGCAGTACGAGCGTGTTGACGAAGAAGCCGACCAGGTCACCGGCCGCCTCGTCGGTACGGCCCGCGACAGGGCTGCCCAGCGGGATGTCCTCCCCCGCTCCCGTGCGGTGCAGCAGCGCGGCGACCGCGCTCTGGCAGACCATGAACATGCTCACCTGGGCACCACGCGCCAGCTCGCGGAGCCGCCCGACCAGCAAAGGCGGCAGCCGCCTGGTCGTGGACCCGCCGCGCTGGCCGACGGTGGCGGGCCTGGGCCGGTCCACCGGCAGCGGGATCTCCTCCGGCATGCCCGACAGTTCCCTGGTCCAGTAGGCGAGCTGGCGGGCGTGCGGGCTGCCGGGGTCGGCGGGGTCACCGAGCAGCTCGCGCTGCCAGAGCGTGTAGTCGGCGTACTGCACGGCGGGCGGCTTCCAACCCGACGCGCCGTCCGCCCCCTCGTCCGGCGCCCTTCCCTCCAGCCGCGCGGCGTAGGCGCGCGCCACATCTCTGGCGAACGGCCCGAAGGACCACTCGTCGAACGCGATGTGATGGAAGACGGCGAGCAGTAGGTGCTCGTCCTCCCCGCCCGATTCCGCGGTTCCCCTGAACACCTCGGCCCTCGTGAGCTCCGCGGTTTCCGTGAATTCAGCGGACCTCGCGGACTCCACGGCCTCGGCGGGCCTCGCGGGCGGTCTTGCGGGCCTCGCGGGAATGAGCGCGACCCGCAACGGGATCTCGGTGGCGAGGTCGAACGGCCGCGCGATCACCTCCTCGGGCGAGCAGGTGGTGATCTCCAGGACAGGACGCGCGGCCTCCGGAGGCAGGATCCGCTGGTAGGGCACCCCCTCGTGCTCGGCGAAGACGGTACGCAGGCTCTCGTGCCGCGCCGTCACGTCGCCGATCGCGGCCCGCAGCGCGTCCACGTCCGGCTCGCCGCTCAGGTGCACGGCCAGCGGCAGGTGGTACGCCTCGCGCGGCCCGTCGTCCTCGCGCAGGATCTGGTCGAGCAGCCAGAGCCTGCGCTGCGCGTACGACAGCGGGACGCGCCCCGGCCGTTTCACCGGTGCCAGCGGGGGCCTGAGCGTGACACCGGCCCTGTCGTGCAGCCGGGTGGCCAGCTCGGCGACGTTCGGCGCCTCGAACAGGTCACGGATCGCGAGCTCGGTACGCAGCACCGCGCGGACCCTGCCGACGAGCCGGGTCGCCAGCAGCGAGTGCCCGCCCAGGTCGAAGAAGTCGTCGTCCACGCCGACGCCGGGGACGTCGAGCACCTCGCCGAACAGGGTGCACAGCAGGTGTTCCACGGCGGTCCTGGCCGCGCGGCCGGAACCGCGCGGCCCCTGCCGGTCGGGGGCGGGCAGCGCCCGCCGATCCAGCTTGCCGTTGACGGTGAGCGGCAGCGCGTCCAGCGTGACGACCGCGCTCGGCACCATGTAGCCGGGCAACCGCCTCTTGAGTCCTTCGCGCACCCGCGCGGCGAGCGCCCCGTGGTCGCGGGCCGCCGCCGGGTTGTTCGCGTACGACGCGGGCCCACGCTCCGGGTCCGCGGGGAGGCAGGCGGCCCCTCCGCCGAAGACGGCGTCGTAGTGGCCGATCTCGTCCGATGGGGTGGTCACCACGCCGGGATCGAGCGCGTACAGCAGTTCGGGCTCGACCCCGGTCGGGGGTTCCTGGAGCAGCTCGCGTGCCTCCCGATGCGAGGCGCCGCCCTCCAGCGCGCGCAGCGCGGCGAGCTCGGCCGAGAGCCTGGGGTCGGGGATGGCACGGACCCGCAGCGGCCCGGAGCGAGCGGCGAGCCGGGCCGTCAGCTCCTCCACCCCCTCCCAGTCCACGACCTGGGTCCCCGCGTACGACGCGACCGGCCGCGCACCGGTCCGCGGGTCGGTCCGCAGGTCGAGCGGTGCGCCGGGCTGCGCGGCGAGGTTCGCCACGGGGTTCGCGGCGGGTGACTTCCAGAGGGTCACGTCGTAGCGGTACCTGCTGAGCTCGTTGTGGTGGACGCCCCGCTTGGTACGGATCTCCACCCGCGCGGCCAGGCCGAGGGCGGTGAAGAACGCGGGGTCGAGCAGGAGCTCCTTCTCCATCCGCACGGCCCGGTCGATCGCCGCCGTACCGTCGTCGCCGCCCCGGCCGAGCCGGATCGCCGCGTGCAGGCAGCGCACCGACCGCAGGTCGCGCACGTCGCCCACGAACAGCGCGCCGCCGGGGGCGAGCAGGTCCATCGCGGCGGCGATCACGTCGGCGAGGTATCCGGCGCTCGGGAAGTACTGGACCACGGAGTTGACGACGATCGTGTCGAAGTGGCCCGCGGGCAGGCCGGTGGTGTCGTGCGCGGCCTGGCAGCTCAGGCGTACCGGCGAGTCGGGGCCGAGGTCGGCCCGGAGCTTGGCGATGACGGGCGCCGCGAAGTCGGTGGCCCAGTACTCGTCGCAGCCGGGGGCGAGCCGCGACAGCAGCAGGCCGGTGCCGACGCCGATCTCCAGCACCCGCCGAGGGCCGAGGGCCTCGACGCGGGCCGCGGTGGTGTCACGCCACTCGCGCATGTGCTCCAGCGGGATCGGCGACCCGTCGTAACTGCTGTCCCAGCCCGCGAAGTCCTCGGTGTGGACGGCCGTGCCGATCTCGGTGTACTCGGCGTCGTAGACCTGCCGCCACTCGGCCAGGTGCTCGCGCTCGGCGTCGGGCCGCGCGGCTCCGTCGGGCACCACGTAGCCGATGAGGCGCTTCACGCCGGGCACCTCGGTGCCGACGGCGACGACCGCGGCCTGCCCCACGCCCGGCTCGGCGGCCAGCGCGGTCTCGACCTCCTCCAGCTCGACCCGGTAACCGCGGATCTTCACCTGCTCGTCGGTACGGCCGAGGAAGTCGATGTTGCCGTCCTGGCGCACCCGCACGAGGTCTCCCGTGCGATACATCCGGCCGCCGCCGAACGGGTCGGCGACGAACCGCTCGGCGGTCAGGCCCGGCCGGTCGAGGTAACCCCTGGCCAGACCAGCCCCGGCGATGTAGAGCTCTCCCGGCGTGCCGGGCGGTACCGGGCGCAGCCAGCCGTCGAGCACGTAGCCCCGGGTGTTCCAGATCGGCCTGCCGACCGTGGGGGTGGCGCTGTCCTCGGTGCCCCCGCCCAGCGTGTTGATGGTGTACTCGGTCGGGCCGTAGAGGTTGTAGCCCAGCACCCCCTCGGCCTCGGCGAGCCGGTCCCACACGGCGGCCGGGACGGCCTCGCCGCCCAGCAGCACGAGCGGCGGGCGGTGCTCGCCGTCGAGCAGCCCTTCCTCCAGGAGTTGCTGGGCGTAGGTCGGCGTCACGTTGACGACGTCGACGCGGTGACGCCGCAGGTATTCGGTGAGCGCCTCGGCGTCGCGCCGCAGCTCCTCGTCGCAGACGTGCACCTCGTGGCCCTCGATGAGCCAGAGCAGCTCCTCCCACGACATGTCGAAGGAGAACGACACGGTGTGCGCGATCCGCAGCCGCCGCCCGGCCGAGGCCACCACCGGGTCGAAGATGTTGGCCCGGTGGTTGAACTGCATGTTGGTCAGGCCCCGGTAGGGGGTGACCACCCCCTTGGGACGCCCGGTCGACCCGGAGGTGTAGATCACGTAGGCCGGGTGCTCCAGCCGTCCCGGCACGTCCCTGCCGAAGCCGGGCAGTTCCTCGTCCGTCAGCCCGGTTCCGGGCAGGCCCGCCAGCGTCTCCCGTACGGCGGGGTCGTCGAGCGGGATCGAGGCGCCGGGGTTCGCCAGCCCGGCGGCGATGTCGCGGTGCGAGACCAGGCAGACGGGGGCGGCGTCGGCCAGCATGAAGTCGAGCCGGTCGGCCGGGTAGTCCAGCTCCAGGGGAAGGTAGGCGGCGCCCGTCTTGAGCACCGCGAACAGCGCGACGACCATCTCGGCGGAGCGGGGCAGGGCAAGGGCGACCACCCGTTCCGGACCCGCGCCGTGCGCCTTCAGCAGCCGGGCGAGGCGGTTGGCGGCGGCGTCCAGCTCGGCGTAGGTGAGTCGCGTGTCCGGCTGGGAGACCAGGGCGAGCTCGTCCGGGGTGCGCGCGGCCTGGTCGGCGAGGAGCTCGGCGATGGTGAGGTCGGGGACGAACCGTTCGGCCTCGGCCCAGTCGCGGCGCATCCGGTCGTGCTCGTCGGGCAGGAGCGGGTCGAGCCGGTGGCAGGGGGTGTCGGGTTCGGCGGCGATGGTCTCCAGGAGGCTTACGTACCGGTCGGTGAGACGTCCGGCCTCGGCCTCGGTGAACGCGTCGCCCCGATACATGACCCGCAGGCCCGCGCCGGGCTCGACGACCATGGTGAGCGGGTAGTGGGTCGCGTCGCGCACCTGGCGGCCGGTCACCCGCACGTCGCCGCCGGGGCCGAAGCCGCGCCCGGTGGGCATGCCGGGGAAGTTCTGGAACACGAAGAGGGTGTCGAAGAGGGTCCCGAGACCCGCCACCCGCTGCACGTCGGCGAGCGCGACGTAGGAGTGGTCGAACAGCTCCGAGGTGAACGTCTGCACTCGTTCCAGGACGGCGCGCAGCGGATCGGCCGCCGAGGCGCGCACCCGGACCGGGACGGTGTTGAACAGCAGGCCGACGACGGACTCGACGCCGTCGACGTCGGGGTGGCGGCCGGACACCGAGACGCCGAAGACCACGTCGTCGCGGCCGGTGAGAGCGGCCAGGAGCAGCCCCCAGGCGCTCTCGTACAGGGTGCCGAGGGTGAGGCCGGACTCGCGGGCGAGGGCGTCGAGCCGGGCGGCGAGGTCCTCGGGCAGCGCGCGGTGGATCTCCCCCGCGGTGGCGAGGTCGGCGGGCCGGTCGATCAGGTCCGGCCGCAGCAGGGTCGGCTCGTCGAGCCCTTCGAGGGCGCGGCCCCACGTCTTGATCGTGGCCTGCCGGTCCCGCCCGTTCACCCAGTCGAGATAGGCGTGGAAGGGGACCACGGGCCGGGCGCGCTCGGCGCCGGCGTCGGTGTAGAACTCCAGCAGCGAGGTGACGAGCAGGCCACCCGACCAGCCGTCCAGCAGGATCAGCTCGGAGGTGAGCACCAGCCGGAAGTCGTCCTCGCCCACCCTGGCCAGCGCGAAGCGGATCAGCGGCGGCTCGCCGGGGACGAACGGCCGGGCGCGCTGGACCTCGACGAACTCCTCCAGCGTCCGCTGGTCACCGGTCTCGGCGTAGGTCCAGTCGACCTCGAAGCGTTCGGGGACGAACTGCACGCTGCGGCCGCCGTCGGTGCGGAACCCGGCCCGCAGGTTGGGGAACTTCAGCAGCACCTCTCGCGCGGCCCCGGCCAGCCGGTCGGGATCGACAGGCCCCGCCAGGGTCACCACGGCCTGCTGTACGTAGACGTCGCGGTCCCCACCGGCCAGCATCAGGTGGAAGAGCAGTCCTTCCTGCAAAGGCGAGAGCGGCGACTCGGCCCACGTCGGCCCGCCCGCCACGACCTCACCCGGCAGGATCGCGGCCGTCCCATCGGGCGGGACAGACGCGTCCTTCTCTTCTCCATCCTCGAACCGCCCCGTCGCACCTTCCGCGAACACATCACCCAACGGGGTCGCCACGGTCTCAGCCGACACGCCGCCGAGCGGAGCCGTCGCGGGCTCGGCGGGTGCGCGGGAAAGATCCGCGACCCTGGCGAGGGCCTCGACGGTACGCAGCCGGAAGACGTCGCGGACGGCGAAGGGGAACCCGGCCCGGCGGGCACGTCCCACCAGCAGGGCCGCGTTGATGCTGTCGCCGCCGGTGCGGAAGAAGTCGTCGTCGGCGTTGACGCCGTCCCGCCCGAGGGTCTCGGCGACAAGATGGGCGATGGCGCGCTCGGTGTCGGTTCGCGGCGCCCTGCCCTCGCGGGCGACGGGCTCGGGTAGCGCGCGGCGGTCGAGCTTGCCGTTGGGAGTGCGCGGCAGGCGGTCGAGGCCGACGAGCACGGCGGGGACGAGGTGGTCCGGCAGGATCTCTTGGAGCCGGAGCCGCAGCGCGTCGAGGTCGGGTTCGGAACCGGGGTCACCCACGACGTAGCCGACGAGGCGTGGCCCCGAGCGGGCCGCCACGGCCGCCTGACGCACGCCGGGCTGCGCGGCGAGCACCGCCTCGACCTCTCCCGGTTCGACGCGGAAGCCTCGGATCTTGACCTGGTCGTCGGCCCGGCCCAGGAAGTCCAGGCTTCCGTCGCGGCGGCGGCGCACCCGGTCGCCGGTACGGTAGAGCCGCGATCCCGGCGGGCCGAAGGGGCTGGCCACGAACCGTTCTGCGGTGCGGGCCGGGTCCTTGAGATAGCCGCGCGCCAGACCGTCCCCGGCGAGGTAGAGCTCACCGACCGCGACCTCGCGGAGCCCGGCGTCCAGGACGTACGCCACGGTGTTGGCGATCGGGACCAGTCCGCCGCCGCCCTCGGCGATCAGGCTGTCCCCGGCCGCCTCCGAGCAGCCGTACAGGTTGACCAGCCGGGCGGGGACCCGCTGGACCAGAGAGACGGGCAGTGCTTCGCCGCTGCTCACCCAGGTGGTCACCGAGCCGAGCCTCCCGGTTCGCGCGCTCTTCCCTGCCTCCCGACACTCCTGCGGCTCCTTGGCTTCTCCGACCTCCCCACGTCGCGCGTTCTCCCCGGACTCACCGACTTCTCCAAACCGTCCGCTGCGCGCGGCCTCCCCTGCCTTTTCCGTCTCCTCGTTCTCCATAAGCGCGGCCAGCAGGCTCGGCACGACCGTCACCAGGTTCACACCGTGGCGGTGGATCAGCTCGGCGAGGGCGAGCGCGTCGGTGGCGGTGTCGTCGTCCGCGACGACGACGGTGTCACCGGCGACGAGGCCGCCGAGCAGTTCGGTGCTGCCGTCGATGAAGGCCGGTGAGCTCTTGGCGACCCGCACGCCGACGGTGGCGAGGTCCGCCCCCCAGGCGAGCCGGTTGGCCAGGGCACGCTGGGTGCCGACGACGGCCTTCGGGGTCCCGGTGGACCCCGAGGTGAAGATCACGTACGCGGGATGGTCGGGGAGGATCGGGGTCTTCGCGCGAGGCGGGGCGTCCGGTAGCCGCTCGTCGGCGCCGAGGACGAGCAGGGGCCCGGCGGTGTCGAGCATCAGGTCGATCCTGGAGCGCGGGTAGGTCGTGTCGATCGGCAGGTAGGCCGCGCCGGTCTTGAGCACGGCGAGCAGGGCGACGACGAACTCGGCCGAGCGGGGCAGCGCGATCGCGACGATCTCCTCGGGGCCCGCCCCCGCCGCGGCGAGCCGGTCGGCGAGGACCTCGGCGCGCTCGTCAAGCTCGGCGTAGCTGAGCGTGATCCCGCCGTCGCCGGAGACGTCACCGCAGACGACGGCGGTGGCGTGCGGGGTGCGCGCCACCTGCACCTCGATCCGCCGGGCGACGGCGAGCGGGGCGAACTCGTCCACGGGGCCGGGTCCCGCGAGCGGCCCGATCGGGGCGCGGAGCGACGACAGGCGCCGTGCCGGATCCTCGGTGACCTGGTCGAGCAGCTCGCCGAGGTCGGCGATCATGCCGGTGACGGTCTCGGCGTCGAAGAGGTCCGTGGCGTAGGCGACGAACCCCTCGATCAGTTCCTCGCCCTCGGCGAAGTAGATGTCCAGGTCGAACTTGACGCCGCCGGTCTCGGGAAGGAAAGGTTCCGCGCGCACGCCGGGCAGCCGCAGCCGCACGTCCTCCAGCCGCTGATGGACGATCATCACCTGGAACAGCGGGCTGCGGGCGAGCGAGCGTTCGGGGGCGAGCCGCTCCACGACCTGCTCGAACGGCACGTCCGCGTTGGAGAACGCGGCCAGGTCGGTGCGGCGGACCCGCTCCAGGAGTTCGGTGAAGGTGGGGTCGCCGCTCAGGTCGGTGCGCAGCACGACGAGGTTGACGAACACGCCGACCAGGTCCGCGAGGTCGGCGTCGGTGCGGCCCGCGACGGGCGAGCCGAGCGCCACGTCGTCGCCCGCTCCGGCCCGGTGCAGGAGCGCGGCCACGGCGGCGTGCAGGACCATGAAGACGCTGGTTCCGGTCTCCAGGGCGAGCCGTCGCGCCCCGGCCGACGGCAGCCGGAACGATGCCAGCCCGCCCCGGTGACTCGCCTCGGCGGGGCGGGGCCGGTCGGCCGGTGGCGCGCTCTCCTCGGGCAGCCCGCGCAGCGTCCGCTCCCAGAAGTCGAGCTGGTCCGCGGGGGCCGGGAACTCGTTCCGCCAGACGGCGTAGTCGGCGTACCGCACGGGCAGCGGCGCCCAGTCAGGCGCGGTGCCCGTCCTGCGGGCGGTGTAGGCGCGCGACAGGTCGGCGAGCAGCGGGGTGAACGACCACTCGTCGGCGGCGGCGTGGTGCTGGAGTACGACCAGCACGGACTCCTCGGCACGGACCCGCAGCAGGGTGGCCCGGATGGGCAGGTCGGCCCCGAGGTCGAAGACGTGCGAGGCGGCCCTCGTCTCGGCCGCGCGCAGCCGTTCCTCCGGCCGGCCGCGCGCGTCCACCACGTCGAAGGCGATCTCGACGGTGTCGAGGACGCGCTGGACCGGCAGTCCGTCGGGGCCCTCCTCCAGCAGGGTGCGCAGCGCCTCGTGCCGGGTGACGACGTCGGCGAACGCGGCGCGCAGCGCGTCGACGTCGACCGGCCCGTACAGGCGCAGGCCCAGCGGCAGCGCGTCGGCGGCCGAGGGGCCGCGCAGGCGTTCCTCGAACCAGAAGCCGCGCTGGGCGGGAGAGGCGGGGACGATCTCGGGCCTGGTCACGTCGCGGACCCTCGGCCGGGTGCCCCGTACCAGCCTGGGCGCGAGCGTGGCGACCGTGGGCGCCTCGAAGACGTCGGCGATGGTGAGCTCGGCGTCGAGCGCGGCGCGCACCCGCCCCGCGAGGCGGGTGGCCAGCAGGGAGTGGCCGCCCAGGGCGAAGAAGTCGTCGTCGATGCCCACGGTGCGCAGGCCGAGGGTCTCGGCGAAGACCGCGCACAGCGCCGCCTCGCGGTCGTCGCGCGGCCCCCGGCTCGACACCCGCGCCTCGGGCGCGGGCAGCGCGGCCCGGTCGAGCTTGCCGTTGACGGTACGAGGCAGTGCCTCAAGCAGGACGATCGCCGAGGGGAGCATGTACTCGGGCAGCGTCTCGGCCGCCGTCGCCCGCAGGTCCGCCTCGTCGAGGTCTCCGTTCGGCACCACGTACGCGACGAGCCTCTTCTCGCCGGGCGCGTCCTCGCGGACCACGACGGCGGCCTGGGCGACACCGGGGTGGGCGGCGAGCACGGCCTGCACCTCGGCGGGCTCGATGCGGAACCCACGGATCTTCACCTGGTCGTCGGTACGCCCCAGGTATTCCAGCGATCCGTCGCGGGCCCAGCGGGCCAGGTCGCCGGTGCGGTACATGCGCTCGCCCGGCGGGCCGAAGGGGTCGGCGACGAAGCGTTCCGTGGTGAGTCCCGGCCTGCCCGCGTAGCCGCGCGCCAGCTGCGTCCCCGCGAGGTAGAGCTCGCCGGGGACGCCGACCGGGGCGGGGCGCAGCGCGGCGTCCAGGACGTAGGCGCGGGTGTTGGGGAACGGCCTGCCGATCCCCGAGGACGGCAGCTCGGTGGAGGTCGCCCAGATCGTCGCCTCGGTCGGCCCGTACACGTTGACCGCCGACGCCGCCACCGCGTGGAGGGTTCCAGCGAGCGCGGCCGGAAGGGCTTCACCGCCGACGAGCACCCGCAGCCCGCGCAGCGCGGCCGGGTCCAGCGAGCCCAGCAGCGACGGGGTGCCCTGGACGATCGTCGCCCCGGCGAGCAGCGCGCCCAGCGCCGCCGGGTCGCGAACGCTCTCGCGCCCGGCGAGCACGACGGTCGCGCCGCTGATCAGCGGCGCGTACAGCTCCAGCGCGGCGATGTCGAACGCGATCGTGGTCACCGCGACCAGTCGGTCGTCGGCGTCCAGGGCGAGACGCTCCCTCATGGTGAGCAGGAACGTGGTGAGCGCGGCGTGCGGGATGGCCACGCCCTTGGGCCGGCCGGTCGAGCCCGAGGTGTAGATGACGTACGCCAGGTCGCCGCCTCGGACCGGATACGACTCCTGGCCTGCGGTCGGCCCGGGGGGTGTTCCGGGGTGCGCGTCGTCCTGCGCCGGCGTCTCGGCGCGGGGGACGGCGATCACCGGGGGGACATGGGCGGGGCGGAGCGCGCCGTCCGGTGTCAGATTCTCGGTTGTCAGAGTCTCGGTTGTCAGCGTCTGGGGTGTCAGCGTCTCGGTTCCCTGCGGGATGAGGGCGGCCGTCTCCGAGGTCGCGATCGCGCAGAGCGGGGCGGCGTCCCGGATCATGTAGGCGATCCGGTCGGCCGGGTGGTCCAGGTCCAGCGGCAGGTAGGCGGCGCCGGACTTCAGCACGGCGAGCAGCGCGACCACCAGGTCGGGGGTGCGGGGCAGTGCCAGCGCGACGACCCGGCCGGGTCCCGCACCGCGCTCGCGCAGCACTCGGGCGAGGCCCGAGGCCCGCAGGTCCAGCTCGGCGTAGGTGAGCGTGGCCCCGCCGGTGCCCTCGACGGCGACCGCGCCGGGAGTGCGGGCGGCCTGCTCCTCGAACAGGGAGGTCACCGTCGTGTCCCGGACGGGGCGCGCGGTGTCGTTCCACTCCTCCAGCAGGGCCGCCTCGGCCGCACCGAGCAGCTTCAGGTCGGCGATCCGCCGGTCCGGGCGGCTCACCGCGTCGCCGAGCAGCGTCTCCAGGTGGCCGAGGAGTGCGTCGACGCGCTCGTCGTCGAACAGCTCGCGCCGGAAGGTGGCCTCGACGGTCATCCCCCGGGGCCTGACGAAGGCCTCCAGCGACAGGTCGAAGTGGGTGGTGCCGTTGTGGATGTGCGTCCAGCTCGTGGTGACGCCCGGCAGGTCCAGGTCACCGATCTCCTGGGCGAGGAACAGCAGCATGGTGTCGAAGAACGGCGAGCCGCCGCGCCTGCGGGCGGGCCGCAGCTCCCGCACGATCGTGTCGTAGGGCAGTGTCCGGTGCGCGAACCCCTCGGTGCAGGTGTCGCGGACCCGGCGCAGGACCTCGCGGAAGGTGGGCGCGCCGGACAGGTCGGTGCGCAGCACGAGGGTGTTGCCGAAGTTCCCGGCCAGCCGCTCGATCTCGGTGTGCTCGCGGTTCATCACGGCCGAGCCGATCGCGATGTCGGTCGCGCCGGTGTAGCGGTGCAGGAGCACGGCGTGGGCGGCGAGCATCACCATGTACGGGGTGAGGTTCTCCCTCGCGGCCAGCTCCCGCATGCCTGCGGTGACGGTGTCGTCGAAGCGGCGGGCCCTGCGCCCGCCGCGCTCGGAGGCGGTCGCGCCACGCGGGCGGTCGGCGGGCAGGTCCAGGGGTGCGGGCGGCGGGTCGAGGCGCCGCCGCCAGTAGTCCATCTCCTCGACCGGGTGCGGGCGGCCCTGTTCCCAGTCGGCGAAGTCGGGATAGTGGACGGTGAGCGTGGGCAGACCGTCCGGCTCACCGGAGACGGCGGCGCGGTACAGGGCCGACAGGTCGCGTGAGAGCGAACCCCAGGTCATGCCGTCCCAGGCGATGTGGTGCACGACCAGGACCAGGGCGTACCCGTCGACGCCGATCCTGAGCAGTTCGAGCCGGATCGGCCGCTCGGCGCGCAGGTCGAAGGGGATCGCCGCGAGCCGCTCGGCGTACGCCTCGGCGTCGTCCTCTGCGTGGTCACGCACCGGCAGGTCGAGGGAGTCGTCGGCGAGGACGTACTGCACCGGCGTCCCGTCGTCGTTCTCGTCGTAGACGGTGCGCAGCACCGCGTGCCTGCGCAGGAGGGCACGCAGCGCCTCGCGGAGCGCCTCGGGGTCGAGCGCGCCCGACATGCGTACCAGCAGGCAGACGTTGTAGGCGGGGCTGGAGGGGAACGTCCGGTGGTGCAGCCACATGCTCTGCTGCGCGTACGACAGCGGGGCGGGACCACCGCAGGCGCGTGGAGTGATCCGGTCCCTGCCGGGTCCGAACCCCGCCTCGGTCATCATCCGCCGCATCAGTTCGCGCCGCTGCGCGACGTCCTGCCGCTGTTCCCGCACGCTCAACGTCCTTAGGGGCCGGGGGTCGGGCACTCTGTCCCGCATCGGAACTTAGGTTAGCCTTGCCTCTTAAATCCACACAAGGTTAGCCTTACCTAAATTGCTGGAAGTTGTCCGGTTTCATAAAGGGGTGGGTTCCTTGTCCTCTGGTGTCCGCACGGATGAGACGCGCACGGAGATAGTCGTCGAGAGCGCGGCCGACCCGTTGCGTCTGGTCACCCACCTGGCCCGGTCCGGGCTGTTCGACGACTACGTCGTGTACGAGCGGCCGGGCCTGTGGACCTTCGCGGGCGGGGTGGCGGGTGAGGTGATCCTCGAAGCCGGAGTCGTCCGCAGCCGCTGGCTGGACGCCCCCTCCCCTGCCTTCGCCGACCCCCCGCGCGCGCCGGATCCACTGGACCCACTGGATCCGTTGCACGTGCTGGACCCGCTGGACCCGCTGGACCCGCTGGACCCGGTGGACTGGGTCGACGAGCCGTGGTCGGGCCGACCGGCCGCGGCGCTGGAGGCGGCGCTGCGGACCGCCCCGTGGCCGGGGTGGAACGCCTACGGCTGGATCGCGTTCGAGTTCGCCGCGCTCGCCCCGGCGGACAGGCTCGCCCACCTGGTCGTGCCACGTACCGAGGTGCGCGTCGAGGCGGGGCGCGCGCTGGTGGTGAGCGCGGACGCCGAGGAGGCCGAGCGGGTCGCCGAGCTGCTGTCGGGCCAGGTCGTCCCCGGATCGCCGTCGTCGCCGTCGCCGGTCGACGTGCGCACCGGCGGCGACCTCTACAGGTCGCGGGTCGCCCAGGCGATCTCCGAGATCGACGCCGGGCTCTACGAGAAGGTCATCGTCTCCCGGCGGCTGCCAATCCCGTTCCCCGTCGACGTCGCCGCGACGTACGCGTGCGGCCGTGCCGCCAACACCCCGGCCCGCTCGTTCCTCCTCGACCTGGAAGGCTTCCAGGCCGCCGGGTTCAGCCCCGAGGTGCTGGCGAGCGTCGACGGGAACGGCACGGTGACGACCCAGCCGCTCGCCGGCACGCGCGCCTTCGGCCAGGGCGAGAACGCCGACTCGCGGACCCGCCGCGAGCTGGAGAACGACCCCAAGGAGATCTTCGAGCACGCGGTGTCCGTACGCGCCTCGCAGGACGAGCTGTACCGGGTGTGCGTGCCCGGCACGGTCCGGGTCACCGGCTTCATGGCGGTGAAGGAACGCGGCAGCGTGCAGCACCTGGGGTCGAGCGTCAGCGGCGAGCTGGCGCCCGGCCGCACCGGCTGGGACGCGCTCGACGCGCTGTTCCCCGGCGTGACCGCCTCCGGTATCCCCAAGGCGGGAGCCGTCGACGCGATCGCCAGGCTGGAGGAGCCCCGAGGGCTCTACGCCGGAGCCGTTCTCGCCGTCTCACACGACGGGGCGATGGACGCCGCCCTGGTGCTGCGCGCCGTCTACAGCGAGAACGGCCGTGCCTGGCTACGGGCCGGCGCCGGCATCGTGTCGGGTTCGACGCCCGAACGGGAGTACGAGGAGACCTGCGAGAAGCTCTCCAGCATCGCTCCGTACGTGGTCCCGCGCGCCTGAGGAGACGTCGCTCCGGTCTTTCCGCACACCATCCGCCCTCACGCGCCTTCCCCGCGCGTGAGGATGCCGGCACTCGCCACCGCATGCGCCTTCCACGAGCGGGTCCCCGCGCGTGAGGGCACCGGCACTCGCCGCATGCGCCTCCCACGAGGGAGCGTCCGGCACCCGCCGTCGCATGCGAATTTCGGCTGAGAGCGCCCGGCATCCCCCACACGGAAGGCTCACGAGGACGCCCGGCACCTCCCCGCGAGCCTTCCGCGTGGAAGGGTTCAGCGCAGGCTCGCGGCGAGCTCCTTCTTGCTGATCTTGCCGACCGGGGTGCGGGGAAAAACCTCGACCGGCTCGACGCGGTCGGGCCACTTGTATCCGGCCACACCGCGCTCCCTGAGGAATCTCTTGATCTCCCTCAGGGTCGGCGCCTGGTCCCGCGCGATCAGGAAGGCGCAGGTCCGCTCCCCCATCACCGGGTCCGGGATGCCGACCACCGCGGCGTCGTGCACCGCCGGATGGGCGAGCAGGTGGTTCTCCAGCTCCTCTGCCGAGATCTTGTCGCCGCCCCGGTTGATCTGGTCCTTGTCGCGGCCCTCCACGACGAGGTGTCCCGAGGGGAGCACCCGCACCAGGTCTCCGGTCCGGTAGAAGCCGTCGGGGGTGAAGGAGCGCGCGTTGTGCTCCGGTGCGCGGTAGTAGCCGCGCAGGGTGTACGGGCCGCGGGTGAGCAGCTCTCCGACCTCGCCGGGGGCGACCTCCGCACCGTCGGAGTCGACCACGAGGATCTCGTCGGCCGGGGACAGCGGCTTGCCCTGCGTGGTGTCGACCAGCTCGCGAGGATCGTCCAGCCGGGTGTAGTTGAGCAGCCCCTCGGCCATTCCGAACACCTGCTGCACCGCGCAACCCAGTACGCCGGGAACCCGCTCGGCGCGCTCGGCGGCGAACTTGGCCCCGCCCACCTGCAGCAGCCGGAGCGACGACAGATCCTCCCGCGACCAGGAGGCCGCCTCGAGCCAGAGCAGCGCGATGGGCGGCACCACCGCGCACACCGTCACCCGCTCCCGCTCGATGAGGGGGAACGCCTCGTCGGGTGATCCTGAGGAGGCGAGGACGACGGTGCCGCCCTTGGCGAACACCCCCAGTACCCCGGGGCAGGCGAGCGCGAAGTTGTGCGCGACCGGGAGGACCACGAGGTAGACGGTCTCGCGGGTGAAGCCGCAGACCCCGGCGCTCGCCTCCAGGTTGTAGACGTAGTCGCGGTGGGTGCGCGGGATCAGCTTCGGAAGTCCCGTGGTGCCGCCGGAGAGCAGGAACACCCCCACGTCGGCCGGCTCCGGCCGCTCGTACGAGGAGTCAGGGTCGAGGTCGAGGTCGGCGAGGGCGAGGAACTCCTGGGCGTCCCCGTCCACCACGACGTGCTCCACGGCCAGCGAGCGGGCCAGGTCGCGGTAGTCGAATCCGCCGTGCGCGTCCGGGATGACGTACGCCCTCGCCTCGCTCAGCTCGCACAGGTAGCCGATCTCGCTGCTGCGGTGCGCGGGCAGGGCGAGCACCGGGGCGGCGCCGATCCGGACGAGGGCGAGGAAGACGACGACGAAGGCGGTGGTGTTGGGCAGTTGCACCACGACGCGGTCACCGCGCCGGATGCCCAGCCGCGCGAAACCCGTGGCGGTGCGCTCGGCGCGGCGGTCCAGCTCGGCGTAGGTGAGCCGCTCGTCCCCTGCCACGAGCGCGGTCCGCTCGGGGTCGCCCCCGTTCAGCACGTCGCCGAGCAGCCGGTCGCTCCAGTAGCCCTCCGCCAGGTAGCGCGCCGCGAACTCCTGTGGCCAGGGGGTGAATCCCTCCACGGGTCACCTCCCCGCGATCTGGGCCAACGCGCCCGCGACCGGCTCGGCCGGGTCGGTACCGAGCGCGACGACGCGGTTGGCTCCGTCCACGTGCACGACTTTGGGCCGGTGCGCCCGCACCTCCGCGTCGTCGAAGTTCCCGTACGAGATGATGATGACCAGGTGTCCCGGATGAACCAGGTGGGCCGCCGCGCCGTTGACGCCGATCACCCCGCTGCCCGCCTCGCCGGTGATCGCGTAGGTGACCAGGCGGGCGCCGTTGTCGATGTCGACGACATGGACCTGTTCACCTTCGACGATGTCGGCGGCGGCCATCAGGTCGGCGTCGATCGTCAGGGAACCCACGTAGTGCAAATCCGCCTGGGTCACGGTGGCACGGTGGATTTTTCCGTTCATAAGGACCCGCTGCACTGGTCTGTCCTCTTTCCCTAAGGTCAACTAAGGTTAGCCTCACCTTATCCACTGTGCCCGACGAGGAGAACCCCGAAGATGCTGCGCCGTCTGGCCATGGACATCAGCCCCCTCCGGACCAGCAGAGCCTTCCGTGACGTGTTCGTGGCACGCACCGTGTCGGTTTTCGGGATCGGCATGCTGATGGTCGGGGTGCCCGTGCAGGTCTACGCGATGACCGGATCGACCGTGCACGTCGGCGCCGTCTCCTCGGCCGAGGGCTTCGCGCTGCTCGCGGGGTTCCTGTGGGGTGGCGTGCTCGCCGACCGGCACGACCGGCGCCGGTTGATGCTCGTCGCGCGCACCGCCGCCGGTATCGGCTTCGCGCTGCTGACGCTGAACGCCTTCCTGCCCTCCCCCTCTCTGGCGGCGATCTACGTGCTCGCCGCCTGGGACGGGCTCGCGACCGGCGTCAGCGTGACCGCGCTGCTGGCCGCGACCCCAGCCCTCGTCCCCTCCGACAAACTGGTCGCGGCGGGCGCGCTCAACGCGCTGACCGTACGGCTCGGTTCGATGCTCTCCCCCGCGCTCGGCGGCCTGACCGTGTCGGCGTTCGGCGTCGGGTGGAACTACGCGGCCGCGGCCGTGGGAACGCTCGCCACCCTCGGCCTGCTGACGAGGTTGCCCGCGCTCAGACCGACCGTCGAGGTCACGGAGAACCCGCTGAGGGCGATCGGCTCGGGGCTGCGGTTCGTGGCCTCGCACCGCGTGGTCGGCTCGCTCATGCTGCTCGGCCTGCTGTTCATGGTGGCGGGCGGTATCCCGGTGCTCATGCCCGCGTTCGCCACCCTGCGGCTGGGCGGCGGCCCGGCCACGATCGGCCTGCTCTACGCCGCGCCCGCCTGCGGCGCGGTGCTCGGCTCGATCACCAGCGGCTGGGCCGGACGGTCGCGCGCGCCGGGTAAGGCGCTGCTCGTCGCCTCGGTCTGCGGCTTCGCACTGCTCGCCTGCCTCGGGCTGGCGACCCACCCGGCGCTCGCCGTCGCGATCCTCTTCGGGTACGGCCTCGTCGCGTCCGTCGAGGAGATCCTGCGCTACGGCCTCATCCAGGCGCACACCCCCGACGGTTACCTCGGACGGGTGAACGCCCTGTGGGCCGCCCAGGAGACCGGCGGCGAGGCCGTCGGCGCGCTCGGCGCGGGCGTCCTCGGCCGCTACCTCGCACCCGGCACCGCGATCGTCGTGTACGGCGCGGCCAGCGCCGCCCTCGCCCTCGGCCTCGCCCTCACGCTCACCGGCCTGCGCGGCGCGACCCTGAAGACCGACCCGCAGGACACCGAATCGGGGAAGGCCCGCTCCCGGGACGCCGAGCCGCGTCAGCCCGGGTGAGAACCGCCCAGGCAAAGACGCCGCGAAGAAACGGCTGGAAAAACAACCGCCTCTGTCAGATCGTGAGAAGTGGCAGCAAACCCCTCATGTCCCGAGCCGACGCAGGACCGCCGGTGACGCCCGCCCGACGAACCACGGCCCGGCCTCGGGGGGAACCCGCAGGAACGACGAGAGGAAGACCATGGCTCAGACGACCGCCGCCCTCCTGCTGCTCGTCGCCCTGACCGGCGGCACGGCACCGGCGCAGTCAGGCCTGACACCGGCGGAAACACCAACGGCCGCCCTCGCACCGGTTTCGGCCGCCCTGGGGACGGACGCCGTCGCGCGGGGGAAGGCCACCGGTCCGAACCTCCGAGCGTGTTACGACGGAAGGTGCAAGCTCACCATCTCGAAGACCGTACGGTTCCGGGTCAGCCCTCGATTCGGCGTCACCCGGCTGTCCGTCTCCTTCGGCCGGGATTTCGTGCGGGTGCGGGCCACCGGCCCCGGTGTCACCTCGCAGGCGGTGCTCGGCCTCCGTTCGACGGGGTCGGTCAACGGCATCGGCGTACGGGTGGTCTCGCTCTCCCGGGGCAAGGCGGTGCTGAAGCTCTCCCCCGTCCGCTGACCGCGACGACCATTCCCTCCGCTCGTGAGCGGAGGGGATCTCGTACCGGAGGCGCGGTCCCGGGCGACCGGCTGACGGTCCGCGACCGCCCCCGGCGGTCACGTCCCGCCGGGGGCGGTCGCGGACCGTCAGCCGGGCTCCTCCGCGCCCAGGCGCTCGGTGAGCTCGTCCTCTGACATGTCCTCGACCATGAGCCAGATCTCGGCGACCGCCTCCAGCCTGCCGGGGACCTCCTCCACCTCGGCGAACCGGCGGGCGACGCGCGACACGGTCCGCTCGGTGAACAGCGCGCGCAAGGGGAGCGAGGAGGCGTCGAGCGCCTCGCGCAGCCGCGCGATGACCGTGGTGGCCAGCACCGAGTCGCCGCCGAGCGCGAAGATGTCGTCGTGCGCGCCGACCCTCGGCACGCCGAGCACCTCGCCGACGACCCGGGCGAGCACCCGTTCCAGCGCCGTGCCCGGCGCTGCGTAAGGCGTGCCCGTCTCCCCCGCCGCCGCTGCGACGAGGGCGGCGAGCGCCTTGCGGTCCACCTTGTTGTTCGCGGTGAGCGGGAGCGCCTTCAGGGGCACCAGGAGGTCGGGAACCATGTGCGGGGGCAACAGTTCCCGCACATGGGCGAGCAGTTCCCGTGTCACGCTCTCCTCGGGCCCCGCCTCTCCCTGCCCGGTCTTCTCCAGGCCCGCCCCTTCCTGCCCCGCCTCCTCCGTCCTGGCCTTCTCCTGCCCCGTCCTCCGCGGCTCCGCCTCCCGTCCCGCCTCCCCGGCGAGCACGACCGCGGCGGCCAGGCGCGAGTCGGCGAGGAGCGCGACGGCTCGGCGCACCCGGAGGTTGCTCTCCAGCGCGGTCTCGACCTCGCCGAGTTCGATCCGGAACCCGCGCACCTTCACCTGGTGGTCGCGCCGTCCCAGGAACTCCAGCGTGCCGTCGGGCCGGTAACGGGCCATGTCCCCGGTCCGGTACCAGCGGATGCCCTCGTGGACGACGAAACGGTCGGCGGTGCGCTCGGCGTCGCCGCTGTAGCCGTCCGCCACACCCGCGCCGCCGATCCACAGCTCGCCCTGCGCCCAGTCGGGGCGGTCGCGCCCGGCCTCGTCGACGACCCGGCAGGCCACCCCGCGCAACGGCACGCCGTACGGGACCGTCGTCCAGTCCGCGGGCACCTCGCCGTCGACCTCGATCACGGTCGAGTGGATGGCGGTCTCCGTCGTACCGCCGAGCGCGACGAACCGTGCCCCCGGTGAGCGCTCCCGCAGCAGCGCGGGCAGGTGCGTGCCGACCCGGTCGCCGCCGAGCAGGACCAGCCGCAGGCTGGGCGCGGGGCCGGTGCGCAGCAGCATCTCCAGCACCGACGGCACGCAGTTCAGCACGGTCACCGACCACCGCTCGACCAGTTCGGCCCAGCGGGTGGCGTCGCGGCGGTCGTCCTCCAGCGGGATCGCCACGGCGCCGCCGGACGACCAGAGAGCGAACAGGTCGAACACCGACAGGTCGAAGTCGAGGGCCGACACGGCGAGCGACACGTCCGCCTCGCCGATCGAGAACCGCTCGACCAGATCGCCGATCGTGTTCATCGCGGCCCGGTGCGAGACCTCGACGCCCTTGGGCTCCCCGGTGGAGCCGGACGTGAACAGCACGTAGCCGACCTGGTCGGGAGGGACGGGCACCGGCCCGTCCAGCGGCGCGGGGTGCGTCACGGCCGAGGTGAGCGAGACCGCGACCCCGGCCGTCCTGAGGATCCTCTCCCGCCGGACGGCGGGCTGCCCCGTTCCGACGGGCACGTATGCGCCCCCGGCCGCCAGCACGCCGAGCACCGCCACGGCCTGGTCCGGCCCCTTGGGCAGCTCGACCGAGACCCGGTCACCGGGCCGCACCCCCCGCTCCACGAGATGGGCGGCGACGCGCAGGGCACGGTCGGCCAGCTCGCCGTACGTGAGCGTGCCGCCATCGTCACCGATGTCGCCGGTCCCGTCTGTGCCCCAGTGCAGCGCGGGGAGGCCGGGGGTGCGGCGCGCCCGCGCGAAGAACTCCTCGTGCAGCGTCCGCGCGGGCGGCGGTGGCTGGCCGTTGAGCTCGTGCCGCAGGCGCAGCCGGTCCGGCGAGGCGCCGATCCGCAGCGGCTCGCTCCAGTCGGCGTCCGGCGCGCCCAGGCGGGTGATCGCCCCCGTGTAGGCGGCGAACATCGCGTCGGCGACGCCTTCGGGGAAGGCGGGGTCGCGTACGTCCCAGTTCAGCAGCAGTCCGCCGGAGACCTCGGTGACCTGGGCGTCCAGGAGCACCTGCGGCCCCTGGGAGATGATCCATTCCGGCTCTCCGAAGCTGCGCCGCGCCCGGTCGCCGAACAGCTCGCCGAGGTTGAGCGCGCTGGTGTAGACGATCGGGGCGAGCACCTGCTCGCCCCGCGACCTCGACAGATCCCGCAGTACCTCCAGGCCGGAGTAGTCGCTGTGCTCACCGGCCGTGTGCATCAGCGCCTGCAACTCGCGGGCGCGCTCGGTGAACGGCGACTCCCTCGACAGGTCGGCCTCAAGCAGGATGGAACCGGTGAAGTCGCCGACCACGGCGTCCACGTCGGGGTGGATCGGCTCGCGGTGGAACAGCGGCAGGTTCAGCAGGAAGCGCGGGGTCGCCGACCAGGCGCCCATCACCTCGGCGAAGACGGCGGCGAGCGCCATCGCAGGGGTGACACCCTCGCGGTGGGCGCGGGCGATGAGCCGCTGCCTGTCCTCGGGAGGCAGCCAGTGGTGCTTGCGGACGACGCGGTCGCCCGGTTGCGGCACGACCGGCAGCTCGGGTGGCCCGGACAGCTCGCCGAGCCGCTCACCCCACCAGCGCCGGTCGCGGGCGCGGGCCTCGGCGCGCGGGTCGGCGGCGAGATAGCGCGCATAGCTGTACGCGATCGGCGGCAGGTTCTCGCCCTCGTACAGCGCCGCGAGGTCGGCCAGCAGCGTGCGGTAGCTCATCGCGTCGGCGGCGACCATGTCGACGTCCAGATGCAGCCGCGTCGCGCCGGAAGGCAGCAGGCTCAGTCGCACGTCGAAGACCCGGCCCGCCTCGATGGGGAGGCGCTGGGTGGACATCTCGGCGCGCAGCCGTTCCAGCTTTTCGGCGGGATCCGGCACGGTGCGCAGGTCGTGCACCGTGACGGCGGGTCCCGGCCGCTCCGGCAGGATGCGCTGGGTTCCCTCGTCGGAGATCGCGACCCTCAGCATCGGATGCCGCTCGACGAGTGCCACGACGGCCGCCTCCAATCGGGCGGGGTCGATCTCGCGGCCGTCGAGTTCCACATAGAGGTGCGCGGCGACGGAGCCGAGCGACTGGCCCGAGTCCCGGCCGATCCAGTAGGCGTGCTGCATGAGCGCGAGAGGGAACGGCCCGTCCGGTTCGACGTCCCCCCGCTCCGCGGCGAGGGTGGGAACGCCGTCGAGGGCGACACCGGGGCCGAGCCCGGAGCCAGAGCCTGACTCGGGTCCGGAATCCGAAGCAGAACCGGCCTTGGTCTCGGAAACAGACCCGGAAACAGACTCGGAAGCGGAGTTCGGGGACGGAAGCGGGTGCGGCGCGATGGCGCCGCGCTCGGCGAGCAGTTCCCACCACTCGGCCAGGGTGGGCCGCCGCGCGAGTTCGGCGAAGCCGACCTCGACGCCGAGGCGGCGCAGGCGGCCGGTCAGTCCCATCAGCTGGATCGAGTCCATGCCCAGCTCGATGAGATTGTCGTGCGCCTCCACCCCCTCTCCGAGCAGGTCTGTCAGCGAACGGTGCAGTTCTTCCCTGGTCAGCACGAAGCTCCCCTTAAGTCAGGTAAGGCTAACCTAATTTAGAGGCATTCGACCGTCAACGTACGTCTTATGACGACTCGCGTGATCCAGGGCGCGCGGCCTCTCTGAGCGCCACAGCCGGAAGGACTCCTCAGCACGCCGTCACCTCGAAACACCCGGCCGCTCACGCCCGTCCTCTCACTCCCTCGGTCGAGAGCAGCCAGACCAGATAGACGCCGCCGAGCACCCCGGTGACCACGCCGACCGGCACCGCGACCGGCAGGTGCAACGTCACCAGGTCGCTGAGTACGAGCAGCGTCGCGCCCATCAGCGCGGCCGGTACGAGCTGCGTACCGGGCTTGCGGGTGAGCCCGCGCGCCAGCTGCGGCGCGGCGAGCGCGACGAACGGGACCGGCCCCACCGCCGCGGTCGCCACCGCCACCAGCCCCACCCCGATCACTACAAGCGCGGCCCGCGTCCGCTGGACCGGCACGCCGAGCGCCTGGGCCGCGTCGTCTCCGAGCTCGCCCATGCGCAGCCGGCCCCCGAAGGCCAGCACGGCCGGCACGAGCACGGCCATCGCCAGGGCGAGTGGCCACGCGTGCAGCCAGCCCCTGCCGTTCAGGCTGCCGGTGAGCCAGAACGCCGCCTCGTACGCCTCACGCAACTCGGCGCGGGTGACGAGATAGGCGTTGAACGCCTCGAGCATCGCGGCCGCGGCGACCCCGACCAGGATCAGCCGGTAGCCGTGCACCCCGCCCCGGTAGGCGACCAGGTAGACGGCGAGCGCGGTCAGCACCGCGCCGAGGACGGAGCCGGCCGCGACGGCGAAAGCGCCGCCGCCGATGACCAGAATCTGCAGCAGCGCGCCGGTCGCCGACCCCGTGGTGAACCCGATGATGTCGGGGCTGCCCAGCGGGTTGCGCGTGATGCTCTGGAAGACGGCCCCGCTCAGGCCGAGCGCCGCGCCGGCGAGCAGGGCGGTGAGCGCCCTGGGCAGGCGCAACGTGAGCACGATGAACTCCGTGGCCCGCTCCCCCCGACCGGTCAGCGCCCCCACCACCTCGGCGGCGGAGACGGGGAAGTCACCGCTGCCGACCACCGCCACCGCCGTCCCCAGCGCGAGGGCCGCCAGCGCGACGCACACCGCGACGACGCGCGGCTCCCACCGCAGGGACATCGCCCCGACGCGCAGGACACGACTCGTGCTCACCGAACACCTACAGCGTGGATGCCCCGTCCTTCAGGGCGGGGAGAAAACGCGGAACGGTCGCGCATGAGGGTCTCCGGGTTTTGTCGGTGGGCTTCGGTAGGTTGATCGACGTGTCCCGCTTCCGGCTTCGGCCAACGCCTGCCCAAGGGCAGGCGTTGGCCGAGCACTGCGGGCACGCCCGGTTCGTGTGGAACCTCGCGGTTGAGCAGCACGCCCACCGGAAGCCGGGCCGTACGTCCGCGCCGGGATTCGCTGAGCAGTGCCGACAGCTCACCGAAGCGCGCGCCGAGTTCGAGTGGCTGCGCGGCGGGTCGATCATCGTCCAGCAGCAAGCCCTCAAGGACTTCCACCAGGCGATGGCGAACTTCTTCGGCAAAACCCACCGCCGTCCGACGTGGCGTAAACGCGGGCAGGGTGAGGGGTTCCGTATCGTCGCGGTCAAACCCGGTGACGTGCGCCGCCTGTCGCGTAATGTCGGCGAAGTGAGGATCCCCAAGGTGGGGTGGGTGCGGTTGCGCTGGTCGCGTCCCGTCCCCGAAGGTGTGAAGTCCTACCGCGTCACCCGTGATCGGGCGGGTCGTTGGCATGTGGCGTTCGCCGCGATTCCTGAGCCGGTCCCCGCACCCGGTTCGGGTGAGGTCGTTGGCGTGGATCGGGGCGTGGTCGTGTCGGCGGCGCTGTCCACGGGCGAATTGCTGAACGCGCCCACCTTGCGCGACACCGAGAAGAAGCGGCTGCTCAAACTTCAGAGGAAGCTCGCCCGCGCTCAGCGGGGATCGAACCGGCGCGGCAAGGTCAAGGCCGCCATCGCGGAGCTGAAAGCCCGTGAGGCCGACCGCCGCAAAGACTGGGTCGAGAAGACCTCCACTGATCTCGCGCGCCGTTTCGACGTCATCGCGGTCGAGGACCTGAAGATCATCAACATGACGCGGTCGGCTAAGGGCACCCTCGAAGCGCCCGGGAGGAACGTCCGCCAAAAAGCGGGCCTGAACCGGGGCGTCCTCGCCGCAGGTTGGGGTCAGCTCGTGGCCCGGCTGGAGCAGAAAGCCCCGGGACGCGTCCAGAAGATCGACCCCCGTTACACGTCGCGGACCTGCGACACCTGCAAGCACCTCGCCAGGGAGAGCCGCGAGAGCCAAGCTCTCTTCCTGTGCGTCGCCTGCGGGCACCGGGCCAACGCCGACGTGAACGCGGCCAAAAACGTTCGCGACACTGCCGCAGGGCATGCGGTGGCTGCACGGGGAGGCTCCGGATTGCCGGAGCCGGCGAACCGTGAACCTCAACGCGACCTCCTCCCCATGGGGTAAGCGGCGTTGGAATCCCCCGCTTTCAGGCGGGCGGAGGACGTCAAAGCTGGGGAACCCTTCCGCGACGGACCATCAGTGCCAGGAGGGGAGCGCCGAGGAACGCGGTGACGAGGCCCGTCTCCAGCTCGCCGGGCGCCGCGACCACGCGCCCGATGACGTCGGCGGCGAGCATCAGCACCGGCGCCAGCAGCAGCGAGTACGGCAGTACCCAGCGCTGGTCGGGGCCGACCAGCGCCCTGACCATGAAGGGCACCGCCAGCCCGACGAACGCGATCGGGCCCACCGCCGCCGTGGCGGCGCCGCACAGCACCACGATCGCGAGCGCCCCCAGCGCACGGGTCCTGCCTGGTCTGGCACCCAGTGCGCGCCCCGTGTCCTCCCCCAGGGCGAGGGCGTTGAGCGGGCGCGCCAGGAGAAGCGCCAGCACCGTTCCCGCCAGCAGGAACGGGCCGATCCGCACGAAGAGGGCGAGGTCGCGTCCGGACAGCGAGCCCACCTGCCAGAAGCGGAAGCCGTTGAAACTGCGCGGGCTGATCAGCATCATCCCCGCCGTCAGTGAGCTGAACACCGCGTTGATCCCGGCGCCCGCGAGGACGAGCCGCGCGGGTGTGGCGCCGGAACGGCCGCGCGACCCGATCAGGTAGACGAGCAGTGCGGCTCCGGCGGCTCCGAGGAACGCCGCCCACACGTAGACGAGGACGTCGTCCACCTGGAAGAGACCGATCACCGTCACGACCGCCACCGCCGCGCCGCCGTTGACGCCGAGCAGTCCCGGCTCGGCCAGCGGGTTGCGGGTCAGTGCCTGCATGAGCGCGCCCGCCAGTCCGAGCGCCGCCCCCACGGCGACCCCCAGCAGTGTGCGCGGCAGCCGCAACTCCTGGATGATCAGCGCGTTCTCCGAGCCGTCCGGGGAGAACACCCCGGCCATCGCCTGGTCGAGCGGGATGTGCTTGGCGCCGATCACGATTCCGGCCAGTACGGCGAGCAGCAGCAGGCCGCCCAGCAGGCACAGACCGGCGAGCCGTTTGGCGAGGTACGCGCTCTTTACGGGAGGAGGCACGCGATTAAAGTTAGCCTAACCTAACCCGGGTGGCGAGGGAAAGATCTCGCTCCCCGGGGAGCCCGGCCCGTGACCCGCGAGGTCGTACGGCGGCGGCGCCAAGGACCCGCTGAGGACCCGCTAAGGACCTAGGTCCCTACAGGCGAGGTCGTGGGAGGACTACCATCCGAGGCATGATTCGCGTGTTCCTGGTCGACGATCACGAAGTGGTACGGCGGGGCGTGGCCGCGCTGCTGGAGTCCGAGGGCGACATCGAGGTGATCGGCGAGGCGGGGACCGCCGAGTCGGCGGTGGCCCGTATTCCGGCGCTGCGGCCCGACGTCGCCGTCCTGGACGTACGCCTGCCCGACGGCAACGGGGTGGACGTGTGCCGGGAGGTCCGCTCCAGGGTCCCGGATCTGGCCTGCCTGATGCTCACCTCCTTCGCCGACGACGACGCCCTGTTCAACGCGGTGATGGCGGGCGCGTCCGGCTACGTGCTCAAGCAGATCCACGGCTCGGACCTGGTGGGCGCCGTGCGTACGGTGGCCGGCGGCCAGTCGCTGCTCGACCCGCAGACGACCTCGGCCATGCTGGCGCGGCTGCGCGAGCAGGCCGCCCGCAAGGATCCCCTGGAGGCGCTGACGGACCAGGAGCGGCACATCCTGGAACTCATCGGCGAGGGCCTGACCAACCGGCAGATCGGCGAGCGGATGCACCTGGCCGAGAAGACCGTCAAGAACTACGTCTCCAACATGCTGTCCAAGCTCAGCATGGAGCGCCGCACCCAGGCGGCGGCCCTGTCCGCGCGGCTGAAGTCCCGCCGGCAGGATTGACAGGACCTCCGCCCGACGCCGGGGTCACCGGCATCGGGCGGATCGCCACCGCTTCGGTCGTCGCCACCACTCCGGTCGCGCGGGACGCTCCACCCTGGCCGGGTGCCACCCCGTTCCGGTGTCTCGGTGACGAAGGACCCGCCGTGTGGGTTACCGGACGACCGCGAGGAGAGTGGTGGCGGCCGAGGTGAGGCCGAGGTCGCCGCGCGTGTCCGAGCGTCGTCGCGCCTCCTCAACGGTGATTCCACGGCTGGCGAGACGCCAGAGCACATCCTGATCCATCGTGACATGCGCGACGGGTTCGTCCACCGTGTCGCCAGGAGCCATGTGCCATCGACCGGCCTGTCGTGCGACAAACCAGACACCGCCTGCCGGGCCGGTGACGTCGAATCGGATGACCGTGCCCTCGGGGCGGGTCTCGGCCCGCAGGGTATGGGGCAGCGCACGCAGGAACGTGTCGATGACGGGGCCCAGCAGATCCGGGTCGTCGGCGCCCGGGCGGGAGACGGCATCGCGTATCTGCTGCTGGTGGACCCAGAACTCCGTGTATTCGCGGGCGATGTCGAGCCAGGCGGGACTGGTCAGATCGGTGGCGGCCCAGGACACGTCCAGATCGGCGGGGGCGTCCAAGTCGCGGACCGACCACAGGGCGTCGAGCTCGGGGCCCAGGTGGGCCAGCAGCTCGATCATCACCTGCGGGCTGCATTGACGAAACGCCCGGACGAACTCCTCGTTGACACGTGCCAGGTAGGCGGGCAACGTCTCATCGTCGGCGAAAACGGCACCATGGTACCCGTCCCGACCGCCCGAGAGCCGACGCAGGTAGTCGTTGAGTACGTGTCCGACGACATCATGAACGTTCCACCCCGGACAGACCGTCGGCCGCTCCCAATCCTGCGGATCCAGTGATCCGAGCAGGTCGAGCAGCGCGCGACGTTCGCGTGAGAACAGAGGCCGGGTGTCGATCACGGGACCGAAGATCATCATGCCGTGACAGTAAACCGCCTCGGCACGACACCTGGCCACAGGTTTTCGTGCCGAGGGCTTCACGACACCGCAGGGGGGCGCGTGCCGGATATCGGCTGCCGCGCCGTGAACGGCCTCAGGGGATGCGGAGGAACGTGACCCGTTCCGCGGTTTCGATCATCTGGCGGGCGAAGGCGGCCGAGTCGAAGGTGGAGGGAGACACCCTCAGGGTCTCCGCCATCGCGTTCGCCAGGGCCGTAACGGGCACCGTTCTCGACGTGCCGAGCGTCTGGGAGGGGATCGACGGGCTCGGCGAGCCGTCGGCGGCGCGCAGGGTCTTGGGCCGAGCGGGTCCGCGCCCCGGCCGCCAGGTCCAGCCCCTGGTCGGCGGCCCGGGTGAACGCCGGTAGCTTCGTCCAGGGGAAGGCCGGGTCGCTGGACAGGGACGTGGCGGCCCTTACGTCCGGTCTGAAGATCAGCGACGCGTAGCACACCGTGGACGCCGGGCGGGCGTTGCCGTCGGGGACACCCCAGCCGAACCCGTCCGCCGGCGCGGCCCGCCATCCGGCTCCGGTGGTCAGGTCGGCGAGGGTGTCCTGCGCGGCGGCCGAGAACCAGCCCGCGACCTCGTACCGGGTGCCGCTCGGCGGGCGGGAGCCGGTGAAGTCGGTGTCGTGGAAACCGAACACGCTGTGGCAGCCCGGGTAGAAGGCCGCGAAGGTGGGATCGCCGCACCCGATCGCCGTCACCTGCGGCAGCCTGTCTCCCGACAGGCCGGGCCGCCACCTCCCAAGGGGCACGGCCCGGCCGAGCCTGCGGAACGGAACTCCGCCGTCGGTCACGGGGAACGCGATCCCGGCCGCGTTCGCGTCGTCCGGTGCGGCCAGGTAGTCGCTCTCGACCAACCGGGAACGTTCCAATACCCCTTCCCTGCGGCGCGTCACCAGCCACCGGTTCGGCACGACGGGCACCCGCGTCTTCCCGCCCTCCTGGACGAGCCGGGTCAGCGCGTCCGGAAGCGACCAGTGCAGGTGCACTCCCGGCCCGAGCAGGAAGTCCTGTCCCTCGAAGGGGTCCGGGAGATTCTCCTCGCTGATGTACGGGGTTCCTGGCCGGACGTCCCGTTTCGTCATGGGATCGACGTACGGTAACCGGGTGAAATCCACCGGCTTCATCGACGCGTGCCCACTCCAAAAGGCCGGAGGGGCACGGCGTCAATGCGTCAGGGCGAAGATCTCACCCGGCTCTCGACTCGTGCGACACCCCGAGGTGCGCGGGGATCGCCGGACTCGCCGGGATCACCACCTCACGCCACTTCGAACTGGACGGCGTTTCCGTGCGTGGACCGACCCCCACCGTTTCGAGCGCCCTGCGATAGGCGTTCATCTGCTCTTCGGCCGCCCCGGTCCGGCCCCAGAGGTCACCGATCTCACGCCAGAGCCTGGCCGACTCCCGGTCGACGACGGGAGCCGCGGAGGCGTCCGGATCGGTGAGCAGCTCCTGCGCCTTCACCAGTGCCGCGCCTCCGTTTTTGGAGCGTGCCAGAGCCAGTTCGGCCAAAACCACGTGTGCCATCGCCGGCACCGTCCCCCGCATGTCGGCGAGCAGGCCGAGAGCCTGCTCGGCCAGACCGGTGGCGACCTCCACGTCACCGGAGCGCAGCCGTACGCGGGAGAGAACGACCAGGCCACGGGCGTGCTCGATCGTCCCGGCCGACAGCCGCGAGAGAATCTCGACCGCCGAGGCGGCGAACTCACCTGCCCGGTCGAGGTCGGCGTCCTCAGGACGCACGGTGGCGATCCATGCCCAGCGCATCGCGCTCTGGACGTGGCGGATGGCCATCCGCGCGGGCCGGCCCGCGGCGACGGCCTCCGCCGCGAGCCGCGCGGCGAGCGACGAGTCCTCCTCCTCCGCCGCGGCCGTGCTGGCCCGCCACAGGCTGAGAACCTCCGAGTCGCGGTCAACGGCGTCGGGCAGCGGGGAGATCACCAGCACGCGCTCGACGTACGCGAGGTCGATCTCGGTCTCGGCGAGCACCGCGGCGAGGTCGAGGGCGAGCTCACCCCGGTCGATCCCGAGCCGCTCGGCCTGGACCAGGGCCTCCAGCCCGAGATCCCGGGCACGCATCGTGTCACCGGCACGGTGGTAGCAGCGGCAGAGCGCCACGGCGACGGGAAGGACGGCGAGACGCTCGGGATGCGTCACGGCCTCGTGGCGAAGCCGCTCGTAGGCCTCGACCGCCCGCGCCGTGTCCCCCTGGGCCTCCAGCGCGCGAGCATGACCGAAACGCGCCTGCGCCGCGAGCACGGCGCTGTCGTCACTCGCCGCCTTGGCCGTGTCGGCGAAGAGCTCGGCCGCGGCGGCCGGGTCCCCGTGACACAGTTCGAGCTCGGCCTGACGCAGGGCGAGCCCGGTGTCGACGCGCTGGTGCGGCTCGATCCCGTGGAGGAGGAACTCCATGCCGCAGCCGAGCCGGTCGGCGAGCAGGCGCGTGACGACCGGTGTGGGGGTTCGTTTTCCGGACTCGATGAGCGAAACATAACTGTCAGACAGGTCTGGCCCGGCCAACTGCGCCTGGGACATGTGCCTGCTCAACCGCAATCCGCGGATGCGGTCACCGATGGTTGCTTGACCGGCCATCACCAGAGCCGTTCCGTCGGCGGCACGATAAGATCCACGTCCCACTCCTTACGCACGGTTTACTGTCAATTACAGTAGATCGTACTGCTCTTCCTGGCTAGCGGAGCCGTAGCGGCTGACCGTTTTATCCGGGTTTCACGGCGAGTGTCACCGGAGCGCGCGGCACGCCCGCTCGCCCCTGCTGCCGGCTCGGTTCGTTACCCGCCCGGTCGAGACCGCGCACCGCGCGCTCCAGCGACGACCGCCGCGACGCCGTTCGACTCGACGTAGGCGCGAAGGGGCGCGGAGACGCGGTCGGTGGGGGAATCAATGATCTTGTCGCTCATGCCGGACACGCTATCGGCCCCCGGCGACATTTCTTGATCCGCTTTTCCGGCCGCGCACCGATCCGGCCCCGCTCTCCTCGCAGCCTCGTTCCGCGATGAGGGTCGCCCGGCCGCCGGACCGACGCGACGGGTGGCCCGCCTACGTCGTCCGGTGATCGTCTCTGGTCCGGTCGTGACGTGCACGAGCCTCCATCACCGCGGGCATCTCACCCTCCAGCCATTCGATGAGGTCGAGCAGGCGCGCGGCCGCCTGGGCACCGAGCGGCGTGAGGCTGTACTCGACTTTCGGGGGGATGGTCGGCTCGGCCTCGCGGTGGACCAGGCCGTCGCGCTCCAGGGCCTGCAGGGTCTGGGCGAGCATCTTCTCGCTCACTCCGTCGACCCGGCGGCGCAGGGCATTGAAGCGATAGGTCCCCTCGTGGAGCGCGACCATGACCAGGATGCCCCAGCGGCCGGTGATGTGCTCCATCGTCTCGCGCGAGACGCATCCGCGCATGAAGACGTCGAAGGTGAGCTGACTGAACTCGTCCTGCGGGGTCGCGACCCGGTCGTCCATCCTTCCACCCTACTTTCTCGCCACACCACCCCAAAGAGAGTACTAACTTTTAGTTGGCGCTATCTATTAGTTAGTACTAACCTGGCGGCGAACCCTTCGAGCGAGGAGAAGTGAAATGATCGTTGTCACCGGTGCCACCGGCCGGCTCGGCCGCCTGGTGGTGGACGGACTGCTGGAGAGCGTGCCCGCCGATCATGTTGTGGCCGCCGTGAGGAATCCCGGCAAGGCGGCCGACCTGACCGCGCGCGGCGTCAAGATCAAGGAGACCGACTACGAGCGGCCGGAGACGCTCAAGGGAGTCTTCGCCCCCGGCGACACGGTCCTGCTCATCTCCGGCGACGCCGTCGGACGACGCCTCGGACAACACCGCGCCGTGGTGGACGCCGCCAGAGCGGCCGAGGTCGCCCGCATCGTCTACACCAGCGTGCTGCACGCCGACACCACGCCCCTCGCGCTGGCCGCCGACCACCGAGGCACCGAGGAACACATCCGCGCCTCCGGGATCCCGTTCACCTTCCTGCGCAACGGCTTCTACACCGAGGTCTACGCGGCGTCCGTCCTTCAGGGCGTCGAGCACGGTGTGATCTTCGGCGCCGCCGCTGAGGGCCGCGTCGCCAGCGCGGCCCGGGCCGACTTCGCGGCCGCGGCCGTCGCCGTGCTCACCCGCGAGGAAGACGGCGACAAGATCTACGAACTCTCCGGCGACACCGCCTGGAGCCTGCCCGAGCTGGCCGCCGAGGTGTCGGCGGCCACCGGCAGGCCGGTCGTCTACCAGGACCTGCCGCACGCCGACTACCGCCAGGCGCTGATCGACGCGGGCCTGCCCGAGCCGGCGGCGACCATGTACGCCGACATCGACCTCGACATCGTCCGCGGAGCCCTCTCCCCCACCCCGGGCGAGCTCAGCGCCCTCATCGGCCGCCCCACCACACCGCTGCGCGAGTCGGTGGCCGCCATCCTCAAGGAGGCGTGAGTCCTCACGACGAGGCCGCCGTCCCGAATCGGGCGTGAAGGCCCCGTCGCTCCAACGCGGGTGTGGACCCCCAGGAAGAAGCCGTTCTGACGTGGGTGTGAACCCCGCGAGAAAACGGCAGCGGCACTCTCGCGCCAACAGGGCTTTCCGCGGCTCAACAGCCCCGCAGCAGGTCCGCGACGATGGCGATGCCGTCGGAGACGGCGTCCGAGGTCAGATTGCCGAATCCGAGGACGAGCCGCGCGGGTGACGGCCGCCCTTCCTGGGGACCGAGGAGATAGCCGCTCATCCCGTACAACCCGATGGACCGGCGGCGGGCGGCCTCGACCACGACACGCTCGTCCGTGCCCGGCGGCAGTTGGGCGACCGCGTGGAACCCGGCGGCCAGCCCGCGCAGCTCGACCTCGGGCGCGTGCCGTCCCAGCGCCTCGACGAGGGCCGCGCGCCGGGCGGCGTAACGTGGCCGCATGTGACGCAGGTGGCGGTCGTACTGACCTGACCTCAACAGGTCGGCGAGCGCGATCTGGTCGAAGACCGGCGAGCCACGGTCGGCGAGCCGCTTCTGATGCGCGACGTCGGCGGACAGACGAGGCGGGCAGAGGATCCATCCGAGACGCAGAGCCGGGGCGAGCGACTTGCTCACCGAACCGATGAGCGCCACCCGGTCGGGGGCGAGGCCCTGCAGGGCACCGACCGGTTCGCGGTCGTAGCGGAACTCGGCGTCGTAGTCGTCCTCGACGATCGTCGCGTCACGGGCGACGGCCCAGGCGATCAGTGCCTGTCTCCGGTCGGGAGCCAGTACGACACCGGTGGGCGACTGGTGGGCGGGGGTGAGGAGCACGGCACGCGCGCCGGAGGTCGCGAGCGCGCCGACGTCGATACCGCGCTCGTCGACAGGCACCGCGACGAGGTCGAAGCCCAGCGTCGCGGCGACGGCGCGGCAGTCGGGGTCACCGGGATCCTCGACCGCCACGACGCGCACCCCCTCCCCCGCCAACACCCGCAGAACGAGTCGCAGTCCCTGCGCGTACCCCGCGCACACGACGGTGTGCGACGGGTCCGCGGCCGCCGCGCGGACCCGCCGCAGGTAGGCGGCGAGCACATCGCGCAGCACAGGGTCACCGTAAGGATCGCCGTAACCGAGCAGGTCACCGGGCGCATCGCGGCAGGCGCGCCGCAGGGCGCGGCTCCACCGCTCGCGGGGAAAGCTCGACAGGTCGGGCACCCCTGGCCGGAAGTCGATCCGAACGGGCCCGGTGAACACGGTGGACTCCGGCGACGGGGTGAGAAAGGACGGCACAGCGGGCACGGGCTGCGGCTCGGCCACCGGCGGGCGGGCCGCGGCAGCCACGCGGGTGGCCGAGCCGCCACGCGTGACGAGGTAGCCCTCGGCCTGTAGTTGCGCGTAGCACTCGGTCACCAGGCCTCGGGAGACGCCGAGGTCCCGGGCCAGGACACGTGAGGAGGGGAGTCGCTCCCCGGCTGCCAGCCGACCGGCGCGGATGCTCTCGCGCAGCGCGTGTTCGAGCTGCACACGCAGCGGTTCCGGCCGGTCCCTGTCGACACGCAACAGGAGTTCGGGTCCCGAACCGGTCCACTCGATCGACATGAAACCGGACCTTACCGCCGAGCCGGTTCCGCTCTAGGGTCGGCCCATGGATCACCAGAAGGGCACCTCCGCGAAGACTCGCGCCGGCATCCTGAACCGCCCGCTGGTCCTGTTGCTGACCGCCTCGCTCGGTGCCCTCGGCGGCTTCTACCTGCTGGCGCCCGTCGTCCCCCTGTACGCGGCCACATCCGGCGCGGGCGGCGTGGGGGCGGGCCTGTCGACCGGCGCCATGATGCTGGGGACCGTGCTGACGGAGTTCGCGGTGCCCGCACTGCTGCGTGCGCACGGCTACCGGGCGGTCATGGGACTGGGCCTGTTCCTGCTCGGAGCACCCGCTCTCCTGTTGCCCGCGTCGGCGTCGATGCCCTCGGTACTGGGGATCTGCCTGGCACGGGGTGCCGGGCTCGGGCTCGTGGTGGTGGCCGGTGCGGCCCTGATCGCCGAACTGGTTCCCGCCGATCGGCGCGGCGAGGGACTGGGACTGTACGGGGTGGCCGTCGGGGTCCCCTCCATCGCCTGCCTGCCGCTGGGACTCTGGCTGAGCGAGCACGTCGGCTACGGACCCGTCTTCGCCGCCGGGGCGGCACTGTCACTGCTCGCGCTGGCCGCCGTCCCCGGCCTGCCCTCCCGGCGAGCGCGGACCGAGCGGCACGAGAAGGGCAACGGCCGAACTGGGCGCGGGCCTGTCGTCCTCCGCGACGGCGGGATCGCCAGGCCCGCACTCGTCTTCGCCCTGGTGACACCGGCCGCCGGCGTCCTGCTCACCTTCCTCCCGCTGGCCGCGCCGGAGGGGGCACGCGATCTGGTCGCGGTGGCCCTGCTCGTGCAGTCCTGTGCCACGCCGCTCGCGCGCTGGGCAGCGGGCCGGTACGGCGACCGCCACGGTTCCGCTCGCCTGCTGGCCCCCGCCGTCCTGGCCGCCGCTCTCGGCACAGCCGGACTCTTCTGGGTGGACAACCCCCTCGCGATGATCGTCGGCATGGGGCTCTTCGGAGCAGGGTACGGCGCGGCCCAGAACGCGACCCTGGCGCTGATGTTCGAGCGTGCCCCCGAATCCGCCTTCGGCCAGGTGAGCGCGGCCTGGAACCTCGCCTACGACGCCGGGCTCGGCGTCGGCGCGGTCGGGTTCGGGCTTTTGGTCGGACCGGTGGGCTACCCGGCGGGATTCGCCCTCACCGCCGCCGTGCTGCTCACCGCGCTCGCTCCCGCCCTGTACGACCGGACGAGGTACACCCCGGTGAGGAAAACGCGAGACACGGCGGCATGACCCGCGTCAGGAGGGCGATGACCTCCCACCCGCCGCGGGAGACGCACACCCATCGACGAGGGTTTCAACGCCCGAGTCCTGACGGTCAAGGCTTGACAACGGGGGCCCGGCGACACGGGTTCCGGCGACAGGAGGAAATCTCGTGGGCACGGTTCTGCTGAACATCACGATGTCGATCGACGGCTTCGTCGCCGGCCCCGACGTCAGCGTCGAGCACCCCATGGGTAAGGGTGGCGAGCGGCTCCACGAATGGCTGTTCAACGACGATGCCGACCGGGAGGTGGACGCCGGGGTGCAACGGGACCTGTCCGCCTCGACGGGTGCGGTGGTGCTGGGCAGGCGGACCTTCGACGTGGGCGTGGGCCTGTGGAAGGACACACCGTTCCCCGCGCCGTCCTTCGTGCTCACCCACGAGGAGCGGGAGGAACTGCCCATGACGAGCGGGACCTTCACCTTCGTCTCCGACGGCCTCGAGAGCGCGATCCGGCAGGCGGGGGAGGCGGCGAAGGAGAAGAACGTCCTCGTGATGGGCGGGGCGGACATCGCCGAACAGCTTGTGCGAGCCGGACTCGTGGACGAGATCCGGCTCCAGCTCGCACCGGTGCTGCTCGGGACGGGCGTCCGGCTCTTCGACCGCCTGGCCGGTGACCGCGTCGAACTGGAGAGGACCTTTATGGCCGGGTCGGCACGCGTCACGCATCTGCGGTTCCGCGTGCTGAGTTAGGGGGAGGCGCCGCTGGAACCTCCCGCCCGGCAGGACTCCGTTACGCGTCCGGTTCCCGCTTCGCGTCGGCGGGGGCGTCCTGGTCGTTCGCGGGCATCTCGGGGAAGTTCCGTCCCCACCACGCGTTCCAGCGGGATTCGAGGTCGGCGAACGCGCCGTCGTCGAGGCCGTATGTGGTGAGCACCATCATGGCGGCGCCGCCCGGGTTGGCGGGCGAGGGCGGGTTCTGCGCGGCGACGAGCAGGCCGTCGCCCCAGCCGTCGACGGTGAGACCGAGCTGGTTGGCCGAGCGGAACCGGACCTGACCGCGCAACGTCTCCCCGGTGGGGCCCCGCAACTCGTACGGGCTCGCCGGAGGCAGCCCGGCCACCTCCGCGAGGCCGGTGGCCTCCAGCACCGGTGTGGCCGCCGCACCGGAGAGGAAGACCGTGCGCCGGTCGGCGTCCGGGTGCCGTTCCAGGGCGAACGCGAGCTGGTGGACGAAGGTGATCCAGCCCTCACTGATGTCGTCGTAGTAGTCGTCCCATTCGGGGTCGCCACCTCGCGGAGCGCGGGTCACCCGCAGGTGCGTACGGCCGCCGAGGTCGGCCAGTTCGAACAGGTCGCCGCCCTGGACCTCCATGCGGCGCTCGGCGGCCGACTCCACGACGTTCTGGTGGTAGATGACCTCGATCTCCTCGTCGAGACCCTCGAAGTGCCAGCCGTGCCAGCGTCGGATCAGCTTGGGGTCGCGCAGCGCGTTCCACACGTCGTCGACGGGTGCGGCGATGGTGACCTCAAGGGAGAACGGCTCGTCTGTCATGGGATGCCTCCAACGTGGGAACCCCGGGCCGTGGGCCTGGGAGGGATGTCAGCTGCCGGTTTCCGGCGCCTCGGAGACCGAGTGCCCGTCTCTTTCCGGCGTGCCCGAGGTGTCATGCCCGCCGGTTTCCCGCGGGCCGGGCGCCGGATGTCCGCCGGCGACGAGACGGTAGGGCCGCCCTCCGGGAGTGTCGAAGCGTGCCGCCACCTGTGAGAGAGCGTCGGCGAGCGCGTCGGTGAAGTCGTGCACGTCGCCGGGCTCGGCGAAGCGCACCCGTGCCTCAAGGGTGAACGTCAGCAGCCGGACGCCCTTCCGGTCGGCGGCGGCGGCCATGCGGGTGACGTCGCGCACGGTGTCGGCGGCCACCTCGACGAGATGCTCGGCGGCGTACTGGTCGGCGACACGGCAAAACCCCTCGGCCACCCCGGCGGCCCCGTCGTCACCCCCTTCACCGCCGTCGGCTCCGTCCGCCTTACCGGCTTCATCGGCTTCGTTCGGTGAGGTGAGCACGCCGGGATCGACGAGGAAGGCGTTCGCGGTGACCCTCATGACGCGCTCGACGAAACCGCGCCGTGGGCGCTCTTCCACCAACTCGATCAGCCCGGCCTCCTCCAGCACCCTGAGGTGGTATCCGACCCGCTGGCGCGGCAGCTCCAGCTCGGTCGCGAGCTGGACCGCGGAGGCGGGCTCGCGCAGGCGGACGAGAAGCCGCCGGCGGATCGGGGTGAGCGCCACGCGCAGACGGTCGGGCTCGTCCATGAGTGTCATCTCGGTCGGCGTCACGCCCCCATGGAACCATTAGACAAATTAATCTGTCAATTGGCGGATCAATCGGACGCGACCACGAGGAGTCGCGATCACATCGGCGTCAGGTGCGCGTCAGTCGTGGCGCGGGGTGCCGGAGACCTCGTGATCGGCGTGGAAAAGAGCCTCACCGATGAGCGCGCGGACATGGGCGTCGCGGGCCCGATAGAGCACGCGGCGGCCGTCCCTGCGGGTGCGCACCAGTCCGGCGAGGCGGAGTTTCGCCAGGTGCTGGGAGACCGAGGGGCGCGCGACCCCGATCGCCTCCGCGAGCGAGCCGACGTCGTACTCCCCCGACGACAGCAGCCACATCAGGCGCAGTCTGGTGGCGTCACTGAGCATCCGGAACGCCTCGACGGCGGTCTCCACCTGGGCGCCGGTGGGTTGCTCCTGCGACGGCTTGTCACCTGACTCATTGTCGCGTGCATACATGACTACATATACTCCGGGAAAAGCGCATCGGCCGCAAACGAGGTAGCCATGTCCGACCAGCAGGACGCCGGTTCTCCGTCCCCCCGCGAGTCCACCGCCTCCGACTCTCCTCACGATCAGCGCCACGAGCCCGCGCACACGAATGGACATGGACATGGACACGGACACGGATCCGTCCATGAACACGGACACGAACGACAGGGCCCCGGCGGTCGCCGGTTCGTAGGGCTGCTCTCACGCGCCGGCCACGCCCTCACCCCGCACAGCCACGACAGCGCGAGCAGGACCGACTCCGCCCTGGAGTCCAGCAGCCGCGGGTTGCGCGTGCTGGCCGTCTCCTTCGCCGTGCTCATGGCGACCGCCCTCCTCCAGGCGGTGGTCGTGGCCTTCTCCGGTTCGGTCGCCCTCCTCGGTGACACGCTGCACAACGTCACCGACGCGCTCACCGCGATCCCCCTCGCGATCGCCTTCTTCCTCGGGCGCCGGGCCGCCAGCCGCAGGTTCACCTACGGCTACGGCAGAGCCGAGGACCTGGCCGGGATCGTCATCGTTCTGATCATCGCCGCCTCCGCCGCGCTCGCCGGGTACGAGGCCGCGCGGCGCCTGGCGGACCCCCAGGAGGTGCGGGCGCTCGGCTGGGTCGCCGCGGCGGCGGTGATCGGCTTCGCGGGCAACGAGTGGGTGGCCCGCTACCGGATCAGGGTCGGGCGCCAGATCGGATCGGCCGCGCTCGTCGCCGACGGACTGCACGCCCGCAGCGACGCCCTCACCTCGCTGGCCGTGCTGCTCGGCGCGGGCGGTTCCGCGCTGGGCTACCCCATCGTCGACCCGATCGTCGGCCTGCTGATCACGGTGGCCATCTGCTTCGTCCTCAGGGACGCGGCCCGCGAGATCTACCACCGGCTGATGGACGCGGTCGATCTGGCCCTGGTCGATCACGCGGAGCGGATACTGGCCGCCACCCGCGGTGTGCGGCGAGTGGGGTCGGTGCGGCTGCGCTGGGTGGGCCACACGCTGCGCGCCGAGGTCGACATCGTGGTCGGTGAGGACCTGTCGCTGCTCCAGGCACACACCGTGGCGGTGGAGGCCGAGCACCGGCTCATCCATCACCTGCCCCACCTGGGTGCCGCCACCGTGCACGCCGACCCGGACGACGGGGAAGGCGCCGATCACCACGCCGTCCTGGTCGGGCACCGGTAGGCGGTCCGTACGAGCGGCCCGCGGTTCCCCGGTCAGGATCCCTGCAGAGGTGCGGGCGGGCTCGATGGAGACGTACCCGTGCGAGCCCGGCGCGGGAGATGTAGTCTCACATGATCACCGTCGCGGCCCGTGGACCGGATCGGCCCGGCCGCAAGCCGTGGCGGCTCACCCCCCGATCCAGGAGAAGCGGCTGCGTTGGCCGATCACAGCAGAGGACGTCCCGGCTGGTTGCACGTCGGCCCACTGGAGGCGCGGTTGACCCGCACCTGGGAGCCTGGCACGTTCCCGCCGGCGGAAACGCTCCTCGCGATACTCACACTGGCGGCCATGCCGCAGGCTCTCGCCACCCGTCTGACCACCCACCTGAGCGGCGGCATCGTGGTGGGTCCTGGATCGGTGCCCGACCTTCCCGGCTTCGAGTGGCTGCGCGGTGTCGCACTGCCCCTGCAGGCGGGCCACTGGGAGCGCAGCGCGGGTGTGTACGATCCCCGGCAGCGGCGGATCGGGGTGGGGAGCGCCCCTTCGCCCTCGGTGTCGGTGTGCGGTCACGAGATCGGCCACGCCACCGACCACATGGACCGGCTTCCCTCGCACTCGCCCTTCTGGACCGGCCTGCACGCCCGCACCCGCGACCGTCTTCGGCCGCCCTACCGCGACGACGTCACCGAACTGTTCGCCGAGGCCTTCGCCTGCGTGCTCACCCGCAGGGCCACCCGGCTGCTCCACCTGATCGGCGAGGAGACGGAGGCCGAACAGGTGTACCACCGGCTGTCGGGGCAGTACGGCATCGGCTGACCGTGGGCGTGCCACGACCCCCGGAGCTATGCTGGGCGAACAGCGGTCAGGAGAGACGAAGGAAAGGCCACGCGATGAACGTGACCATGCTGCCGGGGGGCACCCTCCGCGTCCCCGCGACGACCACGCTGGACAACGGCACCAAGGTCGACGGCACCCGTGACATCGGCCGCGACGACCCCGAATACCCCGACTGGCTGCCCCTCGCGCAGGACGAGGACGAGCAGCGCCGCCGCGACGTCGAGGAGCGCGACTCCGACCGTGAGATCCTGACCCGCTGGCGCACCCGCCGGAGCGCGTGATCCACCCATCGCTCGCCCACCGTGCGCGAAACCGTGCGCGAACCGGTCTGCGGCACCTCCCGTGACTCCTGCGTGAACGACCACGCGCCGCGGATCTCGCTCTGGTTGCGCACCCGCCCCGCCCGAGCGGGCCGTACCCGCGTCCTGGCGGTCGAAGGCCGTTCGGGATCGGGTAAGTCCACCCTCGCCACCGCCCTGGCCTCGGAACTGGCCGCGCCCGTCATACGGATGGACGACCTCTATCCCGGATGGGACGGCCTGCGGGGAGGGGTCGACGCGCTGGTCGAATGGGTCCTGCGTCCGCTGAGCCTTGAGCGGCCCGCGCGATGGCGGCGCTACGACTGGGCGGACGGCGGCTACGCCGAGTGGCACGAGGTCCCGGTCACCGAGATCCTGATCCTCGACGGCACCGGCTCCGGCGCTCTCGCCGCCGCGCCGTACCTGAGCGGCCTGCTGTGGCTGGAGGCGGCCGACGAGATACGCAAGGCCCGCGCGCTGGAACGCGACGGCGATCTCTACGCCCCGCACTGGGACCGCTGGGCGGCCCAGGAGGAGCGTTTCCACGCCCGCGACGACGTCCGCGCCCGCGCGGACCTGACGATCGCCACCACCTGAGGCCCGGGGGGGAAGCCATGCGGTGAGGCATCCCGTCATCCCTCCCCGCGCCTCGGCCGCAGCACCGGTGGGGGCGGTCAGCGGGGAAGGTTGCGCCCGAGGAAGTCGTCGATGAGCCGGGCGATCTGGGCTCCGTGGCTCTCCAGCGCGAAGTGACCGGCGGGAAGCAGGTGGATCTCCGCATCGGGCAGGTCGCGCTGGAAGGCCGTGGCGCCTCCCGGCCTGAAGATCTCGTCGTGGGCTCCCCATGCGGCGAGCAGCGGGACCTGGCTCGCGCGGAAGTACTCCTGGAAGACCGGGTAGAGATCGATGTTGGTGATGTAGTCGCGGGCGAGCCGGAGCTGTATCTCGGCGTTGCCCGAACGCCGCAGCAGCGCGAAGTCATGGCGCCAGGTGTCGGGGCTGACGAGGCTCTCGTCGGGCACGCCGTGGGTGTACTGCCAGCGGATCGCGTCGAGGGTCTGGAACTCACGGATGGGAGCCTCGGTGGCCGGGGAGGGATCGGCGCCGTAGGCCCGGATCGGCGCCCAGAAGTCCTCGTCCAGCCCGTCGAGGTAGGCGTTGCCGTTCTGGGTGACGATCGCGGTGACGCGCTCGGGGTGGGCGGCGGCGAGCCTCCAGCCGATGGGTGCGCCGTAGTCCTGCACGTACATGGCGAAGCGCGACAGGCCGAGTTGCTCGGTGAAGGCGGTGGTGATCTCGGCCAGGTTCGCGAAGGTGTAGTCGAAGTCGTTCACGGACGGCATCGCGGAGTGGCCGAAGCCGAGGTGGTCGGGTGCGACGAGCCGGTACCGGGTGGCCAGCCTCGGGATGAGATCACGGAACATGTGGGAGCTCGTCGGGTAGCCGTGCAGCAGGAGCAGGACCGGCGCGCCGGGGTCTCCGGCCTCCCTGTAGAAGATCTCCTGTCCGCGCACAACGGTGGTGCGGTAGCGGGTTCGCTCATCCATGCCTAACCTCTTCGATTCATTGAGGGGGTTACTGGCAACCAGCGAAGCACCATCACTGCTAACCTGTCAACATGCTCAAGGCGGTTATAGAGGATGTTGACCTTCTTCTGGACCTGCTCAACACCACCCCCGTGGTCGACGGCCTCCCCACAGACGCGCTGGAAGACCGGCGCGACGCCGCCCGGTGGCTGGGTGAGCGCGATCTGCCCCGTTCGCCGGCCACCGCCGCCTCGGCGCGCCGCGTCAGAGACGCGATCGCCCTCGTCGTCAGGGGCGAAGAACCCGCGCGGACGCTGGAGCCCTTTCTCGAAGGGGTGTCGCGAATCCCGTCGGTCGGCGACGACGGCGTGCGCTGGGAGTTGAACATCGGCTCCGCCGAACCGTTCAGCCTCCGATGCGTGTTGACCTGGGCGCATCTCCAAAAAACCCTGCCCGGCCGCCTGCGCCCGTGCGCCAACGACGACTGCCGCCTGTTCCTCATCGACCACAGCCGGGCCAACACCCGCCGCTGGTGCTCGATGGCCGCCTGCGGCAACCGCCTCAAGGCGCGGCGGCACCATCGGCGCGCGACGAACCGGGACGACACCCGGGCAGCGACGACCGACGACAAGGAAGGGGACTCTCCCCCCTGAGGTCCGGCCCGGTAGCCGGCTGACCGGCGCCGAGACCGGGCAGGCGTACGACCAAGGGGCGCCGGCATCCTTTCCACACCGCGGCGACCGAGATCCACACCTTGCAATCGCACACGAAGTACGATCGAATGAACACGAAAGAGTTCCGGAACGGCCCCGTACGATCATTTGATCACTCACGTCCCGCCGAGCGCGAGACGCGCGAAACCCATCCGCCGCTTCTCGGCCGACACCGAGACCACCGGCGCAGGACGATTCCGAGGAGAGCCCGTGACCACGTGGATGCTGCTTGACTACGGCGAGGTCATCTCCACCTCGCAGCCGCCCGGCGCGACGGCCGCGATGGCCGAGCTCATCGGCCAGGACGAGGTGACCTTCCGCGACCGCTACTGGCGCCACCGCGACGCCTTCGACCGCGGTCAGGCCTCCCACTCGTACTGGAGCGGGGTCGCCGGCAGGACGCTCACCGAGGACGATCCGCTCGTCGCCAAGCTCGACGCGGCCGACGTCGAGGGCTGGCTGCACCTCAACCCGGAGAGCCTGCGCGCCATCGAGGAGCTCGCGGGACACCACGGGCTCGCCCTGCTGTCCAACGCCCCCGAGCCGCTGGCGGCCGCCATCGACGACGCCCCCTGGGCGGCGGCGTTCACCCATCGCTTCTACAGCTGCCGCCTGTCCCTGTCCAAGCCGGACCCCGCCATCTTCGAGGAGGTCCTGCGCCACCTCGGCGCCGCCCCCGGCGACGTCACCTTCATCGACGACCGGGCCGTCAACGTCCACGCCGCGGCGGCGCTCGGCATCAACGCCATCCTCTACCCGGACTGGCCGTCCACCCCTCGCGCGAGCTGACGGTCGCGGGCCGTCTCCCCGCCACGCGAGCCGGCGGGTTCGCGCAGGGCCTCGTACAGGGCGATGTGCCGCTCGGCGGCCGACCGCCAGGTGTGGCGGGCGGCGAGCAGGCGGCCCGCGGCCAGGCGGGCGAGGTCGTCTCCGGCCAGCGCCGCGCCGATCTGGCCGGCGAAACCCGCGGGGTCGGCGGCGAAGCGCGCGGCGGTCCCGAACACCTCGCGCAGGACCGGCAGGTCCCGGGTGACGAGTGGCACGCCCGCCGCCAGCGCCTCCATCGCCGCCAGTCCGGAGCCCTCCATGAGCGGGGGAAGGCGAAGACGGCCGCGGAGGCGACCAGCGACGGCAACTCCTCGTGACCGACGGGCCCCAGGACGACCGGTTCCACGCCGAGGGCGGCGGCGCGCCCGGTCCACCGGACCCGGTAGTCGCGATAATCGCGCGCTCGTGGTCTTCCACCGCGATCACGCTGAAGGTGCCCGCGAGTTCGGTGGTGGTCTGGTGCTGCCAGTCCACGGCTCGGCGCTTGGCTGTCGCGACTCCCGGCCGCGATGTTCGACGCCCTCCTCAAGCGGGCGGCCCGCAACCCGTACTGAGCCGTTTTCTTCGTGAAGGCGCAGGTCGCGGAACGAACCCCCGCAGGTCGAGGTCGGGACTGTGGCGACCGCCGATTCCAGGTCCCCAAGGAGCGGTTCCCTGAGCACGCCGACCCTCGCGTGACGGGGACGGCGAAGGTCCCGTCGAGCGGGTCGTTCCCGCATCGGATTAGCGGCGCACCAGGCAGGGGAGGCCTCAGGTGATGCCGATCGGGGGGCGCGGAGCCGGAGGAGCCCCGGACTCGCAGCGACATCGATCATCTCAGCGGGAGAATCCCATGACTGGACGCGTATCGGCCCCGGGCGGCCTCGGCCGCCGGATCGCCAGGCGACGCGAGGATCTCGGCCTCACCCAGGACGAGCTGGCGCGACGGGCCGGGATCGATCCGAGTCATCTCGCCCACCTGGAGGACTCGGCGGCCTCGCCGAACACCGGCACCGTGAACCGCGTGGCCACCGCCCTGGACACCAGGCCCGAGGAGCTGCTCGACGGGAAGGCCGCCCTGCCGTCCGAACGGGGACGGCCGCCCCTTCGGTCCGCACTGGAGACGCTGGACAGGGACGAGTGCCTGCGGCTCATCACCCCCGGCGGGGTGGGGCGCGTCGCCTTCGAGGAGATCGGCGGGCCGGTGATCCTGCCGGTCGACTACGCCCTGCACGGCAGCTCGGTGATCTTCCGCACCGCTTTCGGCGGTCCGCTCGACGACGCCCTGCGCACCGGGGCCCAGGGGATCGAATCCAAGGTCGCCTTCGAGGTCGACCGGATCGACGACGCGGGCCGCGAGGGCTGGAGCGTGCTGGTGCGCGGCGGCATCCACCACGTCTCCTCGGAGGAGGACCGCGCCGCCCTGGCGGCGCTGGGCGTCCGGCCGTGGGCGGGGGGCGAGCGGGAGCCGTACGTGCGGATCGCCGCCACCGAGGTCACCGGCCGTCGCATCCGGCGGCGCGACCCGTGACCCCCGCCGAGCCGGCCCCTCCGTCTCAGGAGCCGCCCGTGATCCCCGCCGGGTCCGCCCCTTCACCTCATCGGCCGCCCGTGATCCCCTCGGAGATGGACGCCTGGGTCGTCACCCACCCCGGGCCCATCTCCTCGCGTCCCCTGCGGCCGGTGCGCGTCCCCGTCCCCTCCCCCGGACGCGGTGAGGTGCTGGTCCGCGTGGAGGCCTGCGCGGTCTGCCGTACCGACCTGCACCTCGCCGAGGGCGATCTCCGGCCGCGACGCCCGCGGACCACGCCCGGCCACGAGGCCGTGGGCCGGGTGGTGTCCGCCGGCCCCGACGCCGGGCGGCTCGCGCCGGGCACCCGGGTGGGGGTGGCCTGGCTCCGCTCGACCTGCGGGCACTGTCGCTACTGCCTGCGGGGCGCGGAGAACCTCTGTCCCGGTTCGACCTACACCGGCTGGGACGCCGACGGCGGCTACGCCGAATACCTGACCGTTCCCGAGGACTTCGCCTACCCGCTCCCCGGCGACGTCCCCGCGGAGAAGCTCGCGCCGCTGCTGTGCGCGGGGATCATCGGCTACCGGGCCCTGCTCCGCAGCGACCTGCCACCCGGCGGGCGGCTGGGCATCTACGGCTTCGGCGCCTCGGCGCACCTGACCGCGCAGATCGCCGTCGCCCAGGGGGCGACCGTGCACGTGCTGACCCGCTCGGCGCGGGCCAGGGAGTTGGCCGTCGCCCTGGGCGCGGCCTCGGCGGGCGGCGCCGCGGACGCCCCGCCGGAACCGCTGGACTCGGCGATCCTGTTCGCCCCGGCAGGCGAGTTGGTGCCGGTCGCGCTGGCCGCCCTGGACCGGGGCGGAACCCTGGCGGTGGCGGGCATCCATCTCAGCGACATCCCGCCCCTGACCTATCAGCGGCATCTGTTCCAGGAGCGCACGCTGCGCAGCGTCACCGCCAACACCCGCGCCGACGGCCGCGCCTATCTGGAACTGGCGACGCTTCACCCACCCCGGGTGACGACGGTGCCCTATCGGCTGGCCGAGGCCGACCGGGCTCTGGCGGACCTGGCCGGGGATCGCGTCGAGGGCGCCGCCGTCCTGACGCTCTCCCATCCTGACCCCTGACGCGGTGGGCACCCCCCCATGGGGGGGGGGCCCCCCGCCCGGACCGCCAGCGGGGCGGTGCGCCGGGCGGGGGGGGTTGCGTGGGGGGGGCAGGCGCAACCCCGGGGGGGGTGGGGGGGCCCGGGCCGGG
>NZ_JBITIZ010000013.1:126961-270139 GCF_044459525.1 Streptosporangium sp. NPDC050284
CCCGGGGGGGGGCCCGCGGGGGGGCCCCCCCCCCCCCCCCCCCCCCCCCCCCCCCCCCCCCCCCGCCCCCCCCCCCCCCGGGGGGGGGCCCCCCCCGACGCGAGCACTCCTCTCGGGCCTTTCCGCCGCTCGGGCGAGATTCAGTCGGCGGGCCTGCCGAACCAGCGGGAGAGGTGGTCGTCCAGGTCCTGCTGATCGTCGCCGATCCAGGCGACGTGACCGTCGGGACGCAGCAGGACGCACGGGACGTCCAGCTCCGCGGTGGGATCCGCGAGGTGATCGACCCGGTCTGACCAGCCACCGACGGTGAGGCGTTCGGTGCGATCCAGCAGCAGGCCACGGCCACGATGCAGCAGCCCGTAGAGGTGGCCCTGTCGCACGTCGATGTCGTGCATGCGGCGGCCGAGCAGGTCGGGGCCTTCGCCGAAGTCGTAGCGGATGCCGGTCGCGGTGATCTTTTCGGTCAGGTGGCGGTTCACCTCGTCGAAGTCCATCAGTTCGGTGAGCAGCCTGCGCACGGCCTGCGGGCCCGGTTCGCCGGACAGCAGTTCCGTCTGGGCGCGGGTGTTGTCCAGCACGTCCTCGGCGACCGGGCGACGTTCGGCCTGGTAGCTGTCCAGCAGCGCCTGCGGGGCCCAGCCGCGGATCTGTGCGGCCAGTTTCCAGCCGAGGTTGAACGCGTCCTGAACGCCCAGGTTGAGGCCCTGCCCGCCGATGGGTGGATGGATGTGCGCCGCATCGCCGGCCAACAGCACCCGCCCGACCCGATACCGTTCGGCCAGCCGGGTGGCATCCCCGAAGCGGGACGTCCAGCGCGGGGAGTGCACGCCGAAATCGGTTCCGGCGACGGCGCGTAACCCTTGTTTGAAATCCTCAAGGGTGGGCGGCTGCGCGCGGTCGCCGACTCCCGGCGCGGGGACCACGACGCTGTAGATCCCTTCGCCGAAGGGCCGGAGCCAGAACGGCCGATGGGTCTCGCGGACTTCGGTCACCCTGGCGGCGATCTCCGCCTGCGACATGCCCACTCCCATCTCGCCCATCAGCGTCTCGGTCCGTGAGGGCTCGCCGGGGAAGCCGACACCGAGCAGTTTGCGCACCGTGCTGCGCCCGCCGTCACAGCCGACGAGGTAGCGCGAACGCAGCCGCGTGCCGTCGGCCAGCTCGACGGTCACCCCCTCGTCGTCCTGCTCGAAACCGGCGACCGCGCACCCGCGCCGGACCCGCGCGCCCAGTTCGATCGCGTGCTCTGCGAACAGGCGCTCGATGACCGGCTGTGGGATACCCAGCAGATAGGCGTACGCGGAATCCAGGCCCTTGGGCACGGGTTTGGGGATGGCGGCGAAGAGACCGCCGGCCGGACGTCGTCTTCCGTGCTGGAGCAGGCGCTCCAGCAGTCCGCGCATCGCCATCAACTCGAGACTGCGAATATGCAGGGCGACTATGCGGACGAACGACGTGGGCTCGATCTCCTTCTCCAGAACGAGTACCCGCACGTCGTGCAGTCGCAGTTCGGCGGCGAGCATCGCGCCGGTCGGCCCGCACCCGGCAATGATCACATCGAAGACGAGGGGCGCGCGATCGGCGCCGGAGACCGGTGACCGGAGAACTCCGGGGACGTCGCCCGCGGTGGAGCCGCGCTCGCCCTCGTCGTTCGACGGCGGCTCGGCGGTGGCCTGCTGAGAGTGCATAGGTGTTGCCTTTCGGGAGTGCCTTGTCAAAGAGGCGCTCCCGGCGACACCTACCTCGATCGCCCGGCCGTGACGGGAAGGGGGAGCACCCACGTCGATACAGCGTTCATGGGTCTCACCTCCTCGGGCGGTGTCACGGTCAGCCGCAAACTACAAGCCCGAGCGTCATCCCGTCCATTCCTTTTCCTCACCACCTCACCGTCGCCGCCCCACAGGGGAAAGCCGGGTCAGAAGCAGTGCGACGACCGCGGCGGACGAGAGGACGGCACCGAAACCGATCATCGTCACCTGCGGTGCGAAGGACCGCAGGGCGAGGCTGAACAGGATGGCGGGCAGCCCCATGCCGACGTACGAGATCACGAAGAAGACCGCCAGCACCCCCGCGCGAGAATGCGGCGCCGCGACGGCTGCGGCCCATCCGACGGCGACCTTGAACAGCAGGCCCGCACCCGCCCCGGACATAACCAGGGCGACCAGGTAGAGCCAGAGGACGGGACGGTGGAGCGACAGCGCGACCAGGGCGAGTCCCGAGGGGAAGGACAGCAGGCCCAGCAGGGATAGCCGCCCCTGTGGCTGGGAGCCGAGGAGGATCTGGGCCGTCGCCGCCGCGCCGAACATCAGGAACGGCGCGATCCCCGAGACGAGAGGAGAGGTGACGCCCAACTGGTCCCTGAGCATGATCGCGCCGAGCGAGGAGATGAGGCCGAACACGGCGAACGACACGAAACCCAGGGCGGCGGACGCGGCGAAGCCCGCCTCGCCTCCCGTCCTCAGCGCGAACCTGGCGGGCCGGTCGCGGGCACGTCTCGCGACGTCGACGGTCTCCGGCATGAAAAGCACCAGGATCGCCATCACGGTCATGGTGACCGCGAAGACGGCCTGCGCGGTGACCAGCGGCGTGGGCCCCCACTCCGCGACGACCCCGGCGATCAGCGGGCCCAGCGCCAGTCCGCCCAGATTCGCCGCGGTGGCGACCACGCCGGGCATGGCCGAGGTCCGGCCGGGATGCGCCCGGTCGTACAGCTCGTGCAGGTACGCGGTCGCCGTCGAGGCCATCAGCCCGACGGCCACACCGGTCAGCAGGCGGCCGAGAAGCAGTCCCGGCAGGGCGGGCCAGGCCGTCAGGACGACGGCGGCGAGGACCGCCACGAGCAGGGCGGGCACGATGGCACGGCGGCGGCCGAACCGGTCCGACAGGTGGCCTATGGCCAGAAAGCTCACGGCGGAGCCGACGACCATGATCGCGAAGGCGACGGTGACCGTGGTCGGGCCGAACCCGTCCCTGGCCTGGTAGAGCGGCCACAGCGGGGTCGGCGCGGTACCGAATCCCATCTGGGCCGCGAACGCGGCGGCCGCCAGCCAGAATCCCGTGGCGGCGGAGACCCGGCGCCGCGGCGCCGCCGGCGCCTCCCTGGGAGGCGCCGGTGATCGGACGGGCATGCTCGGCTCCTGGTCACGGTCGTCGGGCGTCGGGAAGGACACCTGGTCACGGTCGTCGAGTGTCGCGCAAGACATCCGCGTGCCATGGGACACGCTCCCCGGGCCTGCCCATCAGGCACCGTCGTATTCGCGATCACCCAGGCGAAACACGAACCGCCTTCGTAATCATTCCGGGACGGCGAACCCCACGGGCCGCGCGCCCACGCATCGGGAGGATCACCTGCCGCACGCCGCGAGAGGCCGCTCAGAGCGCCCTGACCGAGCCGTGGGACACCTGACTCCGAAAGGCACGATCGAACTGATCCTCGACCTGGTGAACGCACCCGATTCGACGTCTACCCCACGCTCAAGTGACGGGCTCCGCGACGCGTCTCGTCACCGGGACCACCTGAAGACGATCGGTGACTCTCATTGGATAGCTTAATCGGGGCAGGGTGAAGAGGTACCAACCGATCCCCAAGAAGGAGCTCCCATGCAGACACGCCGCATCGGCGATGTCCAGGTCAGCGAGATCGGTCTCGGCGGAATGCCGATGTCGATCGAGGGGCGCCCCGACGAGCAGCGTTCGATCGCGACGATCCACGCCGCGCTGGAGGCGGGCGTGACGCTGATCGACACCGCGGACGCCTATCACATGGGCGCGGACGAGGTCGGCCACAACGAGTCCCTGATCGCCCGCGCGGTCGCCGGTTACGGGGGTGACACGTCCGACGTGCTGATCGCCACCAAGGGCGGCCATGTGCGCCCCGGCGACGGCTCGTGGACCCTGGACGGTTCGCCCGACCACCTGAAGAAGGCCTGCGACGCGTCGCTCGCGCGCCTCGGCGTCGAGGCCATCGGGCTCTACCAGTTCCACCGCCCCGACCCGAAGGTTCCGTACGCGGAGTCGGTCGGGGCGATCCGCGACCTGCTGGACGCGGGCAAGATCCGTTTCGCGGGCGTCTCGAACGCCGACCCGGACCAGATCCGGCTCGCCAACGAGATCCTCGGCGGGCGGCTGGTGAGCGTGCAGAACCAGTTCTCGCCGTCGTTCCGCTCCAGCGAGCCCGAGCTGGAGCTGTGCGCGGAGCTGGGTATCGCGTTCCTGCCGTGGAGCCCGCTGGGCGGGATCTCGCAGGCCGGAGAGCTGGGCTCGCGGTTCGCCGTGTTCGCGGACGTCGCACGGGCGCACGGGGTGAGCCCGCAGCGGGTGTGCCTGGCGTGGATGCTCGCCAAGGCGCCGGTGGTGATCCCGATCCCGGGTTCCTCTCGTCCCGAGACCATCCGTGACTCGGTCGGCGCGGCCGACGTGAAACTGTCCGCCGAGGAGACGGCCCGCCTCGACGCGGCCTGACGAGACGCGCTCGGGCATGGGGAGCGGCCCCCGCGATGGTGCCGCTCCCCATGCCCGTCCGATGGACCCGCGCCGCTGCGGTACCGCTCCTGCCAGGCGCGTCCGGCGTACACTCACCCGCTCGTGTCCGTCAGGCCGGTCGGCACGAACCGTCGTCCCGACCGGCCTCACGCGTTCTCGATCATTGAACGCGTACGGCGGGCCACTAGGAGGAATAGACCTCGAAGGCGGAGATCTGCCCGGCGGGCCAGCCGGTGTTCCCTGTGATGTTCAGCCGTACGTACCTCTTCGCCGTCGCCGGGAAGGTGATGGTTACGGTGTTGCCGGTGGCCGGGTCGAAGACGTGGCCCCGCGACGGCACGACCGTCTCGAAGTCGCCGCCGGACGAGGCCTGCACCGACAGCGTCTGGGTACGCGTTCCCCAGGCCGCGGACGGCGGCAGCCTCAGCACCAGGCGCCCGACGGAGGCCTGGGCGCAGAGGTCAACGGTGATCGACTGAGGGAAGGTGTGGTTGGCGCTCTCCCAGTAGGTGTTCGCGTCGCCGTCGACCGCGTTCGCCGCCACGTAGTTCTGGGTGACGCTGCTCGCGCTGACCACCTTGTTCCTGGCGAGGTCTCCGGTGCCGGGAGAGCACCCGGGTGGGGGCCCGGTCGCCGCGGTCACCGTTCCTGAGGGCGGCGAGGTGTTCTGCGCGGCGTCCCTGGCGACCACGTAGAAGCTGTAGGAGGTCGACGGAGTGAGACCGGTGACGGTGAACGACGTTCCCGCGGTGCTGCCCACCTTGACGTCGGTGGCGCCCGCCTCGCGGTAGACGTCGTAGCCGGTCACCCCGACGTTGTCGGTGGCCGCGGTCCAGCCCACCGTGATGCTCGTGCTGGAGGCCGGGACGGCGCGCGCGGCACCCGGCGCGGTCGGGGGCTGGGTGTCTCGCGTGCCGCCGGTCCTGCGGGTCTCGAACTCCGTCGCCCAGTACTTCGTCCGGTCCAGGTAGGCGGTCTCCGCCGCGGTCCCCGTCCTGCCGTAGGCACCCTCGAAGGTCTGGTAGCCGAACCCGGCGGGCGGGGTGGAGTCTGCGGGCTCGATGGAACTACCCTCGTGCCACTCGTTGAACGAGGTGATGGAGACCCAGGTCGGCAGGCCGCCCTTGGCCGGGTCGAGGGCGTTGGACCACTCCAGGTCGTAGGTGGCACCGTTGGCGCGGCCCAGGGTCGGGGTGGTGTTGCCCGGCACCGCGCGGTCGTCGATATAGCCGGGAGCCACCGAGGGCGCCCAGATCAGGTTGTTCTGCTTGGCGTACGCGCTCGCGTTGGCCCAACCGGGCGCGGTGGCACCGGCGATCCCGTCGTAGGTGTACATACCGGAGAAGTGCGCGATCTTCGACGTGTCGGTGGTCTGGGCGAGCACGATGTTGCCCGCGGTGACCTGGTCGAGCGCGGCCCAGTCGGTGATCCTCAGGCTCTCGAAGACGTAGAACGCCGCCCGATCGCCGTGCTCGGCGTCACGGTAGAAGGCCGGGTGGGAGCCGTAGCGGGTGTTGATGTAGCGGATGTCCTCGACGGTGGAGGCCGCCGTGCGCCCCTCGTACGGCTCCAGGTGCCAGGCGACCTTGACGCCGTACCGCGCGGCGGCGTCCATCACGCCCCGGGTGAGCCTGTCCTCGAAGCTGTCGCGGCCCCACCAACTGTAGACGATGACGCCGACCCCGGCCTGCTTGATCCACTGCATGTGCCTGGTGACGGCGCCCGCGTAGTCGCCGGAGTCGTAGGCACCCAGGCTGGGGTACAGGTCGGCGCCCACGTCGTTGGGTGGGGTGCGTCCCCCCTGCTGCCAGTGCCGCCACTCCCCGCTCGTCTGGGGGTTGCCGTACCAGGAGTAGTAGAAGAGATGGACGTTGGAGGACTGTTCGGGCACGGCCGCGCCCCGCGCCGGGAGCGGTGCCTGGACTCCGGCCCAGCACAGGGTGGCCAGCAGGAGCGCGAGGACCATCTGGGCGCATCGCCCGGTATGGCGTAAGCGACTGACAGATTGATCGGATGTCTTCATCGGCTGACCCTTCGTCACGCGGGGCCGGATCGCCGCGGTCGACGGGACATGTGGTCGCCGCGATCCAGCCGGTGGGGGGCGGAGAGACTGCCACCGTCACCGACGGAGATCGGCGAGCGGCGCTGCGAACACCATAGGATGACAGGCAGATGTCTGCAATGTTTCTACTTCTTTTCGCAAAAATACGCCCGAAGAGTGGCTTTATATGACGCGACAACCGACAGGGGGAGATGAGGACGCGTGGAGCAAAACACCGACCTGGAACGGTCCGATGTTTCACCTTCCCGAATCGCCGCCGGAAGACAGCCGGAAGGAACGGGGAGAGCGCAGAGCCACAGCCCCGGGTGTCGGGAACCTGTGGTTTTTCGCAGGTGAACCCGGCGGAATCTCCCAGTGGTCCGGACGAGGCAACGTACGTAGCGTCGACCGGTGCCCGAATTTAAGATCATCAACAGCCCTGTCCCCCGACATCTCCCGACGGCCCGCGCCGTCACGCTCGCGGTGCTCCTCCTGACGGCGGTGACGACCTTCGCAGGTACGAGCGCCACCGGGGAGACCGGAGAGAGCCGGAAGACCCGCGAGGCCGAGCAGATCGGTCCCGCGTCCGTCGACCGTTTCGTGAACGCCTACCGGGAGGCGACCGGCCTGCCGGGGGTCGCGGTCGCCGTCACCAAGGGGGACGAGGTCGTCCACGTCGCCGGTTACGGCCATACCGCCTCCGGTGATCCCGTCACGGCGGACACCCCCATGGCGATCGCGTCACTCAGCAAGTCCTTCACCTCCCTGGCCGTCATGCAGCTGGTGGAGAAGGGAGTGGTCAGGCTCGACGAGCCGGTACGCGTCCGGCTCCCCGAGTTCGTGATGGCCGATCCGCGGGCGGCGCGCATCACCGTCCGCCAGCTGCTGGACCAGACCTCGGGCATGGCCGACGAGGCCTTTCCGGAAAGAAGCCTGCCCCAGCCCCGCTCGCTCCGCGAGGCCGTCGCGCGGCTGGGAGACGCGAGGCTGGCCGCCGCCCCCGGAACCCGGTGGAGCTATCACAACACCAACGCCCAGGTCGCCGCTCGGCTGGTCGAGGTGGCGAGCGGCATGACCTTCGCCGGTTACCTGCGAGAGCACGTGTTCGGCCCGCTCGGCATGCGGAACAGCACCACGATCGACACCGAGCGCGACCTCCCCGCGAGCGCGCGGGGCCATCTTCACCTGCTGGGCGCCACGCTCGCCGTTGCCGAGCCCCCGGGGTTCGGCAACGGCTCCGGCGGGGTGATCAGCAGCGCGAGGGACATGGCCCGGTGGATGATCACGCAGAGTGGCGAGGGGACAGGCCCCGGCGGCGTCCGTGTCGTCTCCGCCGCGAGCGTCGCGGAGATGCGCACCCCGTCCAGGATCAACGACTCCTACGCCCTGGGCTGGTCGCTCGGCACGACCGCGAAGGGCTCACCGGTCGTCGGACACGGCGGCGACCTGCTCACCGCGACGGCCCAGCAGACGCTCCTGCCCCGGTCCGGGTACGGCATCGTGGTCATGTCCAACACCGGTACGGCGTACGGCGACAGCGACGCCGTCGCGGACGCGCTGGTCGCCATGGCCGAGGGAGAGGAGCCCGAGGCGCCCCCCTCGGTCTCCCCCTTCCTCGTCATCGATCTCGCCATGGCGCTGACCGCCGTCGCGACGCTTCTCATGGCGGGACATGGGCTGGCCCGTTCCCGCCGGTGGGCCGGCCGGTACTCCGGTCGCCCGGTGTGGCGCGCGGCGGCGCGGCTGCTGCCGTACGCGGCGCCGGGGGTGCTGTGCCTCACGATCACCGATGTCTTCGGAGTGCTGGCCAGGGGAAAGGACATCACCTGGATGCAGGTGACCTATCTCTACCTGTCCTTCATGATCTGGCTCGTTCTCGCCACCGGGGCCTGCGCGATCCTGGTCCTCGTACGGATCGGCCATCTGCTGCGGACACGCCGCACGCCCTCGCCCGGCTCCGGGGAAGGCGATCACAGCTCCGCTCAGCCGTCCAGACCTTCCAGATAGCGCAGGATGGCCAGGACGCGCCGGCTGTAGCCGGGGGTTCGCGACAGCCCGAGCTTGTCAAAGATCGCGTTGATGTGCTTCTCCACCGCGCTCTGGGACACGTGCAGACGCTCGGCGATCGCGCCGTTGACAAGGCCCTGGGCCAGTTGCTCCAGTACCTGGGTCTCCCGCCGGGTGAGCCTGCTCAGCGGGTCGGCCCGAGTGGTGCGGACGAGCAGCCGCCTGACCACCTCCGGATCGAAGACCGCCCCGCCCGCGCGGACCCGCTCCAAGGACTCCAGGAACTCGCCCACCTCGGTCACCCGGTCCTTGAGCAGATATCCCAGCCCTTCCGGGGTTCCGGCGAGCAGCCGGGCGGCGTAGGCCGTCTCGACGTACTGCGACAGCACGAGCACGCCGACGTCCGGCCACCGCTCCCGGATCGTCAGTGAGGCCCGCAGCCCTTCGCCCGCCTGTCCCGGCGGCATGCGCACGTCCACGATCGCCACGTCGGGGCGGTGCTCGTCCACGGCCCCGAGCAGCCCCGCCGAGTCGCCGACCGCCGCTACCACCACGTGCCCCGCCTCCTCCAGGAGGCGGATCAGGCCCTCGCGGAACAGCACGGAATCATCGGCGAGGATCAGGCGCATGACCGCTCCGGGCGTTCGGCCCCATTGCGGGGCAGGGTCGCCGTGATCCTGGTCGGGCCACCCGAAGGGCTGTCCACCTCCAAGGCGCCGTCCAGCGCCAGAACCCGCCGCTCCAGCCCGGACAGCCCGCCACCCGCGGGATCGGCCCCGCCCCTGCCGTCGTCGGTGATCTCCACGGTCACCGTGTGCTCGTCCTCGCTCAGAACCACCAGGACGCCTTGGGCGCCCGCGTGCTTCGCGGCGTTGGCGATGGCCTCGCGGGTTACGAAGTAGACGGCCGTCTCGATCTCGGAGACCGGGCGTTCCGCGAGGCCGTAGTGGACGGTCACCGGCACGCCCGCTCGTTCCGCCACCCCGGCCAGGGCCGCGCGCAGGCCCAGCTCGTCCAGAGCGGCCGGGTAAACACTCCAGGCCACGTCGCGCAGTTCGTCCAGGAGGCGGCGCGATTCCACGTATGCCTGGTCCACGAGGGCGGCGACCGCGGCCGGGTCGGCGCCGTGCCGCGCCCTGCCCAGCAGCATCCCCAGGGCCACGCCCCTCTGCTGGACGCCGTCGTGCAGGTCGCGCTCGATGCGGCGGCGCTCGTCGTCGACGGCCCGTACGATGCCGCTACGGGTGACGGTCAGTTCCTCGATGCGGCGGCGCATCGCCTCCCGCTCCCCAGGACCGGCGAAGTACGCGGCCAACCGCCGCTCCGCTGTCACCGTCGCGGCGCCCCACAGCGCGGACAGCCCCAGCAGGACCAACCCGTAGACGGTGCCCAGCGGCCCGCTGTCGACCGTCAGACGCACGCCGGGGTATCGCAGCGAGACCGGGGACGACGCGCCGGAGAGTAGTTCCCCGACGCCGCCATACAGGAAGAGCAGGCCGACGAAGAGGCCGGCGAAGGTCAGATAGCTCGCGAACGTGCCGAACGTCGCCCGCAGCGCGAGGTAGCCGACGCCACTCCCGACCGGCACCCCACCGGTGTCGTATCCGAACCACGCCGCCAGCCGGGCGCGTTCCAACGCGACCAGCCATGCCATCCCCACCTCCGCGAACCGCCGGGCGGCGCGTCGGCCCCCGGACCACGCGGCAAGGATCACGAACAGAACGGCCGCGACGCACAGGAAACCCAGCTCGGCGAGGCCTGTCACGGCCCCTGCGGCCAGACCGGTGACGCGCCGGGCCGCCCTTGTGGCCGGTGTCCCCGACCGGGCGGGACGAGGCAGCGGCCGCGGCATGGCGTTCGTCATCGGCGTCGTCGACATCAGACGAATTGTATTGACCTTCCTTTGAGCCCTTCGGAGCCCGAGCCCCACGCGGGCGATCATCACAGGATCCAATACCTACACAAAACGACCGAAAGGCCCCACCAGCACGAATTCGCGTTGACCGGCCACCGGGGATTGGCCATATTTGCGCAATGATTCATCTACGTCCCCTCGCGGGAGCGATCCTCGCGTCCGTCCTGCTGACCGGCTCCCTCGCCGCCCCCGCCTCGGCCCAGGAGACCATCACCGTCTCCTCCACCGAGGCGGCCGCGCGACCGGGTAACGGCAAGATCCTCTACAACCGCATCAGCGGCGGCCGGGGCAAGCTGAAGGTGAAGAACGGCAACAGCAGGGACGCCGTCATCACACTGGTCCGCGGCAGGTCCAAGGCGATCAGCGTCTACGTCCGCGCCCGGTCCACCGCCACCGCCACCGGTGTGCGGGACGGCAACTACACCATCTTCTTCACCTCCGGCCACCGGTTCGACACCTCCCGGGGCAGGTTCGCCCAGTCCCCCTCCTACCAGCGCTTCACCAGCCGGCTGAGGTTCACCACGACCAGGACCAGCTCGACCGTCTGGACCCTCACCCTCAACCCGGTCAGGGGCGGCAACGCCAGGACGACCGGTGTCAACCCGAACGACTTCCCGTCCTGATCCGCCCCGACCCCATCCGCCCCTGTCCCGTCCTCACGGACTCGGTCGGATACAGCGGGCTCAGGTCCCCGCTCCCCCACCCGTACTCCATCACCACGGCAACACCCGCAGCGTCGCCGGCCACAACCGCAGGGCCGCCTTCCCCTGAGGGAAGGCGGCCCTGCGGTTGTTCGGAGGCGGAACGGGACCCAGCACCTGTAGGCGGCGGAGCCGATCAGCTCCCGGCGAAGGACGCGACGGCGAGCCAGGCGACGCAGCACACCGTCGCGGGACGTACCTTGAACTGCACAGGTTGTTGTATCCGACCAGACCTGGGGAAGGTGTGAACGCCATGGAAGCCGCTACCGTGGAAGGCACCGTTGAGGTTGTCGAGGCCGAAGAAGAGCTCGTTCTGACCGACGACGACGAGGCGCCCGCAGCCCTGGAAGCGAGCGTCGGAGCCAGCACCGACCCCGTCAAGGACTATCTCAAGCAGATCGGCAGGATCTCCCTGCTCAACGCCGAGCAGGAGGTCGAGCTCGCCCGGCGCATCGAGGCGGGGCTGTTCGCCACCGAGCGGCTCAACGAGGGTGCCCGGCTCCAGCCCGACGTGCGCGCGGAGCTCGAATGGCTCGCGGAAGACGGCCACCGGGCCAAGAACCACCTGCTGGAGGCCAACCTGCGCCTGGTGGTGTCGCTGGCCAAGCGCCACACCGGCCGGGGCATGCTGTTCCTGGACCTGATCCAGGAGGGCAACCTGGGGCTGATCCGCGCCGTGGAGAAGTTCGACTACACCAAGGGATTCAAGTTCTCCACGTACGCCACCTGGTGGATCAAGCAGGCGATCACCCGGGCGCTCGCCGACCAGGCCCGCACCATCCGCATCCCCGTTCACATGGTCGAAGTGATCAACAAGCTGGCGCGTGTGCACCGGCAGATGACGACCGACCTGGGCCGCGAGCCCACTCCGGAGGAGCTGGCCGTGGAGCTGGAGATGACCCCGGAGCGGGTCGTCGAGGTCCAGGGATACGGGCGGGAGCCGATCTCCCTGCACAGCCCGCTGGGCACCGAGGGCGACAGTGAGTTCGGCGACCTCATCGAGGACTCCGAGGCGATCACCCCCGAGGACGCGGTGGCCTCCGCGCTGCTGCAGGAGCAGTTGCACACGATCCTGGAGGCGCTGTCGGAGCGTGAGGCCGGGGTGGTGGCGATGCGGTTCGGGCTCGGTGACGGGCGGCCCAAGACCCTCGAGGAGATCGGACGCGCCTACGGGGTGACCCGCGAGCGCATCCGGCAGATCGAGTCCAAGACCATGACGAAGCTGCGCCACCCCTCGCGCTCGCGGGCCCTGCGCGACTATCTGACCTGACCGCTCCCCGGCCGTCCCGCGTCCACACAGGCAGGTGACGCTCAGCCGGCCGTACGGGCGACGAGGGCGGTGACCGTCTCCTCCAGGCCCGACGGCGGTCGCCCCAGCAGGCGCGCGAGGTCGGAGCCGGTCGCGGCGAGGGCACCGGCGCGTACCGCGGGGAACACGCCCCCCAGCCAGCCGGCCTCCGCGTCGGTGATCTCCCGATGCTCGATCGGCCTGCCCAGAACGCGGGTGAGAACCTCGGCGAGTTCCGGATAGGTCCACAGCGGACCGAGCAACTCGTAGGTCGCGTTCTCGTGCCCGGAACCGGTGAGGGCGGCACTCGCGGCCAGCGCCAGGTCACGGAACCTCGCGGTGTTGAGCGGCCGGCCAGCGGTGGAGGAGGTGATCTCACCCTCTTTTCCCGCCTGGGCCAGCGCGGCGCCCAGGAACGCCTCGGAGTAGAGGGCGTTGCGCAGCACGGTGTAGGCCGGACCCGCCTCGCGGAGCGCCCTCTCCGTCGCCGTGTGGTCGGCGACGGGGCCACGGCCGTCCTCCGCGCCCACGGCGCTGGTGTAGACGACGCGGAGCACCCCCGCCCTGACGGCGGCGTCGACGACGGTGCGGTGCTGTCGCACGCGGACTCCGGGCGTCATGTCCGGCCCGGACACCAAGAGCAGCACCTCGATCCCGGCGAGCGCGGCGTCGACGGACGCGGCGTCGTCATGATCACAGTGCCGCACCTCGACACCGCCGCCGAGCAGGTCCTCCGCCTTCTTCGGGGTACGGGCGAGCGCGACGAGGTCTCGGGCGGGGACCCTGGCGAGCAGGTCCTCTATGACGAGCCTTCCGAGATTTCCCGTGACACCGGTCACAGCGATCATGGTCAACGGCGTTTCCTCTCCTCTTCCGCGGCTTCCCTGCGGCCTTTCCACGGGTTTCCCGCGCCCCCTCCCGGAGTCCGCACCGGTTCCGCGCGGACGGTCCCGTCGACGGCCCGCTGACGGCCGGGAGATGCCCGGGGAGCGTACCGGCGAAGGCGCACCGGCCGCCTCGGATTTAATTCCTGCCACGACGAGCCCCGCGGCACGAAGGATCGCCGAACCGAACGGACACGCTGTCTCGCGGGAACGGGCCGCCACCCGCGCCCGACGAAGGGAACTGCCGTCTCCCGCCGTGGCGCGCCGTTCAGGCCTCCCGGGCACCCGAGGGAACGACCTTGCCGAGCCCCCAGGCGACGAGGCCGGTGATCGCTCCGACGATCACCCCGGTGAAGACACTGCTCACCGCGGCGAAGAGGCGGAGGATGAGGGACTGTACCGCCGGGTCGACGTCGCCCAGGTTTCCACCGAGTACGGGCGGGTTGTCGCCGAAGGCGGCCTCCCAGAGCACCTGATGTCCCACGGCCAGGAAGACGCCGTAGAACAGGCCCACGACAAGGAGGGTGAGGAAGGGGTTGGGTACTCGTTTCCAGAGGACGACCGCGATCCAGACGATCGGAGGCACGAAGACGAACAGGGCGTTCACGAAGGTGCCCTCGTGGATGATGTCCAGGTCGTGAAGCACGACCCGGGGCGCGGCGAGAAGAGCGAGGCCGATCACGGCGATCAAGGGCAGCCCGAGCGCCGGGCGCCTTCGGGCGAGCGGCCCACGCGGCGAGGTGTTGTGAGAGGTCATGGCCTCAAACTAGAAAGCGTGAGGGGCGCGGCACATCCGTGTCCGATCTCGACACCCGTACGTCGGAAGGCGACTTTCCGTGTCGCCTCACGTGGACTGCGGAGCGTCGCGACGGCGCCGTAGGGTGGCTGCGTGGTCGAAGAACAGCGTGTTCAGGCACGAACGAGACTCCCGCCCTGGGCGGTCGACGCCCTGATCGGCGTGGGTGTCACCCTCGTGCTGTCGATCGTCATCTCCTCCGGCCAGGGCGGACGGCAGAGCCCGGACCCGATCGCCCATCTGTGGGCCGTGGGCCTGGGGGCGCTGATGCTCGTCCGGCGGCGTCACCCGACGGCCGTGCTCGCCGTCACCGCCCTGGGTTTGTTCGCCTACTACGCCGCCGGCCACCCGGCCGTGGGAGTGGCCGTTCCCGTCGCCGCGGCGTTGTTCTCGGCGGCCGAGTTCGGCCGGCTCGTCCACGCCGTCGTCACCGCCACCGTCGTGATCGCGGTCTCGCTGTTCTTCCGCCTCATCGAGGGTGAGGACTTCTCGTTCGTCGTCGGCTACGAGCTGGCCGGGCACGTCCTGCTCATGGCCGCGGCGATCGCCCTGGGAGACGGCCTGAGGTCGAGAAGGACCGTGCAGGCGGGGGCGAGGCGGATCGCCGAGCTCACCGCCCAGCGCTACCGGCAGGAGGCCGACGCCCGACTTCACGCCGAACGCCTCGCCATAGCGCGAGAGCTGCACGACTCGATCGGTCACACGACCTCCGTCATCTCCCTGCACGCCGATGTCGCTCGCGAGTCGCTCGGCCACGACGAGTCGCGGACCCGGGCGGCTCTCGATCTGATCAAGTCCACCAGCACGTGCACGATGAGCGAGCTGCGCAGGACCGTCGCCCTCCTCCGCGCCCCTGACGAGAATCCGAGGTCGGTCCTCTCGCTGTCGAGCGTGGGCTCACTGCGTGAGACGGCCGCCGCGGCGGGGATCGACCTCGACCTCGAGATGCGTGTCACCACCGAGCTTCCCGCGACGGTCGACGCCTGCGCGTTCAGAATCGTCCAGGAGGCGGTCACCAACATCGTCAAGCACTCGCGCGGCACCCGCGCCCGCGTCGTCGCGCTCGACGACGGAGCGGTCCTGCGCCTGTCCGTGACCGATGACGGCCCCGGGCAGGACCCTGACAGCGGAGCGGGGCACGGCATCGCCGGGATGCGCGAGCGCGCGGAGACGCTCGGCGGCACCCTGACGGCCGGGCGCGAGTCCACGGGTTTCACCGTCCGAGCCGTCCTTCCTCTGGAGCAGGCATCATGATCAGGGTGGTCATCGCCGACGATCAGGAGCTCGTACGCGCGGGCCTGCGAGCACTCCTCGAAAACGATCCGGACATCACCGTCGCCGCAGAGGCGTCCGGCGGACGCGCGGCGCTCTCCCTCGTCCGGGAACTCCGCCCGGACGTCGTGCTCATGGACATCCGCATGCCCGGCATGAACGGGCTCGAGGCGACCGCGGCCATCCGCGCCGATGGCTCCCTGGACGGCTCACGGGTGCTGATCCTCACCACCTTCGACGACGAGGAGGACATCGTCGAGGCCGTCACGCTCGGCGCCGCCGGCTACCTCCTCAAGGACACTCCGTCGGAGGACCTCCGCAAGGCGGTGCGCACGGCCGCCGAAGGGGGGAACGTGCTCTCCCCCGCGATCGCCCGGCGCGTCATGGAACGCCTCGCCCGGGCCCCGAAACCACCCGTGCCCGACCCTCGGCTCGCCACCCTCACCGAAAGGGAACTCGCCGTCCTGACCCGGATCGGGTACGCCGAGACCAATGACAGGATCGCCGCGGCCCTCTTCATCAGCCCGGCCACCGTACGCACCTACGTCAGCCGGATCCTGACCAAACTCGACGCGCGGGACCGCACGGCGCTCGCCGTCATCGCTCACCGCTCGGGCCTCGGCACCACACCCCCGCGCGGGCCGCTTCCGAGCTGACCCGGCTCCGCCTGCGCGGCCGCCGCCTCGCGCCGTTCCCGGCCCGGCACCGGTTGAGGTGGATCAGGTCACGATGCCCTCACGCATCCTGGTAATCGTATTCTGCGATCAAGGAGGATTACATGACGGAATCTATTGCCGCGGAGTTCGAAGCGCTCGACGAGCGGTTCGCCGATGTCGGGGGCGACAAGCGGATCGAGCGGATCTACCACGGTTGCCGGTGGGCCGAAGGTCCCACCTACGTCCCGGCGGGTCGCTATCTGCTGTGGAGCGACATCCCCAACGACAGGATTCTCCGATGGGACGAGATGACGGGAAACGTGGGTCCCTTCCGCGCTCCCGCGGGCTACAGCAACGGTCACACCCTCGACCGGCAGGGCCGGCTGATCTCCTGCGAGCACGGCGCCCGGCGAGTGACCCGCACCGAGCACGACGGCTCCGTCACCGTCATCGCCGACCGTTGGCAGGGCAAGCGCCTCAACAGCCCCAACGACGTGGTGGTCAGGTCGGATGACTCCGTGTGGTTCACCGACCCCAGGTACGGCATCGCCAGCGACTACGAGGGCCACCACGCGGAGAGCGAGATCGGCAACGATCAGGTTTACCGTCTCGACCCCGCCACCGGAGAGATCACGGCGGTGGCCGACGACTTCGCCCGTCCCAACGGCCTGGCCTTCTCGACGGACGAGTCCCTGCTCTACGTCGCCGACACTCAGCGCGGGCATCTGCGGGCCTTCGAGGTACGGGGCGCCAATCTGGAGAACGGCAGGGTTCTCGCGGAATGCTCGGCGGGCGGTCTCGACGGGATCAGACTCGACACCGCCGGTCGGATCTGGGCGGCGACGCACGAGGGAGTGCACTGCTTCGCCCCGGACGGCACCTTGATCGGCAAGCTCAGGCTTCCCGAGAAGACCTCCAACCTGGTCTTCGGCGGCCTCAAGCGCAACTGGCTGTTCATGACGGCCTCCACCTCCGTCTACGCCATCATGACCAACGTCCGCGGAGCATGATCTTCCGAAAGCGGGACGGCGGCCGGCTCACGGATGCGACCGATGCACCGGGAAGCCTGGCGGAGTCACCGAGCACGCGGGGAGAACATCGAGTCCAATGGGGCGCGTCCCCCTCTGACCTCGTAAACTCCGTGAACCCATCGAAATGGATCGGCGCGAATCCGGACCGGTGGCGCCGCGCCGCATTTCCCCCCGGCCTGAAGGCCGGAGTGTCCACCCCGGAGGTATTCGATGCACGTCCCCCAGGACCCCGGGTCCGAGGCGACGCCCCTCCAGCCTTCCGGCCCGCCGCCTTACCGGCCAGGTGTCCCCGACCCGTCCGGCGCGTACGGTCCGCCACCGGGCGCGTACGGTCCGCCCGTGGACCACTACCCGCCCCCGCCGAGGCACGACCCCTGGATGGTGCCGGCGCCGCCCGGCAGCCGCTACGACCTGCTGGCGCGCACCCGCCTGCACGCCTGGTGGCGCCCGGTACTGGGCACGGTCGCGGGACTCGCGGGCCTCATGCTGGCCGGACTCGCCGTCATCCTCGGCGGTGCGACGCTCAGCGTGATCGTGGGCGCCGAGATGGGCGGATCCGAGGAGCAGATCTTCACCGATCCCGTGCTCGACCTGGGGATCAACCTGCTCTCGATCGCGGTCGTCCTGCCGATCGTGTACGGCGTGGTGGCGTGGATCCAGCGGCGCCCGCCGGGCACCCTCTCCTCGGTCACCGGCCGCCTGCGGTGGCGGTGGATGGCGCGATGCACGGCGGTGGCGATCGGCGTCGTGGTTCTGGGCCAGGCCGCCGTCGCCGTCACCTACGTCGCCACCGGGGAGGACCTCGGCGAGCTGTTCGGCTGGGTCGGCTGGGAGCGCTTCCTGCCCGTTCTGGTCGTCACCCTGCTCCTGGTGCCCTTTCAGGCCGCCGCCGAGGAGTACGTCTTCCGGGGATGGCTGATCCAGGCGTTCGGCGCCTTCCTCGCCAATCCGTGGCCGGGCATCCTGCTGAGCACCGCCGCCTTCACCGCGGTGCACGCCTATGTCGACTGGGGCATCATCGATGTTTTCGCCTTCGGTGCGCTGATGGGCTGGCTCGCGGTACGGACCGGCGGTCTGGAGGCGGCCATCGCCCTGCACGTGGTCAACAACGTGCTGGCCTTCGGGGTCAGCGGAGCCGACGGCAGCCTGCCGGAGGCGCTGAAGCAGGGGTCGGTGCCCTGGCAGACCCTGGCGGGAACGGTCGTGCAGCTCGGCCTCTACGCGATCGTGGTCCTGGCCATGGCGAAGAGGCGGAGGATCGAGACCGTCTCCCCGTGACTTCCCGTGACTCCCCCTGAGCCTGGTTTCCCCCGCTTCCCCTTTGAGCCCCGGCCCCGCTGATCCCCGCACCGCACCGTGTCAGAACGGCCTGTCCCCCGATCGCCCGCCTTCGGGCGCAGACGCCCTGTCGTCCGCGTGGAAACCGGTCGGCACCACGTACTCCCACCCCTCTCGCCAGTCGAACGGCGCGTCCACCAGCTCCTCCAGCTTGCGGCCGTCGAAGAGGTGGTCAAGCGCCCATCTGTTGGCGGAGTGGGAGATCACCAGGACACGATGGCCGTCCCAGGTGGCCGCGAGGTCGCCGAGGAAGTCACAGGTCTGCTCCACTACCTGACGGTAGCTCTGCCCACCCGGCCACGGGAGGTCGATGTGACGTGACCGCTCGTCGGCGAGCCGGATGACCGGCATGCCGTTGAGTTCGCCGTAATCGCACTCGCGGAGCCGCGCGTCCCGGTGGACCGGGATGTCGGAGCCACCGAAGGCGATCTCGGCGGTCTCGACGGCGCGCCCCAGATCGGAGACGAACACGACCGAGATTCCGTCATCACGACGGCGCTCCCCGAGTTCACGGGCGAATTCGCGACCGCGCGGCGAGAGTGTGCCGGGAAGCCAGCCGGTGGCGATTCCCGCCTCGTTGTCGGTGCTGATCGAGTGCGTCTCGTAGACGAGCTCCACTGCCATCGCGAAACCTCCAAGATCTCCAGTCCGTCACACCGTCGGCGACGGACCAACTGATCACGACTTCATACACCACGAAATCATCCGAGCACGGACAAGCGAGAGACATTCCGGGTGTCCGCTTCCGGACACCTCCGCCTCCGGCGCCGCGCCCGTGCGGCCGATCCGGGCGACGTGTCCGGGCCACCCTCAAGGCTTCTTGACATCTTATATGCCAACTTGGCTATATTGCTGAAGTGGCAACCACATTCGAAGTACTGGCCGAGCCCCGGCGCAGGGAGATCCTCGATCTGCTCCGTACCGGCGAGCGCCCCGTGGGCGACCTGGTGGAGCGGCTCGCGTTGACACAACCGACGGTGTCGAAACACCTGAGGATCCTGCGCGAGGCGGGCCTGGTCGAGGTCAGGCACGACGCGCAGCGCCGGTGGTATCGGCTGCGGCCCGAGCCGCTCGCCGAGATAGCCGCCTGGCTTGAGCCCTACCGGAGCATGTGGAACGAGAGCCTGGACTCGCTCGAACGCCGCCTCGACGCCATGCCGGAAGAGATCTAACGAGACCCAGGAAATCCGGCAAAACCTAAGAAAGGGCGACATAGTGGAAGAGCAATTGGCGACCCTGCGGACCGTCGGCGACCAGCCGGTGCTGCGCTTCGAACGACGGCTGGCCCACTCCCCGGAAAAGGTCTGGAAGGCCGTCACCGACCCTGCCGAGATGGCCCACTGGTTTCCGGCGACGGTGGAGACCGAGAAGTCCGTCGGTGCGGCGATGCGCTTCACCTTCGAGGGCGAAGACGACTCCACTCACGGCCAGATCCTGGAACTCGACCCTCCGAAGGTGTACGCGTTCCGCTGGAACCAGGACGTGCTGCGCTTCGAGCTTCTCCCCGACGGGCCGGGCTGCCTGCTCGTCCTCACCCACACGCTGGGAGGCGGCTGGACCGGCAGGCTGACCGCGGGCCGCACCGCGGCGGGCTGGGACCTCTGCCTGGCCGCGCTGCTGTCCAGGCTGGACGGCGAGCCCTTCGAGCGGCCTCCGGGCTGGAGTGGCCGGATCGCGGACTACGTTGAGATCTTCGGCCTGGCCGAGGGGGAGACGCGAAAGAACGGAGACGGTCACCTCGTGAGGTTCGCGCGCGACCTGATCTGGAAGCCCGTCGAGGAGGTGTGGAACATCCTCGCCGCAGGGGAGACCCTCCGCCCTGGCGTGGAGCCCCCGACGTGGTTCACGAACCCGCATGTGCCCGCGGGTCCCGTCAGGGAGGTCGGAGCGCCGCGCGCCCTGGAGTACGAATGGCTCCATGAGGGCGAGCCCGCGGGACGGGTGCGCTGGGAGCTGGCGCACGACCCCGCGCAAGGCACCCGGGTCGTGCTGACGCAGACGCTTCCCGCCCGGCTGGCCGATGTTCGCGCGACGGCGCTCGCCGCCTGGCAGGCGCACCTGGAGGTGTTCTTCACCGTCGTCCAGGGCGAGGCCCCGCACCCGCCGCAGGGCCGCGTCGAGGAACTGCGGAAGCTGTACGAGCACCGCCTGGGCTGACACCCGGACGCGGCATGAAACGCCGGAGGCCGGATGGAACCGCCGCCGCGTCGCGGCGGAGCGTCCAAGCCCGTGGATCGTTTTCGAGTCCGGGACTTCCCACGTAACCCCACCCGCACCCGGCGTCTCGCGTCGAGCGCCGACGCCGGGCGGTTCACAACAGCCGTCTCTGCACGACGTCGGCGATGACCGTGGTCACGACCCTGCCGACCTCTCCCGCCTCAGGTGGGGCGCCCGCCCGCCCGGCGAATATCAGGTGCCCGGCCCCGACCAGTGAGATCGCGAGCGAGTCGACGTCCGCGTCGACCGCGATGCGGCCCATCTCGCACTCGTTGGCGAGGTAGGAGGCGATCATGGCCGCGGCTTCCGCCATGACCGGGATTCCGTGGGGCGGCCCGGCCTGGCGTAGCCGGGCGCGCAGTTCGTCGCGGAAGACGACGAGACCGACGATCGACACGGTGACCGGGTCGAACAGTTCTCTCAGCGCGCCGGTGAGGTTGCCGTCCACGGTGCCGGTGCCGGCGGAGTCGCGCAGGGCGGCGGCCTGGTCGCCGATTCTCGCGATGCGCTCTCGCACGAGTTCGGCGAGGAAGTCGTCGAAGTCGGCGAAGTGCCGGTGCAGGACCCCCTTGGCGACGTCCGCCTCGGTGGTGACCGCGCGGCTGGTCAGCGCGTTCGGCCCGTCCCTGAGCAGGACGCGCTCGGCGGCGTCGAACAGGTGCCTGCGCGCGTCGCGGATGTGCACCCCGGTCGGCACAGCGCGTCCCTCCATCTCTTGACGGCCTTCACCCGATTGACGAGTGGGCACGTGCCCACTAAAGTGGGCGTATGCCCATTATATCGCGGGAACCGCCCAGCCCTTCCGGTAAAGAGTCCCACAACGCCAGGCGGATGGCGGAGTCGTTCGGAGTGGACGCCGAACGCTACGACCGGACCCGGCCCCGCTACCCCGACGCCCTGGTGGAGCGGATCGTCGCCGCCGGTCCCGGACCCGACGTCCTCGACGTCGGCTGCGGCACCGGCATCGCGGCCCGGCAGTTCCAGGCAGCCGGCTGCCGGGTGCTCGGGGTCGATCCCGACGCGCGGATGGCCGAATTCGCCCGGCGCACCGGGATCGAGGTGGAGGTGTCGACGTTCGAGGCCTGGGAAGACGCCGGCCGGACGTTCGACGCGGTGGTCGCGGGCCAGACCTGGCACTGGGTGGACCCGGTCGCCGGCGCGGCCAAGGCGGCACGGGTGCTGCGGCCCGGAGGCAGGTTGACGGTGTTCTCTCACGTGTTCGATCTCCCGCCCGTTGTCGCGGAGGCCTTCGCCACGGCCTACCGACGGGTGGTGCCGGACTCGCCGCTCGACTTCCAATGGCAGAAGCGCCCCTCGGACCCCTACCAGGCGCTGTTCCCCAGGTTCGCCGACGGAGTGAGGGAGGCCGGCGGATTCGGCGAGCCGGAGCGGTGGCGATTCGAGGAGGAGCACTCCTACACGCGCGACGAGTGGCTGGACCTGCTGCCCACCAGCGGCGCTTTCACACTGCTTCCGGCGGACCGACTGACCGAGGTGCTGGAGGCCGTCGGAACCGCCATCGACGCGATCGGGGGCGGCTTCTCCATGCCCTACACCACGCTGGCGGTCACCGTGGAGCGCACCGGCGTCGCCTGACCCGGCTTGAAGGACGGGCCGCGACGATGTCCGGCCGCCGGAGTGGGCAAAGGAACGGAACGGGAACCCCGAAAAGGGGAACGCTCCGGCGCGACGCCGAAGCCGCCCGCGAGCGCGCTCACCGAAGCGCATTCACCGGTGGGCGGGGGTCAGCGTCCGGCCCCCTCGGTGATCCTCGGCAGATCCCCCCAGGAGACACCCGGGGGCGGAGCGGTCGCGCAGACGACGTAGTGGTGCGGGGCCATGGCCGACATACGGCCGGACAGCAGGCTCAGGCAGGCCGAGTGCAGTGCCTCCGGAGTGGTCTTCGCCGATGTGAAGCACACCAGCCGATGCCCGAGCCGTCCGTCGGCCTCGGCGGTGACGACCGTTTCCGCGGCGCGAGCCACCTCGCCGTCGCCGGCCGACCGGGCGAGCGCGTCCCTCACCAGGCGTTCGACCTCGGTGAGACGGACCCAGCAGCCGTCGATCAGGAGCCAGCCTTCGTCCCGGGGAACCGGGACGACGCCGGTGAGGGCGGTCAGCTCGCTCAGCGGCACGTCCCGATCACCCGCCTCGATGAGCAGCCGCGCGATCCCCTCGCCAAGGGCCCGCGCGTCGTCGCGGGGCAGGCAGCGCGGGTCGGCCCACAGGGTGACGTCGAGCTCGCCGTGCAGCCGGTGAACCCAGAGCGAGGTGCGTGTGGGCAGAGTGGCCGGTGGAAGCCAGACCGAGTGAACGTCCTCCCCGGTACGGCTGACCCGCGCACCCCGGCCGGGGACGCTCATGTCGTTGAACACGAGGTCCCTGGCGAAGAAGAGACCCCGCTCCCGCTGGACGTCCTCCATCACCCGGATGAGGGCGTCCGAGTCGAACCGGCTGTTCTGGTACGCGGCCATCGTCGCCGAGCGCGCGCCGTGCAACACGGTGTCGAAACCGTCCTCGCCGATCTCCACCGGGATCAGCGCGTCCTGGGCGAGCGGTCCGACGTACTCGCGTAACTCCGGCCGGAAGCGGTTCGCCGAGATGGACAGCACCACGACCGTCCGCAGGCGGGCCCGCACTCCGGCGAGTGCCGCCAGGGCCGCGAGCACCACCGCCGACGGGCTCGCCCCGGTACGCGCGGAGATCCGCCTCAGCGCCCCGGCCGCCGGAACCGAGCGCACCCGCAGCCGGGGAAGCACCCAGTCCGTCTCGCCGTCCACGGCGACCGTGAGCGTGGACCGGGGCACCCCGCGCAGGTGGCCTTCCCAATAGCGCAGCGCCGCCTGCGCCCGCCGCAGACCGGCCGGAGTGCCCTCGGCCGCCGCGACGTCGAGCGGCTGCGGCGCGGTCACCGGCGCGAGCGGTTTGCCGAGGAGGAGTTCGTCCCACTCGGTGAGCAGTACGGCCAGCCCGGCCGCGTCCATCGCGCTGTGCGTGGTCACCAGGACGACCTGCCGGGGTACACCACCGGAGGTGATCACGGCGATCCGGAGCGGGATCTCCGCCTCCAGCGCGAAGCGCGTCCCGTGAAGCCGGCGCGCGACCTCTTCCGCGAGGTCGGCGTCGGGCGTCTCGGCGCGGATCCGAGCCGGTCCCCCGCCCTCGGCTCCCGCCGCACCACGCACTCTCCCGCCGGTGGCTCCCTCCGTGCCCTCCGGCCCTCCGGCCCATCCGCTCTCCGTGTCCTCCTCGCTCACCGGAGCGTCCGCCCGGTTTCCGGCGGCGTCCGGTCCGGCCGGGGGATCGCCGGTGTCGTGTACCTCGACGACCACTCCTCCATCGGCCAGAACCCACTGGAGGCCGTCATGGAAGGTCGTGCGCAGGGACTCGTGCCGGGTCACCAGCCGGATCACCGCCTTGGTGATCACGGCGAGCGTCGTACCCGGCTGGAGTGCCCGCACGACGCGGTAGTTCATGTGCTCCGGCGGGTCGGTGAGCATGCAGCGGACCATGTTGGCCTGCCCTGTCGTCAACGGACCGTGGCGCGCCGTCAGATCGGAGAAACGTACGGCGTAGGAGTGCTCCGGGAGGTCGGGTCGGTGCGGGAGCCGGAACCGTTCCTGCCCGGACGAGAGCGGTCGTGCCACGGGGAGCCGCCAAACCGGAAAGTCCGTTATTGAAAAGTTTACTTACAGTTTCGGGGGTGACGTCAGTGAATCACGTCCGTGGGAGAGGCGGCAACCCCCTGCGGGCGCACCACCGGCCCACCCGGCTCGCGCCCGCGGCGAGCGAATGAAGATTCCGCCACCCCTCATTGTTCCGCCGGAAATATGAATGTCAGGGAAGGATTTCGGCCAGCCACGCCGACTGCGCGGCGAGGTGGTGTGCCTGGCCGCCCTCGTGGCCGTTCCACTCGTACGCCAGGACCTCCTTCGTACCGCCGTAGTGGTTCACGCAGGCGTAGACGCCGGAGGGCGGGCAGATCTCGTCGCGCAGGGCGACCCCGAAGTGCGCCGGACAGCGCGCGTCCCTGGCGAGGATCGCGACGTCGAAGTAGGCGAGCGCGGCGAAGGCCTGGTCGACGAGACGGTGATGCGTGTGGCACCACGTCACCAGCTCCGGGAACGGCCCGTCCGTGGCGACCTGCGTCGATCGCTTGATGTGACACAGGAACGGCACGTTGGGCATGGTGGCCGCCACGTCCGTGCGCAGCGAGGCGGCGACGAGGGCGAGCGCGCCGCCCTGGCTCGTGCCGGTGGTCACCAGGCGGGCCGGGTCGGCGCCGGGCAACTGGGCCGCGGCCTCCACCGCGCGGACCGCGTCGGTGAACAGCCGCCGGTAGTAATAGTGGTCCCGGTCGGGCAGCCCGTCGGTGAGGAAGCCCGGCACGTGCGGTCGTCCGGAAGCCCCCAGGTCGGCGGTGTCACCCGTTCGCCACGCGCTGCCCTGGCCGCGGGTGTCCATGATCAGGTGCGGATGCCCGGCCGATGACCAGTACAGCCACTCGTGCGGCAGCCCCCGGCCGCCGCCGTAACCGACGTACTCGACGATGGTCGGCAGGAGCTCGGCCCGGTCGCGCGGAACCAGGTACCACGCTTTGATCGGGTGCCCGCCGAACCCCGCGAAAGTGACGTCGTAGACGTCGACCGTACGCAGCGGAGTGTCCCGCACGAGTCTCGCCTCCACACTCAGCGGAAACTCCTCCGCGGCGGCCAGCGTGGCCGTCCAGAAATCGTGGAGATCCGCCGGGGGGAAAAGTTTCGGGCGGTAGTTTTCGAGTTGCTCCACAGCTATCTCGGTGAACATCTCGGGGTTGCTCAAGGTCGGCTCCGGGTGGCTTGGATCACATCGATTCGAGCGGTCGCCGTGAATTCGTCGAGGATCACGTCCTCCGACGAGCCATAGGCTCAGCCACCATAGCGGCCGAGGGAGAAAGCCCGGCAGGTGGCGTCGAACAGGGGACGGCTCACCGTCAAGGCACTGTGGCCTCCCGGATATGGCGGGTCTCCGCCGCGGGTCAGACGGAAGGCGGAGTGGCCTCGCCACGGCTGTTGACCTCGGCCGCGATCCGGCTGGCGCGCCGGCCGATCAGGAGCAGCCCGCCGACCAGGAGCGTGAACTGCAGGGCGATGATCGCGTAGCCGACCGCCTCCGGGAGATCGAACAGCGCGGCGGCGACGACGGAGGCCGCGAGCACCAGCCCCACGGCCGCCGCCAGCCGGCGCATCGGTGCCCTCGCCCACGCGTGCGCGGCGTTCCACGCCTCGCGGGAGGCGAGGGTCTGCCGGGTGCGAAGGCCGGCGAGCTGGTTTCGGGTGTCGGTCGCACCGGATTCGTCATGGAACGGGATCAGCAGGAGCGCGAGCGCGGGGAGGGTGAGGACGGAGGTCATGATCACCGGATCCATGTCTGGATGCTACCCGCCAGAGTCCTTCGGTGGTGAACGTCAGCAGGGCGGCGAACCGCTGTTGGACGGCCATGCCATCATGAGCAAATATGAAAAATGCGTCATTTTGGAATGATGTTGGCCGTCACCTGATCCGCTACGGCGCGACGTTCACCCCAAAGGTCATCGAACGGGCGGCGGGGGCGTATGTCTACGACGACGCCGGGACGGCGATCCTCGACTTCACCTCGGGTCAGATGAGCTCGATCCTCGGGCACTCCCACCCCGACGTGGTCGCGGCGGTCTCACGGTCGATCTCCTCGCTGGATCACCTGTACAGCGGCATGCTGAGCAGGCCCGTCGTCGATCTGGCCGGCCGGCTCGCGTCGACGCTTCCCGAAGGCCTGAGCAAGACCCTGCTGCTGAGTACCGGCGCGGAGGCCAACGAGGCCGCGATCAAGATGGCCAAGCTCTACACCGGCAGGTACGAGATCGTCTCCTTCGACCGGTCGTGGCACGGCATGACCTCGGGCGCCTCCTCCGCCACCTTCTCCGCCGGTCGCCGGGGATACGGCCCGCCCATGCCGGGCAACCTCACGCTCCCCTCGCCGAACGCGTACCGATCCCCCTTCCGTCACGCGGACGGGTCGTACGACTGGGAGGCCGAGCTTGAGTACGGGTTCGCCCTCGTCGACCAGCAGTCTTCGGGAAGCCTGGCCGCGTGCCTGGTCGAGCCGATCCTGTCCTCCGGCGGGATCATCGAACTCCCGGCCGGATACCTGCGGCGGCTGAAGGAGATGTGCGCCGAACGCGGGATGCTGCTGATCGCGGACGAGGCCCAGACCGGACTCGGACGCACCGGCGAGATGTACGCCTTCGAACGCGACGGCGTCGTCCCGGACCTTTTGACGCTCTCCAAGACCTTGGGCGCGGGCCTGCCGGTGGCGGTCGTCGTCACGTCGCCGCGGATCGAGGAGGTCTGTCACGAACGCGGGTTCCTGTTCTTCACGACCCACGTCTCGGACCCGCTCGCGGCGTCCGTCGCGCTGACCGTGCTCGACGTCATCGAACGCGACGGCCTCGTGGCGCGGGCCGCGATCCTGGGCAAGCAGCTCAACGAGCGGTTGCTGGACCTGCGTGACCGCTTCGAGGTGGTCGGCGACGTCCGCGGCCGCGGGCTTCTGCAGGGCCTGGAACTGGTGACGGACCGGCCGAGCAAGTCTCCGGCGGAGGCGCTCGGAAAAGTCTTGACCATGGCGTGCCTGGAGCGCGGGCTCCACGTCAACATCGTCCAGCTGCCGGGAATGGGGGGAATCTTCAGGCTCGCACCACCGCTCACGATCAGCGACTCGGAACTGCACGCCGGACTGGACATCCTCCAGGCGGCCCTGAAAGCGGTCGTCTCAGGAAACGGCGGGTGACCACAGGTCGCGATATGCCCGGGTAGACGCCGCTTCGCCGACGTGCCCGGGCTCCCCCTGGACGACCGTGCCCGACGACCACGACCTCTCCGTACCCCGCGCCCGGGTGGGGATAGCGTGGCGTCCATGAGTCGAGTGAATCGCGGATGAGGTGAGGGCCGAGGAGAGCGCGCTGGTGGCGGCCGTGCTCGCGGGCGACGATCGGACGTTCACCGAGCTTGTCGAGCGTCATCGGCGGGAACTGCGGATGCACTGCTATCGGATGCTCGGCTCCTTCGAGGAGTCGGAAGACCTGGTGCAGGAGACGTTTCTGCGGGCGTGGCGCGGACGCGGGACCTTCCACGGCCGTTCCACCGTCCGCGCCTGGCTCTACCGGATCGCGACGAACGCGTGCCTGGACTTCCTCGACCGGCACCCCCGCCGTCCGCGACCTCGGGACGCGGGACCGGCGCAGCCGGGCTCGCCGCCGTTCGAGGTCCGATGGTTGCAGCCCTACCCGGATGAGCTACTGGAGCCGGTCGCGTCCGACGGCATGGAGCCTGACGCGGCCGCCGTCGGCAAGGAGACCATCGAGCTGGCGTTCCTCGCCGCCATCCAGCATCTGCCGCCCAGGCAGCGGGCCGTGCTGATCCTGCGCGATGTACTCGGCTGGTCCGCGAAAGAGACCGCCGCGCAGCTTGAGATCAGTGTCGACTCGGTCAAGAGCGCCCTGAAACGAGCACGATCGACCCTGAGGACCCACCTTCCGGAACGACGTCTCGAATGGGCGCCGTCGACGGCTCCGACCGCTCAGGAGCGAGAACTGCTGCGACGCTTCATGGATGCCCACGACAAGGCCGACCCCGCCGCCCTGGCGAAGCTGCTGAGCGAGGAGGCGCGGATGACGATGCCTCCGCTCCCGTTCTGGTTCTCCGGCCGCGACGCGATCGAGTCCTTCGCCGCACATGCTTTCGGCCCCGATTCACCGCTGTATCGAGGACGGTGGCGGAGCATTCCCACGCGGGCGAACCGGCAGCCGGCCGTGGCGGGCTACATCCGGCTGCCGGGTGAGTCCGCCTACCGGGCTCAGGCGCTCAATGTGCTGAGGATCGCGAACGGTGAGATCTCCGAGATCACCGTCTTCGAACCGCACCTGCTGGCCGCGTTCGGACTGCCGCCGACGCTGCCCCCGGACGACGCGCCCTCGGACGGTGACCCCTTTCGGGAGCCTCACCCGTCTTAACGGTGGACGACCCCGATGAGCGGGGTCGACCACCGTTGGGGAGCACACTCGATGACGATCGACGAAGACGTGATGACGCTGCCACAGGGCGACGTTCGCCTGCTGGACAGTGACGTGGCGCGGCGCCTGCTCGCTTCGAAGGAGTTGGCACGGCTGGCGTACGTGGCGGCGGTGGATCATCCCGGCACGAGAATGGCCCGCATCGCCGTCCGCCCCACCTGGGTCGGGGTCCTCGACTTCCAGACCCGCCTGCCCGGAGGCGGCGGCGTGGAGGATTTCAAGCGCAGGGGCCGATCGTGAACCCGCCCACGGCACACTTCTCGGAGGGACCATCCAACATGAGCACCTACGTGTTGATACCCGGCGCCGCGTCCGACTCGTGGTATTGGCACCTGACGGCCGCCGAACTACGGGCGCGCGGTCATGACGTGGTCACGCCCGACCTTCCCTGCGACGACGATTCGGCCGGGCTCTCCGAGTACGCCGACGCGGTGGTCGATGCCGTCGGTGACCGTACCGATCTCGTCGTGGTCGCCCACTCCTTCGGTGGATTCACCGCACCGCTGGTGTGTGAGCGGATACCGGTCGAACTCCTCGTGCTGGTCACGGCCATGATCCCGGTGCCGGGCGAGCCGCCGGGCGGCTGGTGGGCCAACAGCGGCTGGGAGCGGGCGAGGCGAGAGCGGGACGAGCAGGACGGCCGGGCACCGGACGACGAGACGGCCCTGTTCTTTCACGACGTCCCGTCCGGCCTGGTGGCGGAGGCCCGAAGGAGGAGCCTCGACCAGTCGGCCACTCCCTTCGCCGCCCCGTGGCCGCTCGCCGCCTGGCCGGCGGTGCCGACGGTGTTCCTCCTGTGCCGCGACGACCGCTATCTCCCCGCCGAGTTCATGCGCCGCCTCGTCAGGGAGCGTCTGGACATGATTGCCGAGGAGATCGACGGGGGTCACAACGTCGCGCTGAGCCGTCCCGGGGAACTCGCCGACCGGCTGGCGGCCCACCGCCGGACGTGAGCCGCGCCGGTGTAACGGTGACACCGGTGCGGCGGTGAAGGCCACCGTGCCCGATCACACGGCCGGCGCCCGTCGGGGGCAGGCCGCCTTCCCTCGAATCCGGCAAGGGACGGGGCTCTCAGTGGCGGACCGCGGTGAACAGGGCGTAGCTGATCTGCGGGATCTGCCCGAAGCGCCGGTATATCTCCCCGCAGACGGTGAGCTGCTCGGCGATCTCGCCTCCGAGTCGCATCACGGAGGCCGGGAGGAGGTCGTCCACGAGCCGGAAAGACCTACGGATATTTGCCCCTATGTCATGGAATATCTCGATCTTCAACCCGGCCCGGTCCATCTCCTCGTAGAACTCCTCGATGGTGGGCACGAAGTGCACATGAAAGCCGCGGGAGAGGTCCTCCATGGCCTCGGCGGCGTCGCCGGTGAGAGAGTCGAGCAGATACCACTCCCCCACCACGAACCGCCCGCCGGGACGCAGCACCCGGGCGATCTCGCCAAGGGCCGCCGCCGGGTTCTCCATGTGGACGAGGGACTCGATGGCGTACGCGGCGTCGAAGGAGGCGTCGTCGAAGGGGAGCCACATCGCGTCGGCGAGCTGGAAGTCGGCCCGCCCCTGCCCCTGACCCGCCTCGGGGCGGGCCTCTGCCAGCCGCACCTGGTACTCGCTCAGGGTGACCCCGGTGACGTGCACGTCGCGCGCGGTGGCGATGCGTACGGCGGGCCTGCCGGTGCCGGACCCCACGTCCAGGACGCGCTCCCCGGGAACGACCTCCAGGCGCTCGGCCACCAGGTCGGTGAGATGGTCCGTCGCCTGGGCGGCGGACGCCTCGTCGTGCTCGTCCATCCAGTAACCGACGTGCAGATTGCCGCCGAACGCGTCGGCGCGGGAGTCGGTGAGCCGGTCGCGCGTCTCGCCGGTCACCTCGGGCGAGAATTTTTCCTGACGGGTCAATGGCCAACCTGTCTCTCGGGGACGGTCTGCGTGAAACTCCATGCCGGGAAGGCTCCACGAAAGACGCGCCTGCCCGGGAGCATGCCGCCGGGTGAGACCGCACGGTCACCCGCGACATCTCCTGGAAATCCAGGACGAACGTTCACCGTGCGATGTTCTCGGCTCCACCACACTTCACTTCGTGCGGTCGCCAGATTACTCAGGCCCCACTTCGGCAGGCGCCGGGCCGCCACCGCCTTTTCGGTAAACCTTCGGCCAGGAGACACCTACCTCGCGCGGACGCCGAGGAGACTCCCGCCGACGCCCCTCACACCGGGAAGGTCACCCCTTCACGCCCGGCCGGTTCTTCCCGGAACACCGGCCGCCGTCCCGTCCGGCCGGCTCTCCCCGGGACTCCGGCATCGGGCTCAACCGGCCTTGCCGTCCGTCCCCGCCGCCTCCAGGAGCACCAGTGCCAGCCTGTCGGCGGCGTCGACGCGGCCGAGGGCTCCGGCGGCACCGGCCATCGCGGCGCGGGCCCGGGGGTCGTGCAGCAGGGCGTCGAGCTCGGCCAGGAGGTGGTCGGCGGTGGGACCGTCCTCCAGGAGAGCACGGGCGGCGCCCGCCTCGGCGAGGTAGCGGGCGTTCTGGCGTTGCTCGTCGGCGGCCGAGGGCACCAGGGGGATGAGAACGGACGGCTTGCCCACCGCGGTCAGCTCGGCGACCGTGCCCGCCCCGCTGCGGGAGACCACGACATCGGCCGCGGCGAACACGTCGGCCAGCTCGGCGCCGACGTAGGGCACCGGGCGGTAGCGGTCGCGCAATCCCACGGGAAGCCCCGCGGCGGTACGGGTGAGCTGCGCGATCCAGCCGGGGCCGCACTGGTGGATCACCTGCGCGCGGGCGAGCAGGTCGGGCAGGATCGCCTCGACCATGGTGTTGATCTGGCGGCTCCCCTGGGCGCCACCGGTCACATAGACCAGGGGCAGGTCGGCGGAGAGCCCGAAGTGGCGCCGTCCCGCGTCGACGTTGCCACGCAGCAGGTGCGGACGGACCGGGTTGCCGGTGACGACGGCCCGGTCGCGCACCCTCGCGGGCAGATGCTCGATCGAGGAGGGATGGGTCAGCGCGATCCGCCGCGCGAAGCGCGACAGGATGCGGTTGGCCAGGCCGAGGGAGGTGATCTGCTCGTGCATGACCAACGGCCGGCCCAGCACCCGCGAGGCGACCCCCAGCGGCACGCACACGTACCCGCCGGTCGACAGCACCACGTCGGGGCGATGGCGGGCGGCGATGCCGAACGCCTGGAACACGCCGACCGGGATCCGGAACATGTCCGCGAGGTTGGTCGCCAGCTCTCGCGGGTTGGGCGAGCGCCTGAGCTTCCCCGCCGTGATGGCGCGGAACGGGATGCCGTGCTCCGCCGCGACGCGGGCCTCCAGGCCGGCCTCCGTACCGACCCAGAGCACGTCCAGGTCGAGCCCTCGCGCGGCGGCGTGGTCGCGCAGGGCCTCGACGGTGGTCAGCGCGGGGTAGGTGTGACCACCGGTCCCGCCTCCGGTGACGAGCAACCGCAGGGTCCGGCGATTTCCGGCCTCCATATATGTATCCATCCTTCCAATGTCACGACGTTCCGCGCCCGCCCCTGCCCGGTACCCTCTCAGGTCCGTGCTCGATCCGCGCCCGGTCCACGTTCAGGGCCGCGCCGGTCTGCGTCGGCCTGCGTCGGTCCGTGCCCAGTCCGTGCCCGGTCCGTGTTCACGGGCCGCGCCGGAGCGCTCAGGGGCCCCGGGCACGGTACCCGAGGTCCCAGCGAAGATCCACTTTGCCCTTCGTCACCGCACGGTCGCGCCCCGTGGTTTCCGACACGCCCGTCATCCGGGAGCGTCACCCGAACGGCCATCAGAATTCGTGGTGATGAGTACGGTATGTGACATGGATCTGACGGGTGAGCATTTCTCCGGGGCGTCGGAGCGTCTCGGTGACGCGTTGAAGGTGCTTCGGCAACAGGCCGGGGCCGGCGCGGAGGCACTGAACTATTTCGGCGACCTCACGGAGGAGTTGCACCCGATCGGATCTTGGTTACGTCGACCGGCCCAGGCCAAAGAGTGGCCGCACCACATCATGCCTCCCGTCTACGGTCTGCTGTTCGCGCAGGCGTGGTCGCTGGCGTTTCCCGGCGAGACGCCCTCGGTCTTCCCCGACGGGGCGGAGCGAACGGAGTCGGGGTGGATCGTGCACCGGGCCACGATCTGGTTCGGCGACACGTACGTTCCCGGCGGGCTCGACGTGAAGGCTCCGCTGATCGTGATCGGCGGACTGGCGGTGGAAGGGCTTCTCGACGACGGCGACGCCTCGGAGAGCTACCTCGCGGTCACCGGCGACCTGCGTGCCCGCGCGATCCACAGCGCGGCCGACCACCTGGTGCTCGGCACGGTCGCGGCGGGAGTGATCTTCTGTTCGGGCAACGACGGGGTCCTCGTCGTGGGCGGGGACATCGTGACGGACCTGTTCGTTCCCGCCGAGCACGCGTACGAGCACTACGGCCTGCTGCGGGCCGGAGTCATCGGTGCCGGTGACCGTGCCGACATCGTGGCCGAGCGGCTCGCGCCGTGGCTGCCCTCGGGGTATGTCCGTCTCGGCGGGCACGGCGCGCCGGTGGACGGGTGGCGCGTGCTGCAGGAGGCGGCCGCCGGGCGCTCACCGGTGCTCGCCCAGCCCCGGCCGGTGATACTCCCGCCCCCGGCGCTCCTTCTCTCGGCCCTGGCCGCGCCCACCGGGGTGGAGGAGCTCGACCTGTCAGGCAGCCGCCTGCACCGCATCCCCGAGGACATCTCGGCCCTCACCTCTCTGACCCGGCTGGATCTGGAGCACACACCGCTGACCGGCCTGGACGGCATCGAGGGCCTCCGCACCCTGGAGCACCTGTCGATCAGGAACACGCCCGTGCGGTCGCTGGCTCCGCTCCAGGCGCTGAAGGACCTCCGCCACCTCGACGTCTCCTACTGCGACGACGTCCAGGACTGGAGCGTGCTCCTCGACCTGCCCGCGCTCGACACCCTTGTCGCGCACGGCTGCACCCTTCCCTCCCACGCACGCGCCCAGCTCGTCACCAGGCTCGGAGAGCGGATCATCGGGCAGGGGCCGGGCCCGCTCGGCTGACCGGCGTCCGGTCCGGGAGCGAAGCCGTGCGCGGACGCGAAGCCGTGCGCGGACGCGCCGGCGGCCGCCTCCGGCGCGCGGCGTGCGGGGCGGGCGATTCAGCCCTGGGAAAACAGCGGGAAAGTGTCCCGTCGATTAAATTTCCCCGCGGGGAATGGGGACCCAGGTCTTGCATGACAGGCTCCGTCCACCTAACGTCACGTGTCACGTTAGGAAACTTTCCTAATAAAGAGCCATGATCTGCCCCTGTCCCCCCACGCAAGGAGCGATGATGCGGCGCACCACCCCAGCCCTGGTGCTGACCGGGCTACTGACGTTACTGTTCACCCTGATCGTCCCCTCCGTCGCCCACGCGGACACCGCGACGTTCACCAAGGCGCAGGATTGGGGCAGCGGCTACAGCGGTCAGTACACGGTCAAGAACACCGGGACCGCCACGCTGAACGGCTGGACGGTCTCCTTCGACCTCCCGTCGGGCACGAGTCTCGGAACGTACTGGGACTCCCTGATGACCAGCAGCGGCAGCCGGTACACCTTCAAGAACCGGGAGTACAACGGCACCCTCGCCCCCGGGGCGAGCACCACCTTCGGCTTCATCGCCTCCGGTTCCGGCTCACCGGTCAACTGCACGCTCAACGGCGCCCCCTGCGGCGGCGGGCAGAACCCCGGCGACACCACGCCGCCGAGCGTGCCGTCCTCCCCGCGCAGCACCGGCACGACCTCCGGCTCCATCAGCCTGGCCTGGAACGCCTCGACCGACAACAGCGGCACGGTCAAGGACTACCGGGTCTACGAGGGCTCCGCCGTGGTCGCCACCGTGACCGGCACGACCGCCACGATCTCCGGACTGGCCGCCTCGACGACCCACACCTACACCGTCACCGCCCGCGACGCCGCGAACAACGAGTCGGCGAGGAGCGCGTCCGTCACGGCGACGACCCAGGCGAGCGGCGGTGGCGGCACGCCGGTCGCGGCCAACGGGCAACTGCGCGTCTGCGGCACCAAACTGTGCAACAAGAACGGCAAGCAGATCCAGCTGCGCGGCATGAGCACCCACGGCCTGCAGTGGTACCGCCAGTGCGTCACGACCGGCTCGCTGACCGCGCTGGCGACCGACTGGAAGGCCGACGTCGTCCGCCTGTCCACGTACGTGCAGGAGGACGGCTACGAGACGAACCCGCGGGCGTTCACCGACCTCGCGCACACGCTCATCGAGCAGGTCAGCGCGCAGGGCATGTACGTCATCGTGGACTGGCACATACTCACTCCCGGAGACCCCAACTACAACCTCGCCCGAGCCAGGACCTTCTTCACCGAGATCGCCCAGCGGCACGCCGCCAAGCCGAACGTCATCTACGAGGTCGCCAACGAGCCGAACGGCGTGAGCTGGGGCGCCATCAAGAGCTACGCCGAGCAGATCATCCCGGTGATCCGGGCGCAGGACCCCGACGGGATCGTCCTCGTCGGCACCCGCGCCTGGTCGTCGCTCGGGGTGTCCGAGGGCGCTTCGGAGACCGAGGTGACGGGCAACCCGGTCAACGCCACGAACATCATGTACACCTTCCACTTCTACGCGGCCTCGCACGGCACCGAGTACCTCAACACGCTCTCCCGTGCGGCCGACCGCATCCCCATGTTCGTCACCGAGTTCGGCACGCAGAACTACGCCGGGGAGGACACCAACGACTTCACCATGTCCCAGCGCTACCTCGACCTCATGGCGAGCAAGAAGATCAGTTGGGTGAACTGGAACTTCTCCGACGACCACCGCTCCGGCGCGGTCTTCAAGACCGGTACGTGCGACGCCGGAGGCCCGTGGACCGGCACCGCGCCACTGAAGGAGGCCGGCGTCTGGATCCGTGACCGGATGCGCACCGCCGACGACTTCTGACAGGACGGGACCAGAAAGAACCCGCGGGAACCCAGATGATCGAAGGGGGTCGGCACCTGAGCCGACCCCCTCATCCGAAGTACTCCGGACGATGTAACCGTCAGGGCGGATCAGAAGCCCGACGCCGGAGAACACCGGCAACGACCACGGGATATCGGTTTTCCACCGGCGAGGGTTTCCTGCCAGCATTGGGGGATGCTGAGGATCGGGCAGGTGGTGCTGGGCGTCACCGACATGGACCGCGCCGTCGGGTTCTGGACGCGGGCGCTGGGCTACGTGCCCCGCGAAGGCCAGGCCGGGGACGACTGGACCGTGATCGAGCCGACGAAGGGGACCGGCGTCCCACTGGCGCTCGACGTGACGCGGACGCCGGTTCGAAAGCATCCTCGGACGCACCTCGACCTGTTCGCCTCCGACGCCGCCGAGCAGGCCGTCGAGGTGGAGCGGCTGGTGTCACTGGGCGCCGAACGGGTCGCCTGGGACCTCTACCCGGACGACCCCGACTTCGTGGTCCTCGCCGACCCCGAGGGCAATCTCTTCTGCGTCATCGACCTCAGTCACGGCTGAGCGACGAAAACCGCATTCTTCCATCACCAGGGGGACTTCCTTCGTGCACGCCATGCAGTACGAGATCGGGCTGCCCGCCGACTACGACATGGGGATCATCCGTGAGCGGGTGGCGACCAGAGGGCACGCACTCGACGGTTACGCCGGGCTGGGGCTCAAGGCGTACCTGGTCAGGGAGCGAGGCGTCGACGGTTCCACGGTCAACCAGTACTCACCCTTCTACCTGTGGAGTTCCCTCACCGGTATGAACGGCTTCCTATGGGGCGGAGGCGGTTTCCAGAACATCGTGCGAGACTTCGGCAGGCCCGTGATCCGGCACTGGACCGGCGCCGGCTACGAGCGGGGGCTTTCGTCGGAGACCGTTCCCCGCGCGGCCTCGCGCCGCACCGACCCGATCCCCGCCGACACGGACCCCGCCACCGCGGTCGAACGGGCACTGGCCGAGCTGCGCCGATACTCCGGCATGGCGGGCGTGCACTCCGCGGCCCTCGCCGTCGATCCCCGGCACTGGGAACTGGTGCGCTTCACGCTGTGGGAACACGAGGTCGCCGCCGACGAGGAAGGGACCGCCTATCGAGTGCTGCACCTCTCAACGCCACACCTGGGCGACATCGCGACGGGCCGCCACTGGTAGGCGGGGACGAGCGCCTACGCGACCCCGGCGGGTGAGCGGTCGGTGGCGATGCGCAGGGCGAGCCCGCCGAGCACGGCGCCCATCAGGTAGCGCTGCACGCGCATCCAGGTGGGCCGCCCGCCGAGAAAGGTCGCGACCGAACCCGCGGTCAGCACGATCAGCGTGTTGACCGAGAGGGCGACGACGATCTGGGTGGCCCCCAGCAGCAGGCTCTGCGTGCCGGGGTCCCCCCGGGTGGGATCGACGAACTGCGGCAGCAGCGACACGTACAGGATGGCGATCTTGGGGTTGAGCAGGTTGGTGACCAGCCCCATGGAGAACAGTCGTCGCGGCGGGTCCGCGGGAAGGGCACCGGGCGCGAAGACCGGCCGGGCGCCGGGCCGGATCGTCCTCCAGGCCAGCCACAGCAGGTACGCGGCGCCCGCGAGCTTGATCCCGACGTAGACGGCGGGCACCATCGCGAAGATCGCGGCGATCCCGGCCGCCGCCGCGAGCAGGTAGACCAGGAAGCCCGCCGCGACACCCGCCAGCGAGATCATTCCGGCCAGGCGCCCCTGCGTCACCGACCGCGACACCAGATAGATCATGTTGGGGCCGGGGGTGAGCACCAGGCCGAGGGCGACCGCGGCGATGCCCGCGAGAGCACTGACAGAGATCATGACCACATCATCGAGCACCTTCTCCGCCAAAAGAATGGCCAATTCCCGCGATTGGCATCAAGAAGACGTTGCTGGCTCAACCTTGACGCACAAAGCTATTAGCAATAGCTTAAAAGCTATGACGAATAACAAAAGAGTGGACGCGGTGGGCACGGAGTTCCTGGACGTGGCAGGCGGACGGCTGGCGTACGAGGTCAGCGGGCCACAGGACGGGCCGCTGGTGGTGTGCGCGCACGGCATGGGCGACACCCGCGGGGCGTTCCGGTTCCTGGCGCCCCGGCTGGCGGAGATGGGTTACCGGGTCGCCGCGGTCGACGTGCGCGGCCACGGCGAGTCCAGCACGGGCTGGCCCGACTACAGCCCCCAGTCGGTCGGCGCCGACCTGCTGGCCCTGATTCGCCACCTGGGCGGCCCCGCCGTCCTGGTCGGCAGCTCCTCCAGCGCGGGAGCGGCGGCGTGGACCACGGCGACCGCCGCCGAGGGCGAGGTGAGCGCCGTGGCCATGCTCGCGCCCTTCGTCGGGCAGCCGCAGCTCAGCCTGATACTGCGGCTGGTGAAGGACCTCGTCATGGCGAGCCCGCTTCTGTGGGGGATGTACTACCGCTCGCTCTATCCCACGGCCAGGCCCGCCGACTTCTCCGGCTACCTGCGCGAACTGAGGGCCACGCTGCGCGAGCCCGGCAGGATGGCCGCCGTCTCGGGGGTGGTCGCCCCCTCCGAGGGCCACTGGACCGACTGCGCCCCCCGCATGACCTGCCCGGTGCTGATCGTCATGGGATCGAAGGATCCCGACTTCCCCGACCCCGCCGCCGAGGCACACCTGGCGAAGGAGGTGCTGCGGCCGTACGCCGCCACCGCCAAGGTCGCGATGATCGAGGGCGCCGGCCACTACCCGCACGCCGAGATGCCCGAGGCCACCTTCGCCGCCCTGGCGGGTTTCCTGACCGGAGCGGTCCGTGCCTAGGGCCGGCCTGACCTCCGGTGCGGTGGTGGACGCGGCGCTGGCCCTGATCGACGAGGAGGGGCCCGGTGCGCTGACGCTCGCCGCGGTGGCCGCCCGCACGGGAGTGGCCGCCCCCTCGCTCTACAAGCACGTCCGGGGCCTGCCCGAGCTGCGCAAGCTCGTCGGCCTGCGCGTGATGGACGACATGACGGCGAGGCTCGGCACGGCGGCCATGGGCCGGAGTCGCGACGAGGCGACGGCGGCCCTGATGCGCGCCTGGCGGAGTTACGTGGTCGACTTCCCGCACCGCTACGCGGCCTTCCCCGACAACCCGCTGATCGATCCCGAACTGGTCGACACGGGGACCCGCCTGATGGAGGTGATCCTCGCCGTGCTGCGCGGCTACGGCCTGGAAGGGACGGAGGCGATCCACGCCACCCGCTGCCTCCGCGCGGCCGTGCACGGCTTCGCCTCCATCGAGGCCGCCGGCGGTTTCGGCCTGGGAGAGAACCTGGACACCAGCTACGAGACGCTGATCGCCATGGTCGTCTCGGGCCTGCCCCGGCCGCCCACGCCCTGAACGCCGCGCGAGGCCGCCATGACCCGCTCCGGCCGCGCGAAGAACGATGCCCCGGGCCTCGGCCCCGCGGAAGCGCCCCCGCTCCGGTCGCACGGAAACCCACACCACCTGGACCTCCGCCCCGCGGAAGTGACGCCTCCCACTCCGGCCGTCGTGGGAACGACGGGCTCAGGCTTCGAGGAAGCGGATGTCGCGGGACGTCGCCTCGGGGGCGACGAAGTCGAGCATGCGTGCCCCCTCCACCTCCAGGTCCGCCCGCTCCCCCTCGCTCACCGGCGCGAAGAGCTCGACCTCCAGGATCGCCTCGCCCCGTTTTCGCGTCACCTTCCACATGCCCCGTACGAAACCGTCGACCAGCACCGTCGCCTTGATGATGCCGTTCACGGTGAAGATCTGCCTGCGGTACTCCTCCTCCGTGATACGGGTCCTGGTCCGCTGGGCGAACGACAGCAGCGTGTTGTCGAACTCCGGCAGGTAGCGCACCGGGGCGGGAGTCCCGGGGTCCGGGCGCGACGCCTCCGGCAGGTCGAACAACTCCGCGCCGTCCTCGGTCGCGAAGGTCCGCAGGCCCATCCCCCGGACGATCTCCCGCAGGCGGGTCATGCCCGACCACTGCTGGACGTCCATCACCGTGGCGGGACCGTAGGCGGCGAGGTAACGGCGAATCGCCTCCTCCGCGGATACACGGCTGGGCCGCTCGTCCTGGGAACGGCCCAGCCACGCCTCGGCGGTGGTGTGGGCGGCCTGCCCGCCCACACCCCAGATCCCCCTCGGCGGGACCTGGACCAGAGCCAGCGTGTTGCGCACCCCGGCGGCCAGGTCGGAGGCGGGAGCCTCCGGCCACCGCTCCCGCAGGAGCGCACCGAGCTCGCGGAAGGTGAGGGGGCGCTCCTCCACCAGCTTCCGCCCCACGGCGGCGAGCTCGTCCAGGTCCACCCCCGCCAGGCCCCTGCCGTGCGCGGGACCGCGCAGGCCCCGCGCCAACATGGGGCCGAGCAGCGGGCGCAACACCAGGCAGTCGTCGGCGGTGACCAGGTGGATGGTGGAGCGCATGAGCGACAGCCGCACCACCAGGCGCTCGTTGATCAGCCGGGCGAGATCGTCGTGGGCGAACCCCGACAGGCGGGTCCACAACCCGATGTAGGGAGGATTCGGCGCCTGGGCCTGCATGCCGTACAGATGCCGGACCGCCTCCAGCGCGGACAGCTCCGCACGAGCCAGCAGCAGCTGCCGCTCCAGCGTGGCCCGGTTGAGCGCGCGCCGGCTGAGCACCTCGGGCATGCGTGTCCTCTCGTGACGCGTCACGATGTCGCGGCCCCGGGGCCCGGCGACCCGTGATGTCCGTTCGCGGATCCGCGCCAGGATATCGCCGGCGTCCGACAAAACATCCCGGGTGATCAGAGGGTCGGTGGCACCCACACGTACGGTGTCACCGTCGTGATCGCCTCCAGGCCCAGCCTGGCGAGGATCGGGCGGTTGTCGTCGGAAGCGTCCACCTGCACCAGGCGGAAGCCCCGCCCCGCCGCCAACTCCGCCCGGTAGGACACCATCGCCCCGTAAACCCCCCTGCCCCGCCACTCCTTCAGGGTCGAACCGCCCCAGAGCGAGACGAAGTCGGTGCCCTCGTGAAAGCGCGCCCACGCCGCACACACCACCTGCCCGTCCGCCTCGGCGATCACCACCGCGCACGGATCCCCGGGCCCGGCGAGGTCGCGCTCCAGCATGCCGGGCAGCCAGCTGTGATCGGCGTCCCAGACCGTCTCCTCCAACTCGCGGATGCGCTCCAGATCGTCCCGCCCCGTCACCTCGCGCAGCCGTATCCCCACGGGCGCCGCCTTGGTGTCGGCCAGCTCACCGGCCTCGCCGACGAACACCGTCTCCCGTTCCCCCGGCTCGAATCCGGCCGCCGCGAGCCGCTCGGGCAGGTCCGCGGGCAGGTCGTAGCCGTGGTACTTCCACTCGACCTCGCGTCCGACCCGGGTGAAGAAGTCCCGCTGACCCACGATGAAGGCGTCGAGTTCGGCGCCCGCCAGACCACCCAGGTCCCGATATGTCAGGAAACCCTGGCCATGACCGTTCGACACGGTCCTCAGCAGCGGCCCGATCCGCTCGGCAGTGCGACCCGGCATCGGCCTGGCCCGCAACTGCTCGTCGTACGCCCTGAGATAGGCGGAAGCCCGTGATGAAATGTTCATTGCGAACAGCCAACCACACACTCATCGCCTCCGACATGCCCATGGGCCTGGACACGGTCTGGGGCTTTCTGCCTCATCCTGGCTCCTTTACAGCGTAGATTCCCACAGGCGGCCGCTAGGATCCGCATGGTGAGCGTGCCAGCCGTCCCCGCCTCGCCCGGCCCGTCCATCGAGCCCGCGCGAGATCCCTATCGGGTGTATCTCGACTCGCTGACCAGCCCGGAGTCCCGCCGCACCATGCGCGGCTGCCTCGACAGGCTCGCCGCGCTCGTCTCCGGCGACGAGGTCTCCTCGGGCGCCGGTCAGCCCTGGCACCTGCTGCGCTACGAGCACACCGTGCGCATCCGCGCCCTGATGACGGAGCGCGGCTGGTCTCCGTCGTACGTCAACAAGCACCTGGTCGCGCTGCGCAGGGTGCTGCGCGAGGCCTGGCGGCTCGGCCTGATGACCGCCGAGGAGTACCAGCGCGCCGCCGACCTGCCGACCGTCGAGCACACCCGCCTGCCCGCGGGCCTGCACGTGCCGCCCGAGGTGGTGGGCGCCGCGCTCGCCGCGTGCGACCGCGACGACTCACCGGCGGGGGTCCGCGACGCCGCCCTGCTCGCGGCGCTCTACTCCACCGGCTGCCGCCGCGCCGAGATCGCCGGGCTCGCGCTCGCCGACTACGATCCCGGGTCGCGCTCGCTGCGGGTACGCGGCAAGCGCGACAAGGAGCGGTTGGTCTACCTGACCACCGAGGCCCTCGCCAGGATGGAACGCTGGCTCGCGGTGCGAGGCCGCCCCGCCGGCGCCCTGTTCTGCCCCATCAGCAGGCTCGGGCGACTGCGGGTCAGGAACGGCGGGCCCGCCCCCATGACAGGGCAGGCCGTCGCCGACATCCTGGCCAGACGCCTGGCCGAGGCGGGGGCCTCGGCGCGCACCCCGCACGACTTCCGGCGCACCTTCATCGGCGAGTTGCTCGACGCCGGGGTGGACCTGGCCACCGCGCAGGCCCTCGTCGGCCACTCCTCCCCCGCCACCACCGCGCGCTACGACCGTCGCCCGGAACGGCGCCGCCGCGAGGCCGTAGACAGGATCACCCTTCCCGCGCCCAAGCCCCTCTGACCACCGGCGAAGGTCCGCCTCCGGAGGATGGCCCCACTCTCATCCGGCCCTCGGCCGTGGACCGGGCGAAAGCCGGCCCGCACCGGCCCTCGCCCGGTCGAGGGCCGGTCGAAGACCGGTCCGCATCCGTCCGGGGACCCGCACGGCCGCCGCCGACGCCCCCTCTCGCGGCATCGTGGCCGAGATCTGATCCCGACACGTTTCACCGGGCGCGCCATAACTGTCGGTGGCGACCCCTACTATGAGCCACCTCAAGGAGGGATAGCCGCTCATGGTGGACGCACTGCGGGTTTCGCTGCTGGTCACGACCGATCTGCCGCCCGATACCGACCTGAAGGAGTTCGGGCGCCTGCTGGCTGATTCCGTGCTCACGCTCCAGCGGGACGAGGTGACATACCCCGCGCTCCTGCGTGGCGGGGTGTTCTGGCTGGACCGGCCGCTGCCGCCGTCCGACGACGGGCTTTCCCGCGCGGCGGCCGAGGAGTTGCGGTTCGCGGCGCTGCTGGGCCATCTGTCGGTGGCGCACCCACCCGGTTCGGCGAGGGAGACGGTCGCCGACGCGGGCCGGGCGATCACCGCAGCCGTCGCCGTCCGGTACGGCGACCTGGGCAGCCCGCCCGCCGTGATGGCGATCCGCAGCGAGGACGTGCGCGAGCGCACCCCCCGTTCGGCCATCCTCGTGGGATCGGAGGCGGCCGTGGACCCCCTGCCCGAGGCGGTGCCGTCCCTGAGCGCCCCCGTCTGAGCGGGGTGGCCTGCAGGCCGTCCGGCCGGGGAAGGACCACCCCGCTCCGGCGGTGCGGCGCCGTGGGCGGCGAGTGCGCTAGTCGTTGTCCTGCTCGACGGCGGTCCACAGGAAGGCGCTGCTGCCGGTGATCTGGCTGCTGCGGGAGTCGAACGTCGCCAGGCCGTTCACCGCGTCGTCGTCCTCGGCCGCCGTCACGGTGAGAGGCTGAGGGACGTCCCAGTTGTCCGGGGTGAAGGTCAGCGGCGGTCCGGCGGACAGGTCCGTGTCGCCGGAGACCCGCGCGCTGCCCACGATGACGTTGCCCGGGGGCTGCTGGCTGAGCCGTACCTGGACGCTGGCCGTGCCGCCCTCGGGCACCGTGATTTTGGAGGGGGAGAGGAGGATCCGCAGCCGCGGGGGGGAGGGCGAGGGGCTGGGTGAGGGGGCGGGACTCGGCACCAGCCTGACCGTGCACGGCACGCCGTTGAGGGCGAAGTCCGTCGGCGGCGGGTTGCCGCCGGTCCAGGTTCCGTTGAAGCCGATGCCGAAGGTCTTTCCGGAGCCGAGCGATCCGCCCCACGCGGGGTTTCCGGCGGTGACCTGCTGGCCGCTCTGGCTCCACTGCGCGCTGAAGCCACTGGTGATCCGCTGGGTGCTCGGGAACGTGAACGTCAGCGCCCAGCCCGAGATCGGGTCTCCGGTGTTGGTGATGTCGATGAAGGCGGTGAAGCCGCCCGACGAGGTGCCCCAGCTGTGCGAGGTATAGGTCACCGCGCAACCGGCCGCCGCGGCGGCGGAGGTGGCCGTTCCGCCCATGACGGCCCCGGCCGCGAGGAGCACGGTGGCCGCGGCCGACGCCAGAACCCTGTTCTTTGACGAGCCCTTACCAAGTCTCACGAATGATTCTCCTCCTGTTGAGGCACCCCGTTGACTGCCGCCCGCCCCCGTCGGCGGTTCCAGGTTCGGACGGTTTCCGGAGGATGTACAGATACCGTCATCGTCCCTACGGTCATCGCCTCCCCGCGTCCGTGTGAGGCCTGGGGAAGGGCCTTCGAGAGCTCGGGAAACGCCGCCCTCACACCCGTTGTCCAGTTGGGGACAGCAGGCGGAAGCGGGTGAAAGATTCACGTCCCGCGAATAAGGGACGTCTCGCGGCTTCGTACCGCCGAGGCGGTGCTCGCCGCCCGCCCACCGGTGAAAACCCGCCGAACACGGGTGACGGCGGGCTCGGCCGACGGTTCTCCGGAAGAGCATCGAAGAGCTGTGACCTGCGGATCTTCGGGTCCCGCGACCGCGCTGGACACGCCGGTGGCCTCAAAGCGGAATAACCAGCGGCAGACGTCGGTTAGAGTGATCGTGCCGATGTGGTTTGTGTCCCCCGGGCCGCAAATTACCGCCTTCACGGAATACCGTTCGGCTGGAGCCGTGTTGTGCCTCTCGCCGAGGAGGCGACCGCCACATCGGCACCAAACGTCACGCCCCGCGGGCCCCTCCGGCCCGCGGGGCGTTTCTTTTCCTCCCTGCTCCCTTCGTGCCTGGTGAGCGGTTTCATCGGACTCGTCACGGAAAAGCGCGATGGTGTTGGAGGAGGGCTACAAACCTGTGAGCTCCGCTTGTGTGGGTGCGTACAACCGTTGGCCGTCGGGCCACCGCCTAGTGTTGTGTAACCCGTCCCATGAGGAGAGCCCGTGCTCTATCGCCTGACCAAGATCGTCAGCGCTCCGATGCTGCACCTGCTCTGGCCGACCACGGTCACCGGACACGAGCACGTCCCCGTCTCGGGTCCGGCCATCATGGCCTCCAACCATCTGTCGATCCTCGACTCGACCTTCCTGCCGCTGGTGCTCAAGCGCCAGGTGCGCTTCGTCGCCAAGGCCGAGTACTTCACCGGCAATCCCGTCACCGCCATGTGGATGCGCGCCACCGGTCAGATCAGCATCGACCGGCAGAGCCCCACCTCGGCCCAGGACATGCTCGACGCGGCGGCGGAGGTGCTCAGGAAGGGCGAGCTGTTCGGCATCTACCCGGAGGGCACCCGCTCCCCCGACGGACGCCTCTACCGGGGCAAGGTCGGCGTCGCCTGGCTGGCCCTGGCCACCGGCGCTCCGGTGGTCCCGGTGGCGATGGAGGGCACCGGTGAGGTGCTGCCGATCGGGGCGGCCAGGCCCAGGCTGGGCCGGGTGAACGTACGCATCGGCAAGCCGATGACCTTCACCGGCTCGGAGACGAGCGCGCGCGACCGGCGCAGGGTGACCGACGAGATCATGTTCGCGATCCAGGAGCTTTCCGGCCAAGAGTACGCGACAAGCTACGCACCCAGCCGTTCACAGACCAAATGATCTTTTATGGACATATGTCGCGTTAGCGCACGCTAGGCTGCGGCCCTTGGGCGAAAAGATCTGGGGGGATCAGGTGGCACGGGGCAGAACGATCGCGATCACGTCGGCAGCCGTCGTCCTGGTGGCGGGGGCCGCAGGGGGCGGCGCCTGGTGGTACCTGCACACCAGGGGAACACCCCAGGAGACCGCGGAGCGGTTCGTCGGCGCCTGGCAGCGCGGCGACCTGGCGGGCATGCGCGCCGAGTTGGGAGCGCCGGACCCGGCGTTCCCGGCGGCGTACGAGAACATGCGCAAGGCCCTGGCGGTGCAGAGCACCACGGTGCGGCTCGACGGGGTGAGCGAGACCGGGGACGGCACGGGACAGGCCGCCTACACCGCCACCCTGAAGCTCAAGGACGTCGGTGAGTGGAGTTACTCCGGCAGCGTCGACCTCGCGGTCGTCGACCGGCACTGGCGGGTCAGGTGGTCGCCCAAGGCCGTCCACCCCGACCTGACCGCGAACACCGCCTTCGCGCTGAAGACGAAGTGGCCGGAGCGAGCCGCGATCACCTCGGCGAACGGCGGCCGCATCGACGGCTCCGACGCGGGCGGCTCGGTGCAGCAGATCGTCGGCTACCTGGAGAAGGCCACGGCGAAGAGCGTCGCGAAGCTGGGCGTGCCCTACAAGGTGGGCGACGCGGTCGGCGCGAGCGGACTGCAGCACACCTTCCAGAAGCGCCTGGCCGGCACCCCGGACACCGAGATCGAACTCGTCGGCGCGGACAAGAAGACGATCAAGACGCTCGACACGATCAAGGGTGAGGCCGGCGAGGATCTGGAGACCACTCTGGACACGCGGGTCCAGCGGGCCGCCGTCGGAGCGGTCCGCGACCTGAAGAAGACCGCCGCCCTGGTCGCGATCAGGCCCTCGTCGGGCGAGATTCTCGCGGTGGTGAACAACGTGGGCGGCTTCAACCGTGCCCTGGACGGCAACTACCCTCCCGGCTCGACCTTCAAGGCGGTCACCGCCGTGGGACTGCTGGCCGAGGGAATGAGCCCTCGTGATCGGGTCACCTGCCCCAAGGACGTCACGGTCGGCGGTCTGCCGATCCGCAACTCCAACCACGCCGCCTACGGTTCGGTGTCGCTGTCCGACTCCTTCGCCTACTCCTGCAACACCACCATCGCCCCGCTGACCAAGGAGCGGCTGAGCGCCGACAAGTTGCTGAGCACCGCGGAGCTGTTCGGTTTCAACAAGCCGCTCAACATCGGCGTCGCGGCCGCCAAGGGCAGCTTTCCCAAGGCCGAGAGCGACGCCGAACTGGCTGCGGAGTCGTTCGGCCAGGGCCGGATCACCGCCAGCCCGCTGATGATGGCCTCGGTCGCCGCCGCGCTCGCCGACGGCACCTGGCGTCCGCCGACCCTGGTCCCCTCGCTCAAGCAGGAAGTGCAGCCGCAGGCCCTTCCCGAGGAGGTCATGCCGAGCATGCATCAGATGATGTCCGCGGTCGTCACCAAGGGCACCGCCAAGGACGCGGGCCTGCCCCGGGGCACCCGGGGAAAGACCGGGACCGCAGAGTACGGCGAGCAGGGCGATCTGAAGACGCATGCCTGGTTCATGGGGTTCCGCGGCGAGGTCGCCTTCGCGGTGATCGTCGAGGGAGGCTCGGGCGGCGGCGCGGTCGCCGCCCCGGTGGCCGCCGACTTCCTGCGCGCTCTCGGCTGATCTCGCGCGAGCCGTCCGTTGCCGGACCTCCGGCCGCACCTCGTTGGGCGACGCGGCCGATCCGGCCGTTTGCGCCTACCCGCCGGTCACCCCGCCGGAGCCGTACTCCGCCCTCGTGAACTCGCCGCTTGAACACACGCCGCGACCGGCCGCCGACCGAGCCTCCGCACCACCCGCCGTCTTCACTGCGAACGCTCGGAGTGCTCCGAGCGGTCGGGCGATCGCGACATCGACCGACGGACGAAGGTGGCGGCCACCATCACAACGGGAGCGCCGCGACCGCCTCGTGACGTAGCACCATGATGAGAAGCGTGGCGATCAGTGTCGCGATCAGCAGCCAGCTGAACATGATGATCACCGTCGAGCGGCGGAGACGCCGGGAGGACCGGCTCCGCCCCTTCCTCGCGCCACGCCTGCGGCCGCCGCCCTCCTTGCGCTGGACGCGCTCGTTGAACGACTCCAGCCGCGCGGCGAGTCGTGGATCCTCGTCGATGAGGTGCCGCTCGATCTGCAGCAGCATGCGCTCCTCGTCTTGTGACCAGGCCATGCATCACCTCCCCGGAACGCAAGCCGTGTGCGGACGTTCTGCCCAATCGTGAAGATCATTATCCTTTCCGAGAGCTTCGATTTACCCGTTCTTTTCCTGGACGCAATCTGAGCACGCGATCATGCCCTCTCACGGGGGCGATACGGCGCCGGCAGGGGTGTCGGGCGATTCCCAGCCTTCTCCGCGATCTCGACATTCCACCGCCCTCGGCCTTCCCTTCGCACCACCCGGCAGATCACTTGACGCCACGTCCACGCCCCCGACGGCGGGGGCGGGGGCGGGACATGAGTGGGAGCCCTTGACCGGGCCGCCCGCCGACCTCGCGAGAAGGGTGACGATCTTCGCGCCGGTGACATCACCCGCCTCGTACGGCGGCTCACCGCAGGAGGCGGGGATGTCACCGGCACAGTCCGTACCGGATCGTCACGCGGTGCGGGGACATCACCGGCACGGCCCGCATCGAATGGCCGTCCGACGCGGCTCGCACCGGATCGCACGGAGCCCGGTTCAGCCGAGCGGGGCCGTCACCGTTCCCGCGCCGACCGTCTTGCCGCCCTCGCGGATCGCGAAGCCGAGACCGGCCTCCAGCGCCACCGGCCTGCCGAGCTCCACGGTCACCTCGACCGTCTCGCCGGGCAGCGCGAGGCCGGCGTCCCCCAGGTCCATCCGGCCCGGTACGTCGGTCGTCCGCAGGTAGAACTGCGGCCGGTAACCCGTCGCGACGGCGCCGCTGCGCCCGCCCTCCTGCCCGGTCAGGAGGTAGACGCGGGCGGTGAAGGCGCGGTGGGCGCTCTGGGAGCCGGGTGCGGCCAGCACCTGACCGCGCCGCACCTGCTCGCGCCGGACCCCGCGCAGCAACAGCGCCGCGTTGTCACCGGCCTCGCCCCGCTCCATGGTCCTGCCGAAAGTCTCGACCCCGGTGACGACGGCGGTGAAACCCTCGCCGAGCCCGACGGCCTGGACAGTGTCACCGACCTTGACCGTGCCGCGCTCGATCGCCCCGGTGACGACCGTGCCCCGCCCGGTGACGGTGAGCACGTTCTCCACCGGGAGCAGGAACGGGGCGTCGGTGTAGCGGACCGGCACCGGGACGTGGTCGTCGACCGCCTGGAGCAGCGCCTCGACCGACGCCATCCACTCCGGGTCTCCTTCCAGCGCCCGAAGCCCGGAGACCCTGACGACGGGCACGTCCAGGTAGCCGTGCTCGGCGAGCAGCTCCCGCAGCTCCAGCTCGACGAGGTCGGCCAGCTCCGGGTCGGCCCCGTCGGACTTGTTGAGCGCGACCACGACGTGCTCGACCCCCACCCGCCGCGCGAGCAGCACGTGCTCGCGGGTCTGCGGCATGATCCCGTCCAGCGCGGACACCACCAGGATCGCCCCGTCGAGCTGCGCCGCTCCCGTGATCATGTTCTTCACGTAGTCGGCGTGGCCCGGCATGTCCACGTGCGCGTAGTGCCGCGTGGCCGTCTCGTACTCGACGTGGGAGATGTTGATCGTGATGCCCCGCGTCGCCTCCTCGGGAGCGCGGTCGATCCGGTCGAACGGCACGTACCTCGCGCCGCCCCGCTCGCTGAGCACCTTGGTGATGGCCGCGGTGAGCGTGGTCTTGCCGTGGTCGACGTGTCCCATCGTGCCGATGTTGAGGTGCGGCTTGTTCCGCACGTAGGCCTGCTTGGCCATGACTGTTCTTTCCCTCGATGCTCGCCTGTGGTGGCGACCCGTGCTCGGCCGACCCCTCCCCGCCGGGTCACCCGGGACTCACGGGAAGGGGTCAGCGCTCCGCGCCGTCGAGCCGCGGTGCGGCGGACATCGGGGCACGCTCCGGCGCGCCCGCGGTGGCGGGCGTCGCGAGAGTGGCGTGCCGGAACATGCGTTCATGGTCGGGTACGACCGGATGGGATCGCAACCGGATTTCCGGCCCGGTGCGCGGCGAGTGGGGCACGGCGGTCGGAGCACAGGACTTCGACATGCGGCCCGGCACTCGACGGGTCCCATCACGCCGTCCGGACACGCTCCGTGTCCAGCAGGACACCGAACGTGGATGATTGATGCCCGCAAAGGGTATTAAACCTCCTTGAATGCCTAATCGAAGGCATCGTCCATCAAGCACAACGGGGGAAAAGATGACGGACGCCAAGGAAGCCAAGGATTCCAGGAACAAGGCCGCGAAGAGCTCGGGGAAGAGCAAGAAGGCCGCGATCAAGGCGACACGAGCGGCGAAGGAGGCGAGGAAACACTCCGAGCAGCCCGAGGTCAGGGTGCCGGCGGCGGAGCCCGCCCACCCGGGTGGGCGGGCGGTCCAGTAGCCGAGGGTGTGAGACCGTGATCGGGTGATCGGGGTTCCACCCCGATCACCCGATCACGGTTTGGCGCGATGTCCGCCTGCCCGCCGACGGTCCGCGGACGATTCTCGCCCATGAGCGACGATTCCATCCCGTCGCGGGAGTCACCTCTTCCACCGGCGCCAAAACCTCCGGCCCGGTGGCGACACCTCATCGGCAGACGGCTTTCCCGATGACCTCCGGTGACTCAAGACGACTTCAGGAGACGAAGATGTCCACGCAGAAGCCCGCACGACCGCTCGACCACGCCTTCACGGCGCCTATCGAGAAGGACGGAGCCTTCGCCACCTTCGTGACCGTGCCGGACTCCGCCGAACTCCTCGGTACGAGGCGAGCCGTGAAGGTCGGTGGGACGATCGACGGCCACCCGTTCACCGCCACCCTCATGCCGTCGGGCAACGGCCCGCACTGGCTTCCCATCAGGGCCGCGCTGTGCAAGCTCATCGGCAAGGACCAGGCCGGCGCCGAGGTGACGTTCCACCTCGACCAGCGGTTCAGCTGACCCCGGGCGGAGCGGCGGGCTCGTGCCGCCCTGAGGGAGGTGTCCGAGTCCTGGTCGCGAGTCCGGGGCCGGTCTCCCGTGACGCGCCGACGGATCGGCCGATGCCGCGGCGTCGACGGGCGTGCGTCGTCCCGGCAAGGGGGCGGGTGACCGTCCCCGGGTGCTCGGGTCCCCGGGACCTCGGGGCGCTCCCGGCTCAGGGCAGTGACGCGGGCAGTCCGAAGGCGGCGAAGTGGCCGGGGTCGACGAACGAGGTGATGTCGGTGATCCGATCGCCGCGCAGGGTGAACACGTTGATCGACCAGGCGAGGTGCGCGGCGGCGCCCTCGTCCCAGAGGTAGCAGCCCACTCCCGGCTGGCCGTTCGCGCCGACCGGGAGGTGCCGCCAGCTTCCGCAGGTCGTCAGCGGGACCCGTACGGCGAAGTCGGTGACGGCCTCCAGACCGCGGTACCAGTGCGCCATCGGCGGCATCGACCAGGTGACGTCCTCGGTCAGCAACGCGACCAGGGCGTCGGTGTCGCCGCGTTCCAGCGCGGAGGAGTAGTCGGCGACGATCTCCCGTACGCGGGCGTCTCCGATCTTCCGCAACGTCGGCTGCTGCGTGCGGGGAAAGACCTTGTCCGCGACGACCCTGCGCGCTCGCGCCAGGGCGCTGTTCACCGACGTGGTGGTGGTGTCCATCGTGAGGGCGATCTCCGCGGCGGAGAAGCCGAGGACCTCGAACAGCAGCAGTGCCGCCCGCTGGTTGCCCGGCAGGTGCTGCAGGGCCGCGACGAAGGCGAGCTCGACGGCTTCGCGCTGCTCGTAGCGTGTGTCCGGGCCCACGGGGGCGTCGGTGAGACCGGCGTCGGGGTAGGGGCTCAGCCAGGCGACGTCGGTCAGCGGGGGGTCGCCGAGCACGGCGCGGTCGCTGGAGGGGCCGAGGTCGACGGGCAGTGCCCGCCTGCCACGGGCGCCGACGACGTCCAGGCAGGTGCGGGTGGCCACGGTGTAGAGCCACGAGCGCAGCGAGCTTCGGCCCTCGAAGCGCGCGAGTCCCCGCCAGGCCCGTAGCAGGGCGTCCTGCAGGGCGTCGTCGGCGTCGTGGGTGGAGCCGAGCATGCGGTAGCAGTGGGCGTGCAGCTCGCGGCGCAGGGGCTCCACGAGACGGGTGAACGCCGCGTCGTCCCCGGCACGCGCCCGGACCAGATCGGTGTCCCCGTCGATGTCCCCGTCGATGTTTCCGTCGCGAGCCGGATCGGTGCCCCCGTCGCGGCCCGGGGCGAGGTCCTCGTTCCCGGCACGCGTCCGCGCCGGACCGGCATCCCCGGAACCTTCCGCCGTCATGTCCGCGAACCGCGAAGAAATCTCCCTCACGAACGACGATTCTGCCCCACGCAGGGAGTCTCTACTTCGACCGAGCACCACAGCACCGTTCCAGACTGTTCCAGGAGATCGCGATGAGCCGCACAACCGTCACCACCGGGTCCCTCAAGGTCCCCGGCGCCACGCTCCACTACGAGGTGCGAGGGCAGGGACCCCTCGTGGCGCTCGTCGGCGCCCCAATGCACGCCGATCACTTCGCGCCGCTGGCCGACCTGCTCGCCACCGACCACACCGTGCTCACCACCGACCCCCGGGGCGTCAACCGAAGCTCCCTCGACACCCCCGGCCAGGACTCGACCCCGCGGCTGCGCGCCGACGACCTCTCCCTGCTCCTCGCCCGTCTCGACGCCGGCCCTGCCGCGGTCTTCGGCTCCAGCGGCGGCGCCGTCACCGCGCTGGCGCTCGCCGTCGCCCATCCCGAGCGGGTGCGTACCGTGATCGCGCACGAGCCCCCGCTGAACCGTCTGCTCGACAACCCCGACGAGCGCGACGCGGCGGTCGAGGACATCATCGCCACCTACGTCTCCGGCGACGTAGCGGGTGCCTGGACGAAGTTCATGATCAACGCGAACATCCCGCTGCCCGACTTCGAGGAGTCCACAGGCGGCCCCACACAGGCTCCGGCCGAGCCCGATCCGCAGCAGGCGGCGGACGAGCGCTTCTGGTTCCTGCACGAGATGCGCGGAACCACCCGCTGGCAGCCCGACATCGCCGCGCTGCGGACCGGGTCGCCCCGCATCGTGGTCGGCATCGGGAAGGAGTCGGCAGGCCAGCTCTGCGATCACACGTCGACCGCGCTCGCCTCCGCGCTCGGCACGGAGCCGACGTACTTCCCCGGTGGCCACATCGCCTTCCTCGACGATCCCGAGGGATTCGTCCCCCGGCTGCGTGAAGTCCTGCGAGGCGACTGACCGGACGGCGACGCCGTGGGCGCGTGTGGCCACGTGCTCGCATGTGACGGATCCCACCGACGGGGGCGGGATCCGTCACGGCGGGAAGATCAGGCGAGGTTCAGCTGCCAGGAGACGCCGAAACGGTCGTTGGTCCAGCCGAAGCGCTTGCTGAAGCCGTAGGAGCCGAGCGGCATCAGCGGTTCGCCGTTCTCCGACAGCGCCGCGTACAGGCGCTCGATCTCCGCATCCGACTCGCACTGCACGTACAGCGAGACCGACGGGGTGAAGCCGAAGGCGTGCTCCACGTTGCTGTCGATGGCCATGTACTGCCCGCCCGCCATCGTGAACGTGGCGTGCATCACGCTGCCCTCCGCGCCGGGGCCCTCGGGGCCGTAACGGAGGAGGCTGAGGATCTCGGCATCGTCGAACAGCGACGTGTAGAACGTCATCGCCTCCTCGGCTGCGCCCTGGAACATCAGGAAAGTGGTGATCTTCTGCGACATCGGAGCTCCTGTCGGAGGGGGGTGGATGAGAGTGTCCGCCGTCACGGGAACGTTCCGCTCGCCGACGGCTTCGGCGCCGGACCCGGCGGCCAGAAACATCGAACACGTGCTCGGCAAATATTTCAGGCTAAGCTTATATAAGTCAAGTTCGATATATCGGAGTGTCGTCCGCTTTCGCCGCGCGACGCTCACCTGGTCACGCCCATAGGAGATCCAGGACATTTGTCATGATTGACGCTGGATCGATGGATCTGCCGCGGAAAACGCGCTCTCCGTAGCGTCGTCCACATGACAGACGACACGAATGACACGAATGACACAGTGTCACTCAAGGACGTGACCAAACGCTTCGGGGCGGTGCGCGCCGTGGACGGTGTCAGCCTCGGCATCCCCCCCGGGCGCACCGTCGCCCTGCTCGGTCCCAACGGCGCGGGAAAGTCGACCACGATCGCGCTGCTGCTCGGGTTGCTGGCCCCCGACTCCGGAACGGTGCGCGTCCTCGGAGGCACCCCCGAGGACGCGATCCGGAGCGGGCGGCTGGCGGCGATGCCCCAGGAGGGCGGCCTCGTTTCCCGGACCACGGTCCGCGAGCTGGTCGGATTCGTCTCAGGGACCTACCCGGCGCCGCTCCCCCTACAGGAGGTGCTGTCGATCGCCGGGCTGGAAGGGCTCGCCGGTCGCAGGCTGGAGCGGTTGTCGGGCGGCCAGGCACAGCGGGTCCGCTTCGCGCTCGCGCTGGCCGGAGACCCCGAGCTGATCCTGCTCGACGAGCCGACCGCGGCGCTGGACGTACGGGCCAGGCGGGAGTTCTGGGAGAGCATGCGCGCCTTCACCGCGCGCGGCAGGACGATCCTGTTCTCCACCCACTACCTGGAGGAGGCCGACGAGTACGCCGACCGGGTCGTGGTGGTCGACAAAGGCCGGATCGTGGCCGACGGCACCAGCGGGGAGATCAAGCGGCTGGTCGCGCTGTCCACGGTCAGCGTCACCGCCGCCGGGGACGGCGCCTTCCTGGAACGCCTGCCCGGGGTCGTCTCCGTCGAGATCCGGGGGGAGCGGGCCCACCTGCGTACCCGCGACGCCGACGCCACCGTCGTGGCACTGGCGGCGGCGGGAGGCGTACGAGACCTCGAGGTCGTCCCCGCCGCGCTCGAAGACGCCTTCCTCGCATTGACAGGACAGGCGGGCCAGGCGGAGCGGGCAACGGAAGCGTCGGAGGTGAAGGTCTGATGTTCGGCTACATCCGCCTGGAGGTCACCAGAATCCTCCGCGACCCCGGATACGTGATCATGGGTTTCGCGATGCCCGTGACGATGTACCTCGTCTTCACCAACCTCGGAGTGGCGGGCGACGACCGCGTCTGGGCCGCCCTCTACATGATGGTCAACATGGCCGCCTTCGGCGCGATCGGCTCGGCCTTCAACAACGGCGCCGGCATCGCCGAGGACAGGACCGCGGGCTGGCTGCGGCAGCTGCGGACCACTCCCCTCGCCCCGGTACGGGTGGTCGCGGGCAAGGCGGCGACCGGTGTGCTCATGGTGCTGCCCGCGATCACCGGGGCGTGCCTGTCGGCGGCGCTGCTCAACGGGGTACGGCTGGAGGTCTGGCAGTGGATCTCGATCGTACTCCTGCTCTGGGTGGGTTCCCTGCCCTTCACCCTGCTCGGCATGGCCCTCGGCTACCTGTTCAGTGGCCAGACCGCCGCCGTGTTCACCATCGCGGCCAACATGACAATGGCGATCGTCGGAGGGCTGTGGCTGCCCACCGAGGGCTTCCCCTCCTGGCTGAGGGTCGTCGCACAGTGGACGCCGAGCTTCGGCTACGCCGACCTGCCGCGTAAGGTCGCCTTCGGCGAGACGCCCGGGGCCGGCACGGCGCTGATCCTGACCGGCTGGCTGGTCGTCTTCGGAATCCTGGCGGTGTACGGCTACCGCCGGGCAGGGCGCGTGCGATGAGCCGCGTGATGGGAGTGGCCGGGTGAACGGGAAGGCGGAGCGGCCCCGGGAGACGCCGGGGAAGGTGCCGGGCGGGGAAAAGGCCCGGAAGGGGCAGGGGAGGGTGACGAGGCGGGAAGGGCCGGGAGAGTTCGCCTTCTACCCGTGGCTGCTGCTCGCCTACCCCCCGATCAGCGACCTCGCGGCGGGCCACGTGCGGCCGACGGCACCGGCCGCGCTGGGCGTCGCCGTCTTCGCCGTCCTGTACGTGCTGTGCGTCCGGCTGTCCTTCCACAATGGGCGGCGCGCGGCGACCGTGGCGCTGGCCGGGCTGCTCACGGTTGCCTTCCTGCTGCTGGCGGGCTTCGCGCACAACTGGTTCTACCTCGCACCGCTGATGACCATCGCCTGTGGGGTCGTGCTGCGCGGCCGATCCGTCTACGTCATCCTCACCGCGCTCACGCTCGCGCTGGTGGCGGTGATGTGGCGCGCGGGGGCGAGCTGGCAGAGCATCTCCCTGGCCAGCTGGGGGACGACCACCGGCGGTCTCGTGGTCAGCGTCGTCCTGAAGCTGTTCTCCGTGATCGCCGAACTCCAGGAGACCCGCGAGGAGCTGGCCCGGGTCGCGGTGGCCGAGGAGCGGCTGCGCTTCTCCCGCGACCTGCACGACCTGCTCGGGCACACCCTGTCGGTGATGGTGGTCAAGGCGGAGGCCGTACGACGGCTCGCCCCCCGCGACGCCGAGGCCGCGGCACGGCAGGCGGCCGACATCGAGGCCGTCGGCAGGGAGGCGCTCACCGAGGTGAGGGCCGCGGTCACCGGCTACCGGGGCCGAGGGCTCGACGCGGAGCTGGCCTCGGCGCGCACGGCCCTGGCCGACGCGGGTATCACCGCCACCGTCACCGTCACCGGGGAACGGCCCGCGCCGGAGGCCGACGCCCTGCTGGGCTGGGCCGTGCGGGAAGGGGTGACCAACGTGGTCCGCCACAGCGCCGCGGGCACCTGTGAGATCCTCCTGGAGGGGACGACGCTGGAGATCCGTGACGACGGCCGGGGACGCGGCGGGAGCCCGGCGGGCAACGGCCTGCGCGGCCTGACCGAGCGGGTCGTCGCACTCGGCGGGACGCTGGAGACCCATGACCGCGACGGCTTCCTGCTGAGGGTGACGCTTCCATGATCAAAGTGCTGCTCGCGGAGGACCAGGGCATGATGCGCAGCGCGCTCGCCCTGCTTCTCGACCTGGAGGACGACATCGAGGTGGTCGCCACGGTCACCAGGGGCGACGAGGTCGTGCCGGTCGCGCTCACCGCGCGACCCGACGTCGCCCTGCTGGACATCGAGATGCCGGGAGCGAGCGGCCTGGAGGCCGCGGCCGGACTGCGGGACGGGTTGCCGGGCTGCAGGGTGCTGATCCTGACCACGTTCGGCAGGCCCGGCTACCTGCGGCGGGCGATGGAGGCGGGCGCCGCCGGGTTCATGGTCAAGGACGGCCCCGTCGAGGATCTCGCCGCGGCGATCCGCCGGGTCCTGGCCGGTGAGAAGGTGATCGACCCCGTACTGGCCGCCGCCGCGCTGAGCACCGGTGCCAGCCCGCTCACCGATCGCGAACGGGACGTGCTCGCCGCGGCGGCCGACGGCGCGGCGATCTCCGACATCTCACGGCGGCTGCACCTGTCGGAGAGCACCGTGCGCAACTACCTGTCCGCCGCGATCGGCAAGACCGGCACCCGCAACCGCATCGAGGCCGCCCGCACCGCCCGGCACAACGGCTGGCTCTAGGCCGCCCGCCTCTCCCCCGAAACGGACCGACCACGAGGGAGAACCGGCGCCGTGCGCAACGGAGGCGCGCACGGCGCCGGACAGGGCCGAGATCAAAGGACGGGGGCCGGGGCAGGGGCGGGGAGGGGCTCGGTGTCGTCCGCGGTGTCGTCCGCGGTGAGCCAGTCGCGCATCATCGCGTAGGTCTTCTCCGCGATCAGCTTCTGGCCCGCGGCGTTGGGGTGGAAGAAGTCCCACTTGCTCAGGTGGCCGACCGTGAAGCGCTGCCTGAAGATCTCGTTGCCGTCGAACCTGCAGGCGGGGCCGTACGCCGCGCAGACCCTGGCGAGCGCGGCGTTGTAGTCGGCCACCCTGGCGCGCACGCGGTCGCGGCGCGCCTGGTCGGCCGCCGAGGTCGAGGTGGGCCGCGCCAGCATGGTGGGGCAGATCCGGCCCACCGCCCAGAACCCGCGCGCCACCGGGTTCTTCCTGCCGATCTGCCACAGCCGCTTGAGGTCGGGGACGCTCGCCACGAACACCCGGCCGCCGGGCCGCCCGGCACGAAACAGCGCCAGGGCCTCGGCCACCCGCCTCTCGTAGACGGCCACGGGGGTCATCAGCCGTTCGGCGGACACGCAGGCGTCCTGGGCGCCGATCAGCACCGTCACGTAGTCGGCACGCTGGCTGACCGCCCGGGCCACCTGGCCGGCGAGGTCGGCGCTGGTGGAACCGGGGACGGCGAGGTTCACGTTGTTCCCGGCGACCATGTCCGCGGCCCGCAGCCTGGCGTACTGGCTCCGTACGCTCGGGTGGTCACCGGTGGACCAGGAGCGCGAGGCGCAGGTGAGATACCAGCCGCAGGCGTTGAACCCCGCGCTGATGGAGTCGCCGAGCGCGGCCATGACCACCGGCCGCCAGGGCTCCGCCGTCCGGGTGGCTCCGGCCGGGGGCACCCAGGCGGTCATGAGGGCGGCCAGCCCTGTGAGTGCTGTCACAGTCGTGCGAAGCATGACACCTCCGCTGAGAGATCGCGTCTGCTTCGGATGTATCACCGCAGGCCAGGACGGTAGAGTCTGTTGACCGAGTGCCTTGGTTTTCTTGACAGCGCGTGGCGGATGTGCTGGCGGGCATACTGCCGTCGAACACGTTCAGTTCCCCGCATAGAGTGGCAGAGGTGAGTGTAGCGCTCGGATCAACCCGTCCTCTCGTGGTGACGACCACCCCCATCGACGACCCCGGTGACCTGTTCACACGACTGCCCGAGGCCGCCCCCTACGCCTGGGTGAGACACGGAGAAGGTCTCGTCGCCTGGGGCGAGGCCGTCCGCCTGGCCGTGCCGCCCGGCCCGGGGCGTTTCGACTGGGCCCGCGACCGACTGTCGGGCCTCTTCGGCGAGGCGCACGTCGACGACGACGTGACCTCGCCCGGCTCGGGTCCCGTCGCCTTCGGCTCCTTCACCTTCGATCCGGAGGCGCACGGCTCGGTTCTCGTCGTCCCCCAGACCATCCTCGCCCGCCGCGACGGCCGCGCCTGGCTGACCACCGTCGGCGAGCGGCGACTCGACGCGGTCACCCCGCTCCGCGCCCCTGGCAGGATCCGGTACGGCGACGGCAGCCTGACCGCGCCCGAGTGGGAGCACGCCGTGGCCAGGGCCGTCCGGCGTATCAGGTCGGGCCGGCTGGAGAAGACCGTGCTCGCCCGCGACCTGGCCGCCGTCGCGGAGCGTCCGATCGACGTCCGGCTGCTGCTCGCCCGCCTGTCCGGGCGCTACCCGGAGTGCTACACCTTCTCCTGCGCGGGGCTGGTCGGCGCCACGCCCGAACTGCTGGTCCGGCGCGCCGGGGAGACCGTCGAGTCCCTGGTGCTCGCCGGCACGATCCCGCGGGGCGCCGACGAGGCCGACGACGAGGCGCGCGGCACGGCCCTGTTCGCCTCGGAGAAGAACCGCTACGAGCACGCCTGCGCGGTCGCCTCGGTGCGCGAGGCACTCGACCCGCTCTGCGCCGAACTGAAGATCCCCGAGGAGCCCGAGCTCCTGGTGCTCTCCAACGTCCAGCACCTGGCCAGCCCGGTGAGGGGACGGCTGTCGGACGGGGCCTCGGTCCTTGACGTGGTGGCGGCCATGCACCCGACCGCCGCCGTCGGCGGCACCCCCACGGGGGCGGCCCTCGGCGTCATCCGCGAGCTCGAGGGCATGAACCGCGCCGGGTACGCGGGCCCGGTGGGCTGGATCGACGCGCGGGGCGACGGTGAGTGGGGCATCGCGCTGCGCTGCGCCCAGATCGAGGGCCCCACCGCCCGGCTGTTCGCCGGCTGCGGCATCATGGGCGACTCCGATCCCGCCTCCGAGCTCGCCGAGGCCGAGGCCAAGTTTCGGGTGATGCGATACGCCCTGGAGGGTTGACGCCGATCCGGTGTCCTCCTCCCGTCCTGGAGAGGCAGGCCGTTCCTCCTCGGTGTCTCCCGGCTTCGAGGGGGCCGCCCCCCCTTTCCCGCGTCCTCCCTCGGGAGAGCACGGGCGGTCACGGCGGGCGATGACCGCCCTTTTTCCGGGAGACATCAAGGGGACGTCCCGGCTATCCCCGCCCTGCCTCGCCGCTACCCGGCGAATAGGCGTACTCTCACAAGTGCAATACGTCGGACATTTCCAGCAAGAAACTGATATTTCTCCAGGTCGGCGTCCTCTCGTCGCCGTACGGCCGGTCAACTCGCCAGGGAGAGGAAAACATGGCCCTACTGACCACCGCCCGCCTCACGGTGCGTGACTGGAGTCCCGACGACGCCGCCGAGGCCCTCGCCATCTACGGCGTCCCGGAGGTCACCCGGTGGCTCTCCCCCGCGATGACGCAGCTCGAGGGCGAGCAGGCGATGCGGGCCACGCTGGAGTCGTGGGACCGTAACCGCAGCACCCTCACGCCCCCGCTGGGCCGGTGGGCGATCGTCCGCAACTCCGACCAGCGGGTCGTCGGCGGCCTCTCCCTGCGCTACCTGCCGCCCGACGAGGAGGACATCGAGATCGGCTGGCAGCTCTCCCCCGACGCCTGGGGAAAGGGCTACGCCACCGAGGCCGGCCGCGCCCTGGCCGCGTGGGCGTTCTCCATCGGCGCCCACGAGCTGGTCGCGGTCGTCCGGGTGAACAACGACCGCGGCGCGGCGACGGCCAAGCGCATCGGCATGCAGTGGGTCGGGGAGACGGACAAGTACTACGAGACGCGTCTCAACGTCTACCGGCTCTGGCCCAGCGACCTCTCCCCCGCCGACAAGGACCCGCTCCGCCCCTGAGGCTCCGATGCCAGGAGCCCTATGGGAAACGCGGGGACTTCCGAGGCGCGCGATACCGCTGTTACTACGCTGGGTCGATGACCGAACAAACGATCTCTGCGGATGGAACGGCGACGAGCCTCGATCTTGAGGCCGTCCTGGCCTCGGGGTGGGCTGTTCCCGAGTCCTTCGACGCCGAGGAGTTCCGCCGAGCCGAGGCGTTCTGGCAGGCACGGCGCGCGGAGGATGAGCGACTCCTGCGGGTCCGCGCCACGGCGGCCCGCCTTGTCGAGTCCTGGACCGGGCACACGCCGCGTGACGTCGGCTCCTTCGGGATCCAGCTCAACCTGGAGACCAGTGATCTGGATCTGGGAATCGGCTACCCGGTCGCCGGCCGCGAGGAGCTGACAGCGGCGCTCGCCCCGCACGCGGCGTTCAAGGGCGAGCGTCTCACCCGGTTCACCACCACCCGACTGGTGTTCTCCTTCGAGGTCGACGGCGTCGAGATCGACCTGTCGGCGCTCACCGAGGAGGACTTCGTGGTCGCGTGCCGCATGCTCGACGAGATCGACACCGGCATGAGCCGACGGGAACGGATCGCCCACACCTGGGTCAAACACCTGCTGCGCGCTACCGGCCGGACGCGGGAGTACGCGGCCTGGAAGCTGGCCACATACTCCCGATACTGCCCCGAGTTCAACTGGGTGCCGATCTCTGAGCCTGCCTGACCTGCAGCGGCTCAGGTCCCACACGGATCAGCCGCGTTGATCAATGTCCAGCCTGTCGTGGCCGCCCACCGGCTGTGCTCGTGGACGAGCCGGTCGGCGGCCTGCGATGGCAACGCCGCGACGACTCCTGGCACGGTGGCGGCCATGCGGCTGCGCAGCACCTCGACCTGCTCGTCCAGCATCGCGTCCAGCCGGATGATGAGCTGCCTCAGCTGCACCGGGCCGGGATGCTCGTCGATGAGGTCGAGCATGCGGGTGAAGACGGCGTACGCGGCGTCCTTGATGACGACCCGGGCCGCACGAACCTCGCGGCGTGGCTCACCGTCCAGCACCTTCTCCAGGGACTTCAGCGTGTAGTCCAGCGCGAAGTTCCGGTCGACCCACACCGGTACTGCGCTCGGCGACGAACGACGGATTACGGACACCGTCGACGATCTCCTCAGCACTCAGGTGCGGCATCGGACGCAACAGCAGATCCGTCCGCCCCTGGAAGGCGTGCGTGGCGTGCAGCTCTTCCAGGCTCATCAGCTGATCGAATGTGATGTGCGTGAAGCGCGTCGGCACGCCGAGCGCCGACAAGGTGCGGATCGCGACCGCGTTCTGCTCGCCGGTGGTTTCCTTGTTGAATCTCCGCAGGATGGAGGTGACGCCGGACTCCACCCCGAACAGCATGCGGCGCAGCCCGTCGCGGACGAGAGCCCGCCACATCTCGGCCCGCTCGATGTGCCACTCCCGGTCGTGGCCGGGGTGGACGACCTGGTCGATGCGGCACGACGTCTCCCACTTGAAACCCGCTTTGGTGATCTCGGCGGCGACGGCTAGTGCCCGCGGAACGGCGTCGTCGCCGCGTCCGATGGCCTCCTCGTCCACCAGGTACAGGGTGCGGGAGAGGTCGGGGTGGCGGTCGAACTCCTCCTTCAGCGCCTCCAGCATCCACGGCAGCTGCTCAGGGGCGCCGCCCGCCCACATCCCTTTATGGCCGCGCGGGCAGAACGAGCACTGGCTGGTACAGCCGCGGGTCGTCTCCAACTGCATCACCCCCTGGTGGGCGAAGGTGTCCTGCAGCAGGTCCAGCTCGGGGAAGAAGTCGTCGGCGTCGCGGTTGGGCACCGCCGCGGTGCGGCGCCGGCCGACGGCCATCGCGCCGCCGCGCGCCGCGCCGACGTAGCCGATGCCGTGAACCTGGTCGCGCTCGAGGTCGCCGTGCCAGTGCGCGATGACGTCGCGGATGGTCGGCTCGCCGGCCGGTGCTGACAGCGAGTAGGCGCCGCTCCAGCGTGCCGGTGAGCACGACGTTACGGCCGGGCAGGAGGCTGACGATGGTGTCGCGCAGCGCGTTGGGCTGGCTGCGGGGGATGTCGTGGATCGCCTGCTGCTGGGCGGGGGTCAGTGGGGTGAGCCTGAGCCGGCCGATGGCCTCCAGGAGCAGGCTGTGGCTGGCGCTGATGGTGGGAGGCATACGAAGCCTCCGTACGTGAGATACGTGGATGAGGGCATGACGAACCCGCCCTGTGGCGCCTCAGGGGGCGCTCAGGGCTGCGCGGTGAAAAAAGGGGTTAGGGGGTGCCGGTGGGCAGGGTGATGGTCGCGGTCATCGCCGCGTGGTCGCTGAGCCCCGAGGTGCGGGGCTCGTGCACGTAGCGGCAGTCGATGACCGCGCCGACCGGGGAGCAGAACAGGTGATCGAATCGGTAGCCTTCGCCGCTGCGGCGCCCGTACCAGGAGTGATCGTCCAGGTCGGGGTGGTGGCGGCGGAACGCGTCGCCGTATCCGGCGGCGGCGAACGCGTCGTAGAAGGTGTACTCCCAGTTGCCGAACACCGCGTGATGCGGCTTGTGGCCCCGCTCGACGACGTTGAGGTCTCCAGCGATGACGATCGGGCCGGTCACCGCGAGGTCGTCGGCCAGGGCGGGCAACAGTTCCGTCACCGCGTCTTGAAACAGGCGTTTGTCGACGTTGCGGCGCTGCTGGGGACCGCGGGAGGGCACGTACAGGCCGACCACGCCGATGCTGGATCCGTCGTCGAGGTGGAGGCGGATGGCGGCGCACCGGTGCGGCAGATGGCCGGGACGAATCTGCGGGGCCGGTTCCTGTTTGCCGATGCGGGAGGCGACGACCGTCAGATAGTCCGCGCCGCCGTCGCCCAGATGCACGCTGAACCCGTGCTCGCCCAGCGCTTGAGTTATGGCGTGTGCTCCAGGCGTGACCTCCGTCAGCACGACGACGTCGGCGTCCTGGGCGGCGAGCCAGTCGGCTTGCCGCCGGGACCGGGCGGGGTTGGCGTGCTGCACGTTGAGCGTCAGGACGCGCACCTGGCCGGGGCGGGCATAGTGCTCTCCCGCCTGCAGGATGCTGAGCTGCTGGCGGTCGTCGCCGCTCATTGGCGTTCCCTCACCGTCTCCTCGGTGAAGACCTCCCCCTGGGCGTCGAGGCGGGCCTGCACCTGCCCCATGATCGTGCGGGCTTGGTCGATCACCTCGGGGTGCGGGGGCGCGCCCAGCGCAGACAGGTTCATCGCCACCTGCTCCGCAGTGGTGAATCCGACCAGCACAGCCGCCTGATCATAGCGATCCAGGCACGCCCACAGGGCGATATGGATCAGGTCCTCGCGGCGCCACCCGACCAGGCCGCGCAGCTCGTTCAGCCCCTCGGCGATGACCTCGACCGCCGCAGGGGTGAACCACCGCTTGCGCGAGCGGTGGTCGCCGGGACCGATCAGCGGCATGGCCGCAGGGTCGTAGGCGCCGGTCAGCAGGCCCTGCGCCAGTGGCTTGTTGATCAGCACGCCGACCTTGTGCTTCTCGGCGAACGCGAAGATGCCCTCGGAGCGGGCCGCCGGGGACAGCAGGTGGTCGCGGACCGCGAGCAGGTCCGGGCGCACCGTGTCGAACACCGCCTGAAACCGGGCGATCTTGTCGCCGCGTTGGTCGGCGGCGACGGTGAGGCGGTCGCGGGCGAACCGGTGCGGACCTCGCATGCCGACTGCGTGGATCAGCCCTTCGCGCTGGAAGGAACGCATCGCCTCCACCGCAGGCTCCAGCCACCGGTCACCTTCACCGAAGTCGGAGTGGTGCAGGAAGTAGGCGTCGAGGTGGCCGGTGCGCAGGTTGTTCAGGGTCTGCTCCAGCTGGTGGCGCATGTGCCAGGGGTCGAAGCCGTGCGGTGCGGTGCCGGCGAAGTAGCCGACCTTGGACACCAGCACGATTTCCTCGCGCGGCACCTGCGCGACCAGGTCGCCGAGCAGGCGTTCAGAGCGGCCGTGCCCGTAGACGTCGGCAGTGTCGAACAGGCGGGCGCCCATCTGCCACGCGGTTTCCAGGCCGGCGGCGGCCACCTCCGGTGAGGTGCTGGTGGACCAGCCCATCGGCAGGCCGAGGTTTCCGGCCGGTCCGCCGATGCCCCAGCAGCCGATGCCGACAGCGGGCACGGTGATGCCGCACCGGCCGAGGGTGCGCTTCGGCAGAGACACAGGGACCGATGTCGTCACAGGAATTCTCCTTCGGTGTGCGGCACCAGTGGCGCCTGGTAGTAGCGGATCTCCTCCACCGTGGCCAGACCGGCCGCGCGCAGATCGGCCAGCAGCTCAGTGTGGGTGGTGGGGACGATGGCGCGGGCCACTTCGGCGTCATGGCGGGCGCCTGCGGCGAGCGCCGCAGCGATCAGCGGCCCGGCCAGGGCCGCCCGGTCGGCGCCAGGGTGGATCAGCACGTCGGCCAGCAGCGCCTCCGCCGGTTCTGCGGGGGCGGAGTGGATGAGCGGATAGACCAGGGCCGCGGCCTGCAGACCGGAGCCGTCGCCGTCGACGACGAGCAGGCCATCGGCGACGAACCGCTCGTCGCTGCTCCACCGCGGGTAGGTGTCTTGTGCGACGGCGAACCCGTGACCGGGGTGAACCGTGTGGTAGAGGCGGCCCAGTGCTGCGGCGTCGCCAGGACCCGCCGGCCGCACCAGCGTGTGGTCTTCATCCAGCGTGGCGAGGTCGCCAGCGATGGGGGCTTTCAGCAGCGCCGCAGTGGAGTGTGGGCGCCACCCGGCGCGGGTGTAGAACGTGCAGCCGTGCTCGCGGGTCGCGGGGATCTCCGCGGTGAGCACGACCATCCCCTGGGGGAGGGAATCGGCGGCGTACTTCAGCAGTAGGGTGCCCAGCCCTTGCCGTTGCCATTCGGGGGCGACGGCGGGCCCCACAGCCTGGCCGGTGCGCCTGGCGCGGCGGGGTGGCGCAGCGCCGCCGCCCCGGCCAGGCCGCCGGTGGCTGAGCGCGCCACGACCATGATCGTGGGGAAGGCGCCTCCCGGGGGGTGCAGCCGCGACCGCACCAGTGCAGCGGTCACCGGCCGCTGATCGGGCCGGCCTCGCATGGCGGCGTAGCCGAGGGTGGCGAGTTCCTCATCGAGGGCCGTTCCCGGCCGGTAGACGGAGATGCTGATCGGCAGTGTCACAGCCGACTCCTTGGGTGGGTGGCGGCCACGCCGACACATATGCTGCCTCGCCCGGCCCAGAACGCCGGGTGCAGGGCCAACGCGAGTGTCGGTGCAGCCGCATGGGTGGACAGGAGCACTTGGGCGAATTCGGTGTAGAAGGTGTCGCGCAGCTGGGTGGAGGTGGTGAACGGGGCGGGCCGCGATGAGCCGCACAGTCGTTGCCGGGCCAGCCATAGCCGTTCGCCCGGCGGGCCGGGCCATCCGGCGGCGGTGGCCAGCGCCTGAACGGCGCGGCCGGGCAGGTCGTATTCCAGCCGTCCTGCGGGGCCGGCGATGCGGGTGGTGTACAGCAGCATGCCGTCGTCGGTCAGCAGGTTGGCCAAGCGGGCGAGCGCCGTGTCCCGGTCGTCCGGGGTGGGCAGCAGGGACAACAACCCATCCGTGATGATCATGTCGAAGGGGCCGGACACGTTGGCCAGTTCCGGCGCCTTCGCCCACATGGTCGTCACGTTCCGGCCGCACCGATCGGCCCAGGCGTTGACGAGCGTCAGCGGCGTCCGGCAGATGTCGGTCACCACGATCCGCGCGTCGGGGAGCAGTTCGGTGAGCAGGCGCGGCATGGTCTCATCGGAGGAGCCGCACACCAACGCCCGTTTCGGCCTCCGGCCGGTGAGGGCCTTGCGGTAGAAGTCCTCGTGCCAGCGGGGGTTGCCTTTCAGCCCGGCCTGCCGGAAGAGCCGCCACGTGGAGTGGTAGCCGAAGCAGCCCCGGGTGCAGTGCCCGCGGGCGGCCGTCCACACGTCGCCGAAGGTCAGCGGAGCCGCCGTCATGGAGTGTCCTGCGGGGTTGCCTGCGCGATGAAGTGCAGCAGGCGGGCGATGCGCCGGTAGGGGTCGCGGCGTCCAGCTTCCCATTCGGCGTCAAGGAGCGTGTCGAAGCTGTCGCCGACCGGGATGTCGCCCAGGTGGTCGGTGAAGGCCCGCACCCCGTACCAGGCCGCGGTGGAGGCTCCGGCGCTCGCCAGCATCGCGTCGATGTCGGCGGCGGTATGCGCCCGGCTGGTCACGCCGAGGTTGCCTGTCTCGGCGTGGGCGTTCATCACCGCCAGCGCGTCAGCCCATCGTCCTTCCAGGCCCGGTCGCATGGCCAGCGCGTCACGGTTCTTCGTCAGTAGCGACACCAGGCCGCCGGGCCGGGCCGCTGCCACCAGGTCGGCCACGAACGGCTCAGGGGTCTCGATGTACATCAGCACGCCGTGGCACAGCACCAGGTCGTAGCCGCCGCCGACCAGGTCCGCCGCTTCGTGGCCGCTGCCTTCCACCAGCCGGACGCGCTGCCGCACCTGAGCGGATTCGCCCTCCAGTCGTTGCCGGGCTTGGGCGAGCATCGCCGGGTCGGGGTCGAGCACCGTCACCTGGTGGCCGATGCGGGCGAGCTGGGCGGCCTGGTGGCCATCCCCGCCGCCGACGTCCAGGACCTGCTGCGAGCCGGTGGGCAGGTGGGTGCGCAGGGCGCGGGCGACCAGTGCGTGCCGTACCGCGCCGCGCAGCGTGGCCATGTGCCGCGCGTACCCGGCCGACAGGTCCTCGCCGGACGTCGAAAACCAGCTGTTGGTCAACGTGTCTCCTTGGGTGACAGTAGGGATGCGAACAACGACGGGTGCTCCAGCACCAGCCGGCTCGACAGGTAGCGGGTCTGCAGGAGCTGCCGCAGCGCACGAACCGCCGGGGTGTCGGGCAGGGTGCCGGCGCGGACGGCGCCGCGCAGGGCCAGCAGTTTCGGCAGCCACTCCTCGACCGTGGTGAGGCTGACCGGGTCACGGCCGAGCCAGGAACGAAACCGGTCGGCGGTCATGACTTCCCACACCACCGCGTCACGCCATGTCTCGTCGGGGCCTTCGACAGTGGTCAGGTGCGGCAACCTGCACAGCCCTGAGCGTGGCAGGGGCGGCGGCAGGGGACTGGTCACGCACGCCCCGTGCAGGCCGCGGCGACGCCGTACCTCGTGCAGGTGCTCGCCGAACGCCATGGCCAGGCCCGCCTGCGCCAAGGCGGCGCCGGCGGGGACGACCGTCACGGCGTCGAGCCAGGAGCGGCGGGCGACGGTCAGCGCCACCCGTACTGCATCAGCCGGGTCGGGGATGGCGTACCAGACGCGGCGCCGGTCCGTGCTGCTGGTGACCAGGCCCGGCTCGAACATCGCTCCTGCGTCAGCGGCGGTGAAGTAGCGCTCCCCCTGCTCGGTGGTCCTCATGTGAGCTTCGGACCGAACCGCGAGTAGTAGCGCTCCAGCAGGGCGCACGACTCCAGCACCCGGTCGGAGGCGGCGACGTTGTGCCCCGCGGTGAAGCCGTGGCCGGGGGTGGCGAGGGTGGCCGCCCCCACCAGAAGGCTGGCGAGGATCAGGTCGGAGTAGGCGTTCGGCAGCGACTCGGCGTGGTGGAAGTTCACCGGGTATCCGTCACCGACGATCGTCGCGCAGGCTCCGGAAGTCAGGCGCATGCGGATGCCCAGCACGCCGACGTCGCTGATCTCTACGGCTTCCTCGGCGAGTTCGGCGATCGCGAACTCCCGGTCCCTGGAAGTCGTCGACACCAGGGCAGCTGGACCAGGCGTGGATACCTGAGACGGCGAAACAAATCATGGCGGGGTGCATGGGTGCGGACACCGACCGGCGAGGATTCCTCCTGCTGTCGGGGAAAGAAACCGCCGAACTGGCAGACGCCTGGGCCGCTGTACCCACAGAGAAGATCATTGACGCCAGTGGCGGCGGCACTGTGGATACCGAGGTGGCAACCTGGGTCGAGAATCGTATCCACCAGCTGTGGCACCTGGATGACCTCGTCGGCGGTGACTATTTCCTACACCTCGCCCAGGCCGATCTGCGGCTGATAGCCCGGCTGTTGCAGGGCGGCCGCTACCGTTCAGAGATCAAGCGGCGCCTCTATGGTGCGGCCGGGGAGCTGCTGCGCTTCGCCGGCTGGTGCGCGTTCGACGGCGACCGGCACGCCGCCGCGGCACGGTACTGGCACGCCGGGCTGCGTACCTCCGCCGCTGGGGGCGATACCCTGACCGGCGCCTACATTCTGTCGCTCATGGCTATGCAGCACACCTATGCCGGAGACGGTCGGGCAGCGATCAACCTGTTGCACACCGCCCGCGAACGCATCGGCCCCGGAGCGCCCCGCACGGTGCATGCCATGCTCGACGCGTGGCAGGTCCGCGCCCACGCAGTCGTAGGCGAGTCCCGCCAAGCCGTCGAGGTGCTGTTCCGCGCCGATGGCCACTGGGGCCACCGCGACCCGGACGAGGATCCGCCGTGGATTTACTGGATGCGTCAGCCTTCCCACACGATCGAGGTCGGCGCGGGCTTCGTACAGCTCGGTCGTCCGGATATCGCGGTGCGCCTCCTGGAGGAGGGCATGGCCTGTCGAGGCATCGACTACACCCGTGACACCGTGCTCGGCCTGACCGCCATCGCCGACGCACAGCTCGGCCAGGACGACCTCGACGGCGCCCTCGACACGGCGCGGCGCGCCGTCGAACTCGTCACCGACGTCGATTCCAACCGTGTCGCCGACCAGCTCAACGCCTTCGCCCTGCGACTTCCTGCCGGAGAGGCCCATGCCGAGGAGTTCCGCACCTGCCTGGATGCGTTGTCGCGCAACTGAGGAGTTACCGCATCCAACCTACGGACCACCGTCCGAGGACGGACACAACGCTGCACCTCGTGGTCGCCGTACCTTCTCTTCACTGCACCCCAGGCCTGTTCCCGGTCGCACAGGTACTCAGATGGTGGTGGCCTCGCCATCAAGGCTCAGGACGTAAGCGATCCGGTCGGCTGCCGCGTCGATGTCGGTCGCGGCGGCGAGACGCTCCATTTCGTCGGACCTGCCTGAGGTGGCAAGACGATCGCCCTGCCACCACCAGTACCAGGCCAAGCGAACCGGCCCACCTTCGGACTGTGACGCCTGGCGATCCTTCACCAGAACGACCAGCTGAGACAGCCCGGCGAAAAACGTTCGGGCCAACGCCTGATCCTCGGGTCCGGCGGCTTCGCTGTAATCGGGTGGCCGGGAGAAAAGCAGAATCGCGGTGGCGACCTGCTTAACGGTCAGCCCGCGTTTCAGAGCAGCTTCAACAAGCTGTTTGACCAGCGCTGCAGGAGTGGGGGGATCCTGTGGGACATCGGCATCTTGCGACTGTGGAGATGTCATGTGTCGGCTTCCGTGGATGATGGTTCGGTTGTGCAGGGGAAGGCCATTCCTCACTGTTCCTTCAGGGTGACGGTGGGTGACCGGACAGCGCATCGACACTGCAAGACATCTACCGACAACTACTTCCCAGGAACACGTCAGAAGTTGTCGAAAGATGGCATCACGGCAATGTGGTCAACGAACGCCTTCGCCGAGCGCTTCACCGCGCGGGACACGACATCGCGAGCCTCGCCGAGGCCGCTGAAGTATCAACCAAAACCGTCGAACGCTGGCTGAGCGGCGAGTCTGTGCCGTACCCGAAGACGCGTTACCGCGTGGCCGCGATCCTTCGAGAAGAGGAAAGTTATCTCTGGCCCGACGCGGTCAACGGTGCCTCGTTGGCCGGCGCCGAGCTCGTGGTCACTTATCCCCGGCGCAGCGATGTCCCCCGCCATCTGTGGACCGAACTACTGCGCGGCGCCGATCGCACGATCGACCTGCTCGCGTACGCGGGCCTGTTCCTCACCGAGGAACACCCCGACTGGATGCCCACCCTCATCGCCAAGGCGAACGCGGGTGCCCGCGTAAGGCTGCTCTTGGGAGATTCCAGGGGCAAACAACTCGGTTACCGCGACGCCGAGCACCGTATCGGAGGCGGCGTCGCCGGGCGGGTCGCGGCGGTGATGGCCCACTACACGCAGAACATGCCTCCTTCGGTGGAGATCCGCCTGCACGACACCCCGCTGTACAACTCGATCTACAGATTCGACGACGAGATGCTGATCAACGTGCACGTCTACGGGATTCTGGCGGCATACACTCCGACGCTGCACATTCGCCGTATCGACGGCGCCTACTACAACACATATTTGGAGTCCTACGAGCGGGTATGGGCGGGTGCGCGACCCGTTGAGGAGAGTGACCTGTGAGCAAGCGCAGCCGCAGGATCGACCACTGGCAGGACCCTGACGCTCCCAAGCCGACCAGCCGCAAGCCGTCCGCGAGCGTGTTCGTCCGAAACGACGAAGGCGCCGTGCTGTTGCTGAAGCGCACCGACAACGAGCTGTGGACCATCCCCACGGGCGGCCTCAAGAAAGGTGAGACCGTCGCGCAGTGCGCCATCCGCGAGTGCGAGGAGGAGACCGGTCTGAAAGTCGAGATCACCGGCCTCGTCGGCGTCTTCTCCTCTCCGGACCATGTGATCGTCTACATGTATGGGGACAGGGCCGACGAGGTGCGGCAACCGGTCAATGTCTGCCTGCGGGCCTGCGTGGTCGGAGGCACGATGGAGCCAGACCCCCGCGAGGCGCAGGAGGTGCGCTGGGTGGCCCCCGCCGACCTGGGTGACCATCCCGTCCACCCTGCCCTGCGGCGCCGCATCGAGATCGGACTGAGCGGCCAAGCGCCGTTCGTGGAATAGGTCGGCGCATCTTCCGCTTTCCGGTCGGCTTCGGCGGCCTCGCCTTCGCTCGGGGACACGCTCAGGCCCCATACGTTCGCGCCGGTCAGGAGCCCAGGTAGCGCAGTACGGCCAGGACGCGACGGCTGTAGCCGGTGACGTGCAGCAGGCCGAGCTTGTCGAAGATGGCGTTGACGTGCTTCTCGACGGCGCTCTGGGAGACGTGCAGCCGTTCGGCGGTGGAGGCGTTGGTCAGCCCCTGGGCCATGTGGTCGAGCACCTCGCGCTCGCGGGAGGTGAGGCGGCCCAGCGGGTCGGCGTGGGTGGTCCTGGCCAGCAACTGGCGTACCACCTCGGGATCGAAGGCCGCTCCTCCCGCGCCGACGCGGTCGAGCGCGTCGAGGAAGTCGGCGACCTGGGCCACCCGGTCCTTGAGCAGGTAGCCCACCCCGTCCACGTCGCCGGTCATCAACTCGGTGGCGTAGCGCTTCTCGACGTACTGCGACAACACCAGCACGCGCGTCCCCGGATGACGGCGCCGGATCTCCAGCACCGCCCGCAGTCCCTCGTCGGTGTGGGTCGGCGGCATCCGCACGTCGGCGACGACGATGTCGGGCCGGTGTTCGGCGACCGCGACGACGAGCGCCTCACCGTCACCGACCGCGGCCGGGACCTCGTGGCCCTCCTCCAGCAGCAGCCGGACCAGCCCTTCGCGCAGCAGGGTCGAGTCCTCGGCCAGGATCACCCGCACGGGATCTCCGCGATGATCGTGGTGGGTCCGCCGGGCGGGCTGTCGACGCGGAAGCGGCCGTCCAGCGCGGCCACCCGCCGGGCCAGGCCCGACAGGCCCCCGCCCTCGGGGTTCGCCCCGCCCACGCCATCGTCCTGTACGCGCATGATGAGCATTGTGTCGCGTTCACGGACCTCGACGGTGATCGCGGTGGCGCGGGCGTGCTTGGCCGCGTTGGTCACCGCCTCGCTGACCACGAAGTACGACGCCGTCTCCACCGCCGTCGGCAATCGCGCGGGCGGCTCGCAGACGACCTTGACCGGGACACCGGAGCGTTCGGCCACCCCGGCCAGCGCGTTGGCGAGCCCGAAGGAGTCCAGCCCTGAGGGATAGACGCGCCAGGCCACCTCGCGCAGCTCGGCCAGCGCCTGCTGCGCCTCCTCGTGTGCCTGCGCGAGCAGTTCCGGCCGCCCTCTGCGTGCCCGCCCGACCAGCATGGACAGCGCCACCAGCCGCTGCTGCAGTCCGTCGTGCAGGTCCCGTTCGATTCTGCGCCGCTCGGAGTCGACGGCCGCCAGCACGCCCGCCCGGCTCTCGGCCAGCTCGGTGATGCGGCGCCGCAGCGTCTCGGTGGGATCGGGTCCGAGCATGCGTACGGCCAGCCGCCGCTCCAGCGTGTGCACGCCCACCAGGCCCGACAGCTCCAGGAACAGCAGGACGACTCCCGCGAGGACGAAGTAGGCGAGCAGTGGCGCGCTCGGTGTCATGCCGTCGACCGGCAGGCCCCTTCCCCAGGACCAGGTGATGACGAGGGCCGCCCCGACGCAGTAGGCGAGCGGGACGAGCACCAGACCGCCGAGTACGCCCACCGGCACTCTCGCCCCCAGGTAGCGCAGTTCCCGCCCGTCCGGGCGGTCCGCGTCGAGTCCGAGGGCGGCGGGATCGAGGCGCAGGCGGCGGGCTTCGAGCGCGGCCAGCCACCGGGCCGCCCTCCGCACGGCCGGATGACCGGCGAACGGCAGGGTGAGCAGCAGGAAGGCGACGCCGAGCAGGGCGGTGACCGTCCCGAGAACGACCGCGCACAGCAGCCGCAGCCCTTCATAGGCGGGACGCATGCCGGTCCCCTCGCCGCTCGATCGGCCCGGCACCCGCGAAGGCCGGGGCAGCCGGAAGCACCACGAACGTCGGGGTGAGCGGGAGCACCGGCCCCGCGCCCGGCGCTCCGAGGTTTTCCGTAGGTTCGACCCGCCGATCTGACATGCCCCAGAGGTTACAAACGATCAGGACATGACCGGAATGAGGTACGTGGCCGTTTGCCGGCTGCGGAAAACCACACCCCCGCCGGAAGCCGGGACTCAACCTCGTACGTCCACGGCGGTCTCCCGGGAGGCGCCCGCCGGCGGGATCAGCGTGCTGAGCACGGCGGCGGCGTCGAGGAGGGCTCTGGAGCGGGCGTCGACGCTCGCGTCCCTGGCGGCCAGCGTGGTCATCACCTCGTCCCAGCGGCGGGTGCGCCGCAGCTCCGGCATCAGGGCCCGGAGCGGGGCGACGCGGTGGCCGGCCAGGCGTAGCTGATGGACGATCCGCGCGTCCCGGACATCGTCCGGGAAGTATCGCCGCGGTCCTCCCGGGGAGGCCCGGCGGGGTACGACGAGGCCCTCCGCGTCCCAGTGCCGCAACGTCGAGGGGCGCACGCCGAGCGCGGTGGCGAGCTCGGAGACGCTCATGACGTCCGAGGGGCGTACGTCGCAGATCGTCTCTCCGGAGATCGTCGCGGCGGCCTCCCTCGCCAGCCTGAGCTCCCGTCGTTCCGTGTCGAGCCTGGCGTGCGCCGCGTCGAGCAGGGCGAGCACCTCCGAGGCGGGACGCGCGTGCGCCGCGCGCATGATCCTCCTGGCCTCGACGGGCCCCGTGGCCTCGGCGAGGGCCCGATAGGCGAGCGCGGAACGCAGATGGACCTCGTCGTAGATCCGGTATCCCGTGCCGGTGCGCGTCGCAGGAGGCAGAACGCCGTCGCGTTCGAGATTGCGCACCTGCTGGACGGAGCACCCGGCCTGTCGCGCGACATCGACCGTCCGCATATTTGCTGATTTGCGACTTATCACCCCTCAACCTCGGGGTGTTGGGGGAAAAGTCTCCACAACCACATGAATGAAACGCTACAACGCATGAGTATCGACGAGATCACCGAGTTCCTCACCGGCCTCGACGGGGTTCTCACCCTCAGGCCCGCGCCCGGCGACGGTTCACCCGAGATCAGCTGGGGTGACACGTTCTTCTACTACGCGCCCGACGGCGAGGTCCCGAAGGCGACCCAGCCCTTCGCGACGATCGTGACGAAGGACTATCCGGACGATGAGCTGTCGCGCCTGAACCGTCCCGGCGTCTTCCGCCTGAACCTCTTCGCGGGAAAGGACGCCTTCGTCGGCTGGACGGGCCGTCAGCCGCGCGACGCGGCCACGGACGAGGCCGACCCCAGCGTGATCGACTCCGTGATGGCGCACCCCGTCTACGGCCCGCTGGGCTGGCTGGCCGTGGTGAACCCGGGGCCGCGGACCGAGGCGGCGGTCCTGGAGTTGCTGCGCACGGCTCACGGCCTGGCCCGCTCGCGCCACCGGCGACGCGCCGGATCGGCATCGCCCTGATCAATGATCCCCGCCGCACCGTTTCCGGTCCCTTGACGGCGCTCTCCCTCGTCGGCGCCCCCGGTCCTCCGGAACGCGTGGAAAAGGTGTCGCGAGCGGGAAAGGGCCCGCCGGGAGAGGCGGGGAGCGCCCGGGGTGACAGATCCCGGGCGCTCCCCGCCCGCGCCGGGCAGGCCCTGATCGGAGTGTTCGCGACTACGCGTGGTGCCTGCCCTTGCGCCGGTCGGACAGCTTGACCACGATAAAAACGATCATGGCGAGGATCACGATGCCCAGCACCGACTTCGACACCACCCCCATGTACTGCTCGACCAGCTCCCACTGCTCACCGAGCAGGAACCCCGCCATCACGAAGACCGTGTTCCAGATGAGACTGCCCAGGGTGGTGAGGAGCGTGAAGATCATGATCGGCATGCGCTCGATCCCCGCCGGAATCGAGATCAGGCTACGGAAGATGGGGATCATCCGGCCGAAGAAGACGGTCTTCCTCCCGTGCCTGGCGAACCACGCCTCGGTCTTCTCGATGTCGGAGACACTGACCAGCGGCAGCTTGGAGGCGATGAACACCACGCGCTCCCTGCCCAGCAGGGCTCCGACCCCGTACAGCGCGAGCGCGCCGACCACCGATCCCAGGGTCGTCCAGAGCACGGCGTCGAACAGCCCCATGTTCCCCTTGCTCGCGGTGAACCCGGCCAGCGGCAGGATCACCTCGCTGGGCAGGGGCGGGAACAGGTTCTCAAGTGCGATCGCCAGCCCCGCCCCGGGCGCACCCAGGGTTTCCATAAGGTTGACCGCCCATCCGGCGACTCCGTCGAGATTCGGTGAACTCATAGGGACAAGGCTACGGAGGGCTGCGTACGGTCTGGATGAGGAACGCCGCCTTCCTCGCCTGGCGTGCACCACGGAGCTCGGCTGCGGAAAACCTCAGCCGAGTTCCGCACGGCCGTGACGCCCGGATGTCGTTCGCGGTTTTCCCACGTCAGAGGGGAATCGAGCGGTCAGGACGGGAGTGGCGGTGGCGCGGAAGGATCCCGTGCCGCTTCCGAGGACGGGCGGTCATGGCCGTCGGCCGGCACCGTCCCCCCATCCGAGTGTGACCCATCCCACATTTATTGCCGACGGGAACGGCGCGTGTCGAGGGCTTTCACGGGGAAAGGGCACCGCCTTCCACCCGGATCCGGCCTGCGACAGGCACAGGACGGGCGCGGGTCAGGTGTCCCTGAGGTGGACCGCCTCGCCCGGCTCGATCCCGGCGCGCCCCGCGGTCAGCGTCGCGACCCAGCCGGGGAAGGCGGGAAGATCCCGCTCGCGCACCGCGACGCGGAAGCCGACATCCGCACCGTAGAGGACCTCCCTCACCTCGTACGGCGAGGCGTGCAGGTCGTTCTCCAGCCGCCCGGCCCTGACGTGGTCCACGGTCACGGTCATGACCCTGGCGGGCACCATGCCGACCAGCGGCGTGAGGTCCAGCGTCTTACCGACCGACGAACCGTACGCGCGGACCAGCCCTCCGGCGCCGAGTTTCACCCCGCCGAAGTATCGGGTGACCACCGCCACCACGTCGGCGACACCCCGGCGCAGCAGGGTCTCCAGCATCGGGGTCCCCGCGGTGCCGCCGGGCTCGCCGTCGTCGTCGGCCCGCTGGACCCGGCGGTCGCCGCCGATCACGTACGCCGAGCAGTTGTGCGTGGCGTCGCCGTGCAGCCGCCTGCGGGTGGCGACGAACTCCTTCGCCGCCTCCTCGGAGGAGACCGGGCCGACCGCGCACAGGAACCGGGAGCGCTTGATCTCGATCTCGTGTTCCACGGTCTCCCGCGGAGTCAGGTACGGGTCGGGCACCCGGCAAGGCTATCCGTCCGAGTGCCGCCCAGGGACAGGAGGCTCAGCGTGCCGCCTGGAAGGCGCGGCCGGCGCGGGTGGCGGTCCCGTCGCCGCGGAACAACCCGCTGCCCGGCTCGGTCTCCGAGGAGGGCAGGCCGAACCAGGCGTAACGTCGCACGTACGGCAGGGAGGCCAGCATCCTGGTGGAGGCCGTGACGAACGCGGCCTGCTGGGCGTCACTGGCATAGCGGGTGCCGTTCGAGAAGTCGATCAGGGCATACTCGGTGAGCCAGATCGGCTTGCGGTAGCGCTGGTACACGGCCTGGATGTACGACTTGAGCTGGTTCACCGCGGGCTGAGTACGGAAGTCCGCCCCGTACCAGTGCAGCGCGATGAAGTCGACGCGGTAGTCCCGCTCCTCGGCTCCGGACATGAAACGGTCCAGCCAGCCACCCGGGGTGTCGGCACCGAACGCGACGGAGGGGCTGCCGAGCACGCGGCCCGCGGACATGAGTTCCGGCCAGAGCGACAGCGCCTCCTCCACGGTCATGTTGGCCTGCTCGGGCAGGTCGGGCTCGTTGAAGGCGAGCAGATAGGGCCCGGCACGCCTCGCCTGGGCGAGGTTCTCCGGCGTGACGCTGCCCGCTCCCCAGATCATCGGGACGAACCCGTCCGCCTTGGGACCGGTGACGCCCTCGCGGCGCGTGGACCAGGTGTAGTACCAGCTCGCGCCGGACTTCGCGAAGGCCGAGCTGAGGCCGGGCATCTTCCACACGCCCACCCCCTTCCTGGAGGAGGTCACGACCGCGGGCGGCAGGGGCGGCGTGGGGGTGGGCGTGCGGGAGGCCTGCCTGCGGCTGGGAGCGGGGGACGGGGAGGGGGTGACGGTGCGCGCTGACGGCGTCCGCGACGGGGGCGGCGACGGCGAGACCGTCCGCGCGGGCACGGCGAGCGAAGGAGCGGGCTCGGGAGCGGGAGCCGTGAACTGCCCGAACACCAGGACGCCCGCGACGACGACGGCCACCGCGCCGCCGATCGCGGCCGGGGCGGAGGGCAGGGAGGCCGACAGGCCCGTCCGCGCCGTCTCGGTCGTCTCCAGGGCGTGCGCGGCGCCGTGGGAGGTGGCGTGCGCCACCGCCTCGACGGCGGGGGGAGCGGCCTGGAGGTGGTGCAGGGCGAAGCCGACGGGGACGGGCAGCAGCGGCAGCCCGCTGAGCAGCCGGTCGATGGGCAGCAGGCCCGCGGTGTGCCCCTGGCAGACGGCGCAGTCGCGGATGTGCCGGGCGAAGCGTTTGCGCCACAACGGGCTGGGGACGCCGTCCCAGTTCGCGGTGAGGGCGTCGCGCCCGGGGCATCCGGAGTCGGCGCGCAGCGCCCGCACGATGGTGCGCGCCGTCTGGACCTGCTCCTTCATCCGCTGGACGCGTACGGCGGTGTGACGCCCCGACAGGCCGAGGGCTCCGGCGAGGTCGGCGCGGTCGAGCTCGCCGGTCTCCTCAAGCCACCACAGGGCGAGGAGCGCCTGGTCGTCGCCGTCCAGCCAGCGGGTGGCCTCGGCGACCTCGCGGCGCTGGTCGGTGAGCCCGAGCCTCAGGATGGTCACAGCGGCGAAGTCCGAGGCGGGGTCGGGCACCTCCTCCGCGGTGTCGAGGTCCGCCCTGCGGTGCTGGGTGGTCCTGCGATCCTGCTCGTGGTCGCGCACCTGACGGACGGTGATGGCCACCAGCCAGGACCGGTAGGCCTGCGGGTCGCGCAGGTCGGGCAGCGCGCGGACGACCCGGAGGAACGTCTCCTGGACCACGTCGTCGACGTCGGTGTGGCCGTTCAGCGCTCGCCCGACGATGTTGTAGACGAGCGGGAGGGAGTCGGCCACCAGCGCGTCCAACGCCTGCTGGTCCCCGTCGCGTGCGGCGGCCACCATCGCCGTGTCGGGTCCGTCCCTGCCGGTTCCGCGCATCGCACTCCGCTTCCTGTCGCCGTCCACGGTCATCGCCCCCGCGCCGCTCCGGGCGGCAGGCAGGGACGATTCTCTCCATAACCCCACATAGCGGAAGACCAACGAGCCCCCTCTACGGAGACCGGCGGCAGGTCAGGGAGACAACAAAAATTTTCTCCGTCCTTTTTCTGAGATTTCCTGAGATTCCCCGGGATTTTTTGTTGTCGCCCGTCCCCCCGCCGGTCTCCAGTCCAGGAGCAGAACACGCCCGGCGCCGGGCGTGACGGCGAAGGAGGCTCGTGACGGTGACACCGCGAAGGCGCACGGTGACACCGCTGTCCGCTGACACGCCGGGCCACGAGCCGGTCCGTCCGAGACGCCGTCGACCATCACGTCCACCACAACTCCATCCCCCTAAGGACCTCATCCACATGAGTGAGACCGTTCCGAACACCACGGCCCCCGGTCGCAGATCGAGCGGGCGAGTCCATCGCCTCGCGCTCGCCGGCACCCTCGCGACCGTCCTGGGCGTCTCCCTGGTGAACGGCGTCACCCCGGCCGGCGCGGCCGAGGCCCCGCTGTCGCAGAGCGGCAAGGCCACCGCCTCCTCATCCGAGAGGGGCGACCTGTCCCCCGCGGCCACGATCGACGGCAAGGAGAACACCCGCTGGTCGAGCGCCTTCAGTGACCCCCAGTGGCTCCAGGTCGACCTGGGCGCGTCCAAGGCGATCAAGAAGATCGTGCTGAAGTGGGAGAACGCCTACGCCACGGCCTTCACGATCCAGACCTCCTCCGGTGGAGGCCAGTGGAAGACGATCCACACCACGACCGCGGGCAAGGGCGGCGTGCAGACCCTGAACGTCTCGGCCACCGGCCGCTACGTCCGGCTCAACACCACCAAGCGCTCCTCCCAGTACGGGGTCTCGCTGTGGGAGTTCGAGGTCTACGGCACCGGCTCGGGCACCGCCACCCCCAGGCCGAGCGCCACCCCGAGCGCCACCCCGACCAGGCCGACCCCCACCACCACCGCGACCCCGCCGGCTTCCGGCACCAACCTGCCCAAGGGCCCGGTCCCGCCCGGCGCGGTGCGGGTGGCGGAGTTCCTCGCCGAGTGCCCCTACACCCACCGGCTGCCCGACGACCCGATCGTGATGCCGGGCCTCGCCGGCGGGTCGCACATGCACAGCTTCTTCGGCAACACCTCCACGAACGCCGACTCCGACATCAAGAGCCTGCTGAAGGGCGGGACCACCTGCAGCCCCAAGGCCGACCTGTCCTCGTACTGGGTGCCGACCCTCTACAGCAACGACAAGCCCGTCGAGCCGACCGGCACCACGTTCTACTACCTGGGTGAGGGCATCAAGGACGAGCTGATGGCCCAGACCCGGCCGCTCCCGCTGGGCCTGCGCATCGTGGCCGGCAACGCCAAGGCGACCGGTGTCAACGACCCCACGAGCAGCTCGCGCTGGTCGTGCCTGCACGCCGGCGAGGTGGGCTCCTCCAAGAACTTCGTCAACTGCCCGGCAGGCAAGATGCTGGAGTCCTACCTGGACTTCCCGCACTGCTGGAACGGCAAGGACCTGGACTCGCCCGACCACAAGAGCCACATGTCCTATCCGGTCAACGGCGCCTGCCCGACCTCGCACCCGGTGATCGTGCCCAAGCTGCGCCAGGTGCTGCGCTACCCGGTCAGCGGCGACCCGGCCAAGTTCCGGCTCTCCTCGGGCCCCGGATACACCATGCACGCCGACTTCTTCAACGCCTGGCCCGAGGCCGAGATGGAGCGCCGCGTGCGTGACTGCATCCGCCCGATCGTCAAGTGCGGCGCCGACGGCACCCCCTGAGACGACAGGTGATCGCTTTCAGGCGTAAGACACACCGTCCGGCCTGAACAGGGCGAGGCCCCACACACCGGGCCTCACCACGGGAGCGGCGTGAGCGGAGGAGCGACATGAAGGCGTCCACGATCGGCGCGACGGTACTCGTCGTGCTCACCGTGCTGCTGGTCTCACGATGTGTCGCCGCCGAGCCGCCGACCCATTCGGCCGCGAATCACCCGTCGTCACGAAGCGGACCCGACGCGCTTCCCACACCGACCGGAAGCGCGCCGGGCTCCTTCAACGGCACCGACATCGCGTGGTTGCAGTTGATGATCCCGATGACCGAGCAGGCGGTACGCCTGCTGGAGCTGGCCCCCGGCAAGACCTCGAATCCGAAGATCACGCGATTCGCCGAGGAGAACGTCGCCGATCACCGTACGACGCTCGGAAGGTTGCGCGACCTGCTGCGGAGGTCCGGGGTGCCGGAGAGCGACGAGCACGAGGGGCACGACATCCCGGGCATGGTGATCCCCGACGACTTCGCGGCCCTGAGACGGGCCGACGGCGCCGCGTTCGACCGGCTCTTCACCAGGGACGCGCGCGAATATCTCACGCAGTCGGTCCTGGTCGCGAAGGGCGAGCAGAAGTCGGGCTCCGACCGGGAGACCAGGGCGTTCGCCGCCACCCTGGAGAAGGACCACGGCGACCGGCTCACCCGGCTGGGGCCGTGAGAGGCCCCGCCCCCGCCCCCGGCACGCGCGCACGGCGACGCGCCGCCGTCCGGCCGCCCGCGCGCCGGGCGCGGCCCTCCCTGGTCCTCGCCCTCGTCTGCGCCGGAGCCGTCGCGGCGACCGCGACGTGCTGGTCGGACATCACCTCGGTCTCCGGGGTCGCCGGGGCACTGGCCTGGGCGGGCAGGCTCACCGGCATGCTCGCGGGCTACGCCTGTGCCGTCCTGCTGGGGCTGATGGCCCGCGTTCCCGCGCTGGATCGCGGGGTCGGAACCGACCGGCTGGCCCGCTGGCACGCGACGGGCGGCCGCCACACCATCGTCCTGTCGGCGGCCCACATGCTGTTCGCCGTCGCGGCCCATGTGGCACGGTCCGGCACAGGCGTGTTCGAGGGGACCGCGGAGCTGATCCTGGACGGCCCGGCCATGCTGGAGGCGACGGTCGCCCTCCTGCTGCTGACCGGCGTCGCGTTCGTCTCGGTGCGCGAGGTGCGGCGCAGGATGCGGTACGAGACCTGGCACTACCTGCATTTCATCACCTACGGGGCCGTTTTCCTCGGGTTCGGTCACCAGCTCACCGGGCCGGACCTCGCCGGCGGCGTCGTCATGAGGGTGTTCTGGTACGCGCTGTATGCCTCCGTCGTCGCCCTGCTGGTCTGGTATCGCTTCCTCACCCCCGTCCACCGTGCCCTGCGCCACCGGCTGCGGGTCGCCGAAATCCGCAGGGAGTCGTCCACCGTGGTGTCGGTCTACCTGACCGGGGAGCACCTGGACGAGCTGGGCGCCGAACCCGGCCAGTTCTTCCGTTGGCGGTTCCTCGCCCCTGGCATGTGGTGGACGGCCAACCCCTACTCGCTGTCGGCACCCGCCAACTCCCGCTTCCTGCGGATCACCGTCAAGGGCGTCGGCGACCACAGCGGCGCGCTGGCCGGGCTGCGGCCCGGTACCCGCGTGTGGGCCGAGGGTCCCTACGGGGCCCTCACCGCCGCACGGCGCCGCAGGCCGCAGGTTCTGCTGGTCGGCGGCGGCGTGGGGATCAGCCCGCTGCGCGCGCTCTTCGAGACGCTGCCCGGCGAGGTGACCCTCGTCTACATGGCGCGCCGCGACGAGGAGCTGATCCTCCGCGACGAGCTGGACGCCATCGCCGCCGTGCGCGGCGCAACGATCCACTACACCGTGGACGAACTCACCGGATCGCCGGGCGGGCGGAGCGTGCCGCTGACCGGGCGCGCCCTGCGGGCCCTGATACCCGGTCTGGCCGTCCACGACGTCTATCTGTGCGGCCCCTCCGGGATGACGGTCGCGGCACGCCACGCCCTGCGCCGCGCGGGCGTGCCCGGCCGGCGCATCCACGTGGAGTCGTTCGACTTCTGAGGTCGGGCCGGGTCGCGGCGACGACCTCGCCCGGCTCCGGTTCGGCTTTTTGACATCCTCCCCCACCTGAAGGCGGGGGATTCCGAAGGCAACTACCCCGCAAGGAGGAGATCGCGGTGACCGCGGTGTTCGCGCCGTCGGCTTTCGCCGATCGCCGCCGCGACGTGACGGCACCGTCCGACGACGCGCCCGCGCCGCCCACCTCGGAGCAGCGCGACAAAACTCCTTCGCAGTGGCGAAATAGCGGAAAAGAACTCGGTGTTCACCGGGCGGGACAGGCCTCTTCGCATCATGACCTGGAGATAAGTGCGATGAGTGAAATCTCCACCATTGGGAACTCCCCTGGGTCACGGCGATCGCACGAGCGGGTGCTTGCCTTCGCCCGAGAAAGGGCTATATTTACCAATAATCATAGTAGGGATTAAGGGTAATAACGATGCCCCTGCCGAATTTCCTCACGATCGGTGCTCCGAAAGCCGGGACCACCGCCCTGCACGCCGCACTGGCCCGGCACCCGGGACTGTTCATGTCCCCGGTGAAGGAACCGAAGTTCTTCCTCAGCGACGGCCCGCCGCCGACCAGGGGGGGACCTGGCGACGCCCAGACCTACCGCGAGCACGTCTGGCGGCGCGAGGACTACGAGGCCCTGTTCACGGCGGCACCGCCGGGCACGCTCACCGGCGAGTCGACCCCGTTCTATCTCTACGACCTGGCGGCGCAGCGGCGCATCAGGGAGACCATCCCCGACGCCAGGCTCATCGTGGTGCTGCGCGACCCGGTGGAGCGCGCCCACTCCAACTGGACCCACCTGTGGTCGGCCGGGCTGGAGCCGATCGGCGACGTGGTCCTCGCCTGCGCCGAAGAGGCGCGGCGGATCAGGGCCGGCTGGGCGCCGTTCTGGCACTATCGCGGGCTCGGCAAGTACGGGGAACAGCTCGCACACCTGTTCACCCTGTTCCCCCGCGAGCAGGTGCTCGTCTACCGCTACCGTGACCTGGTCGACCGCCCCGCCGAGACCCTCGACCGGATCTTCCGCTTTCTCGGGCTGGAGACCGGCGTGGTCACCGAGGTCCCCAGGGAGAACGTGACCGCCCACCCGGAGCCGACCCGTGGGCACCGGATGCTGTCGCGGGCGCTGCGCGTGGGATCGTCCGTGGGACGTTTCCTGCCGTCGCGGGTGAGCGTGGCGCTGACCGACCCGCTGGAGCGCAGGCTGCAGGAGCGGGCCCGCTCCCGCCAGCCGCTCACCTGGGACCAGCGGGAGAAGCTGATCCCCTACTTCACCGAGGACGTGGCACTGCTGCAGAAGGTGACCGGCGAGGACTTCAGCGACTGGCTCCGCCCCCGCGAGCGCTCGGGCGGCCTGGTGGGCACCCGCCCCAACGGCCAGCGCCAGGCGCGCAACGGCCGCCCCCAGGCGTAGCGGGACGCCCCGGGGCGCAGCTAAACCATCTTTGCCGGACGGTCCCGGGCACTGTGGCACGCCCGGGACCCCGTGCCGTGGTCAGCGCAGTTCGGTGCGGAGCTCGTGCGCCCCGTCCGCACGGGTGTACTCGTAGTAGAGCCGCCGCCCGCCGCCCGGCAGATCCACGATGTCCAGGTAGCGAAGGCCACCGCCCGCGTACGGCGAGACCCCGACGGGCTCGGTGCCGAGAGGGGTCAGCTCCGCCGGGTCGGTGCCGACCGCGACACCGGTCTTCTCCTCGTAGTTCTCCGCCGCGGTGGCCCTGCCGTCGTAGAAGGCCACCACCCTGTCGCCGAGGAAGCGGACCGCGGCCACCCGCGCGCCCCTGGCGTCCCAGGTGCCGGGACGGCCGCTGAGCGCGGTGCCCTGCCAGGTCCACTCGATGCCGTCGGCACTGGTGGCGTAGTCGGTCACCATCTGGTCGGCCTCGTGGGCCTCCTCCAGCGGGTGGCAGGAGGCCCACAGGTGCCAGAGGCCGTCCCGCAGCACGATCACCGGGTCCTTGACGCCGGTCTTCGGGTCGCCCGGCAGCACGACCCGCCGCTGCGAGGCCTGGAAGCCGGACGGGTCGTCGGCCTCCAGCACCTCGACCCGCCAGTGCTTGGTGTCGTAGGTGGCGCAGCTGAGGTAGAGCCTCCAGCGTCCCTCCGGCGTGCGTACCAGGGTGGGCCGCTCCAGCGACTCCGTGTCCATCTCCTCCCTGCCGATCGTGAGCAGGGTCTCGAACCGTTCACCGTCGACGGAACGGGCGACGGCGACCGCGTAACCACGGCCCTCGCCGACGGGACGGCGCAGCCGGTAGGCAAGGTAGACGAGCCCGTCGCTCGCCACGGCGCTCGGTGCACCGGCCCAGTGGCCGGCGCCCGGCTGTGCCGGTTCGATCGCGACGACGGAACGGTCGGGGTCGGGAAGGAAGTCCTCGATTGTCACGAGACCGAGATTAGGCATGCCTTGCGCAACACTCACGGAGAATCACCAATCATCATCACGAGCTTTGTCACCCCTTGACGGCCAAAGGGCAGATCATCCCTGGTTTCTCCGGCGCGAGGGGCGCCGGTGGCCGCCACCCTCCGCGACCGGGTCGGCACGATCGGGCGTACCGGGGGTGACACGGTCCGGGGTGCCGGGACGGCGCCGGAGACGTGTCCGCGGCGCCGGGCCCGGTGGAGGCCTCGATGCCCGACCGTACAGGGTTCGGAGAGCTGCGCGGACGCGGCAGGCCGGGGACGCGTCCTCCGCGCCACCCGGCCGTGGACCCGCACCGTGCCCTCCGCGCCACGGCGGCCCTTCTTCACGCTCGCCCACGGAAGCGGTCGGCTCACCGGCGACGCGCCTTCCATGATCGTCAGGAGCGGCGGAGCGTCGCGCTCGGCAGCGGGATCGCGGGGAACGGATTGTCCGGCGGCAGGATGAGCCGCCTCGCCTCCTGCGGGCGGGCGGTGGCGTCCAGGTGCAGGAGTGCGGCCCCGACCCCCGCGGCCCCGACCATGTAGCCGGTGTCGGCGGTGACCTCCCAGGGGCGCAACCGCCGGTAGGCCTGGTACCAGCGGGTGCCCCTGCCGTCGTGGCCGGTGGCCCGGCCGACCAGGTTCTCCCCCAGTGTGCGGGCGAACTCCAGATGCCGGCTGTGGCCGGTCGCCGCCCAGAGTCCCACGAACAGCTCCACCAGACCGGCGGTGCCGCAGCACTGGCAGGCCGAGTTCCAGGAGCCTCCGCTCTGGTCGGCGGGGGCGCCGCTGCGGACGATCCCCCTCGCCAGCCGCTCGGCCCAGTCGAGATCCCCGGCATCGCCCGACACCCGGTGCAGCTCGTAGAACATCCGGGCGACCCCTGCCGAGCCGGAGCAGAAGCCCAGGTAGTGCAGGTCGCGGCCCTGCGGGATGTGGTGCGGCACCAGCGCGCACCGCTCGCTCACGGCGCTGACCGCGCGGACGAAGTCGGCCCCCCTGCGGGAGGCGCCCAGGAAGGCGCTCTCACCGGTCACGCCGTACAAACGGGCGAGCAGGAAGGCGGTACCCGCGGTGCCGGACAGGAAGCCGGGGGTGACCGCGTCCAGGGGCAGGTCGGCGCAGGCGCCCTCGCCGAAGCGGTGACCGGGGACGACGAGCGTGGCGATGCGGGCGCCGGCCTCGACCGCGACCTCCTGGTAGGCGGGCACTCCCAGGATGCCCGCGGCGTGCAGCAGGCCGAGGATGATCCCGCCGTCGCCTCGCTGCGCGGGGTCGCCGGTCCAGCCCAGGCCGCCGTCGATGGGGCGGGCGCTGCGCACGATGCGGTCGGCGACGGCGCCGGCCTCGACCTCGAAGCCACCCTCGCCGGTGGCCCAACCGGTCTCGGCGAGGGCGAACATCACTCCGGCCAGGCCGTGGTGGAGGGAGAGGTCGGCCTGCTCCCGCCAGGTGGCGACGAGGTATCGGGCCCCGGCCGTGGCGTCGTCGAGGTAGCCGTCGTCTCCGGTGGCGGCGGCGAGTTCCAGGAAGAACAGGATGATCCCGGCCGCCCCCGAGTACAGCGAGAGGGGGTGGTCGGGCATGGCGGCCCGGCCTCGGGGGTCGGGATTGGCCAGCCAGTGTCGTCCGCGTTCGTCGTCCACGGCCGCGGAACGGATCCAGCGCGCGACGCCGACCGCGGTGGCCAGCGGGCTCTCGGCCTCCGGCTCCAGGCTCATGGCGGCTCCTTCGTACGGCGAGACAATCATTTTACCTGTATTTCCTACAGGATCAATAGGTAATCCGATCACCGACACGCGGAACCTGCCCCGCGCGAGGGTCGACCATGCGGGCCCTTGGCCGGCTCACCCCGGCCCGCCGGCGCTTCGGACCGGGCGGTCGTGAAGGAGCAGCTCGCTCATGACCGATCCCGCCAGGTCGAAGCCTCCGACGTGGGCGAGGTAGCCGCCGGCCTCGAAGACCGACCCGTCCAACGGGATGAAGACGCCTCCCGCCCGCCGGACGAGCAGCGACCCCGCCGCCATGTCCCACGGACTGACCCTACTGCCGTAGGCGACGTCCGCCCACCCGCCCGCGACGTACGCCAGCTTGAGCGCGGTGCTGCCCGGACGGCGCGTGGAGGCGAACGCCTCCACCATCCTGCCGAACCGGCGCAGCGTCTCCTCCCCGCCCTCGGTCACCTCCCGGGGAGTGGGATAACTGGTCAGCAGAACCCCCTCCCGGTCACGCGCGGCGCCGGTGCTGCGCAGCTGCGCGCCGTTGCACCAGGCACCTCCCGGAGCGGCTCGGAACTCCTCGTCGCGCACCGGGTCGTACACCACCCCGGCGACCACCTCGTCCCCGACGGCCGCGGCGATCGACACGCAGAAGAACGGCAGCCCCGCGGCGAAGTTCGCGGTCCCGTCGATCGGGTCGACGTACCAGCGGATCTCGCCCGAACCCGTGCTGCCACCCTCCTCGCCGATGACCGTGCTCCCCGGGACACGCCTGTCGATGACCTCTCGGATGATCTCCTCCGCGGCACGGTCGTGCTCGGTCACCGGATCGTGGAAGTCGCTCTTGGTCTCGATCGCGGGACGCGACCTGAACGCCCCGCGGAGCCGGTCGCCCACCGCGCGGGCGGCCTCGACCGCGACGGCGGACAGCTCCGTCGCGGTGCTCTGATCCCTGCGCTGATCCATGCTTCCTCCAGTGGCGCGAACGACGGCGCGAACAATGGTCCCTGCCCCACCGGCCAGGACCCGGCGGTTTTTGTCAAGACATTCTGATGTCCGCTAGCCTGACGGCGCGGCGTGTCAACCGGGAGGGCGAATGACGCAGCTCGCCATCGATCTCGACCGGTCCAGCCCGGTCCCGCTCTACTTCCAGGTGGCCGAGCAGATCTCCGAGGCCATCCGCCGCGGTGATCTGCCCCCGGGGTCGCGTCTCGACAACGAGATCCTGCTCGCCGGTCGGCTGGGCCTGTCGCGGCCGACCATCCGCCAGGCGATCCAGTATCTGGTCGACCAGGGCCTGCTGGTGCGCAAGCGAGGCGTCGGCACCCAGGTGGTGCACGGCCAGGCCAGGCGTTCCATCGAGCTGACCAGCCTCTACGACGACCTTCGCAGGGCCGGCCAGGAGCCGGCCACCAGGGTACTGCTCCTGGGTCCGGCTCCGGTGGGCGAGGATGTCGCCGCGACCCTCGGCGTCGCGCCCGGAACCGAGATGCTCCGCCTGGAGCGGATCCGCTACGCCACGGGGGAACCGCTCGCCCTGTTGCACAACTGGCTGCCCTGCGGGCTCGCCCCGCTGACCGCCGAAGGCCTTCGGGAGCACGGGCTGTACGAGACGCTCCGCGCCTCCGGGGTGCGGATGCGCGTGGCGAACCAGCGCATGGGGGCGCGGGCGGCCACGGCGGCCGAGGCGAGGCTGCTCGGCGAGCGGCGTGGGGCGCCGCTGCTCACGCTGATCCGCACCACCTACGACGACCAGGGCAGGGCCGTGGAGCACGGCTCCCACCTCTACCGGGCCTCGCACTACTCCCTGGAGGTCACGCTCATCGAGCGCTGACCGGGCGACGGGCTCCCCAAGGTCAAAACTGTGCCAAACCACCGGTGCGCAATGGTGCCCGACGCGTGATGATTCATCCCTTGGGGATGTCATATGCGTAATCACCGCTCAGGAAGCCCGCCTGTATGACGCCAGATCCGAGACAAGACCATGCGCGGCCGGAAAGATGAGTGGGCGGCGGCCCTCGCCCTGCTCGAAGGCCTCGCGTCCACGACCGGGAACGTCATGCTCGTCGAGGGCGAGCCGGGGATAGGCAAGTCGCTGCTACTCGCCGAGGCCGCGGGCGCCGCGGGCGCGCGTGGGATGTCGGTGGCGGGCGGCCGGGCCGACGAGCTGGGACGGCTCACCCCCCTGGGGCCGCTGCTGTCCGCGCTTGAGGAGTCACCGACGACTCCGATGCCCCTGACCAGGAGTTTCTTCCCCGACGGGCCGGAACTGCTGCTGTGGCTGGCCGAGCAGGTCCGTATTTCACTGGAGAGGAGACTCGCCTCGGGGCCTTTGCTGGTGATCCTTGACGATCTCCAGTGGGCCGACCCCGCCACGATCATGGCCCTGCGGACGATGCCCTCGCGGCTCGCCTCGCGCCCGGTGGCATGGCTGCTGGCCCGCCGCAGCGCCCCGGCCGGCGGCGACGCGGGCCGGCTTTTCGACCTGCTGGAGGAGGAGGGGGCCACCCGGACCATTCTGCGCCCCCTGGACGAGGGCGCGGTGGCAGAGGTCTCCGCCGACATCCTGGGCGCGCCACCCGGGCGGGAACTGGCGGCGCTGGCCGCCCAGGCCGCCGGCAACCCGCTCCTGCTCTCCGAGCTTCTCACCGGGCTACGCGAGGAGGGCGCCGTCCTGGTCGAGGACGGCGTCGCCCTACCGGCCGGGATCACACCCGCCCAGGCGGCGCTGCCCTCGCGCCTGCACGACGCCGTCCGACGCCGCCTGGACGAGCTCGGCACCAGGACCCGCTATCTACTGGAGGCCATCGCGGTGCTCGGACGCTCGGTCACACCGGCGTACGCGGCCAGGATGCTCGGCGAGACCCCGGCCGCGTTGCTCCCCCCGCTGGAGGAGGCACTCGCGGCCGGTGTGCTCGTGGCCACCCCTGACGAGCTGACGTTCCGCCACGAACTGGTGTGGCGGTCGGTCGTCGACAGGGTGCCCTCACCGGTGCGCCGGGCGCTGCGGGAGCAGGTCGAGCGCTCCACCGCGCCCCCGTGGGGCGGCGACGGCGGGAGACTTCTGGACCTCGCCCTGCTCGCGTGGAACGAGGGCGACCTCTCTCGCGGGCTGGACCTGGCGCGCGAGGCCGTGGAGCGACCGGTCCGCGGCCCGCACCGGCAGCCGCGGGCGGTGCTGGCCACGATGCTCATCGACCTCTGGCTGCTGGACGAGGCGGAAGCGGCGACGGAGATCGCCGCCGCGGAGGCCGACGCCGAGGGTGAGCCCTCGTGGGCCGCGGAGATCCCCGCTCTACGCGCCCGACTGGACCTGGCCACGGGCAGGATCGGCGCAGCGATCAAGCACGCGGAGGTCGCCCTGACCGCCGCCGAGGCCTTGGAAGCCCCGATTCTGGTCTCCTCGGCCCTGTCGGTGCTCGGCACCGCGTCGCTGCGGTCGGGCGACCTGCCCGGGGCCGTCAGGTACATGGAGAGGGGCCTGGTCAGGCCGGCATCCGGCATGCCGCCCGCACGGCTGCGATCGGAGCTGGTGGCCGCACGGATCAGGGAGGCGCGCGACGGCGCCGCGGGCGGCATGAGCTCGCTCGGCGGGGTCTACGACGCGCTGCCCCTCCACCTCGGCGCACTGACCGGCGAGTCCGCGGCCGCGGCGTGGCTGGTGCGGGTGGCGATGACCGTGAACGACCGGCGCAGGGCCGACGCCGTGGTCGACGCCGCCGAGGACGTCGCCTCCCGCAATCCCGGCCTGTCCAACCCGTCGGTCTCCGCCGACCACGCGCGAGGGCTACGGGAGGGTGACGCCGAAGCGCTGGGCCGCGCGGTGGCCGGGCACATCGATCCCTGGGCGAGAGGATCGGCGGCGGAGGACCTCGGGGTGCTGCTGGGGGCGGACGACGGCCACAGGGAGCTGACCGTGGGGAGCCTGAAGACCGCCCTGACCTGCTACGGGGCCGTGGAGGCCGCCCGGGACGCGGCGCGGGTGCGGGGCAGGCTGCGGCGTCTGGGCGAGCGGTGCCGCCACTGGGTCAGGACCGACCACCCCACCTCGGGGTGGGCCAGCCTGACCGGCACCGAGCAGGCCGTCTGCGATCTGGTCTCCCAGGGGCTGACGAACCGGCACGCCGCCAAGCAGATGTTCATCAGCGAGCACACCGTCGCCTTCCACCTGCGGCAGGTCTACCGCAAGCTGGGTATTCACTCGCGGGTCGAGCTGGCCAGGCTCGCGGCGCAGGAGAGCGGCCACCGGCGTCCTGGCTGATGTCCTCCCCGCCGAGGGCGGGACGTGGTTCCGGTATCGCACGACATCCTGATGACATCGACCGCTCTGCTCGTCCGTGGTCGACGGCTCACTCGTAGGTGACGGCGAGCTCGTCGTCGGCGAGGTCCACCTGGACCACGGCTCCCTCGTCCGCCTCCCCCGACAGGAGTGCGCGGCCGATGCGCGTCTCGACCTCCCTGGCGATGAACCTGCGCAGCGGGCGGGCGCCGTACACGGGGTCGTAACCTCGCTCGGCGATGTGCCGCAGCGCCGCCTCGGTGACCTCCAGCCGGATCCCCCGCTGTTCGAGGCGGTCGCGCAGCTCGACGAACATCAGGCCGACGATGCGCTCGATCTCCTCCGGGGTGAGCGGCTTGAAGATCACGATGTCGTCGACGCGGTTGAGGAACTCGGGGCGGAAGTGGGAGCGCAGCTCGGCCATGACCCGCTGTCTCGCCTCGGGCTCGATCTCACCGGTCGAGGTGACGCCGTCGAGGAGGTACAGGGAGCCGAGGTTGGAGGTCATGATCAGGACGGTGTTGCGGAAGTCGACGGTCCTGCCCTGCGCGTCGGTGAGCCTGCCGTCGTCGAGCACCTGCAGCAGCGTGTTGAAGACATCGGCGTGCGCCTTCTCCACCTCGTCGAAGAGCACCACGGAGTAGGGCTTGCGCCGCACGGCCTCGGTCAGCTGGCCGCCCTCCTCGTACCCGACATAACCGGGGGGCGCGCCGACGAGACGACTGACCGTGTGCCGCTCCTGGTACTCGCTCATGTCGATGCGGATCATGTTGTCCTCGGTGTCGAAGAGCGCCTCCGCGAGCGCCTTGGCCAGCTCCGTCTTGCCGACGCCCGTGGGCCCCAGGAAGATGAACGACCCGATCGGGCGGCGCGGGTCCTTGATGCCGGAGCGTGCCCGGATCACGGCGTCGGCCACCAACCGCACCGCCTCGTCCTGGCCGATCACCCGCTCGTGCAGGATCTGGTCGAGCCGCAGGAGCTTCTCACGCTCGCCCTCGCGCAACCGGCTCACCGGGATGCCCGTCCACCGGGAGACGATCATCGAGATCTCCTCGTCGGTGACGACCTCGCGCAGCAGGCGCGACGTGCCCTGCTTGGAGTACAGCCGCTCCTCCTCGGCCTCGAGCCGCCGCAGCAGCTCGGGCAGCCTGCCGTGCCGCAGCTCCGCGGCGCGGTTGAGGTCGTAGTCGCGCTCGGCCCGCTCCGCCTCCGCGCGCACGTGCTCCAGCTCCTCGCGCAGGGCCTGGACGGCGCGCAGGGCGTGCCGCTCCGCCTCCCACTGCGCCCGCATCGCGTCGGCCTGGGCGCGCAGGTCGGCGAGTTCCCTGCGCAGTTCCTCCAGCCGGATCCCGCTCGCGGAGTCCTCCTCCTTCGCGAGCGCGGCCTCCTCGATCTCCAGGCGCATCACCCTGCGGGTGAGCTCGTCGAGCTCGGCGGGCATCGAGTCGATCTCCGTACGCAGCATCGCGCACGCCTCGTCCACCAGGTCGATGGCCTTGTCGGGCAGGAAGCGGTCGGAGATGTAGCGGTGGCTCAGCACGACGGCCGCCACCAGCGCGCTGTCCTGGATCTTCACGCCGTGGAAGATCTCCAGGCGCTCGCGCAGGCCGCGCAGGATGGACACGGCGTCCTCGACCGAGGGCTCGTCGACCATCACCGGCTGGAACCGGCGCTCCAGGGCCGCGTCCTTCTCGACGTGCTTGCGGTACTCGGCGAGGGTCGTCGCCCCGATCATGTGCAGCTCGCCGCGGGCCAGCATGGGTTTGAGCATGTTGCCCGCGTCCATCGCGCCCTCGGCGGCTCCCGCGCCCACCACGGTGTGCATCTCGTCGACGAAGAGCAGGATCCGTCCTTCCGCGGCCTTGACCTCGTTGAGCACCGCCTTGAGCCGCTCCTCGAACTCGCCCCGGTACTTTGCCCCGGCCACCAGCGAGCCCATGTCGAGGCTGAAGACCGTCTTGCCCTTGAGTCCCTCCGGCACGTCCCCGTGGCTGATCCGCAGGGCGAGGCCCTCCACGATGGCGGTCTTGCCCACGCCGGGGTCGCCGACGAGGACGGGGTTGTTCTTCGTCTTGCGCGACAGGATCTGGATGACGCGGCGGATCTCGGCGTCACGCCCGACGACCGGGTCGAGTTTGCCGGACATGGCGTCGGCCACCAGGTCGCGCCCGTACTTCTCCAGCGCCTCGTACGCCACCTCGGGCATCGCGGAGGTCACCCGCTGGTTGCCTCGGATCGCGGTGAGCGCCTTGAGGAAGCCGTCCCTGGTCAGTGCCTGCTCGTGCAACAACCGCCCCGAGGCGGTCGAGGCGCCCTCCTCCAGCAGGGCGATGAGCAGGTGCTCCACCGACACATACTCGTCCCTGAGCCGGTCGGCCTCCCGCTTGGCCGTCTCCAGCAGGCGGGAGAGCCGCTGCGTCACGTAGACCTGGCCGGGTGAGGCGCCGGGACCGCTCACCTTGGGGCGGCGGTCCAGCCCCGCCTCCAACTCGGTCCTGAGCCGGTCGGTGTCGACGTTCGCGTACGAGAGCAGGCGCGGGATCAGCCCGTCCGGCTGGTCGAGCAGCGCCAGCAGCAGGTGCTCGCCGTCCACCTCGGTGTGCCCGAAACGCAGGGTTTTGGTCTGCGCGTCGTGCAGCGCCTCCTGTGACTTCTGCGTCAGCTGGTTCATGTCCACGGCGGGCCTCCGGTGGGTCGGGAGCGACCGCGCTGGGCGGCCTCGAGTTCTGCGATACGGTCCAGCAGGTCCAGTACGAGGCCGAGCGCCGCGTAGTTGATCGAGAATCCGGCGCGCAGCCGCCGGATGCGCGCCATGGTGAGCAGTTGGGGAGGCGGGAACCACAGGTTCCCCTCGGCGTCGGTCCAGGGGTCGAGCAAACCCAGCGCGACGAGGCGCCGCAGCAGATCGGGGTGGGTCCCCGTCTGGCCGGCGAACGTCTCCAGATCCAGGCGCGCGGGCCTGGTCAGCTGGTAGGTCCTCCCCGCCTCCCGCGGGGCCTCCTGCGGGGCCTCCCGCCGGGTCTCTCGCGGGTGGGAGACCGCGTCCGGGTCCGACGAGCGTCCGGCGCGATCCGCCCGCTCCCGCGGCTGGGTGGGGCGCGGCCCCGGTCGGCGCGGTCTGCGTTCAGAAAACGGGTCGCTCATCACCGTCTCCTCGGGTCGAACGTGGAAACCGAGGAGAGCTGCTCGAACAACCGCCGCTCCTCCTCGGACAGCCGTTCCGGGACCATGATCCGCACCTCGGCGTACAGGTCACCCGGCTTGTCGCGACGGCTGGGCATCCCCCTGCCGCGCAGCCGCAGCCGCCTGCCGCTGGACGTGCCCGGCGGCACCTTGACCTTGGTCTCGCCCCCGGGGGTGTCGACCGCGACGGAGGCTCCGAGCGCCGCCTCCCACGGGGTGATCGGGAGCAGGACGTGGACGTCGCGCCCCTCGGCCCGGTAACGGGGGTGCGGGGCGATCCTGACGATCAGGTAGAGGTCGCCCGCGGGCGCCCCTTCACCGCCCTTGCCGCCCTGACCGGCCAGCCTGACGCGCTGGCCGTCGGTGACGCCCGGCGGGATGTCGACCCGCAGCCCGCGCGAGCCGACGGTGATGGAGCGGGGCCCACCCCGGTAGGCGTCCTCGAAGGACAGGACGATCTCGGCCTCCTGGTCGGCACCGGGAATCGGTCCCCAGCTCGCGCCGGAGCGGCCCCTCCTGCCGCCGGAGAACAGCCCTTCGAAGAGATCGTCGAGGTCGACGCCCTCCTCGAAGCCGCCGAGGCCACCGAAGCCGCCACCACCACGGGGACCCGCGCCGGCCCGACCCGCGCCCGCGCCGCGCCTCCCGGCGCGCGCCCACGTCTCGGGGTCGACGTCCTCGGGCACCTGGCGGAAATCCGGCCCGAACGCGTCGTAGCGGCGCCGGGTCGCGGGGTCGGACAGCACGCTGTAGGCCTCGGAGACCTCCTTGAAGCGGTCCTCGGCGGAGGGATCCTTGTTGACGTCGGGATGGTTGGCCCGCGCCAGCTTGCGGTAGGCGCGCTGGATGTCCTCCTGGCTCGCCCCTCTCCGCACACCGAGGATCTCGTAGAAGTCCCGGTCGGGGGGCATCATGCCCCCTTGGCCACCACGACCAGCGCGGGCCGCAGCTGCTGTTCGCCATCCCCGTAGCCCGGCCGCACCACCCGTACGACCGTGCCGTCGGGCACGCCCTCCTGCGAGAGCACGCCCACCGCCTCGTGCCTGGCCGGATCGAACACGGCCCCGGTATCGTCACGACGCGCGTAACCGAGGCCGGAGAGCACCTCCTGCGCCTGGTCGCGGATCGCCCGCAACCCCTCGGCTACGGAGACGGGGTCGGTCTCGGCGTGCTCCAGCGCACGGTCCAGGTTGTCCAGTACGGGCAGCCACTCCCCCGCGGCCCGGGCCCGCTCCTCCGAGCGTGTCCGCGCGGCGTCCCTGCTGACGCGCTTGCGCAGGTTGTCGAGGTCGGCGAGGGCACGCCGCCACCTGTCCTGGAGATCGGTCACCAGTGCCTGGAGTTCCACGACGCGCTCCTGGAGTTCGTCCGGGGTCTCCGGGGCCTCCGGGGCCTCCGCGTGCTCCTCCCGGACCTCCGGCCCTCGGTCCGGTGTCTCCTCCTGGCCATCGCGCCGTGTCTCAGGTGTCTCACTCATCGGTCGTGAACTCCGCGTCGATGACGTCGTCGTCCCTGCCGCCCTGGGAGCCGGGCGTTCCCGCGGCCCCCGGACCGCCCGCGGCCCCGCCGGTCCCCGGGGCTCCGTCGCCCGAGGCGCCGGCGCCCGCCGCGGCGAGGCCGTGGTAGGCCTGCTGGAGCTCGGAGGTGAGCGAGCGGACCCGGTCGAGCGGGGCCTCCTGCTTGATCGCGTCGCGGGCGTCGTTCACCAGCATCTCTCCGCGCGCCTTCTCGTGGACGGGCACCGAGCCGCCCAGCTCCGCCAGGCGGCGCTCCACCTGGTAGGCGGCACTGTCGAGCTCGTTGCGCGCGTCCACCACCTGCCGCATCCGCTGGTCCTCCTCGCGGTGCCGCTCGGAGTCGGCGACCATCCGCTCGACCTCGCTCTTGTCCAGATTCGAGCTCTCGCTGATCGTGATGCGCTGCTCGGCGCCGGTGTCCTTGTCCTTGGCCGAGACGTTCAGGATGCCGTTGGCGTCGATGTCGAAGGTCACGTCGACCTGCGGCACACCGCGCGGTGCGGACCGGATGTTCTCCAGCCGGAACCGGCCGAGGGGGCGGTTGTCGGCGGCGCGCTCACGCTCGCCCTGCAGGATGACGACGTCCACGGCGGTCTGGTTGTCCTCTGCGGTGCTGAACGTCTCGGAACGGCGGGCCGGGATGGTCGTGTTGCGCTCGATGACCTTCGTCATCACCCCGCCGAGCGTCTCGATGCCGAGGGAGAGGGGGGTCACGTCGAGCAGGACGACGTCCTTCAGTTCGCCCTTGATGACGGCGGCCTGGACCGCGGCGCCCAGCGCCACGACCTCGTCCGGGTTGACCGTCATGTTCGGTTCCTTGCCGCCGGTCATGCGGCGCACCAGGTTCTGCACGGCGGGCATCCTGGTCGACCCGCCCACCAGGATCACCTCGTCGATGTCGTCGGCGGTGAGCTTGGCGTCGGCCATCGCCTGCTGGACGGGCCCCTTGCACCGTTCGAGCAGGTCGGCGGTGATCTCCTCGAAGGTCGAACGCCTGAGCGTGGTGTTCAGGTGCTTGGGGCCGGAGGCGTCCGCGGTGATGAAGGGCAGGCTGACCTGCGTCTGGCTGACCGCCGACAGTTCGACCTTGGCCTTCTCGGCGGCCTCGAACAGCCGCTGCAGGGCCTGCGGGTCCTGGCGCAGGTCGATGCCGTTGTCCCGCTGGAACTCGTCTGCGAGGTAGTCGACGATGCGCCGGTCGAAGTCGTCGCCGCCCAGGTGGGTGTCGCCGGCGGTCGACCGCACCTCCACGACGCCGTCCCCGATGGCGAGGATGCTGACGTCGAAGGTTCCACCGCCCAGGTCGAAGACGAGCACGGTCTCGCTCTCCTTGCGGTCGAGCCCGTAGGCGAGGGCCGCCGCGGTCGGCTCGTTGATGATCCGCAGGACTTCCAGGCCGGCGATCTTTCCCGCGTCCTTGGTCGCCTGGCGCTGGGAGTCGTTGAAGTAGGCGGGCACGGTGATGACCGCCTCGGTGACCTTCTCCCCCAGGAACTTCGAGGCGTCGTCCACGAGCTTGCGCAGGACGGCCGCGGCGATCTCCTCGGGGGCGTACGACTTCTCGTGGATCTTGAAGCGGACGGCCCCCTCCGGGCCGGAGACGACGTCGAACGAGACGGCGTTCAGCTCGCTGGAGACCTCCTCGTGGCGGCGGCCGATGAAGCGCTTGGCCGAGTAGATCGTCCCCTTGGGGTTCAGGATCGCCTGGCGGCGGGCCAGTTGCCCTACCAGGCGTTCACCGTTGTCGGTGAACGCCACGACCGACGGCGTCGTCCGGGCACCCTCGGAGTTGGGAATCACCGTGGGCTTGTCGCCCTCCATGGTGGCGATCACCGAGTTGGTGGTGCCCAGGTCGATTCCGACTGCTTTAGCCATGCTGCCCTCCTATGCGCTACGGCACCGGCGCCCGCCGGACGGCGTCGTCGGTGCCCACACGACATCCCGGCGCCCCCTGGCCCTGTGGTTCCGCGCCTCCGACAGACCCGCCCGGTGGATCGGCCCGGCCGGGTGAGCGGACACGGGACGGCGGCGCGAGCGATACCGCCCGCGCCGCCGTCAGTGCGGGCTCAGGACCGGGGTGGCTCCGGCCGGTCAGATCTGCTGATGCATCTGCTGGGATGTACCGACGTTGAGCAGCCTGCGCGCCTCGGCGGCGTGCGCGGCCGCCGCCAGCACCTCGTAGCGGTCGGCGACGATCGCGCTCGACGACAGGAAGTCGCGTTTGCCCCCGGTGAGCGCGTGACCGACCAATCCGAAGATCACTCCGGCGATGGCACCCCAGATCAGGCCCCACAGCACCAGGATGAAGGGGAAGCGCCCGGGAGTGAAGATCGCGAAGAACAGGCCGATCAGCAGTCCGAACCAGGCTCCGGTCGCCGCGCCCATCCCCGCGGCGCGAAGATAGGTCAGCCGCCCGAGCACCCGCTCGATGAGCCGGAGACCGACTCCGACGATCATCGTGTGCTCCACCGGGAACTTCTGGTCCGACAGCTGGTCCACGGCACGCTGGGCCTCGGCGTAGTCGCCGAAACTCGCCACCGTCTCGTAGCCGGTCAAATTGACGTCAGGTCGCATGGCACTTCCCTTCGACGGGCACCCGCGAGGTGAATCCGTACTCGACTCACCCTGACCCCGCGGCGGCGTCCCCACATCCCCAGACCTGACAGTCATCGCCGTCGCCGTCACCCCCGGCGCGGGTTCCCTTGGCCGTCGGGTCGCCGCCGGGGAGCACTCCCGGCGCGTCCTCACCGTCGGCCGGGAAGCCGCTGTCAGTCGGGGGCCAGGCCATGCCGGAAGGCGTACGTCACCGCCTGGGCCCGGTCGCGCAGTCCAGCCTTGGCGAAGAGGTTGTTGATGTGCGTCTTGACCGTCGCCTCGGAGATGAACAGCTCCCGGGCGATCTCCGCGTTGGAGTGACCCGCCGCTATCAGCCGCAGCACCTCGCTCTCGCGGCGGGTCAGGCCGTCCGGCGGGTCAGGCGCGCGGCGGCTCCCGGCCACCGCCTCGGCGAGCCGCCGCTGGACACCGGGGTCGAACTGGGCCTCGCCCTCGACCACGGTGGCGATGGCCGAGGCGAGGGACTCGGCGTCGGCGTCCTTGGTCAGGTAGCCCCGCGCCCCCGCGGCCAGCGCGGCGAAGACCGACTCGTCGTCGGAGTACGTCGTCAGGACCACCACCTGGATCTCCGGGTGGGCGGCCCTGATCCTGCGGGTCGCCTCCACCCCGCCCATCCGGGGCATCCGCAGGTCCATCAGGACCACGTCGGGCCTGAGGGAGCCGGCGAGCCCGACCGCCTCCCGTCCGTCGGCCGCCGCCCCCACCACCTCGATGCCGGGCAGCAGCCCCAGGAGCAGCACCAGCCCCTCGCGCACCACCGTCTGGTCGTCGACCACCAGTACCCGCACGGTCACCCTGCCTCCCTGCCCGTCGAACGCCCGTCAAGCCCCTCGAACGCGCCCGCGTGCGCCGATCACGCTCCCGGCGTGGTCGTACCGTACGGCACCCGCAGGAGGACCTCGAAGCCCTCCTCACCCGAGCGCACGGCGAGCGAACCGCCGATCAGCTCGGCCCGCTCACGCATGCCCACCAGCCCGTATCCGCCTCCCGACGGTGCCGTCGGGCCCGGCGGGCCGCCCGTGTCGCGTATCTCCAGCTCGCACCAGCGGCCGACGCGGCGCAACGCCACCGACGCCGCGGCGCCCGGCGCGTGCTTGCGCACGTTCGTCAGGGCCTCCTGCGCGGTCCTGGCCACCGCCAGCCGCGCCCCCGCCTCCAGGCCGTCGAGGTTCCCCGCGACCGAGACCGCGCAGGACGAGCCGGTCACGGAACGGAACTCCACCGCCAGCCGCTCCAGCCGCTCGGCCAGCGGGAGCTCCTCCCCTCGCAACGCGTCGAGCGCCCTGCGGGTCTCCTCAAGCCCGGCGCGCGCCAGCCGCACGGCGCGGTTCACCCGGTCGAGGGCCGCCGTCGTGTCCTCTCCCCGCTCTAGCCCTCGCTCGAGCAGCAGCCGCGCGCCCTCCAGATGGACGATCTGCGCCGACTGCGAGTGCGCCAGGATGTCGTGGACCTCCCTCGCCAGCCGGGCCCGCTCGGCCAGTACCGCCTCGCCCGCCCGCGCCTCGGCGAGCGCGGCGGCGTGATCCCTGGTCGCCTTCACGTGCCGCATCAGGAAGGTGAAGACGGCGACGTAGGTGAGGCCGAAGGTGTTGCCCAGCACCTCCGCGACCGGCAGCCCGAGCAGGAAGGACACGGCCGTCGTGGCGGCGACATCCGCCGTGACCAGGAACGCCGCCGGCCAGAGGCGGGTTTTGAACGGCGCGGTGAAGATCACGATGTACATGAACCCCATGCCGCTGTAGGGGCTGATCCCGTGCAGGGCGAGTCCTCCGGCCAGGGTCGCGGCGAGCAGCAGGGCGTCTCGACGCGGCTTCCGGCCAAGCAGCACCCACAGGCAGCAGCCGACGGTGGCGGCGCCGATCGGGATCACTCCGAGCAGGCCGGGCCAGCCCGTCTCGACCGCGCCGATCACCGGGCCGGAGAGCATGTAGCCCACCAGCACGACGGCGAGGAACCGGCGCACCGAGGGGCGGCGGAGGAACGTCACGCCCACAAGCTATCCACGCCCCCCTGCGGCGGGCCATGGGCCTCGGGGTGGAGATCGCCTCCACCCCCGACCGCCCCGATCTCCTCCCGGGTGGACATCGTGAGATCCATCCCCGGGACCGTGCGTCCCCACCCGCCCGGGGGCCATCGTCGAGGTCATGTCAGCAATCAGCGTCACCCACCTCGGCAAGTCGTTCGGCGGGGTACGGGCCGTCGACGACCTGTCGTTCACGGTGGAACGGGGAACACTCACGGCCTTCGTCGGCCCCAACGGGGCGGGCAAGACCACCACCCTGCGCATGATCCTCGGCCTGGTCACGCCCACCGAGGGCAGCGCGACCATCGGCGGCGAGCCCTACCGCGACCTGAAGCGCCCCGTCTCCACGGTCGGCGCGGTGCTGGAGGCCGCGGCCTTCCACCCGGCGTTGAGCGCCCGCACGCACCTGGAGGCTCTCCGTCTCGCCGCGGGCCTGGATCCCGGACGCGTGGAGCAGGTGCTGGAGCAGGTCGATCTCACCGCCTCGGCCGACCGCAGGGTGCGGGGCTTCTCCCTGGGCATGCGTCAGCGGCTCGCCCTCGCCTCCGCCCTCCTGGGGGACCCGGAGATCCTCGTTCTCGACGAGCCTGCCAACGGCCTGGACCCGGCGGGCATGCGCTGGCTGCGGGGCTTCCTGCGGGCCTACACCCACCAGGGGCGCACGGTCCTGGTCTCCACCCACGTGCTCGCCGAGATCCGGCAGATCGCCGACCACGTGATCATCGTCAGGGCGGGGCGTCTGGCCTGGCAGGGCCCGCTCGCCCCGGAGACCGACCTGGAAGAGCTCTACATGGAGGTGACCTCGTGAACGGCCTGATCCGCGCCGAGTTGCTCAAGGCACGCGCGAGCCGCACCACCTGGATCCTGGCCGCCCTCGCGCCCCCACTGTGCGTGGCCTGGGCGGGGCTGATGGTCTTCCTGATGGGCCTGGAAGGCGGGATGCCACTCGACGCGCAGATCGAGAACGTCTACAGCATGGCCCAGCAGGCCTATGTCGTCACCCTGCTGCTCGGCGTACTCGGCATGGCCGGGGAGAACCGCCACCAGACGATCACCTGGCAGTTCCTGGTCGACCCGGGGCGGAGCCGGGTGGTGACGGCCAAGCTGGCCGCGTACGGGATCGTCGGCCTGCTGATCGCCACGGTCTCGGCGCTGGTCACTCTGGTGGCGGGCCTGGTCACCCTCGGTCTGGCCGGCTACCCCGCCTGGAGTCCCGGCGTGCCCGCGGTCCTGCTCGGCTCGGCGCTCGGGGTCGCCCTGTACGGCCTGCTCGGGGTGGGGCTAGGTGCCCTGATCCGCAACCAGGTCGCGGCGGTGACGGTGGCGCTGCTGTGGTTCATGTACGCCGACTACCTGCTCGTCAGTTTCCTGCCGGAGCTGGGCAGATGGCTGCCGACCGGGGCCGCCAGGGCCCTGAGCGGCATGCCCCTGCGTACCGGTGAGCTGCTGCCCGCCTGGGCCGGTGGGATGCTGTTCGCGGGCTACGTCGCGGTGATCGTGCTCGCCGCCCGCGCGCTGACCCTGCGTCGCGACATCACGTGATCTCGCCACACCGCGGCACGGACCCCGTCACGCCATGGTGTCGCGGACGGCGGCGTGGGCCGCGTCGCGCATCATGGAGTGCAGCACCGCGTTGGACTCCCGGTCCGTCCGCACCTCGATCATGCGCACCCCCTCACCGCGCAGCGCCTTGACCAGCTGGCCCGGCTCGTCCACGAAGGTGTACGGCGTGCCGGTGGCGGCGGCCACGTAGCCCAGGTCCACCCCGTGCGAGGTGCCGAAGACCCGCTCGAAGGGATCGCGCAGCGCGGCCTGGGGAAGGAGCGAGAAGATCCCGCCTCCGTCGTTGTTCACCACGACCAGGCAGAGATCCGGACGGGGCTCGCGGGAGCCGAGGACCAGCCCGTTCTGGTCGTGCAGGAAGGTCAGATCGCCCATCAGGGCGTAGGAGGGGCCGTTGTGGGCGAGGGCGGCGCCCATCGCGGACGACACCACACCGTCGATCCCCGCCGCCCCCCGGTTGGCCATGACCCGCAGACCTCGCCGGGCACGCATCGCCTGGTCGAGGTCGCGGATCGGCATGGAGGAGCCGGAGAACAGCAGCGATCCGTTGGGCAGCGCCTCCGCCAGGTCGCGGGCCAGGCGCGGCTCGCTGAGCCCCGTACCGTCCAGCACCTCGTCGATCGCGGTCCTCGCCGCCGTCTCGGCACGGCGCCAGGAGTGCAGCCACGCGTCGTCGCCCGCGGTGACCGGGATCTCCACCACCTGGGCGACCTGGGTGGCCGAGCGGGTCGGGTCGGGCCAGCGGGTCATGTCGGCGGCGACCACGATGTGCTCGTCCGCGTGCCTCAGCCAGTTCAGCAGCGGCCGGGACAGGCCGGGACGGCCCAGGGTGACCACGACGTCGGGACGGTGCCGGTCGGCGAACTCCGGGGTGCCGAGGAGGAAGTGGTAGGTCGACATCGCGTGGTCGCCGTAGCGGGCGCCGCCGTTGGGCTCCGACAGGACCGGCCATCCGGCCATACCCGCCGCCGCCACGTATCTGCGCGTGTTGGTCGCGCCGTCTCCGACGACCAGCACACCCCTCCTGGTCGGCGGCAGGTGCAGGGCCACCGGCGGGGAGGCCACCCTGGCGCGGATCCACGGCCCTTCGCTGTCACCCTCCAGGGACTCGCACCAGGACGGGTCGCCGTCCGGGACCAGCGGCTCGCGGAAGGACACGTTGAGGTGAACAGGACCCGGGTCGTACGGGCCCAGCGCGCGCTGGTAGGCGCGGCAGGCCGTCGACCGCCAGTAGGCGACCTGGCCCAGGCGGTCCTCGGGCACGCCGATCTCGCCGAACCAGCGGACGGCCGTGCCGTACAGCTTGATCTGGTCGACGGTCTGGCTGGCACCGGTGTCGCGCAGCTCTGGCGGGCGGTCGGCGGTGAGCACCAGCAGCGGCACCCCCGACTCGTGCGCCTCGATGACGGCGGGGTGGAAGTTGGCCGCCGCGGTGCCGGAGGTGCAGATCAGGACGACCGGGCGGCCGCTGCGGCGGGCGAGGCCCACCGCCAGGTAGGAGGCCGAGCGCTCGTCCACCCGCACGTGCAGCCGGATACGGCTGTCGGCGTGCACGGCCAGGGCGAGCGGCGCCGACCGCGATCCGGGGGCGAGCACCACGTCCGTGAGACCGCAGCGGGCGAGCTCGTCGACCAGCACCGTCGCGAGCGCGGTCGCGGGATTCACCGCACCGCCTCCTTAACTCCGCACCCGGGGGGTGAGTCCGTCCTGAGGCGCGCGAAGGCGACCTCGTCCATGCGGGGCGGCGCGCCTCGGGACCGAACCCCTTCGGATCCTCGCAGCCCCCGGGGCGGCGGGGAAACCTGTCCTCGCCACCCCGGCCGTGAACTTCCGCAGCCCCTAGGGACGGCGCGGGAACTTACCGAAGTCGGGGGCGCGCTTCTCCTTGAACGCGTCGCGGCCCTCCTGCGCCTCCTCGCTCATGTAGTAGAGCAGGGTGGCGTCACCGGCGAACTGCTGCATCCCCGCGGCGCCGTCGGTCACCGCGTTCAGCGCGCCCTTGAGCATGCGCAGCGCGAGCGGCGACTTCTCCAGCATCTCCCTCGCCCACTTGACCGTCTCCGTCTCAAGCTCGGCGAGCGGCACGACCGCGTTGACCAGGCCCCAGTCGAGGGCGGTCTGCGCGTCGTACTGGCGGCAGAGGTACCAGATCTCACGGGCCCGCTTCAGGCCGACGGTCTCGGCCAGCAGCCAGGAGCCGTAGCCTCCGTCGAAGGAGCCGACCTTGGGGCCGGTCTGGCCGAAGACCGCGTTGTCGGCGGCGATGGACAGGTCGCAGCACACGTGCAGCACGTGGCCGCCGCCGATGGCGTAACCGGCGATCATCGCGATGACCGGCTTGGGACAGCGGCGGATCTGGACCTGCAGATCGAGCACGTTGAGCCGGCCGACGTGCGGGGTGGACTTGTCGACGTAGCCGTCATCGCCGCGGATCTTCTGGTCACCGCCGGAGCAGAAGGCCCTGTCACCTGCGCCGGTGAAGATGATCACGCCGACCTCGGCGTCCTCCTGGGCGACGTTGAAGGCGTCCTTGAGCTCGAAGAGCGTCGTCGGGCGGAACGCGTTGTGGCGCTCCGGGCGGTTGATCGTGATCTTGGCGATGCCCTCGCCGGTCTCGTAGACGATGTCCTCGTACTGGCCGGACCTCTTCCAGTCGACCGCGCCGTCGCGCTCGGACGCCTTCTCCACCGCCCGCTCGTCCACGCCCGGCTCGACCCGCTCCGTGCCCACGATGGCTTCACCCTCTCCGCTGCGCCGGTACCCCCGGCCGTTGTCCGGCTTCCGGCACTAACCTTACGACCGTGATGACCACCCCTGCGCACGAGGCGTGGCTTTCCGTAGAACGGGAATTGCACGCCGTGGTATCTCCGGCGACCTCGGAGTTGTTCCGGGCCGTCGGCGCGGCGCTGGACGGCAGCGGTCCGGCCGTGCTGCCCCTCTCCCCCACCCTGCCCGCCCCCGCACTGCGGGCGACGCTCGACGCGTTGCGCCCGACCCATGTGAACGGAGTGCGCCGCGAGGGCGGCGTCGGCGTGCCCGCCGGGGTCGCGATGGTCATCGCCACCAGCGGCTCGACCGGCGTCCCGAAGGGCGCCCAACTGTCCGCCGAGGCGCTGCTCGCCTCCGCGTCGGCCTCGTTGCGGCGCCTGGACGCCGCCACGGGCGAACGCTGGCTGTGCTGTCTGCCTCCCTCCCATGTCTCCGGCCTGCAGGTCCTGGTGAGGTCGCTGCTGGGCGGGGCCGAGCCGATCGTGCACGACGGGTTCTCCCCCGAGGCCGTGCTCTCCAGCGGCGCGGACCACGTCTCGCTGGTGCCGACCCAGCTGCGCCGGCTGCTCCAGGTGGATTCGACGCGTCTCCAGCGTCTGTCGACGGTCAAGACCATCCTGCTCGGCGGCGCCGCCGCTCCCCCCGGCCTGCTCGCCGCGGCCCGCGCGGCCGGCGCCAGGGTGGTCACCACGTACGGCATGAGCGAGACCTGCGGCGGGTGCGTCTACGACGGCGAGCCCCTCGACGGAGTGGGGATCGCCGTCGGCGACGACGGCCGGATCCGCCTGAGCGGGCCCGTGCTGTTCTCCGGCTACCGGCTCCGCCCCGACCTCACCGAGGCGGCCCGCGACGGCGACTGGTTCCTCACCTCGGACCTGGGCGCCCTGGAGGGAGGGCGGCTGCGCGTGCTGGGGCGGGCCGACGACGTCGTCAACACCGGGGGCGAGAAGGTGGTCGCCGCGGCGGTGGCCGCCGTACTGGCCGAGCATCCCGCGATCGTCGACGTCGCCGTGGTCGGCCGTCCCGACCCCGAGTGGGGCGAACGGGTGGTGGCCGTCGTCGTCTCGCCCTCCCCGCCGTCCCTGGCCGAGCTGCGCGCCTTCGTCAAGGAGCGGATGCCCGCCTACGCGGCCCCCGCCGACCTGACCGTTGTGACCGAAATACCACTTCTGGCCAATGGCAAGCCGGATCTCGCGGCTCTCCGTTATGGTCGTGATCGGGAACCGTGAAGGCGCTCCCGAACGTCCAATGAGGTAGCCGAAGCAGGAAGGACAAGCCCGATGAACGTCACCCGGAAGACATGGGTCTCGGCTGGAATCGTGAGCCTGGTCCTCGCCGGCGGCATTTCCGTCACGGCGGCCGCCGCGTCGGGCGGGATCGGGAGAGCGGAGAAACCATCGGACGAGCCGGTGCCCGCCGTGTCCCCGAACGATCCGGGAGCACCCTCGTACGAGCCGTCACCGACCGCGTCCGCTCCTCCCGCCGAGGACTACGTGGTCTCCAGGGAGGTCAACCCCGACCCGGAGAAGGTCTTCGGTTACTGGAACGAGGACCGGCTGGAGCAGGCGGAGCCCTTCCCGATGCCCATGGTCGACGGCCCGCTCGAAGGCTCCTCGGGGCCGGCGAAGGAGGGCCCCGTGGAAGTGATCGAATAGGCCCTCTCGGGCGCCCGTTCGCGGGTGGATCGCTGACACAGCGGTCCACCCATCATATTTTCCGAGTCAAGTCGGGAACAGAATGTTCTTGACTGGGGTTATTGGTACTGGTGCGCCGAGCGGCCCCCAGACCGCCCCACCCCAAGACCAGCAGACCGTAAATTCAGACGACTCCGTGATGGAGGAGGTGTCCTCATGCCCCCAGCCGCCGTGGCGCCCTCATCTGAGGCCCCGACGACTCTCGACCAGCTCCTTGACCGAGGACGAGTCCAGGGTCACCTTTCACTCGCGGAGCTGCGTCACGCCTTCGCCGAGGCGGGCGTCAGCCCCACCAAGGGCAGGTCGATTCTGCGCGAACTCACCGAGGCGGGCGTCAGCCTGGCGGCCGAGAACGATCCTGCACTCTCGACATCCGCCGCCAAGAGCACCCGTAAGGTCTCCACACGCAAGACGAAGGCCGCTTCCGCGAGGAGGACCTCGGCGAAGACCGAGCCCGTGACCGGCGCCCCTGACGCGACCAAGGCCCCGGTGGAGACCAAGGCCCCGGTGGAGGAGCCCTCCGGGGACCTCAAGACCACCAGGAGGACCAAGGCCGTGAAGGCCGCCGGGACCACCGCCAAGGACGCCAAGGCCACGGCTGCGGAGCCCGACGAGTGGAACCCCGCGGAGGAGCCCGAGGTGGAGGTCGAGCCCACCCTCGACCTCGACGACCAGTCCTCCGTCATGGGCGACTCGGTGCACACCTACCTGAAGTCGATCGGCCGTCGCACCCTGCTCACCGCCGCACAGGAGGTCGAGCTGGCCAAGCGCATCGAGGCCGGCCTGTACGCCGAGTCCAAGCTGGAGGCCGACCCGGGCCTGTCCGCGGTCGCGCGTGACGACCTGGAGTGGATCGCCGAGGACGGCCGCCGGGCCAAGGACCACATGCTGGAGGCCAACCTCCGCCTGGTCGTCTCCGTGGCGAAGAAGTACACCGACCGGGGCATGGCCCTGCTCGACGTGGTCCAGGAGGGCAACCTCGGTCTGATCCGCGCGGTGGAGAAGTTCGACTACACCAAGGGCTACAAGTTCTCCACCTACGCCATGTGGTGGATCCGCCAGGCCATCCAGCGCGGCTTCGCGGACTCGGCCCGCACGATCAGGCTGCCGGTGCACGTGCTGGAGATGCTCTCCAAGCTGTCGCGCGTCGAGCGTGACATGCACCAGCGCCTGGGTCGCGAGCCCACGCCGGAGGAGCTGGGCATCGAGCTCGACAAGAGCCCCGACCAGATCGAGGAGCTGCTGCGCACCAGCCGCCAGCCGATCAGCCTCAACGCCACCATCGGCGAGGACGGCGAGACCACCATCGGCGACCTCATCGAGGACGTCGACTCGCCCGAGGCCTCGGAGGTCGTCGACCGCCAGCTGCTCGGCGAGCAGCTGCGCGGTGTGCTGGGCAACCTCTCGCCCAGGGAGGCCAAGATCATGGCCCTGCGTTTCGGCCTCGTCGACGGCAAGCCCCACACCCTCGACGAGATCGGTAAGCACCTCGGCCTGACGCGCGAGCGCATCCGCCAGCTGGAGAAGGAGTCGCTCTCCAAGCTCCGCCACCCCAGCAACACCCGCCCGCTGCTCGACTGGGCCAGCTGACCCGGGCCGCCCGTTTCGAAGGGCGCCACCGCGAGACCTCCCGTCCGCGGTGGTGCCCTTCCGCGTTTCCGGCCCCGCCCCAAGGGGATCCCAACGGGATCGGCGCGATCGCCGGGCGTCCCTCCCGGAAGGCCGGATACGGGGGACCGAGGTGACGATCACCCGTATCCGGCCTCGAAGGCCGGAAAAGCTCAGCCGCCCATCTGGGCGACGAGGCTCCTTGGGCGCATGTCGGTCCAGGAGCTCTCGACGTAGGCGAGGCAACCGGCGCGGGAGTCCTCACCGTGGGCGATCTCCCAGCCCGCGGGGACGTCGGCGAACGCGGGCCACAACGAGTGCTGCCCCTCCGCGTTCACCAGTACCAGGAAGGACGCGCCGTCGTCGTCGAAGGGGTTGGTCATCGGTTACCTCCAGCAGGAATGGGCCAGGATCGGTGGATTCGCCCGGCACCGGGAGTGACGGCCGGCACGGAGCCCGCGTACGGGCGTCTGCGCACGGTTTTCCCGCCGACGCGCCCGGAGGCCGCCGAGCACCGATCTCCCGTCGCGTTCGCGGAGTCCTCCAGGCAGGGATGAGGCAGATGAAAACACCGGAAAATCGCGTGACCGCGTACATCTCAGTGAAATACCTGGTCACAGCATTAGGAGAGCGGTTGGGGGCCGTTGGAATGGCGAGACTTATTAGGTAAGCCTATCCTAAAATCCACCTCATCGACGGCGATGTCAAGCGTCTGGGAGAGGCGGCGTTCCGGCCCCGGCGGGCCGGGACCGCGAAGGGCTCCTTCCCGCGACCGAAGATCGCGGGAAGGAGCCCTCTCGAACGGGAGCCCTAGGTGCCCGAGGTGAAGGTCAGCGGGCGGAGGCGGCGACCGGCCGGGGAACCCGGGGAATGCCGGTCAGCCGGTTCTGCTCGCGAAGGGTGCGCAGGCGGTTGACCTCTGCGGTCCACTCGGCACCCCGGGGGGTCGCCCTGCCCTTGCGGCGGCGGATCCGGTCGTCGTACGCCTTGACCCCGAACGTCGCGCGCTGGTTGGCCTCGGCCGCGCGCAGGGCCTCGGTGAGAGCCCTGTCGAACGCCAGCCCGGCGGCTCGCAACTCCTGCACGGGGGCCGCGGCGGCCTGCGCCCGGCGCACCTCGGCCTCGGCCTCACGCGCCTTCTCAAGGAGCTCGGGAAAGCTCTTCCCGACCTCCTGGTCAGCGTGGTGACGAACCTCCGCCTCCCGGCTCACGCTCGGTCGGAAAAACGCCATCTTCTTCCCTCTCTCACCGGTCGCCGGGCCTCCTCCGGCAGATCACCGCTCGTAGCCTACGCGCTCAGCCCTCACCCCACACACTCAGGGACCCGACCTCTCCCGAGCGGCCCCCGCCTCGCCGGGCGACGGAGGTCCGTCCTGTTCGGCGCGCCGCCCTTTACGCAGTAAGGCAGGCGGTGGCAGGATGCCACCCATGCCCGCCAAGCGACCACCCGTCCCGCTCTCCAGGGAGCGCATCATCGACGCCGCCCTTCACATCGCCGACGGCCAAGGGCTCCGGCGTCTGACGATGCGACGGCTGGGCGACGCGCTCCAGGTGGAGGCGATGGCCATCTACCACCACCTGCCGCGTGGCAAGGACGCCCTCATGGACGCGCTGGCCGAGCACGTCACCACCGTCCACGCCGAGCCGGGCGAGAGCTGGCAGGAGAGCGCGAGGGCCTGGTGCCGGGCGAGCAGGGCCGCGCTGAGGGAGCATCCCGGGGTACTGGCCCTCGCCCTGACCAAGCCACCGAGAGGCAGGGCGGCGATCGCGATCAGGGAGCAGACCGAGCAGCTGGCCGAGGCGGGCCTGGCCGACCCGGCGGGGGCGGTACGTGCCCTGCGGGCCTACGTCTTCGGCGCGGTGGCGGTGGAGGTGCAGCAGTCGGGCTGGGCCGAGCCCTCGGGCGACGAGGACGAGCCCTGGCGCCCCCCGTCGAGGGGAGGCGGCAGCCCGGCGGCGGACACCGACTTCGAGCACGGGCTGGACGCGCTCCTGGCCGGCCTGGGCACGCGGGAGGGCAGGAGCCGGTAAGGGGCGAGCCAGGGACGCGAAGGCCGACGTCGGGGCACGTCAGCAACTTGTAACCGATCGTTTACCCGCCAGGCGGCGTGTCGGACTTGGTTGAATGTGCTCATATGAGGCATGCTGTGTTATAGGTCACATCCCCCGATAAAGCCCTGACGGACTGGCCCTCTAGCAGTCCCAAACAGTCCTAACGGGCTATGTCGCCGAGGTGCGATCGATCGCACACTTGATCTACTTGATGTGCGGCCCTCGTTCTGTTAGGGGCCGCATGGCCATATGTCAACATGCAGATGCTCGTCCCCGTCATACGTGGGAACGGAGACCCATCGGTGACGGTGCCGCCGGATGTCCGATGCCCACCCCCGTGCCCGGTGTGACACGGGCGAGCCGACACGAGAGATCCGGAGGCACGCCGATGTGCCCGCACGAGCCGTCCTGTCCGTCCGCCGACGCGCTGGACCGCGAAGCCGCCCGCACCATGGCGGCCCACCCCGAGCAGGGCTGGAGCCTGCTCTGCAACGGTGTTGTGCTGTTCGAGGACACCGGCGAGCTCCTCCCCGACGGTGCTGTCATCGAGCCGCACCGGCCACTGGCCGGCGTCGTCTAAAGACCCGTCACCCCCGACCGGTCACGCCGAGCGGGTCCACCGAGCCCGGCCGCATCCTCGTGTCGAGCCACTCGGCGACCACCTCGCCCACCCTGGTGGGACTCCTCCCGAGGTCGTGACCCTCTCCCGGCAGCACCACCAGGCGCGCGGCGTCCGCCGCCTCGGGCACGCCGAACGGGTCACGGTCTCCGCTCACCACCAGCACGTCCACACCCGCCGCACGCAGCTCCCCCGCGCGTGACCGCTCCGGCTTCCTCGGCGGGTGCAGGGGGAACGCCAGCGCGACGACCGCGTGGGCACCGACCCGCTCGGCCGTACGGCACGCGACCCTCGCCCCGTTGCTCCGCCCGCCCTGCGCCAGCGGCAGCCCCGGATAGCGCCCGCGCAACCCCGCCACCAGCCTCTCCCACGCCTCGTCCTGCTTGACCGCCGACCCCGGCGCCCGGGCCCCGCGCACGCGGAACGGCTGTAGCACCCGCGCGACCGTCCCGCCGATCGCCGTCACGGCGTCCCGCACGGCCAGCAGGTCGGGGGCGTCCACTCCCCCGGCCGAGCCGTGGGTGAGCACCAGCAGGAAGCGCGGGGCGGCCACCTCGTCGATCTCCACGAGGGCCGGGCCGTGCGGGGTCACGATCTCCAGGGGCCCGGCCGTGCCCACCGCAAGCCGGGATCCCGGAGTGGTCTGCGGGGCGGACGTCTGCGCGAGGGGGGTGGACTCGAAGGTGGACACGAATCTCGTCCTAACGACTGATGCCCGGCGGCCGGGGGCGAGGGAACAATCGAAGCGTGCAGGACTACCAAGATATCCGCCAGGACATGCGCGCCACCATCGAGGCCCGACGCGACCTCGGCCCGGAGTACGAGGCCGCGCTCGTCGACTCGTTCGTGTCACGTCTCGACGCGACCATCGCCCACCGGGTGCGCGCCGAGTTGCACGCCTCCGGGGCGCCGACGGCCAAACCGCGCAAGAACACGAACTCCTCGATCCCGATCGCCCTCGGTTCGATGGGCATCGGGATCCCGCTCACCGCCATCGCCGCGCAGAACGCCGGCACCGCCGGACTACTGCTCGCCTGGGGCGGAATCGTCGCGATCAACTTCGCCCACGCCCTGAGCCGCTGGCGGGAGCGCGACTGAGGGTGAGGGGGCCGCGGGGACGGAGAGGCGCCTCCCCGCGGATCCGCCTCCGGGGCACCCGCCGCTCCCGGACAGCGTCCGGCCGAGCCTCATCGGCCCGACGTCCGCCCCCGGAGCGACCGCCGCTCCCTCACGGTCCCCGAGGTCGCCGGACCTCAGAGATCCCGGTCGAGGCGCAGGCGGACCTCACCGGCGAGGTCCTCGTCGGCGCTGTCCAGACCGTAGCGCCACACCCGCTCGGCGTCCTCGTCGCGCCCCCTGAGCGGAAGGGTGCGCGCCAGGAGCTCGATGGCCAGCGCACCGGTCTCCACGTCTCCGCCCTCCTCGATCGCACCGGAGAACTCGGCGCAGGCCATCTCCAGATGAGCGATGCCGAGCATCACCCGCAGCCTCGGCACCTCGGCCGCCTCCGGCACCGAGAGCGCCTCCAGGAGCACCTGCGCGGCCTCGGTCGGCTCGCCCTCCTCGAGGAACACCTCCGCCAGCCGCTGAGCGGCCCGAGGAGCGATCTCCGGGTCACGGGTGGCGAGCGCCTCGCGAAGCGACCGCTCGGCCTCCTCCTCGCCCGTGGCGAGCCGCGCGAGGGCCATGTGCGCCAGCGGGACGTAGGCGGGGTGGCCGACACCCAGCGCGGCCTGCCAGGCGGCGCGGGCCTGCTCCGCCAGGTCCTCCCTCTCGAAGCTCCCCGCGAGCAGGCAGGCGGCCTGGGCGGCGAATTCCGGGTGCCCGGTCGCCAGCGCGGTGCGCGCGGCCGCGCGGGAGCCCTGCACGTCTCCGCTCTCCTCCAGCACCACCGCGAGCCCCACCGCCGCCTGGGCCCTGTCGGGGTCGTCGGGATCGGCGACCAGCTCAGCGAAGATCGTGGCGGCGCCGTCGAGATCGCCCGACTCGGCCAGTCTTCGCGCGGTGTCCAAGGGACGGGTGTCCACCTCAGGCATCATGATCCTTCCGGATACGGAGACGCCCCGAGCCTAACGACTCGGGGCCTCGTCCGTCCCCCCGCATTCCCGGCGGATATCACGGTTCGCGCGGGTTTCCCGGCTCTCGCCGAGGTCGGCGGGATCAGTCCTCGTACGCCTCCAGGGGAGGGCAGGAGCAGACCAGGTTACGGTCGCCGTAGGCCTGGTCGATGCGGCGGACCGGCGACCAGTACTTGCCCTCGCGCACCGACGGCAGCGGGTAGGCCGCCTCGGTGCGGCTGTAGGGGTGGGCCCACTCGTCGACGACGAGGCTGTCGGCCGTGTGCGGGGCGTTGCGCAGCGGGTTGTCGGTCCTGTCGTACGCGCCGGAGGCGACCTTCGCGATCTCCTCGCGGATCGAGATCATCGCCTCGCAGAACCGGTCGAGTTCGGCCAGGTCCTCGCTCTCGGTCGGCTCGATCATCAGCGTTCCCGCCACGGGGAAGGACATGGTCGGGGCGTGGAAGCCGTAGTCGATGAGGCGCTTGGCCACGTCGTCGACCGTCACCCCGGTCTCCTTGGTGATCTGGCGCAGGTCGACGATGCACTCGTGGGCGACGAGACCGCCGCGGCCGGTGTAGAGGACCGGGTAGTGGGGGCTGAGCCTGCGGGCCAGGTAGTTGGCCGACAGGATGGCCTGCTCGGTCGCCGCCTTCAGGCCGTCGGCGCCCATCATCCGGATGTAGGCCCAGGAGATGGGCAGGATGCCCGCCGAGCCGTACGGCGCGGCCGAGACCGGGCCGACCGCCGTACCCTCACGCAGCGGATGGCCGGGCAGATAGTCGGCCAGGTGGGCGCGGACCGCGACCGGGCCGACGCCGGGGCCGCCGCCGCCGTGCGGGATGCAGAAGGTCTTGTGCAGGTTGAGGTGGGAGACGTCCGCCCCGAACTCCCCCGGCCTGGCCAGGCCGACCAGCGCGTTGAGGTTGGCGCCGTCGACGTAGACCTGCCCGCCGGCCTCGTGCACCAGCTCGCAGATCCGGACGATCGTCTCCTCGTACACGCCGTGCGTGGACGGGTAGGTCACCATGATCGCGGCGAGTTGCCCGCGGTGCTTGTCGATCTTCGCGACGAGGTCGCCGAGGTCGACGTTGCCCTTGTCGTCGCAGGCGACCACGGCCACGCGCATGCCCGCCATGACGGCGCTCGCGGCGTTGGTGCCGTGCGCGGACGAGGGGATCAGGCAGACGTCGCGGCCCGGCTCTCCGCGCGCGGTGTGGTAGGCGCGGATCGCCAGCAGCCCTGCGAACTCCCCTTGCGAGCCGGCGTTCGGCTGAAGCGACACGGCGTCGTAGCCGGTGACCTCGGCGAGCCAGCGCTCCAGCTCCCCGATCAGCTCGATGTAGCCCGCGGCCTGGTCCTCGGGCGCGTACGGGTGCAGCCCGGCGAACTCCGGCCAGGTGATCGGCTCCATCTCGGTGGTCGCGTTGAGCTTCATGGTGCAGGAGCCCAGCGGGATCATCGACCGGTCGAGCGCGATGTCCTTGTCCTGGAGCCTTCGCAGGTAGCGCAGCATGGCCGTCTCGGAACGGTGGCTGTGGAAGACCGGATGGGTCAGGTAGTCGCTGACCCGCGCCAGCGCGGCGGGCAGCGCGTCGTGGGCGGCGGCGTCGAGGTCGGCCAGCACGGCGCCGCTGATCTCGAAGGCGGCCAGGACCTGCTCCAGGTGGAGCGGCTCGGTCCTCTCGTCGCAGGTGACGCCCACGTGGTCGGCGTCGACCAGGCGCAGGTTGACGCCGTTCTCGCGGGCCGTGGCGACGATCTCCTCGGCGCGGCCGGGCACCCTGGCGAGCACGGTGTCGAAGAAGGTGTCGTGCACGACCTCGACACCGCCCTGGCGCAGGCCCTCGGCGAGCACGACGGCGTACCTGTGGGTGCGCCGGCCGATTCTGCGCAGGCCCTCGGGGCCGTGGTAGACGGCGTACATGCCGGCGATCACGGCGAGCAGCACCTGCGCGGTGCAGATGTTGCTGGTGGCCTTCTCGCGGCGGATGTGCTGCTCGCGGGTCTGAAGGGCGAGCCGGTACGCGGGACGCTTGTCGGCGTCCTGGGAGACCCCCACCAGGCGGCCGGGCAATTGGCGCTGGAGACCGTCGCGGACCGCCATGTAGGCGGCGTGGGGGCCGCCGAAGCCGAGGGGGACGCCGAAGCGTTGCGAGGATCCGACGGCGATGTCGGCGCCGAGCTCGCCGGGCGCGGCCAGGAGGGTGAGGGCGAGCAGGTCGGCGGCGGCGACCACCTGGGCGCCGCGCGCGTGGGCGGCGTCGGCGATGGCGCGGAAGTCACGGACCCTGCCGCTGGCGCCGGGATACTGCACGAGTACCCCGAAACACTCGGGAAGCTCGGCGGTGAAGTCGCTCTCGACCAGCTCGATGCCGAGCGGCTCGGCGCGGGTGCGCAGCACCGCCTTGGTCTGCGGCAGCGCGTCGGCGTCGACCACGAACACCTTCGAGGGGCCGCGGCCGGCGCGGCGGGCCAGGGTCATCGCCTCGGCGGCGGCGGTGGCCTCGTCGAGCAGGGAGGCCCCGGCGACGTCGAGGGCGGTCAGGTCGGAGACGACGGTCTGGAAGTTGATCAGGGCCTCCAGACGGCCCTGGGAGATCTCCGGCTGGTAGGGCGTGTACGCGGTGTACCAGCCGGGGTTCTCCAGGAGGTTGCGGCGGATGACGCCCGGAGTGATCGTGTCGTGGTAGCCCAGGCCGATCATCGAGGTGAGCACGGTGTTGCGCCCGGCGAGGACTCGCAGCTCCGCGAGGGCCTCGGACTCCCCTGCCGCCGGGGGCAGGCTCAGCCGTCCCGCGGAGCGGATCGCCTCGGGCACGGCCACCGCGACCAGGTCGGCTACCGAGGCGAATCCGACCGCCTCCAGCATGCGGGTCTGGCCGGCGTCGTCCGGCCCTATGTGGCGGGTGGAGAACGGCAGGGAGCCGAGTTCGCTGAGCGATGACAGGTCGGTCATTGTGAAGCCTCCCGGGACGGGGTGGAGACCGGCGCTGGGCGCGGGCGTATGCCTGGTCTCCCCCTCTGTCATCACGACCGTCTCACGCGTCGTGACCTGAGAGCTTCACCTACCCGTGGCGGGAGGCTTGCACCGTCGGTGAGGCGCACCTGGCCGGCGCGCCTGCTTTCCAGAGTTGCCTCGTCCGTGCGGTACCGGGTGCCTGAGAGATTCCGGGGAGGTTGCTCCTTCGGCGCCCCGCTCACTGTCGGGGTCTCTCCCGCACAGGGTCAGCAGCGAGTCCGAGTTTACCCGGTTCGTCGTACTCTGCGACGGCGGGCCAGCTCATCGGCCTGATGATCGCCTAAAGGGCCCTCGCTCGACTCCGCACGTTCGCCGGGCAGATCCGCGAGGGAGCCCTCCACCTCCTGCCACACCCGTCCCAGTGCTATGCCGAAGACTCCCTGGCCGCCCTGGAGGAGGTCGATCACCTCGTCGGGCGAGGTGCACTCGTAGACGCTCACCCCGTCGCTCATCAGGGTGATCCCGGCCAGGTCGTTGACGCCCCGGTCGCGCAGGTGCTGCACGGCGATGCGGATCTGCTGGAGGGAGACTCCGGTGTCGAGGAGCCGTTTGACGACCTTGAGGACCAGGATGTCGCGAAAGCCGTAAAGGCGTTGGGAGCCGGATCCGTGGGCGGCTCTCACAGTGGGCTCGACGAGGCCGGTGCGCGCCCAGTAGTCGAGTTGCCGGTAGGTGATACCGGCCGCGGAACAGGCCGTCGGGCCCCTGTAGCCGATGTCGGCGGGCACCTTCACCGGTTGCCCGTCGAACAGCAGACCCTCTTCACCCGCGCGCTGACGTGCCGACTGGCGTCGTTTCGGGTCATCCTGATCGGCGTTTCTACCCTCGCCGCTGCTGACCGCCACGCGGACCTCCGGCTTTCTCTCATCCCACGGCCTGATCTGGGGGTTTACGCACGGCCGCAGGGTTCACATGCACCGTAGGACTGGGGCCAAGTCCAGTCAACGACCTCACTCGGCGCGTCGTGAAGCGTAAATGCACCGAAATTCCTACCCCGCGCGGCCGAAGTCCTCGGGCGTGATCGTGTCAAGGAACTCCCTGAACTTCTCCACCTCGTCCTCCTGGTCGTCGGGGATGATCACCCCCGCCTCCCGGACCACATCCTCACTCGCGAAGATACGTGCACCGGTGCGAAGTGCCAAGGCGATCGAGTCCGAGGGACGCGCGCTCACCTCCACCCCGTTGGAGAACACGAGATCGGCGAAGAAGATGCCGTCGCGCAGGGCGACGATGTTGACCGTGCTCAGCCGGACTCCGAGCCCTTCGAGCACGTCACGGAACAGGTCATGAGTGAGCGGCCGGGGTGGTGGCTCCTCGGCCTGGGCCATGGCGATCGCCGTGGCTTCTGTCATGCCGATCCAGATAGGTAGGTAACGCTCCCCATGTGTCTCTTTCAACAAGACGATCGGCTGGTTGGAGGGCATTTCAACTCGAACGCCCACGACCTCCATCTGCAACACGGGCTGCTCCGTCTTCGCTGGATTCCGACCGGTTTGTTCAACGTAACACTCGTGGGGGTACGAGTGCCTGGTCAGGCTCTCACCGACCGAGAGCCCCACGCACGCCGGAACGCAGCAGCGAGGCGTGCAATTCCAGCAGCAGGCCGGAAATCTCCCTCGCCGTCTCGTCGGCCTGGTCGATCGCGCCCGGCCCGCGACGGCGCAGCAGAGGGGCGACGGCCTGCTCCACCAGACCCGCCTCGCGCTCGGCCGCGGCCTTGACCGCCCTCAGGTGGCGGGCGCGCAGGCCGAAGGCGGCGAGGGCTCCGACGCTGCGGGCCACGGCCAGCGCCTCGGCGTCGTAGTAGCGGGCCACCGCAGCCAGCAGGCCGTAGTCCTCAAGCTCGGCGAGGGTCTCCTCGTCGAGCTCGGCGGCGGAGATCAACTCCTCGCGGGTGAGCCTGAGCTCGGGAGGAGCGTCGTCGGGGACGGCGCGCGGCCGGGCGGCCGGGCGCTCCTCGCGATCGGCCGCCTCCAGATGATCCTTGATCACTCGCAGCGGCAGGTAGCGGTCACGCTGCTCGCTGAGGATGTAACGGAGCCGCTCGACGTCGGCGTAGCTGAACTTGCGGTAACCGGAGGGACTGCGCTCCGGCTCGATCAACCCCTCGCCCTCCAGGAAACGAATCTTGGAGATGCTGACGTCGGGGAACTCGCCCTGCAGGAGGGCGAGCACCTCCCCGATGCTCATGTGCGCACGAGCGGCCTGCGAGCTCATCATCCTCCAGCGGCGCCGCGGGTGAGGAAGACGAGGCGGAACTTGCCGATCTGCACCTCGTCCCCGCCGTACAGCGGGACCTCCTCGATGCGCTCGCGGTTCACGTACGTGCCGTTGAGGCTGCCGACGTCACGGACGGTGAAGACCCCGCCGCCGCGCCGGTAGAACTCCACGTGACGGCGCGAGACCGTGATGTCGTCGAGGAAGATGTCACTCTCCGGATGGCGGCCCACGGTGGTGAGATCGCTGTCGAGCAGGAACCGGCTGCCGGCGTTGGGGCCGCGCATCGCGACCAGCAACGCGGTGCCCGGGGGCAACTGCTCGACGGCCTGCCGTTCGGCGAGAAGCGTCTCACCTGTCTCCGCCTCGTATGCCTCGATCCCGGAGAGGGAGATCGTCGATGTGCTGTCTCCGGCGGTCTCGGCTTTGGTAAGCGGCGACCCGCATCGTGAACAGAAACGGGCATCCTCAGGGTTGGCATGACCGCACTGCGTGCAGTAGACGCTCGGCATCGATCGGCTCGGCCTCCTACCGCGAAGACGCGGCAACGGTACTCAGTGATGCGCGCCTCGCTTCTTCGCTTCTCAAGTGTTTTCTCGGACTGCGAATGCCGCAACATACAGTGATGAGGCGCGAAGGTCAAGGTTGACGCTGAACCGCGGGTACGGTCGGTGACAAAGTTACAGTGGGGCACTGTCTCCGGTCCATGGCGCCGCGCTGTGTTTTGTCGCGACCGCTCGGCCCCGAGCCCTCATCCGCCCCCCTTCCCGCCCGGCTTTCCCCGCTCCGCTCGGCTCACGGCCCTCGCTCACGACCCTCCTCCTGCGCCCGTCTGGACCCCGCCTGGGCCCCTCAGCCGCCCGCGGCATCCTCGACCACCCGCGCCCAGTGCTCGATCAGGCTCTGCGCGGAGTCGACGTCGAAGCCCTCGGCCCACAGGTGGGTGACCGCCTCCGTCGGATCGGGCAGCACCAGGGCCCAGCCGCCGTCCTCGGCGACGACCCGGACCCCGTCGGTGGTGTCGATGCGGTAGTGCTCGGCGGCCTCGATCACCGAGCGCATCACCGCGCCCTTGGCGGCCCACGGGGTCGGCACGGTCCGGCGCAGCAGCTTGGCCTCGGGGATCCTGGCGTCGATCTGGCTGAGCGAGAGCCTGGTTCTGGCGACCAGGCCCAGCAGGCGCAGGAACACCGCCAGGCCGTCCACCGTGGGCCCGAACTCGGGCACGATGAAACCGCCGCGCCCGTCGGCCGCGAAGATCGTCTCCGGTCCCCTGGCCGCGGTGGTCAGCGCGTCGATCGCGGTGGAGGTCCACTCGGCCTGCACGCCGTGGAACCTGCAGACCTGCTCCGCCACCCGGGTGGTGGTGACCGGCAGCGCCACCCTGCCTCCGCGCCGCTCGGCGGCGACCAGGTCGAGCACCACCAGCAGGGCGCGCTCCTCGCTGATCAGCTGGCCCATCTCGTCCACCAGCGCGACCCGCTCCCCCACCGGGTCGAAGCGCACCCCGAAGGCCGCCCTGGAGGAGCTGACGAGCTCTGAGAGGCGCTGCAGATCACGGCGGCGCTCGGCGAGGGTCTCGGTGGGCGAGGCGTCGTCCAGCCGGTTGTTGACGGTCAGCACATCCACCCCGACCCGGCCCAGCAGGCTGGGCAGCACCAGCGAGGAGGTGCCTCCCGCGCAGTCGACCACGACCTTCATGTCGACGTCGCGCACCCCGCTGATGTCGACCAGGCGCAGCAGCTCGTGCGTGTAGTCCTCCACCGCCCTGGCGGGGAAGCTCAGCTCGGCGATCTCTCCGGGGAAGGCGCGGCGGAACTCCTGCCGGGAGAAGACCCGGTCCAGCTTGCGCTGGGCCGCCGGGGACAGGTCCGCGCCGTGCTCGTCCATGAAGACGATGTCGACGCTCTGCGGGTCGCCGGGGGTGGTGCGCAGCGCGATGCCGCCGACGGCGTTCTCCCGGGCGGTGTGGAAGCGGGCCACCGGGAGCGGGGACGCCTCCAGGTCGAGCACGTTGATCGCGCTCGCGTTCAGCGCGCTGATCACCGCCCGCTTCAGCGCCCGCGCGGCACGGGAGGAGTCGCGGGAGGTGATGACCGAGGCGCCCTTCTTCAGGGTGGTGGCATACGCGCTGGCCAGCCGTACGCACAGCTCGGGGGTGATCTCCACGTTCACCAGCCCCGACACCCCCCGTGGGCCGAACAGGTTGCGCTGGGCGCGCGGCTCCCAGATGACGCTGTTGTTGATCACCGCCCCGGCCTCGATGGTCTTGAACGGGTAGATCTTGACGCCGGAGGAGATGTACGCCTCGGCCTCGATGATGCACTCGTCGCCGACGACGGCGCCCTCCTCGACCCTGGCCGCGGTCATCAGGTCGGTGTTCTTGCCGATCACGCAACCGCGCAGGTGGGCGCTGGGCCCGACGTAGACGTTGTCGTGGACGACCGCGCGGTGCAGGAAGGCTCCCTCCCTGACCACCGCGTTGCTGCCGAGCACGGTGTACTCGCGCAATTCGGCCCCTGCCTCGACCTTGGCGTAGTCGCCGATGTAGAGGGGGCCCTTGAGGACGGCGTCGGCGTCGACCGAGGCCCCCTCGGCCACCCAGACGCCCGGCGAGACCTCGAAGGCGTCGATGTCGACCTTGACCCGCCCCGACAGGACGTCGGCCTGGGCCTTGAGGTAGCTCTCGTGGGTGCCGACGTCCTCCCAGTAGCCGTCGGCCACGTAGCCGTACAGCGGGGCACCGCGCTCCAGCAGCCTGGGGAACACGTCGCCCGACCAGTCGACGGACTCCCCGGCCGCGATCTCGTCGAGGACCTCGGGCTCCATCACGTAGATGCCGGTGTTGGCGGTGTCGGAGAAGACCTGGCCCCAGGTCGGCTTCTCCAGGAAGCGCTCCACCCTGCCCTGGTCGTCGACGATGACGATGCCGAACTCCAGCGGGTTGGGGACGCGCTTGAGCCCGATCGTGACCATCGCGCCGTTCTCGCGGTGGAAGCGGATCATGTCGCTCAGGTCGATGTCGGTCAGCGCGTCGCCGGAGATGACCAGGAAGCGGTCGTCACGGAGCCGGTCGGCGGCGTTCTTGACGCTGCCCGCGGTGCCGAGCGGCGTGTCCTCGGTGGCGTAGTGCAGGCTCATGCCGAGCTCGTCGCCGTCGCCGAAGTAGTTTCTGACCAGAGCCGCCAGGAACTGCACGGTGACCACCGTCTCGGTGAAACCGTGCCGTTTCAGCAGGCGGAGCACATGCTCCATGATCGGCCGATTGATCACGGGCAGGAGAGGCTTGGGCTGGTTCGCGGTCATCGGCCGGAGCCGTGTCCCTTCCCCGCCCGCCATGACGACGGCCTTCACAGATCACCTCTTAAGGCGTTTGGCCTCGCTGGTCAGCTGACGCACCTGTACCCAATACAGCACTCCGGACCACCAGTACAGACCTGTGCCCCAGATGGCGAGGGACCAGCCGACGATCTCCGCCGCCTCGGCGTACCAGGAGGGGTGATGGGCCAGGAAGAGCAGGGGGAAGGCGTAGAGCAGGTTCGCGGTGGCGGCCTTGCCGAGGAAGTGCACGGGCAGTGCCGGGCCGTATCCGAGACGGCGCAGGATGAGCGGGATGCCCAGCAGCATCACGTCGCGCAGCGGGATGGCGAGCGCCAGCCACCAGGGGATGATCTCGCGCATGGCGAGGCCGAACAGGGTGGCCAGGATGTAGAGCCGGTCGGCCAGCGGGTCGAGCAGGCGGCCGAGCCTGCTGGTCTGGTTCCAGGCACGGGCGATCTTGCCGTCGAGCCAGTCGGAGAACCCGGCCAGCATGAGCAGGGCGACGGCCCAGCCGTCCGCCTTCGGCCCCAGCACGAGCCAGAGGAAAACCGGCACCCCCAGGAGCCTGGCCAGGCTCAGCGCGTTGGGAACCGTCCAAATTCGATCTTCAGCCCCCGATTCTTCCGGACCCACCGGCTGAACTCCCTCCCCGCACCTGATGGTGACACTACTGTGTCCGGCGCCACCGAGGGGATGCGGGGAGGGCGCACGTCTCAGGACCGGCGCTCGGCGGCGCGGGGGGACCACGCCCAGATGAGCACCGCCACGGTCAGTCCGAACAGGGCGAGACCGCTGGGCACGTGGGTGCCGAGCGCGTCCGAGCTGAAGTGCTGGCCCATGCCGATCAGGAACAGGCCGAGACTGGCCAGCGCGGGCCAGCCCGCCCCCCGTCCCGGACGCCAGACCAGCACGGCCGCGACGATCTGCAGCAGGGCGATCAGGTGCACCACCATCCCGGCCATGACGTGGGTCTCGCCGAGTTCTCCCCCGCCCTGTACGGCCTGGCCTGCGAACGAGGCGGCGACGACGAGCCCGGCGGCCTGGGCGACGACGAGGACGCGGACGCCGTACAGCAGGCCCGTGGATACCTGACGGCCCCGCGTCGGATCGGGCTGGGCGATGACCTCCTGCATGAGATGTGTCCTTCCTCAGGTGAAAAGTGAGTGGTTCGAAGCACATCGTGACCGCGGAGGCACGGCCGGGTCGTCAGCCTGGGGAATGACCTACGGATCCACCGCCTGGCGGATTCCCCTACCCTTCTGACCATGACCAATGACACCGCGCTCTTTCTGGGGCAGTGGCTTCGCTCGCCGGGCACCGTCGGAGCGGTGGCGCCGAGCTCGCGGCGGCTCGCCGAGGCGGTGGCCTCGCCCGTTCCCCACCGGGGAGATCCGGTGATCGTCGAGCTCGGCCCCGGCACCGGCGCGTTCACGGCGGAGATCCAGCGCCGACTGGGCGGCCGGGGACACCACATGGCCGTCGAGATCAACCCGAGGCTGGCCGAGTTCCTCGCCGCGGGAAACCCCGGGGTGGACGTCGTGGTCGACGACGCGGCACGGCTGCCTCAGCTGCTCCAGGAGCGCGGCCTGTCCAAGGCCGACGCGATCGTGAGCGGGCTCCCGTGGGCCGCCTTCTCCGCGGACACACAGGGCCGCCTGCTGGACGCGGTCACCGCGATCATGGGCCCGCACACCGCCTTCACCACCTTCGCGTACAGCTTCGCCAAGCGCCTTCCCCCCGCGAGGCGCTTCAGGAAGCGCCTCACCGACACCTTCGAGGAGGTCGTCGTGGGCCGGACGGTGTGGGGGAACGTGCCGCCGGCCTTCGTCTACCACGCGCGCAGGCCCCGCCTTCCCGCCTCGGAGTCCTGAGCCTGCGGAGCCTCGGGCCCATACTTCCGTGGCGGTTCCCTCGCCAAGAACGATGGAGTTGATCATCGTGGACTTCACCCTCCCCGAGAGCGCCCTCGCCGTGCAGCGCGGCATCGGCGACATCTGCGCGCGCTACGACCTGGATTACTGGCAGCGGTGCGAGAGCGAGAAACGCTGGCCGGAGGAGGTCTGGCAGGACCTGGCGAAGGGCGGCTGGCTCGGCCTGGCCGTGCCCGAGGAGTACGGCGGCGGCGGGCAGGGCCTGCTGGAGCTGGCCGTGGCCACGGAGACCCTGTCGGCCTCCGGCTCGGCGGGCGGCTCGGCGTTCACCTACGTGCTCACCCCCGGGTTCGGCGCCATGACCCTCGCCAGGCACGGCAGCGGTTGGCAGCGTGAGGAGCTGCTACCCAGGCTGGCCACCGGCGAGCTGGAGACCTGTTTCGCCCTGACCGAGCCCGACGCCGGGTCCAACGCCCTGGGCATCTCCACCTTCGCCCGCCGCGACGGCGCGGAGTTCGTCGTCCAGGGCCAGAAGATCTGGATCACCGGCGTGCAGCGGGCCACCTGGATGCTCCTTGTCACCCGGACCATTCCGGCCGCCGAGGCCAGCCCCCGCTCCAACGGCCTGACCGTCCTGCTGGTGAACGTCCCCGAGGCGGTCGCCTCCGGGCAGCTGTCCTTTCAGCCGATCCCGAAGATGGGCGCGAACACCACCCCGTCCAACATGGTCTTCATCGACGATCTGCGGGTCCCCGAGAGGAACGTCGTCGGCGAGGTCGACCAGGGCGCGCTGGTGCTGTGGGACATCCTCAACCCCGAGCGCGTCCTGCTGGCCGCCTCCGCGCTCGGCGGCGCCGAGGTGGCGCTGGGGGTGGCCGTGCGGTACGCCAAGGAGCGCGAGGTCTTCGGCCGCCCGATCGGCGCCAACCAGGCCATCGCCTTCCCCCTGGCCCAGGTCAAAGCCAAGATCGAGCTGGCCAGGCTGATGCTCTACAAGGCCGCGTGGCTGTTCGACAGGCAACTGCCCTGCGGCACCGAGGCCAACATCGCCAAACTGACCGCCTCGCAAGCCGCGTGGGAGGCGGCCGACCACGCCTTCCAGACGCACGGCGGCATGGCCTACTCGCTGGAGTATCCGGTGGCCCGCCTGCTGGCCGACGCCCGCATCGGCAGGGTCGCCCCCGTCACCGAGGAGCTCCTGCTCAACTATCTGGCCACCCAGGTGCTCGGGCTGCCCAGGAGTTTCTGACCGGGCCGCGGACGCTCCTGCCGTACGGGGGCAGGGGCGGCGCCGCTCACCGGAAGGCCTCCGCCAGACGGGCCGCGGCGTACTCGCGCGCCTCGGTCGCCTGGTCGAAGAAGCCCGGCAGACCGAAGAAACCGTGGATGGCCCCCTCGTATCTCCTCACCTCGACCGGCACTCCGGCCTCGGCGAGCTGGGCGGCGTACTCCTCGCCCTCGTCGCAGAGCGGGTCGCACTCGGCGACGATCACCGTCGCCGGAGCCAGGCCGGACTTGTCGGCCAGCCGGACCGGGGCGAGCCGGGGGTCGGCCGGATCGCCTCCGTACTGCGTGACGAACCAGGCCATCTCATCGGCCCCGAGCCCGAACCCGGTGGCGTAGGTACGGTAGCTCTCGGTGTCCATGGCCACGTCGGTCACCGGGTAGACGAGCAGTTGGTGGGCGAGCCTGAGCCCGGCGTCCCTGGCCCGCCAGGCGGTGACGGCCGCGACGTTGCCCCCGGCGCTGTCGCCGCAGACCGCGATGCGCTCGGGGTCGGCCCCGTAGGCGCCGGGACGGGCGAAGAGGTCCTGGACGACGCTCCACGCGTCGTCGGCCGCCGCGGGAAAGGGATGGTGAGGCGCGAGCCGGTAGTCGACCGAGACCACGACCGCCCCGTTGCGTACCGCGAGGTCGCGGCCGAGCGCGTCGTTGTGCTCGACGCTTCCGAAGACCCAGCCGCCGCCGTGGAAGTAGACGAGCACGGGGAGAGGGTGGTCGCCCTCCCGGGGCCGGTAGACGCGGACCGGCACCCCCGCGGCGACGTCGTCCCTCACCGTCGGGAGGGGAATGATCGGGCCGCGCTGCTCGGCGAAGGCGTCGAGGGCCCGCAGCTCGGCGATCGTTTCGGGGGTGAGAGTGGAGAGAGGGGCACCGAGCTCTGTCTGGAAGAGCTTCAGGTAGGCCTCGGCCTGCGGGTGCAACGGCATGATCGGCACCCTACTCGCGCCGTCCCCGGCACGGCGGGACCCGGGCGCGGCGGCGCGCGTCAGCGGCGCATCGCATCGCCCGTTTTCGCGGGTGACGTCCGCGCGAGGGCGTCGGGAGCGACCGGCGCACCGGGGCGATCACGCGGGACGTCACGTCCGCGCGACGGTGTCAGGATCCGGCGGCCTCGACCAGGGCCTCGACGAGCCTGTTGTCCCCGGCGCGCGCGAGGTCCCACTGCACACCGATGCCGAACCTGTGCCCCTGCAGCTCGACGCCCTCGACGATCTGGTCGTCGGCCCACGCCACGGCGAGCAGGCCGGCGCCCAGCCGCTTGACGGCCTGGTGATGGGAGGCGGTCACCTCGGCCGTGTCGCCCAGCGTCTTGCCGAGCTTGCTGGAGACGCTGATCTGGACGCGGTGCGCCGTGGAGGCCGCGTGGCGGTCGTGGTCGACCACCTCGGGGAGCCAGGGGATCAGGTTGCCGCCCTGGGCGACGTTCAGGACGTGCATGCCCCGCCCCGAGGCGAGCAGCGGCAGGTCGGCCTTGACGGCGGCGCGGGCCAGCGCCAGCTCGAAGCGGTCGCGGTGTGGCTGGGGGTCCCTGACGCGCTCCTCGCGGGCGGCCCCGTACAGGGAGGGGTCGAGCTCGCCCCCTCCGGCGAGGATCACACCGGACAGGCCGCGGACGTAGTCGTCGATCCCGCCGAGGTTGAGTGGGGGCAGCAGCACCGGGGCGCCACCCGCCTTCTCGACGGCCCGCGCGTAGGAGGGCGGCGACAGGACGGCCTCCCTGACCCAGTCGCCCCAGCGGGCGGCCTCAAGGTAGGTGGTGATACCGATCAAGGGTTGGGGCATGCGTTCTCCAGGGGGGCGTGCGCGAGGTGGCGCCACCTGTTTCGGACAGCACCGATCCCATCTCCAACAGCTTCCCTATCATGGCGCACTCTATTTCGGTCATGTCACACATCTGAGGTATCAGTGTCGTCTCGCCGGGAGCCCTCACCCCTCACCGCCGGAGGGCTTCCCGCCGCCCACCCCCCGGAACCCCACCGTGATTAGAAATCGTACGAATGGTGGATTTCCCATTCAAAACGAATGTGATTATTATTCGTTTCTCCATCTCTCCGCAGATTAGTCGGTCACACAAAATAACTATCCAATTACCGATAGTTAGATTTCCCACTATATTGCGGGGAAACGGTTGTGAGGCCCACTAGGTGATGGAAGACTCGAATTCGAGTGGCCAGGCGAGCCGGGGCTCCAGGTCACTCGTCACCCGGAGCCGTCAGGGAGGTGGATCTGCGTGATCGGACTTTGAGCCGGTCAATTAGGGTGGGTTCTTTAAATGTCTTTGAATCCGCGTCTCGTCAAGGAAAGCTTCGCCGTCGTCGAACCCGTCGCGGACAAGGCCGCGGCATACTTCTACGGGCGCCTGTTCGCCGAGAACCCGCAGCTGCGGGCGATGTTCCCCCCGGCGATGGACGTCCAGCGCGACCGGCTGTTCAGCGCGCTGACCAGGACCGTCTGGAGCCTGGACAGCCCCGACGGCATGGCGTCGTTCCTCGGCCAGCTCGGCCGCGACCACCGCAAGTACGGGGTGATCCCCGAGCACTACACCGCGGTTGGCAACGCGCTCCTCGCCACGATCCGGCGCTTCGCCGCCGAGGTCTGGAACGCCGAGATCGAGGCGGCCTGGGTGGCCGCGTACACCGCCGCCGCCAATCTCATGATCGAATCAGCCCAGTCGGACGCGGGAGTGTCGCCCGCCTGGTGGCCGGCCGAGGTGATCGACCACGAGCTCCGCACCCCGGACATCGCGGTGATCACCCTGCGGCCCGGCCAGGAGCTGCCTTATGCGCCCGGCCAGTACGTCAACGTGCAGACCGCGCGCTGGCCGCGCGTCTGGCGCGCGTTCTCCATCGCGAACGCGCCCCGGGACGACAACACCATCCGTCTGCACGTCCGCGCGGTCACCGGTGGCTGGGTCTCCACCACGCTGGTCAAGCACACCCGGATCGGCGACACCGTGACGCTGGGCCCTGCGATCGGCACCATGGTGCCCTCCGACTCCGGGCGCGACATCCTGTGTGTGGCGGGCGGCACCGGTCTGGCCCCGATCAAGGCGATCCTGGAGCACCTGATCGACTCCGGGCGCCGTCCCAACATCCACCTGCTGTACGGAGCCCGCACGGCCGCCGAGCTCTACGACCTGACCGACCTGCTGCGGATGGAGTCGGCCTTCCCGTGGCTGCGGGTGTTGCCCGTGGTCTCCGAGGAGCGGGGGTACGCCGGCATGCGGGGCCGTCTGTCGGAGGTGATGGAGCGGTTCCACTCGTGGGCCGACCACGAGGCCTATGTCTGCGGCCCGGTCGCCATGGTCAACGAGACCGTCCGCAGGCTCCAGCGGGACGGAATGCCCCTGGCCCATATCCACCGGGACACCGTGGAGGGGAATCCTTGAGCGACATTCGCGACTAACACCCCAAATTGATCACGCAAATCTCATAGAGCACGGCAGGACGCGGCGTGACATGGCAGCATGAGGCCCGATCCGAAAGGAGATGGTCATGCACGACGGCCCCCCTCCCAGCCCGTGCCCCCCTCTCGACCGCCACCCGCACGGACCCGTCCGCCACCATCATCACCCGTCCGGCCCCCCGGCCGGCCCCGGCCGCCACCGTCGTCACCCGTCCGGCCCTCCGGCCGGGACCGCCCATCCGCCCGCCCCCGGTCCCCTCCACCGGCGGCGGCTCTCCGCGGACCGGGGCGAGCTCCCCCCTCGGCCCCCGGCCGTGCCCGCCTCGCACGTCATGGCGCTCTGAGCCGATGGCCAGACCCGTCACCCTCGTGACCTTCATACTTCCCGCCACACTGCGTCACTGGGCGGGCGAGACCACCGAGATTCGCGTCTTCGCGATCGCCGACCGCGACGACGGGCACCCCACGCTGGGCTCCGCCCTCGACATGCTCCGCCGCACGCATCCGTTCTTGGAGCAGCGACTTCGCGACGACTACGGGGGCATCCGTCGCCATATCAGCATGTTCGTCTGCGGGGAGAACGCCCGGCACCATGGCGGCCTCGACTGCGCGCTGCCTCCCGGTGCCGAGATCTTCGTCCTGCCCGTCCTCTCCCGCTCGCCGGAGACGACGGGCTGAGGCGGGCTAGGGAGCGACCCTGCCCGCGGCCACGAAGGCCGCGTGCGTGAGGGGCATCAGCTCCGCCCAGGCCGCCTCCATCTTCTCCGCCACCATCTCGATCTCGCGCTGCGGGAACGAGGGCACCCTGGCCTGCTCGTTCTTGGTCCGCAGGGAGAGGAAGTGCATGAGCGAGCGCGCGTTGCAGGTGGCGTACATCGACGAGAAGAGACCGACGGGCAGCACCGCCCTGGCCACCTCCCTCGCGATCCCGGCCTCCAGCATCTCCTGGTACGCGGCATAGGAGCGCCGGTACGACGACTCCATCACCTCGGTGACGAGCTTGTGCTGCCCGGCGTCACCGTCGGCGAAGACGTACTGTCCCGGCTTGCCCTTCTGCACCAGCTTCCGATCTTGGCCCGGAACGTAGAAGACCGGACGAAGCTCGCGATATCGCCCGCTCTCCTCGTTGAACGACCATCCCGCCCTGTGGCGGTGAAATTCACGGAAGACGAAGATCGGAGCGCTGACGAGGAAGGTCATCGAGTTGTGCTCGAACGGGCTGCCGTGCCGGTCGCGCATCAGAAAGTTGATCAACCCCTTCGAACGCTCGGGGTCCTTGCCGATCTCCTCCAGAGACTGCTCCCCGGCGGTCGACACCCGTGCGGCCCAGAGCACGTCGGTGTCGGAGGCGCTGTGCTTGACCAACTCCACGGTCACGTCGTCAAGAAAGCGTGCCTCTGCCCCATCGCCCGTCAACTGGCTCCCCCTCGTCGCATCAACAGTCGCCCCATTATTCCAGGGGCCCATCCGCCCCCGGGCCGGGCACCCGTCACAACCGGTATATCCGGCGCGCGTTGCCGGAGCCGATCATCTGGGCCACCCTGGCCGCGTCGGCGACGCTCCACTCGCCGTCGGCCAGTCTCGCGGCGAGCGCCCCTGCCAGGCCGCGCCGGTAGTGCAGAGCGCCGAGGTGGCAGGTCTCCGCCACGCCGTGGCCACCGGAACCGAACAGCTGCTTGTGGAACGGCACGAGTTCCAGCAGTTCCGCCATGACCGCCGCCGAGCCCGTGGCACTGCGGGTCAGGGCCGCCCCCACGTCGACGTAGACGTGCGGGAGGACACCCGCCAGCCCGGCCGCCTGGCGGTGGAACGGGTGGCAGTGCAGCAGGACGACGGGGACGCCCACCGGCTGCACGGCCACGATGAAGCCTGCCACCGGCGCCGGACCCGCGTCGTGCGGGCCGGGGACGGGTCCGGCACCGGCGTGACCGCCGGAGACGCCGAAACCACCGTGGGCCTCGTGACCGCCGGGGGTGATCCGGCCACCGCGTCCCGGGTGAGGGTCGCGGCGCGCACCGCCGCCGTGGCGAGCGAGACCGGTGTGAAACTGCAGTGGCCGCCCGTACTCCCTGGCCACGTCGACGGCCGTCCAGAGCAGGTGGCGCAGCAGCACCTGGTCGGTGAGCCTCTCCCCCGGACAGGCCAGCCGCCGGGTGGCCGCGGCGATCACCGCTCCCCGGCTCGGCCTGGCCGGATCGAGACGCCTGCCTGACCGGTGGGCCGTGACCGACTTCAGGGCGACCGCGCGGGCGGCCCGCCCCGCGAGGTTCTGGGCGAGGGCGGAGATGTAGGAGACCCCCGAGACGGCGGTCCCCGCGACCTCCTCCTCAGCCCGTTCGATGGGGACGACCCGCGCGGTGTTCGCGCCGCCCGCATGGCCCATCTCGGCCGGTGGCAGCACTCCTGACGCGCCGAAGCGGTCCTGACGATCCGGACCACCGGGGCCCTTCGGACCGCCCGAGTCGCCGGAACCGTCGAAACTGTCGGAGCCGTAGAAGCTGTCGGAGCCGTCGAACAGGAAGGTGGCGATTCCCGCGGCGCCCAGCAGCCGCCGGTTCACCTCATCGGCGCCGAGTTCCATCCGGCGGGCCAGGTAGACGGCGGGCGGCACGTGCGGGGCGAGACCGAGGACGGGGGCGCACCAGCGGCGGACCGCAGCGCCCGCGGGGGTGTCGAAGTGGGTGGTGCCCGGCGGCGCCGGGGTTCCCGCTTCGGTGAGCAACGTCTCGAACCGGGCCCGGGTCAGGTCGTCGCGGCGCACGCCGTGGCAGTTGTGGTCGACCAGCGGCGCCAGCAGCGCCTCCCGCACGGCGTCGGGCAACTCGACGGGCAGCATACCGTCCGACCTCATGCCCGCTCCTCCCCGCCACAGGCGTACCGGCCGAGACCGGTCCCGGTACGCCCGCGATCTCCACGACGAGGGGAACTCTAGGGTCACCCGGCGTGATCACCGGGCGCGAAGCACGGGTTCTTTACCCGCTCTTGCGGCAGAGCCGAAGAACGTTGGCGATGACCTTCGCTCCCGCGCCTCCCCCCGCGGTGAGGATCGACTCGGGGTGGAACTGCACCGCGAAGCGGCGTCGCTCCACGTCCTCGATCGCCATCACCGCGCCGTCCGGAGTGAACGCGGTGGCGGTGAACCCGGCGACGCCCGGCTGCTTGGCGTGGACCGAGTGGTAGCGGGCGGCGGTGAACTCCTCGGGGAGCCCGTCAAGCAGGGCGCTCGCGCCCACCCTCCGTACCTGGCCGCGCTTGCCGTGCTCGGGGTAGGACAGCAGTTCGAGGGTGCCGCCCGCGTGCTCCACCATGCCCTGCAGGCCGAGGCAGACGCCGAACACCGGCAGATCGCGCTCGTAGAGGGCGCCGACCAGGGCGGGCAGGCCGAAGTCGGAGGGCCAGCCGGGGCCGGGCGACAGCACCACCAGAGAGGGGTCCAGCTCTTCGATCATCGTGACGGGGAAGCCGTGCCTGAGCGTGACGACCTCGGCGCCCTGCTGACGGAAGTAGTCGGCGAGGGTGTTGACGAAGGAGTCCTCGTAGTCGACGAGCAGTACCTTCATGCCGCTTCCCGGCAGCTCCGCGGCCACCTTCGCCTCGGCCCGCTCCTGCGGGGCCGCGCCGACCGCCGCCAGAGCGCCCAGCAGGGCGCTGGCCTTGAGTTCGGTCTCCCGCTCCTCGGCCTCGGGGTCGGAGTCGAACAGCAGTGTGGCCCCGGCCCGCACGGTGGCCACGCCACCGCGGATCTGCGCGGTGCGCAGGGTCAGGCCGGTGTTCATCGAGCCGTCGAAGCCGATGTAGCCGACCGCCCCGCCGTACCAGCGTCGCGTGGTCTCCTCGTGGTCCTCGATGAACTGCATCGCCCAGTTCTTGGGGGCTCCTGTGACGGTGACGGCCCACATGTGGGTGAGGAAGGCGTCCAGGGCGTCGAACTCGGGACGCAGCCGGCCCTCGATGTGGTCGACGGTGTGGATGAGCCGGGAGTACATCTCGATCTGACGCCGGCCGATCACCTGGACCGTCCCCGGCACGCAGATGCGGGACTTGTCGTTGCGGTCCACGTCGGTGCACATGGTCAGCTCCGACTCCTCCTTCACGCTGGACAGGAGGGTCCGGATCGCGTCGGCGTCCTCGATGGGGTTGCCGCCTCGGGCGATGGTGCCGGAGATGGGGCAGGTCTCGACGCGGTCGCCGCTGACCCGGACGTACATCTCCGGGGAGGCACCGACCAGGTGCTCGCCCTCGCCGAGGTTGAACAGGAACTCGTACGGCGCCGGATTCACCGTGCGCAGTCCCCGGTAGAAGGCGGCGGGGTCGGTGCAGGGGGCGTGGAAGACCTGGCCGGGGACGACCTCGAACAGGTCACCGCGGACGAACTTCTCCTTGGCCGCGGCCACGACCTTGGCGTAGGAGCCCTTCTCCGGGTCGGCGGGAAGCTCGGACGGGAGCGGAGGCAGCGGCACGACCTCCCCCTCGCGCTCGAGCCCGTGGGTGGAGACGCCGTCCACGGTGAACTCGTAGCGGAACTCCTTGCTCGTCTCCCTCTTGCGGTCGATCACCATCACCCGGTCGGGCAGGTGGAGCACGAGGTCACGCTGGTCGGCGGCCCGGGTCAGGACCTGCCTGATCGGCTCGAACTGGAAGGCCAGGTCGTAGCCGAAGGAGCCGTACAGGCCCAGGTGCTCGTTCTCTCCCTTGAAAACGGCGATGACCTCGCGGATCGCGGTGAAAACGGTGGGGCGGCGGCTGCGCATCTCCTCGGGGAGGATGTCCTCCGATTCGGCCACGTAGACCTCGACGAGATCGGCCGTCGGCTCCTCGACGGGCTTGCCGGCCGCCAGCAGGCAGGACACGATGGCGGGCAGGACCACCCTGCCCCGGGCGTTCAGCGCGCGGGCGGAGATCCTGCGCCCCCTGGCCACGATCTCCAGGCAGGGGTCGACATAGGCGAGGTGCCATCGGCTGTAGCGGCCCGGATACTCCATCCCGGAAGAGAGCACTCCGCCACGGCGCTCGCCGAGCGTCGTGACGACGTCCTCAAGCACCGTCTCGGGCACGTCGGACGCGGTGACCTCGACCCCTATGCCGCCGGCGGTGGTATATCGGCTCGTCTCCACTGCGGTATCGCCCCTCTTGTTTCCCTGATGCCCTGAGGGGGCGGACACAGAAAAGGCCACCTCCCCGGGCGGCCGTTTGTCTGCTCGCGAATGCGAAACCTGCGCCGCCTAGAAGCGGCGCCACCACTGAAGGGTAATCGGGTGTCGCATGTGGCCAGAGTACCGGCGGCAACCGCGATCATGCAACGTGACACGGTGGCGGGCCCTCGGCGCTCCGGAGGGGCAAAAAACCCTATGAAACCTACGGAAAAGGCTCGCGGCTCGGCACCGAGCCGGATTGTCCGCCGGGTCGTCGCCGGGTCCGGCTCCACCCGTCACCCGCTCCCCTTCCGGCCGTCGTCACCGTCACCGTCACCGGAGCTAGGGTCGGAGGGTGCGTGCGGCCAGGTTGATGTCGTTGGTCCTGTTGCTCCAGGGCCGGAGCGGGATGACCGCGGCGGAGCTCTCCCGGGAACTGGAGGTCTCCGAGCGGACCGTCCACCGTGACGTGCTGGCCCTTTCGGAGGCCGGCGTGCCGGTGTACGCCGACCGCGGGCGAGGTGGCGGCTACCGGCTGCTTGACGGATACCGCACCCGTCTCACCGGCCTTGACCGGGCCGAGGCGGAGGCACTGTTCCTGTCGGGAGTTCCCCAGGCGCTGCGGGAGATGGGGCTGAGCGAGGTGGCGGCCACGGCGCGGCTGAAAGCCGCGGCCGCGCTCTCTCCCGGCCTCCGCGACGCCCCCGCGACCGCGGCCCAGCGCTTCCATCTGGACGCCCCCGGCTGGTTCGCGAGCGAGCGGCCTCCGCCGGAGGCGCTGGCGCCCCTGGCCAGGGCGGTGTGGGGCGATCACCCGGTCACCGCCCTCTACCGGCGTGCCGCGCGCCACCGCCCTGGCGAACAGACAGGGCCATCAGGCGAGACCATGAAGACCGGGCGGATCGGACGGCCCGAAGACACCGGGCAGAGCGAGCGTGACAGGCTGAGCGGGGAGACCGAGCAGTCCGGAGGCCACGGGCGGACCGAGCGCGACGGACAGGTCGGGGAAGCCGAGCAGGCCGAAGGCACCCGGCAGGCCGGCGCCGCCCGGCGCCTGGAGCCGTACGGGCTCGTGTTGAAGGCGGGAGTCTGGTATCTGGCGACCCGGTTCGCCATCTACCGGGTCGACCGCTTCGACGAGGTCCAGATCCACTCGGACCTGCGCTTCGAGCGGGACGGCGCCTTCGACCTCGCCGCCTTCTGGACAGAGCGGGTGGCGCGGTTCGCCGGGTCCCTGCTCACCACGCATGTCACCGTACGACTCAGTCCCGCCGGCCGCCGCGCGCTCCCCTCCGTCGCCGATCCCGCCGCCCTCGACGCCGCCCTGGTCTCCGCCGGTGAGCCCGACGGGCAGGGGTGGGTCACGTTCCGCCTGCCCGTCGAGTCGCCGGAGGTCGCCTACGTCCAGATCCTCGGCTTCGGCCCGGAGGCCGAGGTCGTCGATCCACCGGACCTCCGGGCTCGCCTCGCCGAGGCCGCGACCCGCCTGCACGACCTGTACTCCGCCTCCCGCTCCTCCGATGACACCGGCGCGCCGGACCGTTGACCTCTCACGACGATTCCAACCCTGGGAGCACTGCCCCCTCGCCACGAGCCCGACCTTCGAACCGCTGACCTCTTACGACGAACCCACTCTTGGGACCGCTGATCCCTCAGGGCGAGCCGAACCGACGGTCGCGGCGCCGGTCAGCGGTAGCCGGTGGCGTCGGCGGGTTTTCCCTTGCTCTCGACCTCCTCGATGTAGCGCCAGGCGTCCGGCCTGCTGCCGTCGACGTCGGTGAAGCCGTACACCTGGGCGAGTTGCCCGCTGGACACCGACTGCCCCGACCAGCGCATCCGGTCCTCGTCGGCGGCGAGGGCGACGACCGCGCGACCGGCGTAGGCGGGTGTCTCGGAGATCACGAAATGCGGCTGTTTGGCGGTGGCGTCCCGCCAGTTCTCCTCGGTGACACCGAAGAGCTCCAGCATGTTCTCCGACCTGAGCCAGCCGGGGGTGAGCGAGATCGCGGCGCAGCCGTGCGGGCGCAGCTCGTGGGCCTGGATGAACGCCAGGCGGTTCACCGAGATCTTGGCCAGGTCGTAGAAGGCCGAGAGCCGGTAGTTGGAAAGGTTGTACTCCAGGGTGCCGTCGGTCACCTCGATCACCATGCCCCCGGGATTCTCGATCAGCAGGGGCAGGGCGTGGTGGCTGGTGGTGAGGTGGGTGTCCACCGCCAGCCGGAGGATGCGCAAACCGTCGTCGAGAGAGTGTTTCCAGACGGGGACGTGCCACTCGGTGAGCGAGTCGGAGCCCCAGACGTCGTTGACGAGAATGTCGAGTTTGCCTTGCTCGTTCCTGATCTGTTCCACCAGGAGGCGCACCTGCTCCGGCTCCAGGTGATCCACCCGGACCGCGATGCCCCGCCCACCGGCGCGGGTCACCAGCTCGGCCGTCTCCTCGATGGTCTCCGGGCGGCCCATCTCCGAGCGCCGCTCTCGTGTGCTCCTCCCGGTGCAGTAGACCGTGGCACCGGCCGCGCCCAGCTCCACCGCGATGCCCCGCCCGGTCCCCCTCGTCGCCCCCGCGACCAGGGCGACCTTCCCTTCCAGCGTTCTTGTCATGAGATGAGCATGGCGCGAAAACAGGACATCCTCTGTCATGTTTTCGCGCCACGCCTGCCGAAGAACGCGATGACCGAAGCGAAGGAGCCATGGGCGAAGCGGCCGGGGGAAGCGAAGGAACGTGACGCCCGACCAAGATCAGCCGGTCGCCAGCACCTCCTCCAGTGCGCGGAGGACATGCGAGCGCCACCCCCCGTCGAGGATGGCGCGCGTGCGCCGCTGGATGGGATCGTCGGGGTCGAACCCCGCGTGCTCCAGGAAACAGCCGGGTGCCGCGCCCTTCGGGTTCCAGTCTCCAGACGACCGTGGTCTCCAGCCTCCCGCCCCTCCAGGACAAGGGAAGGGTCCATTCGCGCCACACGGGAGGCAGCCCGTCCTGCCTGCGCGCATTTACGAAATACACTCCACCTTGTCAAGGAAGCCACGCCGAGAGGTCGGCGATCGGTGGAATACCGGCGGCGAAGTGAAGAGTCGCGAGACGCACGGATGCCCGTGACCTGGTCTTACACCTCGACGGCGGGGCCGGGCCGCCGTTCATCGCGCCACATGTGCCACTCGGCGCTCGATGCCCCGAATGGAACGGCCGCGTAATTACGCTGCCGGTCAGCCGAAGGGGACATCCCTGCCCGGGTGATCCCCTCTCCAGCCCAAGGAGACCGCGTTGACCACTCCAAACGGGGACCGGAGCGATCGCAGCCCATGGAACTGGCTGCTTATCGTGCCGATCATCCTACCTTTACTCCCACTTCTCTACAATTCCGATGAACCCCGGCTTTTCGGTTTCCCGCTGTTCTACTGGCTCCAGCTCGCCTTCATCGCGATCGGTGTCACGTGCACCTCGATCGTGTACCAGATGACGAAGCGGCGGCGGTGACCCGATGGAAGCCCACCTCACAGAGATCATCGTCTTCTCCGTGCTGTTCCTGGTGGTCAGCGGCATGGGGTTCGTGGCCGCGCGCTGGCGCCGCCCGGAGAACCTGGCCAGCCTCGACGAGTGGGGACTCGGCGGCCGCAACTTCGGTGCGTGGGTCACCTGGTTCCTGGTCGGCGGCGACCTCTACACCGCCTACACCTTCGTGGCCGTACCCGCCCTGCTCTGGGGGGCGGGCGCGATGGGCTTCTTCGCGGTGCCGTACACCATCGTGGTCTACCCGATCGTGTTCCTGGTGCTGATCCGCCTCTGGTCGGTCTCGCACGTGCACGGCTTCGTCACCCCGGCCGACTTCGTCCGGGCCAGGTTCGGCTCCCCCACGCTCGCGCTGCTGGTCGCGATCACCGGCATCGTCGCGACGATGCCCTACATCGCGCTCCAACTCGTCGGCATCGAGGCCGTGCTGAAGTCGATGGGGGTGACCGGTCACCTGCCGATCATCATCGCGTTCGCGATCCTGGCCGCGTACACCTACCAGTCGGGCCTACGCGCGCCCGCGCTGATCGCGTTCGTCAAGGACACGCTGATCTATGTCGTGATCCTGGTCGCGATCTTCGCGATCCCCGCCCAGATCGAAGGTGGCTGGTCGGGCATCTTCGACGCCGCCCAGGCCAAGTTCGACGCCAGCGCCGCGCCCGGCGACGGGATCCTGCTCAACGCGAACAACCAGCTGCAGTACGTCACGCTCGCCCTGGGCTCGGCGCTCGCGCTGTTCCTCTATCCGCACAGCGTCACCGGCATCCTCGCCTCCAGGAACCGCGACGTGATCAAGCGGAACATGTCGGCGCTCCCCGCCTACAGCCTGCTGCTCGGCCTGATCGCCCTGCTGGGTTTCATGGCCATCGCGGCCGGGATCAAGCCCATCGGCACCGACAACAACACGATCGTGCCCCAGCTGTTCGACAGGATGTTCCCCGACTGGTTCACCGGCGTCGCCTACGCCGCGATCGGCATCGGCGCGCTGGTCCCCGCGGCCATCATGTCCATCGCCGCGGCGAACCTGTTCACCCGCAACATCTACAAGGAGTATCTGAAGCGAGACGCGAGCGACGCCGACGAAGCCCGCGTCTCCAAGATCACCTCGTTGCTCGTCAAGGTCGGCGCGGTGCTGTGCATCCTGTTCCTCGACACCGGCTTCTCCATCGACCTGCAGCTCATCGGCGGTGTCATCATCCTGCAGACGCTCCCGTCGGTGGCGCTCGGCCTTTACACCCGCTGGTTCCACCGGAGCGGCCTGATCGCCGGGTGGGTCGCCGGCATGGGGGCCGGGATGCTCCTGCTCTACAACATCGGCAACCCGGCCACCGGCAAGCTGCACTTCGCGGGGTCGGCGTTCCCGCTGGAGAAGCTGGGCCTGGACACCAAGATGACGATCTACGCGGGCATCCTCGCCCTCGCGGTCAACCTCGCCGTCGCCGCGCTCGGCACCGTCATCGCGCGTTCCGCCAGGATGGCCGAAGGCGACGACTCCACCAAACCCGACCACTACTTCGCCGACGAGGGCGACCCCAGGATCAAGGACCTGGACCTCAGCGCCCCCTGACACCTCCACGCCGAACGCGGGGGGAGAGCCGGTCGGGCCCTCCCCCCGCGCCCCGCGTCAGCCGCCGGCCGGGGCGCGCAACTGCGCGATCAGCGCCTGCCCGTCCCGTACGAGCACGTCACGCGCCTTCGTGTCGGGCACCCAGAGCTCACGCTGGGCGAGCTTCACGAAGGCCTCCAGCGAGGCGATCGCGGCGTTCTTCCTCCCGGCCTCCGCGTGCTTCCTCGCCTGGTCGAGCTGGACATCGAGGACGCCGCCCCGCGCCGAGCCCTCCGCCTTGAAGCGGTCGAGGAGTTTGCGCACGTCGGCGAAGGAGGTCGTGACCTCGAACGCGACGGTCTGCTTCGTGACGTGCCCCGCCTTGTCCTTCGCGGTGACGGTCAGCGTGTGCTCGCCGAGCGCCAGCTTCGACAGGGCGATCGCCTTACCGGAGACCACCTGCAGGTCACCGATGGCCGCCGTCACGCTCGCCACTCCCGAGGCCGCGTCGGACGCCGAGAAGACGGGCGTGATGAACGCGGAATCGCCGTACTTACCCGGCTCCACCCCGCTCACCGACAGGACCGGGGCGGTCTTGTCGATCCGCGCCGTGACGGTGCCGATCTGCGAGACGTTGCCCGCGTTGTCGGTCGCCCGGTAGCGCACCTCGAGGGCACCCTCCGCGCTCAGGGTGACCGGGTTGTTGGCGTTCAACCATGTCGTGCCGCCGTTGAGCGAGTACTGCCTGCTCGCCACCGTGCCGTTGTCGGTCGCGGTGACCGTCAGCGTGACGTTCCCGGTGTACCAGCCGTTCTCCCCGCCCGGCTGGGCCGGGGCGAGCGTGGCCGACACGGTCGGGGGCGTCTTGTCGGCGACACCGTCGCCCTGGAAGGTGAACCCGTCGACCTCCACGCCGCCGGTCGAGGTGACGTAGAGCTCGCCGCTGCCGGTCGGGGCACCGGTGAGCGCGGCCTCCACGCTCTGCCAGCCCGATCCGGCGGGCACGGTGACGGTGGCGAACGGCTCCGCCGTCTCCGAGCCCCATCGCAGGGAGAGCGTTCCCGCACCGGAGGCGCGGGTCTTCACCCCGGTGACGCCGGCGAAGTTCACCGGGTCGTACGAGATCCAGTCCCCGGCGTCGAACGACGTGATCTTCGCCAGGCCGGACGCGCTCGCGTCCTCCACCTTGGTGACGCCGCTGCTCGCGTCGGCGTGCTCGGCCTGCAGTTCCTTGGGGTTGAGGATGAGCGTGGCGTCGCCGAGCGCCCCCGGGATGTCACCGGCGCCGTTGTCCCGGTAGCTCACGACGACGACGCCGAAGATGTTCTCGGTCTCACCGTGCTCGGGGGCGTCGGCCGGTGTCGGCCATGCGCCCGAGCATCCGGAACCGAGGGTCTCCGGGTGCGCGTGCGTGTCGTGGCCGAGACCGAAGGTCCACTGCACCCGGCTGCACACCGGGTTGTCGCCGTCCTCCTTGTCGGAGACCTTGATCTGGAACGGCACCGCGTCGCCCCAGTTGAAGAAGGAGCCGTTGCCCGGTGCCTGGATGGTCACCTCGGGCGCGGTGTTGCCCACGGTGATCTCGGTGGAGGTGAGCCCGAACTTGCCCTGCGCGTCGGTCACGCGGAGCCTGGCGACGTACTGCCCGAGCGTGGGGTAGGTGTGCGAGGCCGTCACACCGGTGGCGTCAAAGGTCCCGTCGCCGTCGAAGTCCCAATCGTAGGTCAGCGGGCCCGGCTCGGCGTCGGTCGACGAGGCCGCGCTGAAGTCGACGGTGAGGGGTGCGGTGCTGCCCGACGACGGCTTGGCGACGATCTTCGCCTGCGGGGTCTTGTTCCCCTCGGCGTAGTCGATGCGGTATAGGCCCGCGTCGGGGTTGGCGCGGAAGAAGCCGTCACCGTAGTCGAGCACGTACAGCGACCCGTCGGGGCCGAACTCGATGTCCATCGGGCTGTCGGTGATCGGCATCGCCGCCGCCGTCAGAGCGCTGTTGGGCAGGAAGTGTTCGAGTTTGGTCACCGGCCCGCCAGGCGCCGTCACGGTGAACGCCGCGAGATAGTCCTGCGAGAACTCGGCGAAGAAGAACTTCTTGTCCCAGTAATCGGGGAACTTCGTCGTCGAGGGGTTCGCCGCGTCGTAGTGGTAGACGGGACCGCCCATCGGTCCCTGGCCGCCCGCGGGCTCGAAGTCGGTGAGCCCGGCCCACTCCGCGGGCTGGTGGGTGTTGTTGTCACCGTAGTAGAGGGTGGCCGGGGTCGCGGGCGGCAGCTTGTCCACGCCGGTGTTCCAGCGGGAGGTGTTCACCGCTCCCGCCGCGCAGTCGAACCACTCACGCGGTGTCGCGGTCGCGAAGTTCCAGTCGTTGTAGTTGAAGTGGTTCCCCGTGCAGTAGGGCCAGCCGCCGTTCATCGGCTTGTCGATGGGGGTGACGTCCCACTCGACGTAGCCCATGGGTCCCCGGGCGGGGTCGGGCGCCCCGGCGTCGGGACCGTAGTCGCCCCAGGAGACCGTACCGGTCACGTCGTCGACGTCCATGCGGAAGGGGTTCCGCACCCCCGTCACGAAGATCTCGGGACGCGTCTTGGCCGTTCCCTGCGGGAAGAGGTTGCCCGCCGGGACGGTGTAGGAGCCGTCCTCCTTCACGGTGATCCGCAGGATCTTGCCGCGCAGGTCGTTGCTGTTGCCCGCGCCACGCCGCGCGTCGAGGCCGGGGTTCATCCCCGGGGCGTCGTTGTTGGGCGCCATGCCGTTGGCGCCGGGCGTGCCCGCGGGGGTGTTGTCGCCGGTGGCGAGGTAGAGGTTGCCCTCGGCGTCCCAGTCCATGTCGCCCGCGACGTGGCAGCACTGCCCGCGCTGCACCTCGACCTTGATGATCACCTGCTCGGTGGACAGGTCCAGCGCGTCACCGGTCCACTTGAACCGTGACAGCTGGTTGTAGCCCTTCCACTGGTTCCAGTACGACTCGTCCGCGCCCGCGGGCAGCGAGTTGGGCGCGGAACCGGTGGGGGTCGTCTCCGGGTACGGCGCCGTCATCGTCTTCGGCGCGTAGTAGACGTAGACCCACTTGTTCTCGGCGAACCCGGGGTCGATCGCGATCGTCTGGAGGCCGTCCTCGGAGTTCGCGTAGACGGGGATCGTGTTAATGATCTTGGTGATACCGGTGGCGCCGTCGGTCAGGCGGATGTCACCGTTGCGGGCGGTGTGCAGGACTCTTCTGTCCGGCAGGACCGCCATGTCGATCGGCTCGCCGACGTTCTTGGTCAGCGTGATCTTCTCGTAGTTCGACCAGTTCGTGGCCGCGTCCTGGAGCTGGGCCTGTGCGGGGGCGGCGCTGGGCACCGCCAGGGGAAACAGCAGGGCGGCCAGTGCTCCGCCGAGCGTGGCGCGGGTAAGCTTCAACTTCCTGAGCCTCTTCTTCAGGGGGGTATCAGGACATGGCGGACCGCCACGCGTGCCGCGGCAACGGCTTCGATCACGTGGCGGTCCGCCGAACCCTTCGGATCCTCTGGATCCTTCCTCGGGTTCTTCCTCGGATTCTTCTTCGAGGTGTGTGCTCTGAGGTGTGGTTAAGGTGTGCGCCGAGCTCTCAGTGACGGCGCAGGGCGGAGAGGTTCTTGTAGCTCAGGTCGGCGTACTGGAGCGAGCGGCCCGGCTCGGCGGTCCCTCCGGGCGCGTTGTCCTGCTCGTACATCGGGTTGTGGCGCTTCTCGATGTCCAGCTTGGAGAAGAAGGCCTTGTAGTCGATGTCACCGGTTCCGAACGGCACCATGTCGTAGCCGTTGGCGGTGGTGTTGGACTTCCCGTCCTTGGCGTGGAACAGCGGGAACCGCTTGTCGTTCTGCCGTACGAGCTTCAGAGGGTCGAAGATGTCGGTCCGGGTGACGCCGTTGCGCGCGACGTACTCGCGGTGCTTGTGCTGCGCCACGTGCGCCCAGTAGATGTCCAGCTCGAGGTAGACGTCCCTGCGGTTGGTGATCTCCAGGAAGTACTCCAGCTTCCGGATACCCGACGAGCGGGTGGGCCGGCCCAGCTCGTCGAGAGGGCCCTCGTCGAGAAGGAAGCTGTAGGCCGCGTCGTGGTTGTGCGTGTACAGCTTGAGACCGGCGGCCGAGGCGAGCGCGCCGAGACCGTTCCACTTCTGGGCGGCGAGGTCCCAGTCCGCCTTGTAGGCGCTGTTGGTCGGGTCGCTGCCGGTGCCCACGTGCTCCATGCCGAGGATGTTGGCGATCTCCAGCGTCCTCTTGAAGCGGTCGAGATCGGCCTGGGTGAGCGGCCAGGAGCTGGGAATGAAGCCGTGGTTGCCCTGGGCCTTGAGCCCGTTGTCGTCGAGCCACCGGCGCAGCAGCCGGGCACCCTCGACGGTCTCCAGGTCGGCTCCGCCCTCCGCGTTCGCGTGCTGGCGGTAGCCGGCGAACTCCACCTGCTTGTAGCCGATCCGGGAGAGCTCCTCGAACACGCGCCGGAAGCCCGCCGGCAGGTTCATCGCCGGGTCGCGGGAGACGACGTCACGAACCGTGTAGAGGATGATGCCCCGCTTCGCCTCCGGCACCAGGGCGTCCTGGTGGCCGTGGCCGTGGCCCTTCCCGCGCTCCTGGTCGCCGCCGGGGGACGCGTACGCGGCCGACGCGAGCGGACCCACCGCCGACATGGCGGCCACCGCGGTGACCCCCGTCGTGGCGGCGAGGAACTGGCGGCGGTTCAGCCCGAGCCTACGGCGCAGCGCGCCCGCCATCTCGTCGGTCTCTTCTTCGTGTGCACTCATGATTTCCTACCTCCGTGTGGGTGGATGGAGCCCCGCGGTCCCCGATGCCTCAGCCGGATGACCGCCGACTCCCTTCCGCCGCAGGCCTCGGCCCTACCGGCGGGTCACCTCTTCGAGGAGATCCGCCTGCGGACGCCGTCGACCGACTCACTTCGTCCTCTCGGTGGTGTGCAGAGAACTTGGCGTGGAAGTTACGCGTCTTCTGCACCTTTTGGAAGAACTTTTGCCATGATCACTTGAACTTTCTACGGCGGACGACCAAAGTCCCTCCGGAGTGCAGCCTCACCTGACACACCCAGGCACACCCCAGGTCGGGGAATCTTCCCTGATCAGGTGGGGTGGCCCCTCGTGGAACGTCGCAATAGACTCGGTTTGTAACAATATGGGCAAACAGCCCCACGAGACACCCCAGAGACGCCCCTCCTCCAGGGCTCTCACTCGACTCGACCTGCGTCTCGCCAGCCACTCCCACCCCCACCCCGACACGAGTGATCACAGAACGTATTCAGCGATGGCTTCGGGCGATTATGCTGGAACTTTTGTCGAAAATCGACAAAAGTAGTCGACTGTGAGCCGTCGCCTGTGGGGCCGTCGTCGTCAAGGAGAGCCGATCATCCCGGCGAGGAGAAGAAGGGACAAGGAGGGAAACGCCGCCCCCGCCTCGCACACCTCAGCGTAGGTCGAGCATCACTTTCGGATCATGAGCATCACTACGACGATCATGCTTCAGCTGCCCCTACGCGCCTGCCGGCCCGGAACGCGGAGGCTCGGGAGCCCTGGCCTTCAACGCCTGGAAGTCCGGAACACCGCCAGAGCGCCGCCGGGACACCGCTGGGCCACCCGGGAGCGCCGCTGAAAAAAGGGGGGCCGTGAAAGCACGAAAGGGCCCCCACCAAACAGTGGGAGCCCTTTTCGTAAAAGATTGTCCGGCGGTGACCTACTCTCCCACACCGTCCCCGGTGCAGTACCATCGGCGCTGAAGAGCTTAACTTCC
>NZ_JBITIZ010000014.1:0-226470 GCF_044459525.1 Streptosporangium sp. NPDC050284
GCGGACGTCGAGATCGTGGCCTACTGCGGTGGCCCCTACTGCGTGGTCTCCCCGGAGGCGGTGCGGCTGCTGCGCGACCACGGATTCCGGGCACGCCCACTGGAGGGCGGACTCGCCCGCTGGCGTCGTACGGGCAACCGGCTGCGGACCGGTTCCACCACCTCGGGCCTGTGACGGGGTCGTTCGTGGCGCTGTCGCGGGACCGTGGTCTCGTGGGGGTTCGTGGCTCCGTGACGGGTCGTGCGCGGCGCCGTCACAGGTTCGTGGCCTCGTGGTGTCGCTCATCGGCGCCGTCGCGGGTTCGTGGTCCGTGGTGGTGCCAACGGGTGAACCGTCGAAGTGGCAGGCGGTGAGCGTCGCAGGCATAGTGCTGTTGGGACCCGCCCTGACGATCTGGGCGATCGGACGACAAGGAGCACCGGTGGTGTCATGACCGACCTCCCCCTGACCATCCATCCGGCGACCGCCGCCGACGCCGACGCGCTGGGCGAGATCCACGCAGACTCCTGGGCCGTCGCCTACGAGTCCTTCTTCGGGCCGGAGTTCTTCGCCGAGGCCGTGGGCCGCCGCCGTACCAAATGGGGTGCGGTCGTGGCGAGCGGGCAGGACACGATCCTGCTCGCCGCCCTGAACGGCCGCCCCCTGGCCTTCTCCTACTTCGGAAACTCCCCGGAACACCCCGGCGCCGCCGAGATCTTCGGCTTCTACGGCCACCCGGACGGCTGGGGCAGCGGCATCGCCGCCGCCCTGATGACCGCCACCGTCGAGCGCCTGAGGGCCGAGGGGTTTCCGCGCGTCCACCTGTGGACCCTGCGCGACACCCCGCAGTCACGCCGCTTCTACGCCAAGACCGGTTTCGCCGAGTCGGGCGCGGAAAGGAGACACGACTTCGGCGACGGGAACCTGATCGACGAGGTCGAGTACGAGCTGACACTCTAGGCGTGCCGACCCGCGCGGCGGCGGCGATCCGAGGCCCTCACAGGTCCTGGCCGCGGTGCCTGCTCACCATCCCGGCCGCGAGGGGGGCGTTCGCGAAGTCACCGGCCGCCACGCGGGCCGCGACGGTGCGGCGGACGAGACGGTCGGCGAGGGAGGGGGCGTGCCTGCCGACCATCATCTCCAGGCGTCCCCGGACGGTGGTCGCCACGTCGCGCGGGGCACGGCGGGCGGTGACGGCGCGGACGATCGCGTCGACCACGCCCTCGACGGGCTCCGGCCGGGACACCGCGTCCAGGGAGAGCCCGGCCTGTTTCGTGCTGTCGTGGATCGGGCTGCGGACCATGCTCGGGTAGACGGTCGTCACGCCGACGTGCGTGCCGACCTCCAGCCGGAGCGCGTCGGCGTAGGCGGCGAGGGCTCGCTTGGAGACGCCGTACGCCGCCGCGAGCGGCAGGGGCAGGACCGCCATCCGTGAGGCGATGAAGACCACCTGCCCGCGCGCACGCACCAGGTGGGGCATGACCGCCGCCGTCACCCGCCAGGCGCCGAGGAGGTTCAGCCGCAGCTGCGCCTCGACCTCGTCGCCCGGGGCGAGCTCGGCCGGTGCGGGCCCGCCCCGGCCGGCGTTGTTGACCAGCAGGTCGATGCCGCCGAGCAGGGCCGCCGCCTCGGCCACCGCCGCGTCGACGGATTCGGAGGAGGTGATGTCGCACGCGATGATCGGGATGTCGGAGTCGTCGGGGCGGGCGATGTCCAGGCCGACCACGTGCGCGCCCTGGGCGGTGAACCGAGCGCTCATCGCCCTGCCGAAGGTGCCGGCCGCGCCGGTGACCAGGATCCGGCGTCCGGCGAGCGCGCGGGAGGGGGAGGCGCGCAGCTCGCGCCGCATGACGCGGAGATAATGGTCGACGTCGATCCGCATGTGGGGCCTGCGCTGCCCCCAGCGGTCGCGGGCGGCGTCGAGTTCGGCGGAGGCGATGCTGCGCGCGGTCTCGGGGTCGGGCAGCCGGTGGGTTCCGGCGCGTACGGCGGCGAGGAGGCGGCCCTGTGCCTCGACGACGGGCAGCGCCGAACCGGTCGACTGCATCAGCCCGACGTAGCTGATCGAGTCGTCGCCGATGGGGAAGACATGGCGGTAGAGCAGCGTGCTCGCCGGGTCGGGCGCCGTGCCGGTGTCGGTCTGGGTGTCAGTGGTGGCGACGGTGTCGAGGAACGGGGTCACGGCCCGGTAGCCGGTGCACCAGATGATGTGGTCGACCTCGTCCACCTGCCCGTCGGTGAAATGGACCCGCGAGCCGTCCAGGCGCGCGATGCCCTGGCGCGCGAGCACCCTTCCCTCCGCGACCAGGCGGGGAACAGAGTCGCTCAGCGTGGGGTGGTCCTGGAGCACGCCCCGGCGGGGAGCGGGCAGACGCGGCCCCGCGGGTTTCCTGTCGGCGACCCTGAGCACCGCCTGGGAGACCACCTGCCGCACCCGCCAGGGGAGGAGGGCCGCGAGGGCGCCGTTGAGCTGGTCGGAGGGGCGGCCCAGCAGCCGCTTGGGCAGCACCCAGACGCCTCGCCTCGCCGACAGCAGCACGGCGGACGCGTGGTCGGTCAGTTCGGCGGCGATGTCCATCGCGGAGTTGCCGGTGCCCACGACGAGCACACGCCTGCCCGCCAGCTCGGTGGGGGTGACGTAGTCGTGCGCGTGCGACTCGGTGCCGGTGAACGTCCCCGGGTAGGGAGGTTCGGGCAGCCGGGGCTCGTGGTTGTGGCCGTTCGCCACCACCAGGTGCTCCACCGTCTCGCGGTACGGCCCGCCGGGACCGGTCAGCTCCAGCTCCCAGCCGCCCTCGGTGCGCCGGGCCGATTCCAGCGTCGTGCCGAACCGGAAGCGCTCGCCGACCCCGAAACGGTCGGCGTACGAGCGCAGGTATTCGAGCATCTGGGCGCGGGCCGGGTAGTCGGGCCACTCGGCGGGCATCGGGAAGTCGGAGAACTCGGTGCGCGGCTTGCTCGTGTTGAGGCGCAGGCCCTCGTAGGACGCGGTGTCGGCCTCCAGTCGCCACAGGCCGCCGAGGGAGGTGGCGCGTTCGATGCCGAGGACGGGCAGACCGGCCTCGATGAGGGCCTTCGCCGCCGCTATGCCCGCCGCACCGCCGCCGACGACGGCCGTCATCCCCCGGCCAAGCACGCCGTCGCGGCCGGGGGGCACCCCTTGACCGCGTACGTCGTCAGCGGCGGTCGCTCCTCGGCCGGTGACGCCTTCGCGGTCGGCGGTCCCCCTCACGTCGTGGGTGCCTTCGCGGGTGGTGGCTGTCCCAGGGGCCGTCTCAGGCGCCGTCCCAGGGGCCGCTCCGGCCTCGCCGCCGACGGTCGTCTCCGTGCCCGGCATGTCGTCGGCGGTCGCTTCCCCTGTGCTCATTCTTCGTCTCCCATGTTCCAGCGGAATTGATTTCACTGTCCGAGAGCTGCGGGTCACGGAGACTCGTCCGCCGGCGAGGACGCGGCGCCTTCCGGTACGACGGCGAGGGACCTGATCTGCTCGGAGGTGAGCGCGGTGCCGCGTTCGCGTTCCGCGGCGAAGCGCTCCTCGCCCAGCGCGTCACGGATCCGCGCGGTGATCCGGTCGACGTCGACGCTCTCCACGGAGGTGAGGGGCATGGGGCTCGACGCGAGGGCCGCGGCGCCCGCGCCCAGGAGCCGGGCGGCCCGGTCGTGGTGCCCGGCGACGGAGAGTGCCCCGGCCAGGCCGTACACGGCGACCTTCATCTCCCTGGTCCCGTCGAACCTGGCCATCAGATCGAGGGCGACCAGGTGCAGGTCGAGGGCCGCCGCCGCGTCGCCGCGCCCCTCGGCGACGAAGCCGAGCTCGGTCATGATCATCGGAAGGTAGGGTGGCGGCTCCCCGGAGACGGGAGGGGTGTGGTCCAGCACGTCGCGCAGGTGGGTCTCGGCGACGTCGAGGCGGCCGTCCCTGCGCGCGGCGAAGGCGAGCCCCATCCGGGCGAAGGTCTGCCCGGCCCGGTGACCCTGCTCCAGGGTGAGCCGCAGCGACCTCTCGCTCCACTCCGCCGCCCGCGCGTAGTCGCCGCGCTGCAGCGCGATCCAGCCCAGCCAGCCCAGCCGCCCGGCGAGCTCCGTCCACAGCCCGAGCTCCTCGGCGAGGCGCATGCCGTCACGCTGCAGCCGTTCGGCCCGGTCGAGGTCGCCGGTCATCTCGGCCAGCGCGCCGAGCCAGCCGCCGGACTCCAGTTGCCCCCAGCGCTCCCCGAGCTCGTCGAAGATCCGCGCGCTGCGCTCGCCGTCGCGTCCGAGCCCGTCCAGGTCACCGCGTACGTGGGCGAGTTTGGCCCGCAGGGCGAGGGCGGCGGCCGTTCCCCAGCGGTCACCGAGCGCCTCGAAGGCGGGCAGCGCCCGGTCCAGCAGGTCCGCGGCGACGGACAGGTCACCGAGGTCGACCCCCGCGTAGGCGAGGATCCACCACGCCCTGGCACGCCCGCCGGGATCGTCCGCCTTCTCGTACGCCTCCAGGGCGGCCCTGCGGAGCTCCTCCCGGTCGGCGGCGGCGACGTCACCTCGGAGGAGCCCGATCACGGCCTTCCAGGTGAGAGCCTTGGCCCGAAGGGAGGCGAACGAGACGTCTTCGGAGCCGCCGACGGTGTCCGGTGCGAGGGGTCCGACGCCGCCGGATTCGCCGCTCGACCCGTGGTTTCCGACGGTGCCGGATTCGTCGCCAGGTTCGTTGACAGGTTCGTCGCCGGGTTCGTCGACGGGGGAGACGGCGGGGTATCCGCAGGGGGCGGCGAGTGCCGCCGCCAGGGATCGGTGGGCTTCGGTCAGCCGGCCGCGCAGGAACCAGTACCAGCCCATCGCGCAGACGAGGCGCAGCGCACCCTCCGCGTCGCCGTTCCTGACGGCCGCGTTCAGCGCGGCGCGGAGGTTCGCGGCTTCGGAGTCGAGACGCCGCAGCCAGCGCCGCTGGTCCGCCTCGTAGAGACGCGGCTCGGCCCGTTCGGCCAGGTCGGTGTAGTGGCGCAGGTGCCGCAGCCGCACCCGCTCGTACTCCCCGGCCCGCTGCAGACGCTCGACGCAGTACGCCGCCACCGACTCCAGCAGCCGGTATCTCGGCCCGTCGGCACCGTCCACCATGACCACCAGCGACCGGTTCACCAGCCGTGCCACCAGGTCGAGCACACCTGCGGCGGGGACGTCGTCATCCGCGCAGACGGCCTCGGCGGCCTCCATGTCGCAGCCGTCCGCGTGGACGGCGAGGCGGCGCAGGACGGCGCGCTCGGCGCCGGTCAGCAGCTCCCAGCTCCAGTCGATCATCGCAGTCAGGGTCTGCTGGCGGGGTGGGACGCCCCGGTGTCCGGTGGCCAGCAGCCTGAACCGGTCGTCGAGGCGGGCGACGAGACCGTGCACCCCGAGGGCGGGGACCCTCGTCGCGGCCAGCTCAAGCGCGAGCGGGATACCGTCCAGCCTGCGGCACAGCGCCGCGACCGCCGGAGCGGTGTCCGCGTCGAGGACGAACCCCTTGGCCGCGGCGGACGCGCGTGCCACGAACAGCCGCACGGACCCCGTCCGCTCCAGCTCGGGGATGTCGTCGAAGGCCCGGCCGGGCACCTCCAGCGGTGGGACGCTCCAGACCACCTCGCCGGGCAGGGCGAGCGACTCCTGGCTGGTCGCCAGGATTCGCAGCCCGGGGGCGGCGCGCAGCAGCGATCCGGCCAGCTCTGCGACCGGCTCGACGACGTGCTCGCAGTTGTCCAGCACCAGCAGCAGCCTCCGGGGGCGCAGCGCCTCGGTGAGCCGGTCGGCGGCGGTCACCGGTCCCGCGCCACCCGCGGAGTCCTGGACGTCCAGCACCGTCATGATCGTCTCAGCCAGCCGGTGGACCGCGTCCTCGTCACCGGGACGGTCGAGCGCGGCGAGTTCGACCAGCCACACCCCGTCACGTACGAGGCCGGGAGCGACGGTGCCGGAGGGGGCGGTGCCGGAGGGGGCGGTGCCGGAGGGGGCGGTGCTGGAGGGGGCGGTGGTTCCGGGAGCGGGGTGGGAAGCGGAGGCGGAGGGCGTGGTGCCGGAAGGACCCAGGTCGGTCAGATGTCTGGCGGTCTCGACCGCGAGGCGGGTCTTGCCCACGCCGCCGGGACCGGTGAGCGTCACCAGCCGTTCCGTCTCCAGCAGGGCGCGGATCTCGGCGACGGCCTCCTCCCTGCCGATCAGGTCGGTGAGCGGCGCGGGGAGATTGGTGTCCGGCCTGTCGGGGGGAGAGCCGGACGCGGCCAGCGCCGGGTCCTGGGTGAGGACGGCCCGGTGCAGGGTGACCAGGTCGGCGCCCGGATCCAGGCCCAGCTCGTCGGCGAGCAGGAGGCGCAGCTCCTCGTAGCTGTCCAGCGCCTCGCTCTGCCGCCCGGAGCGGTACAGGGCACGCATGTGCGCGGCGCGCAGCCGCTCCCTGAAAGGGTGGGCGGCGAGCAGGCCGCCGAGCTCCCCCGCGAGCCGGACGTGCTCGCCCAGCTCCAGCCGTGTCTCCGCGTGCTCCTCCTGCGCGGTCAGCCACCGTTCCAGCAGTCTCGTGATCGCGGGGCGCGCGAACGGCTCGTCGCCGAAGTCGGCGAACGCGGGGCCGCGCCACGACGCCAGCGCGTCGGCCAGCAGCGCCGCCCTGACCCGCGGATCCCCCGCGAGGGCCGCCTCGTCGAGCAGGCGCAGGAAGTCGGCCACGTCGGTGTCGGCTCTCAGCACGTAGCCCGCGGGATGACGGGTGACCAGGTCCCGGCAGCCGGGTTCCGCGTCCTCCAGCACCCTGCGCAGCTGCGAGACCTTGGCCGAGAGGGCGCCGGTCGGATTGCCCGGCGGATCGTCGCCCCACAGGTCGTCGACCAGCCGGTCGGCGGGCACCGGGCGTCCCTCGTGCGCGAGGAGGTCGGCGAGCAGGGTCCGGACCTTCAGCCCGGGTATCGCCACCGGCTCACCGGCGGTCGTCCACACGGCGAGCGGCCCAAGCACCCCGAAACGCATGAAGGCCACGATAACCCCGGGCACTCACCGCGTTACGACTCGTCTTACGGCGGATTTCCGTGCACCCCGGATCGGCCGTAAAGCGACGGGAGCTTTTCCGTAAAGGGGTTCGGCCATGCTGAGGGCACATCGAACGGAGCGGGACACGAGGGAGGTACGGAGATGCCGGAGGAGGGCAGGCTGCGACTGGCGGTCATCGTCGGGAGCACCCGCGACGGCCGGTTCGGGCCCACCGTGGCGGACTGGTTCACCTCCCGGGCCCGCAGGCGCGGAGACCTGGACGTCGACCTGATCGACCTGGCCGAGACCGGCCTGCCGCAGACCCTCACCGACCAGGAGGAGCCCGCACCCGCGGAGGTGGCCGCCCTGGCGCCGAGGCTCGCCGCCGCCGACGCCTTCGTCGTGGTCACCCCCGAGTACAACCGGAGCTTCCCCGCTCCGCTGAAGACCGCGATCGACTGGTACTACGAGGAGTGGCAGGCCAAGCCCGTCGCCTTCGTCGCCTACGGCAGGGACTCCGGTGGCCTGCACGCGGTCGACCAGCTCCGCCAGGTCTTCACCGAACTGCACGCCGTCGCCATCCGCGACGCCGTCATCCTTCCCCGCTACTGGGACCTCTTCGCGACCGACGGCACCTGGCCGAGGGCCGGCACGGAGTGCAACAGCGCGGCGAAGAGCACGCTCGACCGGCTGACCTGGTGGGCCCGCGCCCTGCGCGACGCCCGCGCCAGGAGCCCGTACGTCCCCTGACCGTCTTCACACACCACCCCATCCATTTTTATCCGGACTTATCCGGACTCGTTCAGTCTCAGCAGGCCTCATCCAGCCCTAACGGGCTTCATTCAATGAGAACGACACGGAGAAAATCATGCGGAAGATCATTGCCATGACCCACACCACGGTCGACGGCTACATCGACAACCCCCACCTGTGGTCCATGCCGTACTCGAACGAGGAGTCGATGGCGTACGCCCTGAACCTCACCCTCGGCTGCGACACCCTGCTGCTGGGGCGGGTCACCTACGTGGGCATGGCCCAGGCCTGGCCCGGTATGAGCAACCCCTACGCCGACCACGTGAACGGCACCGAGAAGTACGTGGTCTCCTCGACCCTGGAGAAGGCCGAGTGGGAGAACTCGACCATCGTCCACGGCGACGACCTCGTCGCCACGGTGACCGAACTGAAGAGGCGGCCCGGCGGGAACATCATGATCTGGGGCTGTGGCCGGCTCACCGACACGCTCATGGAGAACGGCCTGCTCGACGAGTACCGGCTCCTGGTCTCCCCGGTCATCCTCGGTCAGGGACAGCGGCTGTTCCGGGGGGAGAACGTCACGGCGACCCTGGAACTCGTCGACAGCACGACGTTCGACACCGGTCTCGTCGCCCTCGCCTACCGCCCGGTGAACGCGGCGAACGCCGGCTGAGCGACACGGCCGGAGTCCTGGAGTCCCGGAGGCGCCCGCCGCTTCCGGGACTTCCGGGTTTCCTCGCGTTCTCCGGTTCGTTTCCGGTGCCGCCCGGGTCACCGGCGGCCGGCCGCGGGCCGCCGAGCAGCGGAGACCCTTCTCGGGAGAGGACACCGCAGGCCGGGATCGCCCACGACCCGGCGTGATCCGACGGGACGAGAAGCCGCGGTTCGTCGAGGGACTTACGGCATAGATCCATAAGTCGGAGAAGTCCCCTCATATAGTTGTGTGCCAATTGTCGGGCTCGGAATCGATGGCGAGGATCGTGGGCGTTCAGGAGGGGGCAGGGGCCGTGCTCGCCGGTCGGTACCGGCTGGACGAGCTGATCGGCCGTGGCGGTACGGGCGAGGTATGGCGCGGGTACGACCTGCGCCCCGGCTGGGCGGTGGCGATCAAGATCCTGTCACCGCAGGTGGCCGACGCCGCGGTGTGTGAGAGGTTCGCCGGGGAGGCGAGGACCGCCGCGCGCGTCGTCCACCCCAACGTGGTGACGGTGCTCGACATGGGCGAGCACGAGGGTCGGCCGTACCTGGTGATGGAGTCGCTGACCGGCCGGGATCTCGCCGCCGAGCTGGCCGAGCGGGGACCGCTGAGCGTGTCCGAGACGTGCGACCTGGTCAGGCAGGCCGCGCTCGGGCTGGACGCCGCGCACCGGGCCGGGGTCGTGCACCGCGACGTCAAACCCGCGAACCTGCACCTGGGCACGGGGGGCGTGCTCAAGGTCGTCGACTTCGGCACCGCCAGGGTCGCGAGCGAGGCCGCGATGCGGCTGACCTCGGCGGGAAGCGTCATCGGTACGGCCGCCTACCTGTCTCCCGAGCAGATCCTCGGCACGCCGGGGAACACGGCCTCCGACCTGTACGCGCTCGGCTGCGTCTTTTACGAGCTGCTGTGCGGACGGCCCCCGTTCGTCGGCCCCGACGCGGAGGTGATCTCCCAGCACGTCCGTGACCGGCCGGATCCGCTCAGGCGGTACCGGCCCGATGTCCCGCCGGAGCTTGAGGGGCTGGTCCTGGCCCTGCTGGAGAAGGATCCCGCCGCGCGGCCGACCGGGGGAGAGGTGATCCGCCAGGTCACCGCGACGGCCCGCCACACGTCGCCCGTCCGCGACAGCGTCCCCGCGGCCCCTGCGGCACCGACGGCCACGTACGACATCGGGGCACCGATACCGGCACAGGCGCCGGCGCCGACGAAGATCACGCGGGGGCCGGTCTCCGGGCCCGTGCCCGATGTCCTCTCCGCGCTCACGCGGGGGCGGCCTCCCGGGCGGACCGTCGCGATCGCCCTGGGCGCGGTGGCCGTGCTGGTGGCGGCGACCGTCTGGGCGCTGACGCCGTCGGAGCCGACCGGGCAGGTCAGCACGGCCGGGGTGCCGTCCGAGACGCCCTCTCCTGAGCGGCCCACGCAGCCCGCGTCGCCGTCACCCACCCCCACACCGTCACCGTCGCCGTCCGTCTCGCGGAGCGCGGCGGCGCCGTCCCCGGATCCGGTCCTGTCGCCGCCCGCGGGGACCGGATGGCAGACACTGCTGCCCGTCCTCCACCGGGCGATCACCGAACAGGAGCTCCAGGGGAAGATCGACCCCAGGACGGCCCGCGAGATCCGCAAGAGGGTCACCAAAGCGGGCGAGGCCCTGTGGAAGGGCGATGAGCGTAAGGCGCGTGACGAACTGCGCAAGTTCGGCCGGGACCTGTCCGAGGCGAGGCGGAAGGGCAGGCTCGCCTCCGACGGACCGCTCTTCGACTTCCTGCGCAAATCCGGGTTCGCCTTCCGGACGGAGGGCCGGGAGCCAGGGCCACGTCATCGCGGCGGCGACAACGACGACGAGAACGATGACGACCACGAGAACGAGGACTAGGCCGGTACGTGGTCGAGATCGCCTCGGCCGCTCCTCCTCGTGTCCGGGTGGGACGGTCGGGTGTTCCGGCTCCACCGGCTGCCGGACCGGTGCTCCACTGTCCGGCCGGGTGCCATGACGACGGCTCGCCGACGGGAAAGACCAGTGCGGGCGAAACCTCGTGATCTTGAATACCCGCAGGCGCCGGAGCGCGGGACGGGGATGTCCGTCGTTCCCGGGTACTGCTGAGGTATGACCGCTGAATCGAAGGATCCGCTGGCGGATCTCAACCCGTTCGACATATTCGACACCGAGGCCCTCCGCCTCGACCGCTTCTTCTCCGGGCTCGACGCGGAGGACTGGCGGCGTCCCTCACGGCTGCCGGGCTGGTCGGTGCGCGACGTGCTCGGGCACCTGGCGGGGGAGGAGCTGTACAACCACGCCTGCCTGGACGACGACGTCGACGGGTTTGTCGCGATGCTCGGGAGCGAGGGCGTTGAAGGTGGTTTCAACGCCTTCAACGCCTGGTGCGTGGAGCGCCGCCGTGACGTTCCGGTCGAGGAGGTGCTCCAGGAGTGGCGGCGCGAGAACGGGGAGACGCGCGAGCGGATGCGCGAGCTCGGCCGCGACGCCCTGCTGCCGACCCTCGCGGGACCGTACCCGGTGGGGTCGCAGACCTTCCACTACGACTCGGAGTACGCCACCCATGCCGACGACGTCGGCGCGCCCGTGGCGGAGGGCGAGGAGGACGAGCGGGTCTGGTGGCGGGTGAGGGTGGGCGCGTTCGCGCTCGCGGAGCAGGGGGCGAAGGTCCAGGTCGAGCTGACCGCCGACGGGATCTGGGTGCACGCCTACGACATGAGCGCGCAACTGGCGCCTGTGACGTTCGTGGCGGCGACCGTCGGCCGCCTGCCGGACGACCACCCCGTCGACCATCCTCTCGACCGCAGGCTCAGGGCCGCCCTGCGCTGTCTGGCCTGAGCTTTTCCGCTGCGCTCTTCGGTGCGTCGCCCAGCCGGCGATCCGCTGCCGGGACCTCAGTCGTTGTCCCTGCCTTTGCTGTCCTTGCTGCTCTCGTCGGTTCTGTCCCTGCGGCGCATCCGGTGCAGGGTGCCCGCGTGGGCGCGCTCCTCCGGGTGCGCGCGCACCCTCCGCAGGCTGGCGACGACGGTGACGAGCAGCACCAGGAAGATCACTCCGAGGGAGACCGGGGTCGGGACCTCGGGGAAGGACTTCGAGATGTCCTCGTGCAGGAACGACAGGATGAGCTTGAGGCCGATGAAGCCGAGGATGACCGCGAGGCCGATCGACAGGTAGACGAGGCGCTCCAGCAGCCCTTCGATCAGGAAGTACAGGGCACGCAGCCCCAGCAGCGCGAAGGCGTTGGCGGCGAAAACGATGAGCGGGTGCCTGGTGACGCCGAAGACGGCGGGAATGGAGTCGAGGGCGAACAGCAGGTCGGTGCTTCCGATGGCGAGGAAGACCAGGAACAGCGGAGTGACCACCCGCCTGCCGTTCTCGCGGGCGACGAGCCTGCCGCCGTGCATGTCGTCGCTGACCGGCAGCACCTTGCCCGCGTGGCGGATCAGCGGGTTGTTCTCGACGTCGGGGTCCTGGTTGCGGTGCCGTACGAGCTGGATCGCCGTCCAGATCAGGAGCAGGCCGAAGATGAGGAACGTGAAGGAGAAGAGGGAGATGGCCGCCGCGCCGACCGCGATGAGGATGGCCCGCAGCACCAGCGCGGTGGCGATGCCGAAGAGCAGCACCTTCTGCTGGTGCTCCTCGGGCACCGAGAACCGCGCCATGATGATGACGAAGACGAAGAGGTTGTCGACGGAGAGGCTTTTCTCGACGATCCATCCGGCGAAGTACTCCGTCGCGAGTCCCGCCCCGGCCAGCCACAGCAGGACCAGGCCGAAGGCGATGGCGACGCCGATGTAGAAGACCGTCCAGGCGGCGGCCTCGCGCATGCCCACGACGTGCGGCCGGCGTGCCGCCACCACGAAGTCGAGGGTGAGCAGCGCCACCACCACTGCGATGACCGCGATCCACATGCCCAACGAGTCGATGGCCATCGCTGTCCCCTCTTACCGGTCGAGATCATTCGCCTTACCCAGGGCGGGGACCTCCACACCCGGTGATCATCGGCCGATACGCCCTCGGCCCGCCGGGGTGTCGGCGGGCCGAGGGTGGAGGGGAGGATGGGCGGAGGGCGGGGGACAGGGGAGGGGACGGTGGCCGGGCGCGAGGGCCTGGCCGGGTCAGTGGCCCGCGCCCGAGCGGCGCTTGGTCCACACGTCGAGGGCGACCGCGGCGAGCAGGACCAGGCCCTTGAAGAGCATCACCTGCTCGCTGGGCGCGCCGATGAGGGACATGCCGTTGTTGATCACGGCCATGATGAGACCGCCGGTGAGTGCGCCGACGACCTTGCCCACGCCGCCCTGGACGGCGGCCCCGCCGATGAACGCGGCGGCGATGGCGTCCAGCTCGAAGCCGTTGCCCGCCGTCGGGCCCGCCTGGTTCAGGCGGCCGGCGAAGATGATGCCGGCGACCGCGGCGAGCACCCCCATGTTGACGAAGATCCAGAACGTGACGGACTTGACCTTGATGCCCGACAGGCTCGCCGCGTTCAGGTTGCCGCCGATGGCGTAGATGTGGCGGCCGAAGACGGCGCGGTTGGTCAGGAGTGTGTAGCCCAGGACGAGGAGCGCGAGGAGCACCAGCACCCAGGGCAGGTTCTTGAACCTGGCCAGCTGCACGATCACGACCATCACCACCGCGGAGGCGGCGCCGATCTTCAGGAAGAACAGGGGCAGCGCGTCGACCTTCTGCCGGTAGCCCAGCCGCGCCTGGCGGGCACGCCACTGCGTGCCGGCGATCCCGGCCACCGCGGCCAGGCCGACGAGCAGCGTGAGCAGGTCGGCGCCGCCGAGCGGGCCGAGGCCGATGTTGCCGAAGAAGCCGGGCACGAAGCCGTTGGCGAGGGTCCGTACCTCGTCGGGGAAGGGGCCGATGCCCTGGTTGCCGAGCACGGTGAGGGTGAGCGCCCTGAAGATCAGCATTCCGGCGAGGGTGACGATGAACGCCGGGATGCCGAAGTAGGCGATCCAGTACCCCTGCCAGGCCCCGATCAGCGCGCCGGCGATCAGCGTGATGAGGATCGCGAGCGGCCACGCCACGTCCATGTCGACCATCAGCACGGCCGCGATGGCGCCGGTGAGCCCCACCACGGAACCCACGGACAGATCGATGTGCCCGGCGATGATGATCAGGATCATGCCGATCGCGAGGATCAGGACGTAGGAGTTCTGCACCATGATGTTCGAGATGTTCTGCGGGCTGAGCAGCTCACCGTCGGTCAGGATGGAGAACAGCAGGATGATCAGTGCGAAGGCGATGTAGATGCCGCTCTGCCGCAGGTTCATCGAGAAACGGCTGCCGGGTGCCTTCGCGGGCACCGACAACAGGTCGCCGCCCGGTGGTGGTGCTCCGGTGTTTCCTACGGGTTCGGCGACTCCGTGCGCCGGGACCTGGCCGCTGCTCATCGTGCTCCCTAATCCTTTTCCTTGGTCATGAACTGCATGAGCCGCTCAGGGGTGGCCTCCGCCCGCGAGACCTCACCGGTGATGCGACCGGCCGACATGGCGTAGATGCGGTCGCAGACGCCGAGCAGCTCGGGAAGCTCCGAGGAGATGACCAGGATGGCCTTGCCCTGGTCGGCGAGCTGGTTGATGATCGAGTAGATCTCGTACTTGGCACCCACGTCGATGCCCCGGGTGGGCTCGTCGAGGATGAGCACGTCAGCGTCGGTGAAGATCCATTTCGACAGCACCACTTTCTGCTGGTTGCCGCCGCTGAGCTTGCCGGTGACCGACAGCACGCTGGGAGCCTTGATGTTCATGCTCTCCCGGAAGCCGTCGGCGACCTGGTACTCCTTGTTGTCGTCGACCCAGCCGCGCTTCGCCAGCTTCCCCAGCGCCGCGGCCGAGACGTTCCGCTTGATGTCCTCGATCAGGTTGAGCCCGTACCGCTTGCGGTCCTCGGTGGCGTACGCCAGCCCGTGGCCGATCGCCTCGCCGACCGTGCGGAGCTGGATCTCCCGCCCGTTCTTGTAGACGCGGCCGGAGATGTCGACCCCGTAGCTGCGGCCGAACACGCTCATCGCGAGCTCGGTGCGCCCGGCGCCCATCAGCCCGGCGAGGCCGACGATCTCGCCGCGGCGCAGCGTGAGGCTCGCGCCGGAGACGACGACGCGGCCGTGCTGGCTGGGGCTGTGAACCGTCCAGTCCTCGATCCGCAGCGCCTCCTCGCCGATCTTCGGCTCGTGCGGCGGGAAGCGGTGCTCCAGGTCGCGGCCGACCATGCCCGAGATGATGCGGTCCTCGGTGACCCGGTCGTTCTTCATGTCCAGGGTCTCGATCGTCCGGCCGTCGCGCAGGATCGTGGTCGAGTCGGCGATCGCCTGGATCTCGTTCAGCTTGTGCGAGATGATCACCGAGGTGATGCCCTCGTCGCGTAGTCCGCGCAGCAGGTCGAGCAGGTGCGCGGAGTCCTCGTCGTTGAGCGAGGCGGTCGGCTCGTCGAGGATGAGCAGCCTGACCCGCTTGGACAGCGCCTTGGCGATCTCCACCAGCTGCTGCTTGCCGACCCCGATGTCCATCGAGAGCGTCACCGGGTTCTCCCGCAGCCCGACCCGCTCCAGCAGCTCGGCGGCCTCGGCGTTCGTCCGGTTCCAGTCGATCAGGCCGCGGGTGGTCCGCTCGTTGCCGAGGAAGATGTTCTCGGCGATCGAGAGGTAGGGGCTGAGCGCGAGCTCCTGGTGAATGATCACGATGCCGCGCTTCTCGCTGTCCCTGATGTCGGAGAAGCGGCACGGCTCGCCGTCGAAGAGGATCTCGCCCTCGTACGAGCCGTGCGGGTACACGCCGGACAGGACCTTCATCAGCGTCGACTTGCCGGCGCCGTTCTCTCCGCAGATCGCGTGTATCTCGCCTCTGCGTACCACCAGGTTGACGTCCTGCAGGGCTTTGACGCCCGGGAACGTCTTGGTGATCCCCCGCATCCGAAGTATGTCGTCGGTCATGCCGTCCGCCTCCGTACTGCCTTCCCGCTCCGCGTGCACCCGGCCGGCGGCGGGTGGAGCGCCGCCGGCCGGGTGCCATCCGTTATGACACCGGCACCGCTTACTTGAGCTTGTCCTCGGTGTAGTAGCCGGAGTCGACGAGGACCTGCTTGTAGTTGTCCTTGTAGACGATCACCGGCTCGAGCAGGTTCGACGGGACGACCTTGTTGCCGTTGTCGTAGTCCTCGGTGTTGTTGACCTCGGGCTTGCCGCCCTTGAGCACGGCGTCGGCCATCTCGACGGTCACGGCGGCCAGCTTACGGGTGTCCTTGTAGATCGTCGCGTACTGCTCGTCCCCGATGATCGACTTCACCGAGGCGACCTCGGCGTCCTGGCCGGTCACGATCGGGTAGGGCTGGCCGGAGGTGCCGTAGCCGCTGCTCTTCAGCGCCGACAGGATGCCGATGGACAGGCCGTCGTACGGGGAGAGCACGCCCTGGACCTTGGTGTCGCCGGAGTAGGCCTTGGTGATCAGGTCCTCCATGCGCTTCTGCGCGGTGGCCGGGTCCCAGCGCAGGATCGCGACGGTCTTGAAGTCGGTCTCCTTGCTCTTGACGACGAGGGTGCCCTTGTCGATGTACGGCTTCAGGGTGTCCATCGCGCCGTTGTAGAAGAAGGTGGCGTTGTTGTCGTCGGGGGAGCCGGCGAAGATCTCGATGTTGAACGGGCCCTTGGCGTCGCCCTCGGAGCCGTCCTCCTTCTGCAGCTTCAGGCCGACCAGCAGCGAGGTCGCCTGCTGCACGCCCACCTTGTAGTTGTCGAAGGTGGCGTAGTAGTCGACGTTCGGCGAGTTGCGGATGAGCCGGTCGTAGGCGATGACCGGGATCTTCTTGTCGGCGGCCTGCTGGAGCTGCGTGGTGATGGCGGTGCCGTCGATCGAGGCGATGATCAGCAGCTTGGCGCCCTTGGTGATCTGGTTCTCGATCTGGTTGACCTGCGTGGGGATGTCATTCTCCGCGTACTGCAGGTCGACCTTGTAGCCCAGCTTCTCCAGGGCGCTCTTGACGTTGTCGCCGTCGTGGATCCAGCGCTCGGAGGACTTGGTGGGCATGGTGACGCCGACGAGGGTCTCGGCGGGCGCCGCGGAGGCCGCTCCCGACGCGCCCGCGTCCTCGTCGACGGTCTTGACGCTGGAGCCACAGGCCGTCACTCCCATGGCGAGAGCCAGGCTCACCGCGGCGGTGGCCAGCTTCCCGAACTTCATCGAATACCTCCAGGGTGGGGTTCCGTGCCTCCGGTCCGGGGTGAGCCGGGGACACGGGGGGGCCGATTTGGCCAATGGGGCACAGCAAGGAGCGGTGCGTCCCGGGAGTAGCGGGCGCCGTGGCGGCACGCCCCGGATTCCGGCGTGCCGCCGGGGCGTGTTCTGTCCGAATCGGGTCCACGGCGACACCGGAGCCGGTCGGGACCCGGCCCGCTCCGGCGTCGGTGAACGTGTCCGTGAGCGTCGCCGCGGACACCGTCATGAGCATCGTCGTAAGTGCCGTCGTAAGCGCTGTTGTGAGCGCTCACATCAGCGGCGTGAGGCCACCGGACGGTCCCTTCGGCTGTGTGACGAGCAATCAAATGCCCGGGTCGGCCGACTGTCAACCCCCGGGCGGTCAGGAGTCCTCGCGTCATGGAGTCCTTCTCGCAGGAGATGTGAGCGTTAACAACAAGGTATGCGCCAGTTAAGGGCGTCATGACGGCAACGTCAAGTAGGTGTTAACGGATGATCTCCGAGTAATCAGAATGTAATCTCAGGGGTGCTTGACGCGAGGTGTTGTTAGCGCTCACAGTCTGTCCCAAGCCACCATGAAGGAGCCGACCAAGTGAGTCCGAGCCTCGAACGCCGTCCGCCCGTGATGGCGGACGTCGCCACGAGGGCCGGTGTGTCGCACCAGACGGTGTCGCGCGTGCTCAACGACCACCCCAACGTCCGCGCCGAGACCCGCGAGCGGGTCCTGGCGGCGATCCGTGAGCTCGGTTACCGGCGCAACATGGTCGCCCGAGCCCTGGTCACCAGGCACACGCGCACCCTGGGCGTGGTCAGTTTCGACACGACCCTCTACGGGCCCGCGAGCACGGTCTACGGCATCGAGCAGGCGGCGAGGGCGGCAGGTTACTTCGTCAGCATGGTCAGCCTCAAGACCATCGACACCGCGGGTGTGCGCGACGCGCTCGGCTATCTGGCCGAGCAGGCCGTCGACGGCATCGTGGTGGTCGCGCCCCAGCGCTCGGCGGCTCCCGCGCTCGCCGGCGCGCCCACCGACATCCCCGTCGTGGCCGTCGAGGGCAGCCACACGGGAGACGTTTCGGTGGTGAGCGTCGACCAGATCGAGGGCGCCCGCCTGGCCACCCGGCACCTGCTCGACCTCGGCCACGAGACCGTGTGGCACATCGCCGGCCCTTCGGACTGGCTGGAGGCCGACGGGCGGATCGAGGGCTGGCGCGAGGTGCTGAGCGCCGCGGGCCGCACGGCCCCCGAGTTGTTGTCCGGCGACTGGAGCCCGCGCTCAGGCTACGAGGCCGGGCTGCGCCTGGCGGCGACACCCGGTGTCACCGCCGTGTTCGTCGCCAACGACCAGATGGCGCTCGGGATGTTGCGGGCCTTCGCCGAGCTGGGCGTGCGGGTCCCCGAGCAGATCAGCGTCGTGGGGTTCGACGACATCCCCGAGTCGGAGTTCTTCACTCCGCCGCTCACCACGATCAGGCAGGACTTCGGGGCGGTCGGTAAATACAGCATCGAGGTCCTGCTCAGGCAGATGGAGGCGGGAGCGGAATGGTCCCAAGAGCGACATGTCGTCCCGCCACGGTTCGTGGCGAGGACCAGTACCGCGCCGTTCCGCGCCTAGGACCGCGTATCGTTTCGCACCGGTGGCCGCACCCGGGCGTGGTTCCGCGCCCGGATCCGCGACGCCCGGACCCGCCCCGCCACGCCTGAGCCCCGTGGATCCGGCGCGGTCCCCCGTACCTGAGAACCCCCCCGAGCGAGGTCCCGCCGTCCTGATGTCCTGGAGAGAATGTGAACGCTAACAACGACCGTTACGTGGTCGGTGTCGACTTCGGCACACTGTCGGGCCGCGCCGTGGTGGTACGGGTGGGCGACGGCGCCGAGATGGGCACCGCCGTGCACGAGTACGCCCATCGGGTGATCGAGGAGCGGCTGCCGGACACCACCGTGCGCCTGGGCCCCGACTGGGCGCTGCAGTCGCCGGAGGACTGGCGGGAGGTGCTCCGCCAGGCGGTGCCCAAGGCGGTGGCGGCGGCCGGGATCTCCCCGTCGCAGGTCATCGGCCTCGGGACCGACTTCACGGCCTGCACCATACTTCCCGCCACCGCCGACGGCACCCCGCTGTGCGAGATCGACGGGTTCGCCTCCCGCCCCCACGCGTGGCCGAAGCTGTGGAAGCACCACTCGGCGCAGTCGCACGCGGACCGGATCAACGCCGTCGCCGCCCGCAGGGGAGAGGCGTGGCTGCCCCGCTACGGCGGGAAGATCTCCTCGGAGTGGGCGTTCGCCAAGGGTCTGCAGGTGCTGGAGGAGGACCCGGAGATCTACGACCGGACGGAGCGCTGGATCGAGGCCGCCGACTGGATCGTCTGGCAGCTCACCGGCGTGGAGACGCGCAACGTGTGCACCGCCGGATACAAGGCCGTCTACCAGGACGGGGCCTACCCGTCCGAGGAGTTCCTCGCCGAGCTCAACCCCGCCTTCACCGGTTTCACCGCCAAGCTCGGCCAGAACCCGGCCCCTCTGGGGGGCCTCGCCGGACGGCTGGACGCCCGCGCCGCCGGGTGGACGAAGCTGCCCGAGGGCATCGCGATCTCGATCGGCAACGTCGACGCGCACGTCACGGCCGCCGCCGCCGACGCCGTGCGGCCCGGCCAGATGGTGGCCATCATGGGCACCTCCACCTGCCACGTCATGTCCTCCGACGCGCTGGCCGAGGTGCCGGGCATGTGCGGGGTGGTCCGCGACGGCATCGTGCCCGGCCTGTGGGGGTACGAGGCGGGTCAGTCGGGTGTCGGCGACATCTTCGGCTGGTTCGTCGAGACCTCGGTGCCCGGCTTCTACGAGCGCGAGGCGGAACAGCGCGGCCTCAGCGTGCACGACCTCCTCACCGAGCTGGCCGCGGCGCAGCGGGTGGGACAGCACGGCCTGGTGGCGCTCGACTGGCACAACGGCAACCGCTCGGTGCTGGTCGACCACAACCTCTCCGCGGTGGTGGTGGGCCAGACGCTCGCCACGAAACCCGAGGACACCTACCGGGCGCTGATCGAGGCCACCGCGTTCGGCGCCCGCACGATCGTGGAGACCTTCGAGAGCTCCGGGGTGCCCGTGACCGAGTTCGTCGCCGCGGGGGGCCTGATCAAGAACCGCTTCCTGATGCAGGTCTACGCCGACGTGCTGCGCCGCCCGATCTCGCTGATCGGCTCCGAGCAGGGGTGCGCCCTGGGGTCCGCCATCCACGCGGCGGTCGCCGCCGGGGCCTACCCCGACATCACCTCCGCCTCGGCCGTGATGGGCAGCCGCGCCGAGGCCGCCTACATCCCCGACGCCGGTCGCGCGGACGCCTACGACCGTCTGTACGCCGAGTACCGCCGCCTGCACGACCACTTCGCCGACGGGAAGATGCTGCACGGCCTGCGGGCCCTGCGCTACGAGGCGAGCACACCGGCCGGCGAGAACGAGAAGAACACGTCGACGAACGAGGAGGACGCGTGACCGGGCGCGAGGAACAACCGATCGGGCGAGCGCAGTCCCCGCCCCCGTGCGCGGCCGGACATCCGGCCCTGCGGGCGGCCGGGTACCCGGCCACGTGCGAGACGGCGGTGGCCGGATGAGCGCCGTCGTCAGGAAGCTGCGGGAGACGGTGTCGGCGCTCCACCAGGAGCTGGTCCGCTACAACCTGGTCGCCTGGACCGCGGGCAACGTCTCGGGCCGGGTCCCCGGCGAGAACCTGTTCGTCATCAAGCCGTCGGGGGTGACCTACGACGCCCTCACCCCCGAGTCGATCGTGGTGTGCGACCTGGACGGTGAGCTGGTCGAGGGCGAGCTGTCGCCGTCCAGCGACACCGCCGCGCACGCGTACGTCTACCGGGCGATGCCGCGGGTGGGCGGGGTGGTGCACACCCACTCCACGTACGCCTCCGCCTGGGCGGCGCGGGGCGAGTCCATCCCGTGCGTGCTGACGGCGATGGCGGACGAGTTCGGCGGGGAGATCCCGGTCGGGCCGTTCGCGCTGATCGGCGGGGACGACATCGGCAAGGGAATCGTCGCCACCCTGGAGGGCCACCGCTCCCCGGCGGTGCTGATGCGCAACCACGGCGTCTTCACCATCGGCGCGGACGCCCGCGCGGCCGTCAAGGCCGCGGTGATGTGCGAGGACGTCGCCCGTACCGTGCACGTGGCCCGCCAGCTGGGCGAGCCGCTGCCGATCGCGGCAGCAGACATCGACAGTTTGTACGACCGCTACCAGAACGTCTACGGGCAAAGGAGTCCGCGGTGACCCTTCACGAGCGTGAGATCTGGTTTCTCACCGGAAGCCAGGGCCTGTACGGCGAGGACACGCTGGCCCAGGTGGCGGAACAGTCCCGGAGCATCGCCGAGCGCCTCGACGACGCGCTGGCGTTCCGGGTGGTCTGGAAGCCGGTGCTGACCGACGCCGCGTCGATCCACCGGGTCTGCCTGGAGGCGAACGCCTCGGACGCCTGCGTCGGGGTGATCGCCTGGATGCACACCTTCTCCCCGGCCAAGATGTGGATCGCCGGGCTGGACGCGCTGCGCACGCCGCTGCTGCACCTGCACACCCAGGCCAACGTGGCGCTGCCGTGGAGTTCCATCGACATGGACTTCATGAACCTCAACCAGGCCGCGCACGGCGACCGCGAGTTCGGCTACATCCAGGCCCGGCTGGGCGTGGCGCGCAAGACCGTCGCCGGGCACGTGAGCGACCCGGCGGTGGCGGCGCGCATCGGCGCGTGGGCGCGGGCCGCGGCCGGGCGCGCGGAGCTGAGCTCGCTGCGGCTCGCCCGCTTCGGTGACAACATGCGCGACGTGGCGGTCACCGAGGGTGACAAGGTGGAGGCGCAGCTGCGCTTCGGCGTCTCGGTCAACACCTACGGCGTCAACGACCTGGTCGCCGCAGTCGACGCCACGGCGGACTCCGACGTGGACACCCTGATCACCGAGTACGAGGACACCTACAAGGTCGCCCCCGAGCTGCGCGCCGGAGGCGAGCGCAACGACTCGCTGCGCTATGCCGCCCGCATCGAGCTGGGACTGCGCCACTTCCTCACCGAGGGGGGCTTCGGCGCGTTCACCACCAACTTCGAGGACCTCGGCGGGCTGCGGCAGCTGCCGGGGCTCGCCGTGCAGCGGCTGATGGCCGACGGCTACGGCTTCGGCGGCGAGGGCGACTGGAAGACCTCGGTGCTGGTGCGCACCCTGAAGGTGATGTCGGCCGGCCTTGAGGGCGGCACCTCCTTCATGGAGGACTACACCTACCATCTCACCCCCGGCCAGGAGGTGATCCTGGGCGCGCACATGCTGGAGGTCTGCCCGACGATCGCCGCGGGTGTGCCCTCGTGCGAGATCCACCCGCTGAGCATCGGCGGTCGCGAGGACCCGGTCCGGCTGGTCTTCGACGCGGAACCCGGACCCGCCGTGGTGATCGGCCTGTCCGACATGGGGGACCGGTTCAGGCTGGTGGCGAACGAGATCGACGTGGTCAACCCCGCCGAGCCGCTGCCCAGCCTGCCCGTCGCCCGCGCGGTGTGGAGGCCCCGTCCGAACCTGAGCACCTCGGCCGAGGCGTGGCTCACCGCGGGAGGCCCGCACCACACCGTGCTGTCGTCCGCCCTGACCACCGAGGAGCTCACCGACCTCTCCGACATGCTCGGCGTCGAGTTGCTGGTCATCGACGCCGACACCACCGCCCGCCAGTTCGCCAAGGAGATCCGCTGGAACCAGGCGTACTACCACCTGGCGCGCGGTTTCTGATCCGGATCCCTTCCCCTCCCGTTGCCGCCGGCTTCCGGTGCCCCCGCCGCTCGCGGGGGTGCCGGAAGCCGTTGTCGTCACAGGCGCCTTTCTGCGGGACCCGCTCCGGCTCACGGGGAACAGGGGAACATCCGAGCGCTAGGGACGCAGCCGGTGGCCGCCGTCCACCAGGCGGGAGAGCAGGCTGATGGTGGCCGCACCCGCCGCGACGCCGCTGAGCACGGAGAGCGGCCAGGCCGACCCGGCCACCAGTGCGAGCGCGCAGGCCAGCACGGCGATCACGACCGCGGTGGTCACGACGAGCAGTACAGGTACGGAGAACATCGGCTCACTTCCGCAGGGGGTGTCGCCGGGGTTCCGGCGACACGGTGGCCGAGACCCGGATCCGGTCGGATCCGCGCTCGCCCCTACAGGTCCTGCCCGTTCTGAGAGATGTAATCATGTCTCGCGGAGGCATGTGGTCCGCGGTGCCGCCGTCTCGTCGTCCCGTGCGGGCTCTCCGGGCGGCGCGGCCTTGCCGACAGGGTAGGAAGCGTCGGTCACATCCGAGCGTCGTTCGTGTGAAATTCTGTGAACACAGACACTCCCTCCGGTCTTCAGGTCTCCCAATTAGCTCTCTGAGCATTGGTTTTATCTGTGAACAAGCCTTACTCCCTTGTTCACGGAACTCAGGTCTGATAGAACAAGCGGCACATGTAGGTCGAGTGGGTCGTCGCTGGAACGATCCGCTCATCTCGCGGCCTAACCCTCATGGCCCCTGGAGGACTGCGATGCCCGGTTTCTCTCACCCCCACGGTCCGGGATCCCCCGCGCTGTCCCGCCGCTCGATCCTGCAGCTCGGGGGTGGGGTCGCCCTCCTCTTCGCGACCGGGTGCGCCGCGGGCACCAAGGCGGGCGACCCCGCCCCCGCGGCGAGCACCGCTCCCGGCGGGAGCGGCGCCCCCGCCGCCAGGGCGTTGCGGATCGCGGTGGGCAGCTACCTGAGCAGCTGGGACCAGGACTTCGTCGGATTCGACCTGACCGCGCTGATGCTCTACAAGAACGTCTTCCCCTACATGATCGACTACGGGGTCACCTCGGTCGGCGACGGCCAGATCCTCGACACCGAGGCGATCGCCCCGACCTTCGCCGAGTCCTTCGAGCCCGACGCCGACAACAAGGTCTGGACCCTCAAGCTGCGCCAGGGCGTCAAGTTCGCGAGCGGCAACGAGATGACCGCCAACGACGTCAAGTGGTCCAAGGACCGCGCCTTCGCCGCGAAGGCGAACGTCGCCGGGGTCTACCGGCTGATCGGGCTCACCAAGGCCGACCAGGTCGAGGTGGTCGACAACTACACCGTGAGGTTCACCCAGGCGTTCCCCAGCGCCCTCACCCGGCAGATCCAGGCCATCTCGCTGTACGTCTTCGACTCGGAAGAGGCGAAGAAGCACGCCACCGACGACGACCCCTGGGCCAAGGAGTGGTTCGCCAAGAACCCCCCGACCGGCGGCTACTTCAACGTGGAGAAGGCGGTCCAGGGCCAGGAGATCCTGCTCAGCGCCAACACCGGCTATCCCGGCACCGACGGCGCCAAGAGCCCGCAGATCAGGCTCACCGTGGTGCCCGCGGCCTCCAACCAGCGCCTCCAGCTGCAGAACGGCGACATCGACATCGCCTTCGGAATCGGCCAGCGCGACATCAAGGACCTCAAGACCACCCAGGGCATCAAGGTCATCTCCGCGCCGAGCAACAACCAGCTCGCCATCCAGATGTCGGTGACCACCGCGCCCTTCGACGACCCCGCGGTGCGCAAGGCGCTCGCCCAGGCCGTCCCGTACGAGCAGATCATCGCCAACGTCTACGGCGGCGACGCGCGGCCCACCAAGAGCGTCGTCCCGCTGGACATGCCCGGCTACTCCGAGAGCGGCTACCCCTACACCCACGACGTCGCCAAGGCCAAGGAGACGCTGGCCGGGGCGGGCAAGACCTCGATCACCTCCGAGCTGGTCTTCCAGACCGACAACGAGGAGCAGCAGCAGATCGCCGTCCTCGTGCAGAGCGAGGCGAGGAAGGCGGGCATCGAGCTGAAGCTCACCCCGCTCGACCCCGCCACGCTCGCCGAGCGCAGGGAGAAGAAGAACATCCCCCTGCAGATCACTCTGGGCCAGCTCTGGGTCAACGACGTGGAGTACATGCTCGGGACCAGCTTCACCAAGGGAGCGAACCTCAACTACTCCAACTACGTCAACGACGAGATCGAGAAGATCTTCGAGGAGTCCCACACCGTCGTCGACGAGGCCGAGCGCGCCAAGCTCTGGCTGCGCGTGCAGGAGATCATGGCCGAGGACGTGCCGTGGGTCGTCGTCTGCCAGCCCAACTTCAACCTCCCCGTCAGGGAAGAGGTGGAGGGATGGGTCCAGCCGATGGACGGTCTGGCCCGGCTGCGCTACCTGAGCGTCACCGGGTGATTCATGCGTGTCCTCCGGTTTCTCCTCAGGCGGCTGCTCCAGCTCGTCCCGGTGCTCCTCGGGGTGGTCGTCGTGACCTTCCTCCTCGTGAGGGTCCTGCCGGGCGATCCGATCCGTACCATCCTCGGCCCCAACGCCACGGAGGCCGACGCCGCCGCCGCGCGGGCCAGGTTCGGGCTGGACCAGCCCCTGTGGCGGCAGTTCCTCGACTACGTCGGGGGACTGTTCACCGGTGACTTCGGCACCTCGATCCAGAGCGGCACCTCCGTGGGCGCCGAGATGGCCGTGCGTATCGGGCCCACCATGGAACTCGTCGTGATCGCGCTCACCGTGGCGCTGGTGCTGGCCACGGTGCTCGGCATCTGGTCGGCGCGGAACGCGGGCCGGTTCGGCGACCACACCGTCCGCGTCGCGGCGCTCGTCGGCAACTCGGTGCCCGAGTTCTGGCTCGGCCTGGTGCTCGTCCTCGTCGGCTACAGCGTCCTGGGCTGGTTCCCCGCGCCGAGCGGCCGGGTGGACCCAGACACCGATCTCAGCCTGATCACCGGCGCCGACCTGCTCGACGCGGCGCTGACGGCGAACGGTCCCGCGTTCGTCTCCGCGCTGGAGCACCTCGCGCTGCCGGTGGCCACGCTGGTGATCGCCATCGTCGCGCCGCTGCTGCGCAGCGTCCGGGCCTCCGCGCTGGAGGTGCTCGCCTCCGAGGCGTACACGGCCGCCGCCGCGCACGGGCTCAGGGACCGCCTGCTGCTCCGCGGCTACCTGGTACGGGCCGCGCTGGTGCGGCTCCCCGCGCTGGCGGCCCTGGTGTTCGGCTTCTCCATCGGCTCGACCGTCCTCGTGGAGTACGTCTTCTCCTGGCAGGGCTTCGGGCAGTGGGCGCTGCGCGGCCTGCTCTACCGGGACTACCCGGTGGTGCAGGCGTCGGTGCTCGTGATCGCGCTGTTCTACGTGGTGGTGTTCCTCATCGCCGACGTCGTCCACGCGATCCTCGACCCGAGAGTGAGGATCTGATGTCGCAGCGCGTCCGGGAGGTCGGCGGGGACCGCGGTTTCGCGTCGTCCCTGATCATCGCGGGTTCCGCCGTCCTGGCGCTGGTCGCCGTGGCGGTCGTGTTCGCGCCGCTGCTCAGCGCGTGGGGCCCCGAGGAGATCGACCCCCTCGCGCCCCTCGCGGCGCCGGGCGGCGCCCACCTGCTGGGCACCGACCTCAACGGCATGGACGTGTGGAGCAGGGTCCTGTACGCCGCCAGGCTCGACGTCGGCATCGCGATCGCCGCGGTCGCCCTCGCCGTGGTCGCGGGCAGCCTCGTCGGCCTCGTCGCCGGATACCGGGGCGGCTGGCCGGACGACGTGCTGATGCGAGTGCTCGACGTCTTCCAGGCGTTCCCCACCTTCATCCTCGCCCTCGCGGTGGCCGCGCTGCTCGGCGGCGGGACCGCGAACCTGATCGCGGTGATCGCGCTGGTGAACGCGCCCGCGTACGCCCGGCTGGTGCGGGCCGAGGTGCGCTCGGTGCGGGAGCTGCCGTTCGTGGAGGCGTCCCGCACCTCGGGCTCCTCCTTCTGGGGGGTGCTCTGGCGGCACGTCCTGCCCAACAGCCTCACGCCGGTGCGCGTCATCGCCCCGCTGAACTGCGGCTGGGCGATGCTCACGCTCGCCGGGCTGTCCTTCCTCGGGCTCGGCGTGCCGGTGCCCACCGCCGAGTGGGGCGCCATGATCAGCCTCGGTGCCGGAGACGTCGTCGCCGGCCGGTGGTGGACCTCGGTGCCGCCCGGTCTCTTCCTGCTGATCTGCGTCCTGGGCTTCAGCCTCCTCGGTGAGGGCCTGCAGGAACGCGCCGACTCCACGAGGAGGTGACGGACGATGACACTTCTGTCGATCGAGGACCTCTCCGTCGTGATCCACCGCCCAGGACGCCGGGTCGCCGCGCTGAGCGGGGTGAACCTGAGCGTCGAACCGGGCGAGGTGGTCGGCCTGGTCGGTGAGAGCGGCGGCGGCAAGAGCATGGTGGCCCGCTCGATCGTGGGCCTGCTGCCCGGCGGCTCCCGTACGACCGGGAGGGTCCTGTTCGAGGGCACCGACGTGCTGACGATGGGCGCCGCCGAGCTGGAGTCCTTCCGGGGGCACGGCGCCGCGATCTGCTTCCAGAACCCGCGCGGCGCGCTCAGCCCCACCAGGACCGTCGGCCGCCAGCTCGTCGACCGGCTCGTCACCCACCAGGCGCTCGCCCCCGCCCCCGCGAGGGAGGTCGCCGCCAAGCTGTTCGAGTCGGTCGGCATCCGCAGCCCGAGGCGCCGGCTGGACGCCTACCCGCACGAGCTCTCCGGCGGTATGGCGCAGCGCGTCATGATCTCACTCGCCACCGGCTGCGCCCCCGGCCTGCTCATCGCCGACGAGCCCACCACCGGGCTGGACGTCACCCTCACCAGGGAGATCCTCAACCGCTTCCGACTCGCCGCGAACGCCGAGCGGCGCGGCGTCCTGCTCATCTCGCACGACCTCGCCTCCATCGCCGAGGTCTGCGACCGCGTCGTGGTGCTGTACGCGGGGACGGTGGTGGAGAGCGGTCCCGGACCGCAGGTGCTCGACGAGCCCGCCCACCCCTACACGCGGGCGCTGCTGCGCTCGGTGCCCGACATCGACGGGCGTGCGGTGATCGCCACCCCCGGTGCGATGCCGCTGCTCTCCGAGGCGCCCTCCTCCTGCCCGTTCGTACCGCGCTGCGCGCACGCGACGGAGCTGTGCGTGGCGGAGCGCCCGCACGCCCGGACCCTCTCCTCCGACTGGAGCGCCGCCTGCTTCCACCCCCGCTCAGGGCCCCTCACCGAGCCGCTCACCGAGCCGCTCACCGAGCCGCTCACCGGGCCCCTCGACGCCCCTTCCCCGTCGCTCACGGAGCCGCCCGCCCGTACGGCCGCCGTCTCGACGGGGGAGGGGACCCGCCCCGCGCAGGGAACGTCCTCCGGCGCGGGAACGCGCCCGGGAAAGGGGACGCGCTCAGGTGAGAAGACGGACCCGGGAGAGGGGACGCGCCCCGGAGGCGGGACGGGCGGGGAGGTGCTGCGCGTCGAGGACGCGCACGTCGTCTACGGTTCCCGTTTCGGCGGCGGGGGCCACCACGCCCTGCGCGGGGTCAGCCTCAGCGTCGCCGCCGGTGAGACCCTGGGCGTCGTCGGGGAGAGCGGCTGCGGTAAGAGCACCCTGGCCAGACTGATGCTCGGGCTGGTCGCCCCTTCCACGGGGAGGGTCGAGGTGGCCGGGCGGGTCCTGTCCAAGGTGCGCGGCCGGGAGCTGCGCCGTCTGCGCACCCGGGCACAGCTGGTCTTCCAGGACCCGGTGGGCTCGCTCAGCCCCCGGCGGACCGTGCAGGACGCGATCGGCGAGCCGCTGCGCGCCGCCGGGGTGCCCGCCGCCGAGCGCGTCTCGCGCGTCGCCGGAGTCCTGGAACGCATGGAGCTGGACCCGTCGATCCTGGGGCGGCGCCCGCACGAGCTGTCCGGCGGGCAGGCGCAGCGCGTCGGCATCGCCCGCGCGCTCGTCGGCGACCCCGACCTGATCGTCTTCGACGAGCCGACCTCGGCGCTCGACGTCACCGTGCAGGCGCAGATCCTGAAGGTGATCGCCGAGGTGAGCGGCGACCGCTCACGCGGCAGCGTCTTCATCTCCCACGACCTGGCCACCGTTCGAGGATTCTGCGACCGCGTCGTGGTCCTCTACCTGGGGCGGATCGTGGAGGAGGGGCCGGTGGAGGAGGTCTTCGGCAACCCCCTGCACCCCTACACCCGGGCGCTGCTGTCCAGCGCCCCGAGCCTCGGCGCCGGGTACGGCGGACCGCGGGTCGAACTGACCAAGGATCTGGAGGAGGCGGACGCCGCCGCGGGCTGTGCCCTCGCGCCGCGCTGCCCCTTCGCGACCGGCGAGTGCCGGCGGCAGGAGCAGGAACTCCGCCCGTACGGCGCGAGCCTGGTCGCCTGCCACCGCGCCGCCGAGATCCCCGCGCTGATCGAAAGGTGACACCCGCAATGCCCGACCCCAAGCACATCCGTCTGGCCGTCGACATCGGCGGCACCTTCGTCGACGCGATGGAGCTGGACACGCGCACCCACGAGGTGCGCTTCAGGAAGGCCTCGACGACTCCGGCGCGCCCCTGGGAGGGCGTGCTCGACGCGGTCACCGCGCTCGGCACCGACCTGTCGGAGGTGGAGCTGTTCATCCACGGCACCACCCTCGGGCTCAACGCCGTCCTGGAGCGGCGCGGCGAGCCCACCGGGATCATCACCAACGACGGCTTCCGCGACATCTTCCTCATCGGCCGGGGCAACGTGCCCTCCGACCACATGTACGACTTCCAGTACGAGCGGCCCGACAGCCTCGTGCTGCGGCGCCACACCGCCGGGGTGCGTGGGCGGCTCGACCACCGGGGCCGGGTGGTCGAGGAGCTCGACGCCGCCGGGGTGCGGGAGGCCGCCCGCGTCCTGGTCGAGGAGCGGGGAGTGGTGTCGATCGCCGTCTGCTTCCTGCACTCCTTCCTCGACCCCTCCCACGAGCGGGAGGCCGCCCGGATCATCCGCGAGGCGTACCCCCAGGTGACGGTCTCGGTCTCCACCGACATCGTGAGGGAGTACCGCGAGTACGAGCGGACCAGCACGACCGTCCTCGACGCCTACATCCGGCCGATCTTCGAGAGGTACGTGGACCGGCTGGAGCGCGGGCTCGCCGAGCGCGGCTTCGACGGGCGATTCCTGATCATGCGCTCCGGCGGCGGTTCCATGACGTCGGCCGTGGCCAAGACCTCCCCGACGCACACCGTGCTGTCGGGCCCGGCGGGCGGCATCGTGGGCGCGGCGCACATCGCCGCCGCCCTCGGTCGCCGGGACCTTCTCACCTTCGACATCGGCGGTACCTCGCTGGACGCGTGCGTGATCGAGCACGGGTCCCCGGTGGCCGCCTACGAGGCGCAGCTGGAGCACTTCCCGCTGCTGATCCCCACCTACGACATCCGCACGATCGGCGCCGGAGGGGGCTCGATCGCGTGGCTGGAGCGGGGATTGCTGAAGGTGGGGCCGCAGAGTGCGGGTGCCGACCCCGGCCCGGTGTGTTACGGCCGGGGCGGCACCCGCCCCACCGTCACGGACGCGGCGGTCGTCCTCGGCTACGTGGACCCGGACCGTTTCCTGGCCGGGACCATGGAGCTGCGGGCCGACGCCGCCCGCGCGGCGCTCGACGAGCAGGTGGCCGGGCCACTCGGGCTCAGCCCCGAGGCCGCGGCGGCGGGCGTCTTCGACGTGCTGCTCGCCAAGACCGTCGGCGCGGTCCGGCAGATCACGGTCGAGCGGGGACACGACCCCCGGGGCTTCTCACTGCTCGCGTTCGGCGGGGCGGGGCCGCTGCTCGCCCCGCTGCTCGCGGCGGAGATGGGCATCGGCGAGGTCATCGTGCCGTTCGCGCCCTCGGGCTTCTCCGCCTGGGGCATGCTCAGCGCCGACATCGTCGACGACTTCTCCCGTACGGTGATGGCCACCCTGGACGACGCCGACCTCGACGGGCTGGAGACGGTGTTCAAGAGCGTCGAGGCCGAGGCGGTCGCCTCCCTGGAGGCGCAGCGGGTCCCGGCGGACCGCATGGTCCTTGAGCGCCAGTTCGAGCTGCGCTACCTGGGCCAGGAGCACTCGCTCATCATCACCACGGGCCGCGACCTCGACCGCGACGCGATCAGGCGGGCGTTCGAGGAGACCCACGCGGCGCGGTACGGGCACGCGATGGACAACCGGGTGCAGATCCTCAACCTGCGGGTGCGCGGCATCGGTCGTACCGACAGGCCCGAGCTGGTGACGCGCCCGCCGGGCGACGGCGACGCGAGCCGGGCGCTGCTCGCCCGCAGGGACGCCTACGACTTCGGCACCCGCGCCACGGCGTCGTTCGCCGTTTACGAGCGCGCGCTGCTGGAGCCGGGTGACGCGTTCGAAGGGCCCGCCCTGGTCGACGAGGGCACCTCGACCACCGTGGTCCCCTCGGGACAGCGGGTCGAGGTCGAGGAACACGGCTACCTGCTGGTACGGCTTGTGGAGGCGACGGCATGACGGAGCGGCTGGACGGTGCCGGGGCGGACGGTGCTCGGCTGGACGGCGCGACCGCCGAGGTGGTGCGCAGTTACCTGCTCGCGGCGGCGGAGGAGATGCGGGCCACGCTGATCCGCACCTCCTTCAACCCGGTGATCTACGAGGTCCACGACTTCGGCATGTCGATGTACGACGCGGACCTTCGGCTGATCGCCGAGGCCACCGGGCTCACCTTCTTCCTCGGCGCCAACGACTTCTCACTCCGTAAAGGGGTGGAGTATGTGGGGCGGGAGAATCTGCGTCCCGGTGATGTGGTGTTGCTGAACTATCCATATTGGAACGCGGCACACGCGTATGACGCGACGTTGTTCTGCCCGGTTTTCATGGGTGCGGACCTGGTGGGTTTTTTGTGTGTGCGGGCTCACTGGATGGATCTGGGGGCGAAGGATCCGGGGTATGTGCTGGATTCCACGGACATGCATCAGGAGGGGATTATCTTTCCGGGGACGAAGGTGTTCTCGGAGGGGGTGGCGAATCGGGAGATCATTGAGTTGATCCGGTTCAATTCGCGGATGCCGGATCTGGTGATCGGTGATCTGAACGCGCAGGTCGCCGCGCTGCGCACCGGCGAGCGCCGCTTCCAGGAGATCCTGGAGAAGTTCGGCCGCCCGACCGTGGAGGCGGCGGTCCAGCGGATGGTCGAGGACGGGGAGGCGCGCACCCGCGCCGCCCTCGCCGAGTTGCCGCAGGGCTCGTGGACGGCGGTCGACTGGCTGGACGACGACGGGATCACCGAGGATCCGGTCCGCATGGAGGTCACCGTCACCGTCGCCGACGGCACCTTCACCGTCGACTTCGCCGGTTCCTCGCCCGCCACCGCCGGTCCCATCAACATGCCGTTCGGCGCGACCATCGCGATCTGCAAGGTCGTCCTGAAGGCGCTCACCTCGCCCGACGAGCCGTCCAACTTCGGCACGACCGTTCCCCTTGAGGTGCGGGCCGAACCGGGCACGCTCTTCCACGCCGTCTACCCGCAGCCGACGTTCACCCTGTGGACCGGCATCGTCGCGGTCGAGCTCATCCTGAAGGCGCTGGCGCAGGGCATGCCCGACCGGCTTCCCGCCTCCTCGGGGGGTGACGTGCCGGGGTTCATGATGGTCGGGATCCATCCGGAGACCGGGCAGATGTTCGCCGTCAGCAACAACGACCCGGTCGGCTGGGGTGCGACCCCGTCCCACGACGGCATGAACGCCGCCACCCACGTCTCGGGGAGCACGGGACGCATCACCCCGATCGAGGTTCTGGAGGCGAGGACCGGGATGTTCTTCGAGCGGGTGGAGATGCGTGAGGACTCCGGGGGTGCGGGGCGGCTGCGGGGTGGGGTGGGTTTGCGGCGTGACATTCGTTTCGTGGTGCCGGGGGAGTTCCTGTCGGTGATCAAGAAGACGAGGTCGCGGCCGTGGGCGCTGGAGGGCGGGCTGGAGCCCGAGCCAAATCAGGTGGTGGTCTTTCCCGGCACCGAGCGTGAGCACCGGGTGAGCACCAAACGGACCAGGGTGGAGGTCGGCGACCGGATCACGCTGCTCACGGCGGGTGGTGGCGGGCACGGGGATCCGCGCGAACGCGATCCCGACCTCGTGCGCCGCGACGTCGCCGAGGGCTACGTCTCCCCCGAGGCCGCCCGCGAGACCTACGGGATCGACGATGTCTGAGCCCGCCGCCTCCACGCCGTCCGGCTCCGTCGTCCCGGGGGCCGCCGTCTCCGACTCGTCCGGTCCCTCCACGCCGTCCGGCTCCGCCATCTCAGGGGTCGCCGTCTCCGACCCGTCCGCTCCCTCCGGCCCCGCGGCCCCGGAGTCCACCGGGCCCGCCGCCTCAGGTGGGCGAAGGACCGGCCGCGCGGGCGGGGGCCTCGGTCCGGTGGACGGCGCGACGGTCGAGGTGGTGCGCAGCCACCTCTCCTCGGTCGCCGAGGAGATGCGGGCCACGCTCGTCCGTACCGCCTTCAACCCGGTGATCTACGAGGTGTTCGACTTCGGCATCTCCGTCTACGACGCGGACCTCCGCCTGGTCGCGGAGTCGACAGGCCTGAGTCGTTTTCTCGGCGCCAACGACTATTCCATCCGTAAGGGGGTGGAGTATGTGGGGCGGGAGAATCTGCGTCCCGGTGATGTGGTGTTGCTGAACTATCCGTACTGGAACGCGGCGCATTCTTATGATGCGACGTTGTTCTGCCCGGTGTTCGTGGGTGCGGACCTGGTGGGTTTTTTGTGTGTGCGGGCTCACTGGATGGATCTGGGGGCGAAGGATCCGGGGTATGTGCTGGATTCCACGGACATGCATCAGGAGGGGATTATCTTTCCGGGGACGAAGGTGTTCTCGGAGGGGGTGGCGAATCGGGAGATCATTGAGTTGATCCGGTTCAATTCGCGGATGCCGGATCTGGTGATCGGTGATCTGAACGCGCAGGTCGCCGCGCTGCGCACCGGCGAGCGCCGCCTCAGCGAGCTGCACACCCGCTACGGCGGGGACGTCGTCGCCTCCGTCGTCGAGACCGTGATCACCGCCGCCGCCGAGTCCGCCGCCGAGGCCGTCGCCCGCCTGCCGCAGGGCTCGTGGACGGCGGTCGACTGGCTGGACGACGACGGGGTCACCGGGGATCCGGTCCGCATGGAGGTCACCGTCACCGTCGCCGACGGCACCTTCACCGTCGACTTCGCCGGATCGTCCGGCGCGACCGCGGGACCGGTCAACCTCCCGTTCGGCGCGACCATCGCGACCTGCCGGGTCGCGTTCAAGGCGATCACCACGCCGACAGAGCAGACCAACGCCGGGCACTTCGCCCCGCTGGAGGTGCGGGCCGAGCCCGGCACGCTCTTCCACGCCGCCTACCCGGCGGCGACCTTCACCCAGTGGACGGGGACGGTCGCCCTGGAGCTGATCTACAAGGCGCTGGCGCAGGGCATGCCGGAGCGGCTTCCCGCCTCCTCGGGGGGTGACGTGCCGGGGTTCATGATGGTCGGGATCCATCCGGAGACCGGGCAGATGTTCGCCGTCAGCAACAACGACCCGGTCGGCTGGGGTGCGACCCCGTCCCACGACGGCATGAACGCCGCCAACCACCTGTGCCAGACCCAGGCCCGCAACACCCCCGTCGAGGTTCTGGAGGCGAGGACCGGGATGTTCTTCGAGCGGGTGGAGATGCGTGAGGACTCCGGGGGTGCGGGGCGGCTGCGGGGTGGGGTGGGTTTGCGGCGTGACATTCGTTTCGTGGTGCCGGGGGAGTTCCTGTCGGTGATCAAGAAGACGAGGTCGCGGCCGTGGGCGCTGGAGGGCGGGCTGGAGCCCGAGCCAAATCAGGTGGTGGTCTTTCCCGGCACCGAGCGTGAGCACCGGGTGAGCACCAAACGGACCAGGGTGGAGGTCGGCGACCGGATCACGCTGCTCACGGCGGGTGGTGGCGGGCACGGGGATCCGCGCGAACGCGATCCCGACCTGGTGCGCCGCGACGTCGCCGAGGGCTACGTCTCCCCCGAGGCCGCCCGCGAGATCTATGGAGCCGAGGTCGTCCGATGAACGACATGGTCAACGACGTGGTCCTCGTCAACTGCACCGTCACCGACGCCCGCGCCGCCGGTCTTGCCGGCATGGCCTCGGGAGGTCGTACGGCGGGCGTCCCGTTCTCGGGCGACGCGGCCATTGGGCCGGAGATCCGGACGGCGGACGGGCAGATCACCGACACCGCGGTCCTGACGGCGGAAGGGCAGGGGCGGATCGCCGACGCCGCGGTGTGGATCCGGGGTGACAGGATCGCGGCCGTGGGTCCTCGCGAGCGGATCCTGGAGCGGACCGGCGACGCCCACCTGCTCGACCTGGACGGCGCGTACGTCACTCCCGGCCTGGTCAACATGCACACCCACCTGTCCCTGTCGCTCCCCGGCCAGGGAGGCGACAGCGTCAAGAACATGACGGCGCACGAACTCGCCCTCTACATGGCGGACGGCGCCCGGCGCACCCTGCACTGCGGGGTGACCACGGTGAGGTGTGTGGCCGAGAAGGACCACGCCGACTTCGCGCTGCGCCGGGCGATCGAGTCGGGCCGGGCGGTCGGCCCGCGCATCTTCACCGCGGGTCGCGCCCTGGTCTGCACCGGTGGCCACGGGCACGAGGGGAGCGACACCCTGGAGTGCGACGGCGCCGACGGGTTCCGGCGCGGGGTGCGCAGCCAGATCAAGGCGGGCGCCGACCTCATCAAGATCATGATCTCGGGCGGTATCGCCGGGGAACACGAGAAGATGGACACCCCGCAGCTGTTCTCCGACGAGCTGGCGGCGGCGCTGCAGACCGCGCACGCCTGGGGCCGCAAGGTCACCGCGCACGCGGGTCCGGCGGCGGTGATCGCCGAGGCCGTCGAGATGGGCCTCGACTGCGTCGAGCACGGTTACCAGCTCACCCCCGAGGTCGCGAAGAGGATGGCCGAACGCGGCACGTCCCTGGTACCGACGCTGCTCGTCACCCGTTGTAAGGAGTTCTTCGACGAACTCGGGGTGCCGGAGTGGATGCAGTGCCGCTCGCTCGGCGCCGGACCCCGCCACCTGGAGAGCTACGCCATCGCCCTCGACGCGGGGGTGGACGTCCTGCTGGGCAGCGACATGCCGCCGTTCTGGGACTTCGAGGGGACCAACGCCTCGGTACGCGAGCTGGAGTGCATGTCCGAAGGCGGTCTCGGCCCGGCCGGAGCGCTGTACGCGGGCACGCTCGGCCCGGTCCGCTGGCTCGGCGCCGAGGCCGACCTCGGCACCGTCGAGGTCGGCAAGTACGCGGACCTCATCGCGATGGACGCCGACCCGCTCGCGGGCACCTCGGCCTTCCGCGGGGTCCGCTGGGTGATGAAGGGCGGCCGGGTCGTCCGCGACGACCGGTCGGGATGGGAGAAGCAGTGAAACCCGATTCCGAGGTGGGCACCGACCTGATGGGAGAAGTCGTGAACACCGGGTCCGGTGCGGACGCCGATCTGATCTCGGCCGGCATCGACGACATGTACGACGCGTTCCTCGCGGCCGACCGCCACCGCTTCGACGGGCACCTGCACGACGAGGTGACCACCTGGGAGACGCATCTGCCGGGACCGCTGAGGACCCGGCGGGAACTCGACGCCTACCGCGACGAGAGGGACGGCTCGGGTGCGCGTCCCCGCCTCGACAGGCTGGAGGCCGAGGACAAGTGGATCGACGTGTGGGACGACACCGGCGTCGCCCGCTACGTGCTGGTCGCCCAGCTGCCGGACGGACCCGTCCAGCGCAGCCGGGTGACCGACGTGCTGCGCCGCGTCGGCGGAGACTGGCTCATCGTGCACCACCACTCAGAACTGCTCACGCCGTGAACCGGCGGCTGGTCGCCTACGAGCACGGCGAGCCCGAGGAGGTCCTCTCCCTGGCGGAGGTGCCCGAGGAGCGCGCCCCCGGCGACGGCGAGGTGAGGATCGCGGTGCGGGCCGTCGGGCTGAACTACCTCGACGTCATGCTGTGCAGGGGCACCTACCCCGTACGCCCGGATCCGCCGATGACGCCCGGCGTCGAGGCCGCAGGGACGGTGGTCGCCGCCGGGGCGGGTGCCGAGCACCTGGAGGGCAGGGCGGTCCTCGCCTGCCCCACCCTGCCGCACGGAGCCCTCGGCGACGTCGTCACCGTCGACGCCGCCCTCGTCGTGCCCTACCCGGCCGGGCTCGACCCCGTCACGGTCGCGGCGCTGCCCGTCACGTACCAGACCGCGTGGTTCGCGCTGCGCAGGGCCGGGCTGGCGGCGGGGGAGACGGTGCTCGTGCACGCGGGCGCGGGAGGTGTCGGCATCGCCGCCACCCAGCTCGCGCTCGCCTTCGGGGCGCGGGTGATCTGCACGGCGGGCGGCCCGGCCAAGACCGCACTGTGCCGGGAGAACGGCGCGGCCGAGGCGATCGACTACCTGGAGGTCGACTTCGCCGCCTCGGTGATGGACCTCACGGACGGCCACGGCGCCGACGTCGTCGTCGACCCCGTCGGCGGCGACGTCCTCGCGCGCTCGCTGGACTGCCTCGCCTTCGAGGGGCGCCTGGTGGCCGTCGGTGCGGCCGGAGGGTTTCCGCCGCCGGTCGACCCGATGGCGTTCGTCGCCGCCAACGCCTCCCTGGTCGGGGTGTCGTGGGGGTCGGCGTACCCGTGGCGGAGACCGGCCGCGGTGCGGGACGCCTACGAGGAGCTGTTCGCCCTGCTCGGCTCCGGCGCCGTACGGCCGCTCGTGTCGCGCGTGGTGGGCCTGGCGGAAACGCCCGCGGCCCTGGCCGACCTGGCCGAACGCCGTACGACAGGAAAGATCATGGTCCGGACGGGCTGAGGGAGGAAGCGGCATGAACGACATCAGTGGGAACGGCGACGGCGGCGACGGTGGCGACGGTGGCGACATGGAGCTGTACGACCTGCGGGTGGTGGTCGACCGCATCGAGGGCAGGTCCGTCTGCGGGATGGAGGTGGGCGACTGCTTCACGCTGGAGAACAGCGCCCACCTGCGCCTCCCCGACGGCGAGCACTTCTGCGTCTACGCGCTCGCCTCGGTCCTGCCGTTCCTCGCCGCCAAGCAGCGCGACCTCGCCGAGGGCGACTGGCTGGAGCGAGACACCCTGTTCACCTGCCCCGACCCGGAGGAGCGGCTGGTGATGCGGGTCGAGCGGACCGGGCGCCGCCGGATGAACTCCGCCGACCTGACCTGAGCCGACCTGACCTGAGCCGACCTGACCTGAGCCGACCTGACCTGAGCCGACCTGAACCGAGAAGGACCCGCGATGACCGGCGTTCCGGAGGGATCCCCGACGACCGCCGTGATCACGCGGCGATCCGCGACGACCGCAGACTGTGAGGAAGCCGTGACGACCGCCACCGGGCAGGAGAGCCCCCGATGACCGCCGCCGAGATCGGCCTCGGCCTGCAGAGCGACAAGCGGGCCGGTGACTACGCGCGGCTCGCGCGCCGCGCCGAGGAGCACGGCTTCGACGTGCTGAGCGTGTTCGGCGACCTGATGTACCAGCCGCCGATCTTCCCCCTGCTGGAGATGGCCGCCGCCACCGGGCGGGTGCGGCTCGGCACGGCCTGTCTCAACCCCTACTCCACGGCACCGTACGAGATCGCCGGGCAGCTCGCCGCCCTCGACCTCGCCTCGCACGGCCGCGCCTACCTCGGGCTGGCACGCGGCACCTGGCTCGGCGCGGTGGGCATCGCCCAGCCCAGGCCGCTCACCGCGCTGGCGGAGGCGGCGGAGGTGGTTTACCGGCTGCTCGCCGGTGACACCGGAGGGTACGAGGGGGAGATGTTCCGCCTCGCGCCGGGCACCGGGCTGCGCTACCCCGTGCACCGGCCCCGGCCGCCGCTGCTGCTCGGCACGTGGGGGCCGCGGGGGGCGGCGCTGGCCGGACGGGTCGCCGACGAGATCAAGGTGGGCGGCAGCGCGAACCCGGCGATGGTCGGGGTGATCCGCGAGCGGGTCGCGGCCGGGGCGGTGGCGGCCGGGCGCGATCCCGGCGAGATCGGCGTCGTCCTGGGCGCGGTGACCGTCGTGGACACCGACGGCGCCGCGGCCCGCGCCAAGGCGCGCGGCGAGGTCGCGATGTATCTCGCGGTGGTCGCCGACCTCGATCCGACCGTGGAGATCCCCGCCGACCTGCTCGACAGGGTGAAGACGTTGGTCGGGGAGGGGAGGGACGCCGAGGCGGGGCGGCTCATCCCCGACGACCTGCTCGACCTGTTCGCCTTCTCCGGCACCCCCGAGCAGGTCGCCGCGCAGGCCCAGGCCCTCATCGACGCGGGCGCGCACCGGGTGGAGTTCGGCACCCCGCACGGCCTCACCGACGACCGGGGCGTGGAGCTGCTCGGGGCCGAGGTGCTGCCGCTGCTGGACAGATCCCCCGCGGTGAGAGAGCGGTAGCCCGGTGCGAATCGCGACACCCTCGGGTGACGCTCCGTCATCTTGAAACCGGATGTCCCGAGAACCTTCCGTCCGGAAAGCGCACGGCCCGAATCATCTCACTCTGCTGATTTTCACTTGAGTTCAGTATGGGTGAACATAAGAGAGGAGAAGGAGATGATGTGACGAGTGAACGCGCCGGGGGTCCGGCAACGGAGATGTCGGACGTGACGGCCGCGGGGGCCGGGGGCCTCGGCGATCTCCATGACACCGGCGGTGACGTGGACCGCGCCCCGCGCCGTGACCTGGGCGGATACGAAGGATCCGGTGGCCGTGGCGGCCTTGGGGAGACCGGTCTGCCCGGTGAGCGGGAGGCGCTCGCCGCCGACGCCGAGTCCGCACGACAGGCCAGGGCCGCCGGAAGGCCGGTGTGCCGCCGCGCGGAGTTCCTCGTCCCGCCCGCCCCCGCCACCTCCCGGCACCCCGAGCTCGCCTACTTCGCCGGCAACTCGCTCGGCCTCCAGCCCCGCGCGGCCCGCGCCGCGATCTCCGCCGAGCTGGACGACTGGGCCATGCACGCGGTCGAGGGCCACCACCGCGCGGCGCACCCCTGGTTGCCCTACCACGCGGAACTGCGCGAGGACGCCGCGGCGCTCGTGGGCGCGTTCCCCGACGAGACCGTGGTGATGAACTCCCTCACGGTCAACCTGCACCTGATGATGGCGACCTTCTACCGCCCGGCGGGTGAGCGCACCCGCATCGTGATCGAGGACCACGCCTTCTCCTCCGACAGCTACGCGGTGCGCAGCCAGGCCGTACACCACGGCCTCGACCCCGACGAGACGGTGGTCCGCCTGCGCCCCCGCGAGGGCGAGGACTGCCTGCGCACCGCCGACATCGTGGACTACCTGGCCCGCGAGGGGCACCGGGTGGCGCTCGTGCTCCTGGGCGGGGTCAACTACCTGACCGGTGAGTTCCTCGACATCCCCGCCGTCACCGCGGCCGGGCACGCGGCCGGGTGCCGCGTCGGCTGGGACCTCGCGCACGCCGCGGGGAACGTGCCGCTCGCGCTGCACGACTGGGACGTGGACTTCGCGGCCTGGTGCTCGTACAAATATCTCAACTCAGGTCCCGGCGCCGTCGCCGGATGCTTCGTGCACCGGCGCCACGTGACCGATCCCACGCTGCCCCGGCTCGCCGGATGGTGGAGCACCGAGGAGGCGACCCGCTTCGAGATGCGGCCCGAGCTCGTCCAGGTACCCACCGCCGACGCCTGGCAGATCTCCAACCCGCCGATCCTCGCGATGGCCCCGGTACGGGTCTCGCTGCGGATGTTCGCCGAGACCGGGATGGCGGCGCTGAGGGAGCGGAGCCTGGCGCTCACCGGCTACCTGGAAGGGCTGCTCGCCGAGGTGGTCCGCGACCGCCCGCTGCAGATCGTCACGCCCGCCGACCCGGCCAGGCGCGGAGCCCAGCTCTCCCTCCGGGTGACCGGCGGCGTCCCCGGCGCCGATGACGCCGCGAACCTCGCCGCCCGGCTGCACGAGGTCCACGGCGTCCTCGCCGACGTGCGGCGCCCGGACGTCATCCGGCTCGCCCCCGTGCCCCTGTACTCCACGTTCCACGACTGCTGGCGGGCCGCCGACGCGCTCGCCAGGGAGGTGAGCCCGAGATGAGGTCCCCCGGCGAGGTCGCCGTGGTCGGCGCGGGGCTGGTCGGCTGCCTGACGGCCTGCTACCTGGCCCGCCGAGGCTACGAGGTCACCCTGTACGAGCGCAGGCCCGACCCGCGCGAGGCCGCCCCCGAGCGCGGACGCTCGATCAACCTGGCGATCTCCGAGCGGGGGATCGACGCGCTGCGCCGGATCGGGCTGGACGAGACCGTTCTGAAGGCCGCGCTGCCGATGCCCGGCCGGATGATGCACGCCCCCGACGGCACGCTCAGCTTCCAGCCCTACAGCGCGGGAGGGCAGCGGGCGATCAACTCCATCAGCCGCTCCGAGCTCAACCGCACCCTGCTGGACGCCGCCCTCGGCATGCCGGGGGTCCGCGCGCTCTTCGAGCACCGGCTGACCGGACTCGACGTCGACTCGGGCCGGATGGACTTCGACACGCCCGGCGGTCCCGTCACCCGCACCGCCCAGGTCGTGCTCGCCGCCGACGGCGCCTACAGCGCGGTACGGGGCCGGCTGCAGTTCCTTCCCGGCTTCGACTTCAGCCAGGAGTACCTCGACTACGGCTACAAGGAGCTGACGATCCCGGCGCGCGACGGCGGGTTCGCCCTCGACCCGGGCGCGCTGCACATCTGGCCGCGCGGCAAGGCGATGATGATCGCCCTGCCCAACCCGGACAGGTCCTTCACGTGCACGCTGTTCTGGCCCAAGTCGGGGCCGGGCAGCTTCGCCGAGCTGGACACCGCGGAGCGCTTCGAGGAGTTCTTCGCCGCGAACTACGCCGACGCCCACGCCCTCATGCCCGACCTCGCCGACGACTACGCCCACAACCCGATCGGGCACCTGGTCACCATGCGGGCCCGCCCCTGGCACGTACGCGGCACAGGGGGAGCGGCGGTCGGCCTGCTCGGAGACGCGGCCCACGCGATCGTCCCCTTCTACGGCCAGGGCGCGAACTGCGGCTTCGAGGACTGCGTGGAGCTCGACCGCTGCCTGGAGGAGGCCGGCGACGACTTCCCCCGGGCCCTCGCCATGTACGGGGCCCGGCGCAAGGAGCACGCCGACACCATCGCCGAACTCGCGCTGGAGAACTTCGTCGAGATGCGCGACAAGGTCGCCTCCCGGTCGTTCCTGCTGCGCAAACGCGTCGAGCACGGCCTGGAACGGCTGCTGCCCGGCGTCTACGTCTCCCGCTACGAGCTCGTCTCGTTCAGCACGGTGCCCTACGCCGAGATCCAGCGGCGCATCTCCCGCCAGCGCGGGGCGGTCGCCGCCGGGGCACTCGGCGCGCTGGCCGCGGTCGCGCTGGCCACCCGCGCCCTGCGCCGCCGCTGACCACCTCCGCGCGGTCGCTCGCCGAGCGTCCCGAGCCGCTGTCGGCCGCGTCGTGCGGTCGCCCGGCGAGCGTTGCGCGCGGGGGCCGTCCCGCGTGGTCGTGACGTCCTGCCGTGGCGGTGGATCGCTCCGCGCCGGATCGCCTTCGCGCCCGGCGGGGAGGGAGTCAGAACAACCGGGGGGTCACCACGGACACGACCGTGGTGACCCGGTCGGTGTCGTTGAACATGCTGTGCGGGACGGTCGATCTCAGGTGGACGCTGTCGCCCGGGTACAGCCGGTGCTCGACGCCGTCGACCTCGTACAGCAGCTCGCCCTCCAGCACGAAGGCGAACTCCTCCCCGGCGTGACCGTAGGAGTTCTCGCGTTTGCCGCCGGGAGCGATGTGCACCAGCAGCGGTTCGAGCACCAGGTTCGGGCCCCTCGCCGAGAGCATGCGGTAGGTCTGCTGGCCCGAGATGTATTCGGTGGCGGCCGTCGCCGAGCGGGTGAGCGTGAAGTGGCTCGGCAGATGGGAGACCGGGGCGCGCGTCTCCTGCGTCTCCTCCTCGGGCGGCACGTCGTTGAAGAACTCCGCCACGCTGCGGTCGAGCGCGGTGGCCACGCTGTTGAGCGCGGTGAGGCCGATGGAGGAGATCCCCCTCTCGACCTGCGAGAGGAACCCGATCGAGAGCCCGGAGTGGGTGGCGAGACCGCGTAGTGTCAGACCGCGTTCCTTGCGGAACTGCCGCATCCGGGCTCCGACGGCGTCGTGGCGGTCCAGCTCCTCACCGCTGTGACGCTCCGATGTGCCCACCTGCGGCTCCCTCCGTCAGGCAGCGTGACCGCCTGTTCGCTCTAGCTAAACATATTTCATAACAAGAGTCGTCCCGCGTCAAAAAGGAGTCGGAAATGGCAGACGGTGATGCCCGGCAGCGGCCTGCGGGGCCCTCGGCGCCGCAGGATCCGCCGGTGTTCCTGAGCGACGTCCCCGGTTCCTATCCGTGGCGCGTTCTTCATGAACGGCACCCCGCCCTGATCGAGAAGGTCCGCACCGCCACGCCGTACGACCTCGGGGCGAACCGGGCGCTCGACCTGCTGCTTGAGGAGATCGAGGGGGTGATCGAGCCGCTTGAGGAGTCCGCGCACGACCGTGACCTGTGGGAGAGCTGGGACCGGGGCCATGTCGGGCGGCGGTGGGACGACGCGCCGTTCCTGTGGGCGGAGAGTTACTTCTACCGCAGGCTCCTGTCCGCGGTCGGCTACTTCGGGCCGGGACCGTGGCGAGGCGTCGACCCGTTCGAGCCCTTCAAGCAGGCCGAGCTGTTCGGCGAGGCCGTCGACGAGGAGCTTCGCGAGCTCGACGCGGTGGCCGCGCTGCCCTCCGCGGAGCGGGCCCAGGCGCTCGTTCTGAGGGCGCTGTGGGGGAACCGGGCCGACCTGGTGTTCCGGGTCGCGGCCGGCCCCGAGCTCGCCGGGAGGGAGTCCGGGCTCCTCGCCGACGACAGCGCGCTCCTGTGGTCACTCGTCGACGGCGAGGAGGCCGGTCGCGGGGGGCTCGCGAGGATCTGCCTCGTCGCGGACAACGCCGGGAGCGAGCTGCTGCCCGACCTCGTCCTCATCGACCACCTGCTGCACGCCAAGGGAGCGGGCAAGGTCGTCCTGCACGTCAAGCCCCTGCCGTACTACGTGTCCGACGCCACCCCGGCCGACGTCCTGGCCTGCCTGCGCAGGATGGCCGCCGCCGGTGGCGAGGCGGGAGAGGTCGCGGGGCGGCTGCGGGCGGCGCTCGGGTCGGGCAGGCTGCTCATGCGGGCGTACGCCTTCTCCTGCGCGCCCCTGCCCTACCGGGAGATGCCTTTCGGTATGCGGGAGGACTTCGCGACCGCGTCACTCACGATCATGAAGGGTGACCTGAACTACCGCCGTCTCGTCGGCGACAGGGCCTGGCCGCACACCACCCCGTTCGCCGAGGCCACCGCCTACTTCCCCGGCCCGGTCGTGGCGCTGCGCACCCTGAAGTCCGAGGTCGCGGTCGGCCTGGACGGAGACGTGGTCACGTCGCTGGAGGCCACGGGCCGCCCTTGGCTGACCACCGGCGCCCACGGCCTCATCCAGGCCAGAGCGTGAGCGGCGGGGGTCAGCCGGAGTTGGGGATGATCGGGCCCTCGCTCGCCTGGACGAGGACGAAGCCCTCTCCCCTGAACGCGAGCTGCAGAGCCTCGCCGCTGCCTCGCCCGATCAGAGCCCCCGCCTTCATCGTGCGGTTGACCCCCACGTGCAACCCCGCGCTCCAGCACACCGCGGACTGGCCGTCGGCGAAGGTCGGCGCCTGGGAGGTGTCGAGGAGCACGGGGGCGCCGTGCGCGGTGACCGCCACCCAGCCGGTGCCCTTGAGCGTGGTGTTGAACAGGCCGCCGGTGGCGACGCCCGCGCCCTGGACGCGCTGGATGTCCCAGGTGAGCTGCGGGTCGAAGGCGAGCAGGTTGGTGCCGTTGACGGTGAGCGCCTCGTCCTCCAGGTAGAACAGGTGCACGTCGGTGGCGTTGTCGGCGAAGAAGATCACGCCCTGCCCCCGGACGCGCATCAGCGGCGCGCCCTCCCCGCTGACCATCTTCTTCAGGAAGCGGCCGACGCTCCCCGCGCCCTCGTAGTCGAAGTCCATCTGTCCTTGGAAGGCGACCATCGACCCCTGCCGGGCGAGCACCTCCCCGTTCAGCCGCACCCGCAGCATCTTGGCGTTCTGCAGGGCGAAGTGGCCGGGGAACCGGTCCTGGTCAAGGTTTCCGAAGAACGAGCTGCGCACGGGAGATGCCTCTCAGCGTCGGGGACGTCGCATGGTGAACGGTCGCATGGGATTGACGAACCCGGCCACCCGGGAGTTCCCTTCAGTGGCTCCGTTTGAGCATCGCGTCCGCGAGCGCGTCGGCGGCCTCGCCGAGCCGGCGGCCCACCGCGTCGAGCCGCGACAGCAGCTCGCGCCTGCGCAGGGTGTCCATGGTCAGCCGCTCGGCGAACAACTCGGCGAGCCGGGCCTGGTAGAGCTGGCGGACGCGACTGCACGCCTTGCGGGTGGCGAGCACGGCCCCGGTGACCGAGGCCGGGTCGTCGATCATCTTCAGTACGGCGCCCTCCAACTCGTCGAGACCGTCGATCACCGCCCGCAGCGGCTCGACCGCGAACCGCACGTCCTGTGGCCCGAACAGGTCGATCTCGCGCACGCAGTCGCGTAGCTGGTCCAGCACGTCGTCGATCGAACGGGAGAGCCTGAACAGGTCCTCCCTGTCGAGAGGGGTCGCCAGCACCCGCCGCAGGATCCGTACCAGCCGGGCTCTGGCCTCGTCCCCCTCGTGCTCCACGTCGGCCATCCGGGCGCGTGCCTTCGACCGTTCGATCTCGCCGTCCGCGACCGAGAGGGCGAGCACGGCTCCCGCCCGCGCGATGGCGACCTGCTCCCTCACCAGAGAGACGATCCGCCGCCCCGACCGGCCGCGCAGGTCGTCCCAGGCACGCGCGAACCTCCGGGTGCGGCCCTCGGTGCCGCTCACATCAGCCTCAGCGCGAGACCGCCGAGACAGCCCAGCGCCATCGACGACGGCAGCGTGACCAGCCATGCCGTACCCACGTTCACGACGCCCTGCCATCGCACCCTCCTCGTTCCCTCGCTCGTCGCCGCGCCGACCACCCCCGCGGTGATCGACTGGGTCATGCTCACCGGGCTTCCCAGGGCCGAACTGCCGAGGACGGCGCCGGTGGCCGCCGTCTCGGCGGAGACGATGTGCAGCGGGCGGGTGATGACCACCCCGCGGCCCAACCGGCCTCCGACGCGGATCAGACTCGTCAGGGCACCGGCGAGGAAGAGCGCCACGAGGGCGGCCATCCACACCGGCGGGACCTCGACGGGCCCCACCCCGCCGAGCCCGTGACGGCTCACGCCGATCGCCACGCTCACCACCGCGATCATCTTCTGGCCGTCGTTCACCGCGTACGCCACGCACTGGGCCGAGTAGGCGAGCAGGTGGGTGGTGAACACCAGTCGCGGCATGCGACGGTAGGACGGCACGTGGTGCGACAGGGCCCCCAGCAGATAGCCCAGGACCAGCCCGGCGAGGGGCGCGCAGGCCCCGATCGCGAGGACGGTGCCCAGGTCCCCCCACGACACGGAGAGCCCGGCGCCGAGTCCCGCGCCGCTGATGCCGCCGATCACCGCGAGGGTGAGGCTGGTCGGCAGGCCCCTGCCGGTCAGCACCGCGACCACCGCCACCGCGATCACCACTCCCACCAGGAACGCCGCCGCGCCGCCGCTCGTCCCGAGCCCGGCCAGCCGCTCGGTGAACGTGCGCGCGACCGCGACCCCCAGGAGGTACGGGACGGCGAAGAGCACGGCCACGAGGAGCACGGTGACCGCCCATCCGGGGGAGCGGGGGAACCTGAGCCCGAGACCGATGATGGTGGCCCCGTCATTGGCCCCGCTGGCCAGCACGAAGAGGATCGCCACGGCGGCGAACGCGAGGGTCCATCCCATCAGCGGTGATACCGCCGTTCGCGCCTCGCGCCCGCGCCGCACTCGCGTCCCGGATGCCTCGCCGTCACGCCTCCCCCTCGCCCCCGGAAGCGCGGAGGGCACTGGCGGTGCGAGAGACGGGGGCGGCGAGGGTGGCGAGGGGGCGCGCGCGGCCGGTGTCGCGGAGACGGTGGCGGGTCGGCCTTCCGAGAGGTCGAAGAAGACCCGGGGAGCGTCCGTGGCCACGTCTCGGCGGACTCGCGCGCATTTATGCCCCTTCAATGAGAAAGCTTTATTTTTAGGTTAACAGAGGGTAAACGAAGGGGGAATTGCCGCTGACGTACAGATGACATCCTGTCTTCGCCGGTACGCGACCGGCGGGAAGTGGCCGGGCGGGACGCGCGGAGGCGGACGTCGCCACGAGCGGGTACGGCGAGGTTGTTACGATCGGCCGGTGCCGAGGCGGGGAGGTGGAGGGTGGGCGAGCGCCCCTACGTGCTGCTGAGCTGCGCGATGTCCGTCGACGGATACATCGACGACGAGACGCCACGACGGCTCCTGCTCTCCAACGACGAGGACTTCGACCGGGTCGACGCGGTCCGCGCCACCTGCGACGCGATCCTGGTCGGAGCGGGCACCGTCCGCCGCGACGATCCGCGACTCCTCGTCAGGTCGCCCGAGCGTGCGCTGGAGCGGGTCGCGCGCGGCCTGCCGCCGTCTCCCGCGAAGGTGACGCTCACCGCCACCGGAGACCTCGACCCGGGCGCCGCCTTCTTCACGGCCGGTGACACGGAGAAGATCGTGTACGCCGCGCCGGCGGCGGTGGCGAAGCTCGCCGGGCGTCTCGGCGGGGCCGCCGAGGTGGTCGACGCCGGTGCCCCGGGTGCCGCCGTCGGCACGGGCGGCACGGTCGACCTGGGCCGTGTCCTGGGTGACCTGTACGGGCGGGGGGTGCGCCGCCTGATGGTCGAGGGCGGCACCTCCGTGCACACCCGCTTCCTGCGGGAGGATCTCGTGGACGAACTCCACCTCGTCGTCGCGCCGTTCTTCGTCGGCGATCCGGCGGCCCCGCGTTTCGTCGGGGGCGGGGAGTTCCCCCGTGACCGCGATCGCAGAATGGACCTGGCGGAGGTCCGCAAGATGGGCGACGTCACCCTCCTGCGCTACCAGATTCGTCCGTAGTGCTCCGGCGTTCAGGCCGGTGTGAAGCGGACTCGCCCGCGTAGCGGGGCAGGAAAAGCCGATCCGCCGCCACGGCGGATCGGCGTCCGGTCAGGCTCGGACGGGGCGGTTCTGCTGCTCGATGTACCGGCGCAGGACGCTGATCGGTGCGCCGCCCACGCTTCCGGCGAAGTAGGAGCCCGACCACAGCTTGTTCGCCCGGTAGTAGTGGCGGGCCAGTTCGGGGAACTCGGTTCGCATCCGGCGGGAGGAGACGCCCTTGAGGCTGTTGACGAGCCGGGACAGGGCGATCTTGGGCGGGAAATTGACCAGCAGGTGAACATGGCTGGCCTCGCCGTTGAACTCGGCCAGTTCGGTCTCGAAGTCGGCGCAGACGTCCCGCATGATCTGTTCCAGGCGTTCCAGGTGTGCCCCGGTGAACACCCGATGCCGGAACTTGGTCACGAAAACCAAATGGGCATGAAGGACAAAAACACAGTGCCTGCCGGTTCTGATGTCTCCATGTTCGGCCATAGACCAATGGTAGGGTCATGGTGTGCAGCTTCGGTACAACGTCCGCCTCTACCCGTCGCCGGGTCAGCGCGAATCGCTGGCGCGAGCGTTCGGGTGCGCGCGGACGGTGTACAACGACGGGCTGCGCGCCCGGACCGACGCCCGCGAGCAGGGGGTGGCGTACGTCTCGGACGCGGAGTTGTCCAAGCGGGTCATCACCGCCGCGAAGAACACCCCGCAACGAGCATGGCTGGGCGAGGTGTCAGCCGTGGTGTTGCAGCAGGCGCTCGCGGACCTGAACACCGCCTACCGCAACTTCTTCGCCTCGCTGTCGGGCAAACGGAAGGGGCCCAAGGTCGCCGCCCCCCGGTTCCGATCCCGCAAGGACAACCGGCAGGCCATCCGGTTCACGAAGAACGCCCGGTTCCAGGTCACGGCGGGCGGGAAACTTCGCCTGCCGAAGATCGGCGACGTGAACGTCCGCTGGTCGCGGGATCTGCCCGCCGACCCGTCGAGCGTGACGGTCATCAAGGACGCCTCCGGCAGGTACTTCGCGAGCTTCGTCGTCGAGACCGGCGGCGAGCAACTCCCGGAGTCGGCCGCCGAAGTGGGGATCGATCTCGGTTTGACGCATTTCGCGGTGCTGTCGGACGGCCGGAAGGTGGACAACCCGCGCTTCCTGCGCCGGGCCGCGAAGAAGCTCCGCAAGGCGCAGCGGGATCTCAGCCGCAAGGCCAAGGGATCGAACAACCGCACCAAGGCCAAGGCCAAGGTCGCCAGGGCGCACGCCCGGGTGACCGACGCGCGCCGCGACTTCGCCCACAAGCTCTCCACGAGCATCATCCGCGAGAACCAAGCGGTGGCCGTGGAGAACCTGTCGGTGTCCGGTCTCGGACGCACACGACTCGCCAAGTCGGTACACGACGCCGGATGGTCGCAGTTCACGACCATGTTGGAGTACAAGGCCAAGCGGTACGGGCGGACCTTCACGAAGATCGACCGCTGGTTCCCCTCCTCCAAGCTCTGCTCTGACTGCGGGCACATCGCCGAGTCGATGCCGCTCAACGTCCGGTCGTGGACCTGCCTGTGCGGGGCCGTCCACGACCGGGACATCAACGCGGCGATCAACATCCTGGCCGCCGGACGGGCGGACAGGCTAAACGACTGTGGAGACCCGGTAAGACCACCGCTCGCGGTGGCTCAGGTCGACGAAACAGGAAGCCTCAGAGGTGCCGCGTGAACGCGCGGCGCGGGCTGAATCCCCGGCCTTCAGGCCGGGGAGCGCGTCAACTGCTGACCTGAGACGCCGTCCACGGGGGAGGCCGAGATGAGCGACCGCGAATGGCTGGAGCTGGCGTGCGACCTGGCGAGGTCGTGCCCGCCCTCGGAGACGGCCTTCTCGGTCGGCGCCGTGGTCGTCTCCGCCGACGGTGAGGAGATCTCCCGGGGCTACTCGCGGGAGAACGACCCCCACGTCCACGCGGAGGAGTCGGCGTTGGCCAAGATCTCCCCGGACGATCCCCGGCTGGCCGGCGCCACGGTCTACAGCAGTCTGGAGCCGTGCAGCGCGCGCGCCTCGCGTCCCAGGACCTGCACCCGGCTGATCCTGGACAGCGGTGTGCGGCGCGTGGTGATGGCGTGGCGCGAGCCGCTGGTCTTCGTCGACTGCCACGGGGCCGAGGAACTCGCGGCGGCCGGGGTGACCGTGCTGGAGATTCCCGAGCTGGCGGACCGTGCCCGCGAACCCAACGCCCACCTCGTTTCCGGCTGAGGGGCCCTTCGCCCGGCTCTCCGGCCGATCGGCTTTCCGCGCCCTGCCGCCGGCCGATCGGCTCCTCGCCCGCCGCCTCCCGTGACCGCCCCCGGTTATCCGATCACCAGGGCCGTCCGGTCTCGCGGGGATTCACCGTCGCGAAGCTTCGCTACCCGGCCGATGGGCCGGGTAATCGCGGCAGTGATTACTTATAGTGATAAAAGTAATTGCATAATCCTCTTAACTGCGCTTATGTACGATTTTTCGGTTTGTGTGGTCGCTCCTCTCGGTAGTCAGTAGATATCGAACGAGAGGCCGAGCGCCATGGGATTTCTCGGTAAAAATACGACATTTCATGACTTATTGGCCGTTTTTGCGGTCAACGGGAAGATCGCCCACGTCGTGACGCGACCGAGGGAGCGACGGTGATCGGCACCGTCCTCGTCGCCCGCCTGGACAAGGCGGGCGACGTCCTGCTGGCGGGACCCGCGATCCGCGCGGTGGCCGCGAGCGCGCGGGAGGTCGTGCTGCTGACCGGGCCGTACGGCCGGGCCGCCGCCGAACTGCTGCCCGGGGTGTCGAGAGTGGTGGAGTGGCGTACGCCGTGGATCGACCCCGCCGCGCCGCCCGTGACCGGCACGCACGTCCTGAGGTTGCTGCGCGTCGTCCGTGACGTGGCCCCGGAACAGGCCCTCATCCTCACCCCGCGCCACCGGTCTGCGCTGCCGCTGGCCCTGCTGCTCAGGCTGGCGGACACGCCGAGGATCGCCGCGATCTCCACCGACCACCCGGGCTCGCTGCTCGACGTGTGGCACGCCGTCGACGAGGAGGCGGACATGCCGGAGCCCGAGCGAATGCTCGGGCTGGCCGCGGCGGCGGGATTCGAGCTTCCGGCGGGAGACGCGGGCGGCCTCGCCGTGCGACGCCCGCTGCCCGATGTCGGCCACCTCACCGGGGCGCCGGGCTACGTGGTCCTGCACCCCGGCGTCTCGGTCCCCGCCAGGGCGTGGCCGGAGGAGAACTGGGCACGCGCGGTCCACGACCTGGTCCGCTCGGGTCGCAGGGTCGTCGTGACCGGCGACCGGGACGAGCGGGGACTCACCGCGCGGATCGCCTCGGGTGCCGGGCAGCACGGCCTGTCGCCGGGTCCCCTCTTCGCGGGCGACTGGATGAGCGAAGGCCCCGCCCGCCTGCGCGGCTGGGAGATGGATGAGCCCGCCTTCACGGCGGGCTGGGTCGACGGTGAGTCGGCCGCGACGGGTGGCCGGGGTTCGAACGGCCACCCGGGCCCGCGTGACGGGCGGCCCGGCGGCCACCCGGGTAGGTCCGTCGTCGATCTGGGCGGCAGGACGACCTACCCCGAGTTCGCCGCGGTGCTCGAAGGAGCGTGCGCGGTGGTCGTCGCCGACACGGGACCCGCCCACCTCGCGGCGGCGGTCGGCACACCGGTCGTCAGCCTGTTCGCCCCCGCCGGGCGCTGGGCGCCGTACGGGGTGCCGGCCGTGCTCCTCGGAGACAGGCGGACGTCCCGCGAGACGACGTGGGCCGGAACCCGTCCGGTCGCCGGTCACCCGTGTCCGGCGTCGGTGCCGAGCGCGCGGGTCGTCGAGGCGGTCGACCACCTGACGTTCGTGAAGGAGACCGTCACATGAGGATCGCCCCGACGTTCGTGAAAGAGGTCGTCACATGAGACTCCCCCCGTTATCTGACCATGCGCGTCCTTCTGACGCCGGCAGCGAGACCGACAGCGAGACCGGCGTCGAGACCGGCGTCGAGTCCGGCGCCGACACCGGCAGCGACACCGCGGGGCGGAACGTCGCCCTGGAGGACGATCAGCCGGTCATGATCGTGCTGCGCGGACTGGGGCTGGGTGACCTGCTCACCGTCGTCCCCGCCCTGCGGGCTCTGCGGCGATCCCATCCCGACCACCGGATCGTGCTGGCCGCGCCCGCCGCGCTGGCGCCCCTGGTGCCGTTGATCGGCGGGGTGGACGAGGTGTGCGACGTGTCGGGCCCCGGTCACGTGCCGCGCCTCGGGCGGCGTGTCGACGTCGCCGTCAACCTGTACGGCGGTGGCCGGCGAGGCATCGCCGCGCTCCACCGCACCGGCCCGGCTCGGCTGCTGACCTACCGGCATCCCGCCTTCCCCGACGCGTACGGACCGGACTGGGCGGAAGGCGTGCACGAGGTGCGGCGCTGGTGCGACCTGCTCGGCTGGTACGGCATCGAGGCCGATCCCGCCGATCTGGAACTGGAACGCCCTCCCCTCGCCGACGAGGGCTCGCGGCCGGTCGTCATCCACCCGGGAGCCGCATACCCGGCCAGGCGCTGGCCGCCGGAGCGGTTCGCGCTCGTGGCCGCGGAACTGCGGGACAACGGGCACCGGGTCGTGGTCACGGGGGGCGAGCGGGAAAGGGACCTCGCCGAACGGGTGGCCCTGCTCGCGGGGCTGCCGTCCACGTCCGTACTCGCCGGGCGCACCGGGTTGCTCGAACTGGCCGGGTTGGTGGCGGGGGCACGGCTGGTGATCTGCGGCGACACCGGCGTGGCTCACCTGGCGGCCGCCTTCCTCACCCCTTCGGTGACGCTGTTCGGCCCCGTCTCGCCCGCGCTGTGGGGACCGCCGCCGACGGGGCCGCACACCGTCCTGTGGGCAGGAGGTCTCGGCGATCCCTACGGGTACCGGCCCGATCCGGGACTGCTGGAGATCGGGGTCTGGGACGTCCTCGACGCCGCCGCGCGCCTGATGGAGGTGGGGGTGCGGTGAACGGGCGGCGGGTGGTGGTGACCGGTGGCGCGGGATTCGTCGGGTCACACCTGTGTGAGCGGCTGCTGGACGAGGGGGCGGAGGTGGTCTGCCTGGACAACTTCCTCACCGGTTCGCCGGCCAACGTCGGGCACCTGGTCGGGTTGCCCGCCTTCCGGCTGGTGGAGTGCGACGTCACGAGTTTTCTGCGGGTGCCCGGGGAGGTGGACCTGGTGTTGCACCTCGCCTCGGCGGCCTCGCCGGTGGACTACCTGCGCCATCCGATCGAGACGTTGAAGGCGGGCAGCCTGGGCACGCTGCACGCGCTGGGGCTGGCCAGGAACAAGGGCGCCCGGCTCGTGCTCGCCTCCACCAGCGAGGTCTACGGCGATCCGCTGGAGCATCCGCAGCGCGAGACCTACTGGGGCAACGTCAACCCGGTGGGACCGCGCAGCGTCTATGACGAGGCCAAGCGGTTCGCCGAGGCGCTGACCACCGCGTACCGGACCTGTCACGGCACCGACACCGCGATCGTACGGATCTTCAACACCTACGGGCCGAGGATGCGGCCCTATGACGGCCGGGCCATTCCCACCTTCGTGCGCCAGGCGTTGCGCGGTGAGCCGATCACGGTGGCCGGCGACGGAGGGCAGACCCGGTCGGTGTGCTACGTCGACGACACCGTGGAGGGGATCGTGGCTCTGGCCCGCGGCGAGATGACCGGGCCGGTCAACATCGGCAATCCCACCGAGCTGAGCGTGCTGGCCCTCGCCGAGACGGTCCGGCACCTGACCGGCTCGGAGTCACCGATCCGCTTCGTCGGCCGCCCCGACGACGATCCGCAGATCCGCCGTCCCGACATCTCCCTCGCCGTCTCCGCGCTGGGATGGCGGCCGAAAATCGACGTCATCGAGGGACTGCGCCGTACCATCGCCTGGTTCGCGCGGGAACTCAGCGCGTCGCAGGAGCTGATCCCCCGCTGAGAGGTCTCCTTCCCGCCGGGGCCGGGGTGGATCGCGAAAGCCACCTACCCGCCGGGAAGCGGGGTAGGCGGGGTGAGCGGGGTAGGCCGCGACGGTCCCATCGGGGATCGGTCAGACGGCGGGGACGGAGACGGAGCGGTCGACGCTGCCGGGGGCGAGCACGTGCTCGATGACCATGACGGCGGCGCCGATCACACCCGCGCGGTCGCCCAGCTCGCTGGCGGTGATCGTCAGGTGCTGGGTGGCGAGGGGCAGCGACCGGCTGTAGATGACCTCGCGAAGCCCGGCGAGCACCTGCTCACCGGCCTCGGAGATGTCGCCGCCGACCACGATCACCGAGGGGTTGAAGAAGTTGACGATCGAGGCGAGCACGTCGCCGACCTCGCGGCCCGCCTGCCGGATGAGCTGCACGGCGTCGGTGTTGCCCGCGCGTACGAGGCGGACCACGTCGCGGCTGTCGTCGGCCTCCACCCCGTCCGCGGACAGCTTGGCGGCCATGGCGGCGCCACTGGCGACGGCTTCCAGGCAGCCGACGTTGCCGCAGCGGCAGACGGTGTTCAGGGCCGAGGCCACCCGGATGTGCCCGATGTCGCCGGCCGCGCCCTGGGCGCCCCGGTGCAGACGGCGGTCGCTGATGATGCCGCAGCCGATGCCGGTGCCAATCTTGACGAAGATGAGGTGGTCGGCGCCGGGGCGGGCGGCCCAGTGCTCGCCCAGCGCCATGATGTTCACGTCGTTGTCGACGAGGACGGGGGCGCCGAGGCGCGAGCCGAGCCACTCGGGAACGGGGAAACCATCCCAGCCCGGCATTATCGGCGGATTGACCGGGCGTCCCGAGCTGTGCTCGACCGGGCCGGGCAGGCCGACGCCGATGCCGCAGATCTCCTCCGGGCGGTGACCGATCTCGGCGAGCATCTCCTCGAAGGTGCGCTGGAGCCAGCCGAGCGTCTCCTCGGGTCCGCGGTCTATCGGCACCTCGGCCGCGCGCTCGGCGAGGACCGTGGTGCCGAGGTCGGTGACCGCCACCCGGGCGTGAGTGGCACCGAGGTCGGCGGAGAGGACGACGCGGGCGGTGCGGTTGAACGTGAAGGCGATGGCGGGGCGGCCCCCTGAGGAGATGGCCTCCTCGGTGGGGATGATCCACTGCTGGCTCAGCAACGCGTCGAGACGCTGGGCCAGGGTGGACCTGGCCAGCCCGGTGAGCTGGACCAGTTCGGCCCTCGTTCTGGCCTGACCGTCGCGCAGGATGTTGAGAAGCGCCCCCGCACCGGCGATCGAACCGTTCGCTTCGCTGAACATGCACACAGTCAACACCCCTTGTTTCCGCTGCGTCAAAGCGACTTAGGCGCTCGGCCTGCCTCATTATGCCAAATGGTGACATCCTTTTGCTTGACCGTCGCCATAAGAGCGCTTTAGCATCCGGACACATGAAGGAAATCGGCCGGTTACCGACGAATCGATTACCATCCGGTGACGTCGGGACCGGATTTTCGGATGTGTTAGCCCTGTCCCTGATATCCCAGGTATCCCTGGCACCTCAGGCGCGTTTTCCCGCCGCCGTATCTCGCGCGGGGACGGTAGCCTCATGATCCTGAGAATGCGCGGCATCGCCAAGAGTTTTCTCGGGGTTCGCGTACTGAGCGAGGTCGATCTGGAGGTCGCCGCCGGAGAGGTGCACGCGGTCGTCGGTGAGAACGGCGCGGGAAAGTCCACGCTGATGAAAGTCCTCGCCGGGGTGCACGCCCCTGACGAGGGCAGCATCGAGATCGACGGCACCGAGGTCTCCTTCGCCCACCCGGTCGAGGCGCAGCGCGCCGGGGTCGCGATCATCTACCAGGAGTTCAACCTGCTGCCCGAGCGCAGCGTCGCCGAGAACGTCTTCCTCGGCCGCGAGCCCGTCCGGCGGGGGCTGGTCGACAGGGAGGCGATGGAGACCGCCACCGCCCGGCTGCTCCAGGAACTCGGCGAGACCTCCTTCACCCCCCGGGACCTGGTCCGTCACCTCTCCATCGCCCAGCAGCAGGTCGTGGAGATCGTCAAGGCGCTCTCCCAGGACGCCAGGATCATCGTGATGGACGAGCCCACGGCGGCACTCGCGGATCACGAGGTGGAGCTGCTCTACCGGCTGGTGGCCCGCCTGCGGGAGCGGAGCATCGCCGTCCTCTACATCTCCCACCGGCTGCGAGAGGTCTTCGACCTGTCCGACCGGGTGACGGTGCTGAAGGACGGCACGCTGGTCAGGACCGCGGACACCGCCGAGATCACCTCCGACGAGCTGGTCCGGCTGATGGTCGGCCGCGACCTCGGCACCTACTTCCCCGACAGGGGCACGGAGCCCGGAGAGGTGCGGCTCAGCGTGCGCGGCGGAGGCAACGCCGTGCTCGACGGGATCGACCTCGAACTGCGCGAACGCGAGATCCTCGGGGTGGCCGGCCTGCAGGGGTCGGGCCGCACCGAGCTGGCCAAGGCCCTGTTCGGAGCCGAGCCGTTCACGCGCGGCACGATGAGCCCGCTGCGGCCGACATCGGTGCGGCAGGCCGTGGCCGCCGGGATCGGCCTGGTGAACGAGGACCGCAAGGCCGAAGGGCTCGCGCTGCGCCAGTCCGTACGGGACAACGCCCTGCTGGTCTCCCGCTCGGTGCGCAGGATCGGCAACGGCGGCAGGATCGGCGGGACCGGCGGGACCGGTGTCCTCGAACTCCTGGAGGCGGTACGACTCCACCCGCCCCGCCCCGAGCAGGAGGTCCGCTACCTGTCCGGCGGCAACCAGCAGAAGGTCGTGCTGGCCAAGTGGATGACCGTGGCGCCGAAGGTCCTGATCTTCGACGAGCCCACGCGCGGGGTCGACGTGGGTGCCAAGGCCGCCATCCACGATTTGATGCGCGGCCTGGCCGAGGACGGAATGGCGATCATGATGATCTCGTCCGAGCTTCCCGAGCTGATCGGCATGAGCGACCGCGTCGTCGTGATGCGCGACGGCCGCATCGCCGGTGCGCTGCCCGCCGGATCCTCGGAGGAGGCCGTCATGCGCCTGGCCGCCGGTGAGGTGACGTCATGACCGGCCGGGGCAGGCCCGCGGCGGCGACCGGCACCGCCGCGCCCGCCGCCCCCATCCCGCCGGAAGGGGAGAGAAGACGCGCCCTGGTGGGCCGCATCGGCTCGACCCAGGTCATCTACCTCGCCCTGGCCGGGGTCATGCTCGTCGGATGGGTGTTGGTCGCCCTCGACGGGGGCGACTTCCTCACGCTGGAGACCATCGTCGGTATCCAGCAGCGCTCGGCCGCGCTGGGCATCGTCGCGGTGGGTCAGACGCTGGCGATCCTGGTCGGGTCGCTGGACCTGTCGGTGGCGTACCTGATCAGCCTCACCTCCCTCGTCGCGGCCGAGATCATGGCCGGGCAGGACGGCGGAATCGTTCCCGGCGTCGCGGCGGTGCTCGCGGTGAGCGCGCTGATCGGGCTGGTCAACGGCCTGGTCATCACCCGGCTGCACGTCCACGCCTTCATCGCGACCCTCGGCACGGCCCTCATCGTCAAGGGGATCGTGGACCACCTCTACGACGGTCCCGCGGGCAGCGTGCCCGACTCCTTCCAGCGGCTCGGCTACGACAGGATCGGACCGGTCCCCGTCTCCGCGCTGCTGTGGGCCGCCGTCGCGCTCGCCGTCTGGTTCCTGCTGCGCCGTACCAGGCTCGGGTACCGGATCTACGCGGTCGGCGGTGACGAGGAGGTGGCCAGGCTGTCCGGCGTACGGACCGGCAGGATCGTCGTCGCCGCACACATCCTGTGCTCGGTCTGCGCGGGCGTCGCCGGGCTGCTGCTGGCGAGCAGGCTCGGCGCGGGCGCGCCCACGGTCGGCACCGACGGCGGCTACGACCTGGAGTCGATCGCCGCGGTGGTCCTCGGCGGTACGGCCCTGGCCGGAGGCAGGGGCGGGGTCGCCGGGACGGTCGGCGGGGTGTTGCTGCTCGCCGTGCTCGACAGCGTCTTCAACCAGCTGGAGGTCAACGCGTTCTTCAAGGACGTGGTCCGCGGCGTGGTGATCGTCGTCGCCGTGGCCGTCTACGCCCGCCGCGGCGCGAGGGGGCGATCCCGATGAGAGCCCTCAGGTCCATGGGGCCGATCCTCGCCGTGCTGGCGGTGCTGCTGGTGCTGATCGCGCTGGTGAACCCGTTCTTCCTGGAGCCCGCCGGGTTCCTCGCCTTCCTCAAGAGGGCCGCGCCGCTGGTCATCCTGGCCGCCGGGCAGTACTTCGTGATCGTCTCGGGGGAGTTCGACCTGTCGGTGGGGTCACTCGTCACCGTGCAGGTCGTGGTGGCCGCCCGGCTGATCGACGGGCAGGAGCAGGCGACCTGGCCGGTGCTGGCCCTGCTGATCGTGATCGGGCTGCTGGTCGGGCTCGCCAACGGGGCCATCACCACCAAGCTGCGGGTGCCGTCGTTCATCACCACGCTCGGCATGATGCTGGTGCTGTCCGGCGCGGTGTTCCTGTGGACCGGCGGCGCCCCGCGCGGCGCGCTGTCGGAGACGTTCCGGATGTTCGGTCGCAGGGATCTCGGCCCGGTGCCCTGGTCGGTACTCATCCTTCTCGTCGCGGGCACCGCGGCGATCCTCCTCATGCGCTCCGACTTCGGTAAGCGGCTCATCGCCACCGGCGACAACGAACGCGCGGCAGGACTGTCCGGGGTGAGGGTCGACCGGACCAGGATCGCCGCCTTCGTCATCTCCGGCCTGGCCGCGGCCGTCGCGGGCATCCTGCTCGGCGGCTTCGCGGGCGTCTCGGCCCAGGTCGGGCAGGGCCTGGAGTTCCAGGCCATCACGGCCGTCGTCCTCGGTGGCGTCGCGCTCGGTGGCGGGCGCGGCTCCGTGGTCGCCGCGATGGCCGGGGCCTTCACCCTCGAAGCGCTGTTCACCCTGCTCAACCTGTACGGGATCTCGGGGGCCCTGGAGTTCGCGGTCCAGGGCGTGATCATCATCGCCGCCGTCGCGGTGAGTTCCGTACGGCTTCCGTTCAGGCGCGCCCTACGCGTCTGAACGCACCCCAGAGAAACAAGGAGAGCCTTCATTGAACAGATCGATCACGGTGCTCGTCGCGGGTGTCTCCGCGATGTTGCTCGCCGCGGGATGCGCCAGTGACAAGCCGGCGACCTCCAGCGCGGCACCGGAGAGCTCGGCGGCCGCCCCGTCCACCGGCGCGTCCACCGCCGCGTCCTCCAACACCGGAGAGCAGTCGAAGTTCTTCGTCCAGGCCGACTACGACGCCCAGCTCGCCATGCGGGCCCAGAGCGCGGAGGGGCCCGCGGACAAGCCGTGGGAGCAGGCCATCGCCCCGGAGATGGTGGACACGGCCAAGTACAAGAAGGACGGTCCCTACAACCTGTGCTTCTCCAACGCCGCGGTGAACAACCCGTGGCGGCAGGTGGGCTGGAAGACCATGCAGGCCGAGGTGGCGCTGCACAAGGAGATCAAGAAGTTCACCGCCCTCGACGCGGAGGGCAAGGACGACAAGCAGATCTCCGACATCGCCGAGCTGGTCGGCAAGGGCTGTGACGCCCTGATCGTCTCGCCCAACACCACCGCGACGCTCACCCCCGCGGTGACGGGCGCCTGCCCCAAGGTCCCGGTGATCGTCTTCGACCGAGGCGTGGAGACCGACTGCCCGGTGACGTTCATCAACCCCATCGGCGGTTACGCCTTCGGCGCCGACGGCGCCGAGTTCCTGGTGGAGAAGGTGCCGGCCGGGGGCAAGGTCCTCGCGCTGCGGATCCTGCCGGGCGTCGACGTGCTGGAGACCCGCTGGTCGGCGGCGAAGGTCACCTTCGACCAGAGCCAGCTCGACGTGGTCGGGGTGGAGTTCACCGACGGCGACGCGGCCAAGACCAAGAGCATCGTGAGCGACTACATCCAGCGGCACGGCAAGATCGACGGGGTGTGGATGGACGCGGGCGCGACCGCCGTGGCGGCCGTCGAGGCGTTCGAGGACGCCGGGGTCCCGGTGCCGGCGATCGTCGGCGAGGACCAGCAGGACTTCCTGCAGAAGTGGAAGAGCGGCGGCCTCACGGCCGTCGCGCCGACCTACCCCACCTACCAGTGGCGCACCCCGATCATCGCCGCCCTGAAGATCCTCAAGGGTGAGGAGGTGCCCAAGACCTGGAAGCTGCCCCAGCCCAAGATCACTTCCGAGAACCTGGACACCTACCTGCAGCCCAACATGCCGCCGCTGCACTACGCGCTCTGCGGTTGCGAGAAGCTGCCGGACTTCCCCGCCGCCTGGGGCGGTAAGTAAGGCCGATCTCCCCGCGGGCCGGGGCGGCGAACAAGAGCGATCCCCCGGCCAGAGCGGTGAGTAAGGCGGATCCACCGGGCTCCGGGCACCGCGAGGCGGTGCCCGGAGCCCACCGCTACCCCACGCGCCGCCTGACCGCGACGCGACGGGAGAATCCCCGGCCCTTCTGGCCGGGGAGGAGGTCGAGTTCACGAGGCTCACGAAGAGCCCGCGAGACGAGTCCGCCGACGGGCTCGGGAGACATTGAGTACGCGTTCAGCACGAAAAGGGGTTGCCGATGTTCCCCATCGGGGTCAACACGTGGGTATGGGTCTCGCCGCTGACGGACGAGGATCTCGCCCGGCTGGCGCCGAAGGTGGCCGCCTGGGGGTTCGACGTGATCGAGCTACCGGTGGAGCAGGCCGGAGACTGGGATCCCGCGCGGGCGGCCGAACTGCTGGAGAGCCTCGGGCTGAAGGCCTCGGTGGTCCTCGTCATGCCACCGGGCAGGGAGCTGGTCGACGCCGACGCGGCGACGGTCGCCGACACCCAGGACTACCTGCGGCGATGTGTGGACGCCGCCGTGGCGGTGGGCAGCCCGGTGATCGGCGGACCCGCCTACGCCTCGGTGGGGCGGACCTGGCGGATGTCGGAGGAGGAGCGCAAGAGCCGCTACGCCGAGCTGCGGGAGAACCTGACCCCGGTCGGCGCGTACGCGGCGGAACGCGGGGTGACGGTCGCCGTCGAACCGCTCAACCGCTACGAGACCAGCCTGGTCAACACCGTCGAGCAGGCCGTCGAGGCGGTCGGCGGGATCCCGGGCGTCGGCCTCGCGCTGGACGTCTATCACATGAACATCGAGGAGCGGGATCCGGCGGCGGCCGTACGGCTGGCCGGGGATCTCGTCGCGCACGTGCAGGTCTGCGCGAACGACCGGGGTGCGCCGGGGGCCGACCACATGGACTGGCCCGCCCTCGTCGACGCCCTGCGCGCCGTGGACTACCGGGGACCGCTCTGCATCGAGTCGTTCACCGCGCACAACCGGACGATCGCCACGGCCGCCTCGATCTGGCGACCTCTCGCCGAGACCCAGGACGCCCTCGCGACCACGGGCCTGGCCTTCCTGCGCACCCTCTGAGGGGCTTCGGCCCCACCTTCCCCAGGGCCGTTCAGTGACCGGTGTCGTCGTCCGTCGCCGTGGAGTCCGTCCCCGTCGCGTCCATCGCCGTGCCGGGGGCGGCGGGTGCCCGCCGGGGGCGCCTGAAGAAGGCGGCCACCGCGTAGGGGTCGACGGGGTCGGAGAGCAGGGCGAGCATCTCCTCCCCACGCTCGGGATCGACCTTGAACGGGTGACCGAACACGTGCGGCCCCGTCCCGTCGCCCAGCAGCCTGGTCAGCATCAGGTCACCGGGTATCGCCTGCCCGGAGAGCAACTCGTCGACCAGCCTCACCCGCTCCCCGGTCCCGTCCCCGGCGGCGGACACGGTGATCTCGTCCCCGGACACGTCGAGGACCTCCCACAGCCGCAGCGGCGTCCGCCGCCAGGACTCCAGCAGCTCCACCTCGTCGTCGCGCAGCCACTCGGCCCGCGCGTCCAGGAACTCGCCGACGACGTCGTTCTCGAACAGCGCCAGGTCCGCGAGGGCGGGCTCCGCCACCCGGACGCTCAGCGCGATCAGATCCTCGATCAGCCGCCTGCGGGCCGGGCGGTAGGCGTACGTGAGCAGCTGCCGGAACAGGTGCGCGGCCCGCTCGGGCAGCGGAGCCCCGGGGATGGTGCGGCACGCGGCGTACTCGGCCGCGTCGCGAACGGCCGGTGCCAGATCGGGGGAGAGGGAGAGCACCTCGGAGATCAGCCCTGCCGCCTCGAACGAACGGCCCTCGCCCTCGGCCGACCTCGCGATCAGCAGCAGGGCGGCCGGCTCGGTGCGGGGCAGTGCCTCGACCAGTGCTGGGCCGAGCGGCTCGCGCTCCACCTCGTCGGCGATCCTCGCGAGCACCGTGTCCGACCGCGACAGGTAGGTGACGGCTTTGGGGAGGCTGGAGAGGTCGGCGCCCTCGCCGTACGTGCGCAGCGCGCTGCGCACCAGGGCGAGCCTGATGATGTCCAGCGGGGCCAGGTCGGCGACCGACGCCGTGTCCCACGGGGCGCCCACGATGCCCACCCGGCCCTCGCGCAGCTCCAGCGAGGCGTTGAGCAGCAGCGGGGACAGCGGCGGCAGCGGGTCGGCGAAGGTCTCGGGGGCCTTCATCAGCAGCTCCAGGACCACGACGTCGACCGGCACACCGGGACTGGGCTCCAGCCCTTCCGCGAAGGCGCGCAGCGCGTCGAGCGCCTGCTCACCGAACTCCTGGACGACCCGCATCACCCGCTCGGCGGGAACGTCGTCCAACTCGGTGACCGACAGCTCCAGGGTGCCGCCGCGCAACCGCAGCGCGATCACCTGCTCCGGCTCCACCCCGGCGAGCCAGCCGTCGGGTCCGGTCAGGACGGGCTCGCCGGTGTCGAGCGAGGTCCGCACCCGGCCGCCGCCCGCCAGGGGCACCCCCTCACCGTCGGCCAGCCGTGCCCACAGCCGCAGGTCGTCGGAGGCGGGCAGCACCCCGCTCGCCAGCTCGGCCCGGGTGGCGAGGTGCGTCAGCACCGCGCCCTCGCTCAGCGTCAGAAGGTCGCTCATTCCTCCATTGTTCTCGACGCCCGGACGTGGAGAGGCCGCCCTCCCCGCCAGGAGCTCGCACAAGCCCGTGGCGGGGAAGGGCGGCGGGGACGGCCGGGCCGCGGGGGCGGCGGACCGGCCTGGTCTCTGGAATCCCTCCGGTGGGGGTGCCGTCAACGTAACGGGGTGCACATGAGGCGCGCCTCTACCAGATGCCCCCTACCGTCACGTTATGGAGAGGTGCCCAGCCGGGGGTTCTCGGTCAGCCACGCCGCGTATCGTCTGCTCCGTCCGATCGCGTCGGAATGCGCGGCCTTCGCGTGTTCGAGGATCGACGCCGCGACCGCGGCGCTCGCGGCCTCCGGGTGCCAGCCGAGCAGCTGCCGCCAGCGCAGCGGAGCTCCCGCGAGCGGTACCAGCTGCAGCCCCTCGACGGGCTGGAAGGTCGCCTGGCACAGCGCGGCGGCGCGTCCGACCTTGGCCAGGTGCATGCAGGTGGCCACGTCGGTCTCGTAGATGGTCTTGGGGGTGAAGCCGGCGCGGGCGCAGGCCGTGGCGAAGCAGTCGCCGAAGCAGCTGTCGCCGGGGGTCACCGTCCACTGCTCGTCGGCCAGCTCCGCGAGCTCAACCTCCTTCCTGTCCACCAGCGGATGGTCCTCGTTGAGCAGCACGAAGACTGGGTCGGTCCCCACGGTCGACCACACCACCGGCCCCTCCACCGGCGGAGGGCTCTCTCCGCAGGCGCCGATGAACGCGAAGTCGATCCGGCCCAGCATCACCATGGCGGTGAGCTCCCTCGCGGACCAGGAGGTGTGGGTGCTCACCGGGGTGGACGGCCAGGCGGTGGCGAGGCGGTCCACCAGACCGCCGAGTATCGGGCCGTGGGTGGCACCCAGCCGGTAGCTGGGGAGGTCGGCGTTCGCGTTGGCGAATCGAAGTGCCTCCTCCTGGAGTTCGCGGGCCGCGGGCAGCAGCACCAGCGCACGTGACAGGACCAGCTGCCCCAGGGGTGTGGGCCTGGCGCCGTTGTGGTCGCGTTCGAAAAGAGCTCCCCCGAGAACCCGCTCTATCCGTTTGAGCTGCGCCGTCAGCGCGGGTTGGGCCAATCCGAGGTGGGTGGCGGCCTTGGTGACGCTGCCGGCCTGTGCCACCGCGCGCACGATCTTGAGGTGTCGGAGCTCGAGATCCATACCGGGAACGTAAGGCCGGGGCGTTATACCTGCAATGCAAACTTGTCATGAAATATGACTCAATTTTGTCGAATCGTTCCAAAAACGTTTTAGGCGCCTTAATTTATATATTTATGGACAGCCGTTAGCCTCTTTCCGGCCGTCTCGTCTGGAGGACACCCGCTCCCGCCGGCCGGAGTCTGACAGCGGTGTCCGACATCCGAGATTTCGGGGACCGGGATTGCGCCGAAGTTTCGGCTGCCGGAGACACCGATATCCAGCATCCGTATCCCCGCCCGCGGACGAGGAACGCTGGGCGGCGGACGGCGCCGAGGTTATGATCCGCCGATGGACGTAGCGGCGCTCACCCCGGCGCGGGCCCGGAGTCACTTCAGGGAGGGGTTGCGGGTGCCCACCGCAGGGTGGTGCCGGGGCTGGACCCAGGCCAACCTGCTCGCCGTGCCCCGCGAACTCGCCTACGACCTGCTCCTGTTCGCCCAGCGCAACCCCGTCGCCTGCCCGGTCCTGGACGTCGGCGATCCCGGTGCGGTGAGCACCGTTCTGTTCGGCGGCGACCTTCGCACCGACCTGCCCGCCTACCGCGTCTACGAGGACGGCAGGGCCGTGGCCGACGTCGGCGACGTTCGCGACCTCTGGCGGAACGACCTGGTCGCCTTCCTGCTCGGCTGCAGCTTCACCTTCGAGGACGCGCTGCTCAGGGCCGGGGTTCCGGTACGGCACATCGAGACGGGGACGAACGTGCCCATGTATCTCACCTCGATCGCCTGCCGTCCCGCGGGATCGCTGGGCGGCCCGCTGGTCGTCTCGATGCGCCCCGTCCCGGCCTCCCTGGTTCCGGCCGCCGTACGGGTGACCGCGAGATATCCGGCCGTGCACGGGGCGCCGATCCATGTCGGCGCCCCCGAGGAGATCGGGATCGCCGACCTCGGCGTCCCCGACTTCGGCGATCCCGTCGAGGTGCGGGCGGGGGAGACCCCGGTCTTCTGGGCCTGCGGGGTGACGCCGCAGGCGGCCGTCATGGCGAGCGGGGTGTCCTTCGCCATCGGCCATCTCCCGGGCCATATGGCGATCACCGACGCCAGGGACGACCGCTTCCAGGTCCCCTGAACGCCGCGCCCTCCGCCGCCGGGCGTTCAGGCGCGGGCAGAGTTCCGGGAGGTGACGAGCCTTTCCAGCTGCGACGTGAGCGAGGGGGCGCCGGGACGGTTGTCGATCTCGTCGTGGGGCACGGCGGGCGGTTCGTCCACCCTGATCGCCCGCAGATAGTCCTCGAAGCGGTCGAGCTTGCCCGCGTCCCTCGCGAGCCCTCTCGCCTCCAGCCGGGCTCGCAACGCAGGGCCGTCCGAACGGACCCAGAGGAGATGCACCGGCGGGCCGCCCAGCCGCTCCACCCAGCGTTCCCACACCGTCGCGTCGTGCACCTGGGTGGTGAACGGGCCTTCCAGCATCACCGGACAGCCGTGGGAGCGGATCTGGCGGGCGACCTCGGTCAACCCCTCGTATTCATGGCGTTTGATGTTCTGGTCGTACCAGCGGCCTTCGCGCTCCCCGTCGTCGCGTCCGTGGGCGCGGAGGGTGGCCGCGACGAAACCGCCGTAGACGGTGTCCTTGTCGAGCAGCGCGGGAACCGGGTCGAGCAGCGCGAGCAGTGCCGCCGCTACGGTGGACTTCCCCGCCCCCGGTGGCCCGCTCACCACCCACAGCGGCGCCACTCCGCTCACTTTCCCTCCGTGGAATCCCACCGGGGGCGCCGAGGGGGGCGCCGCGCTTTCCGCCGCGGACCCCGGTGGACCCCCGTGCGCCCCGCGAGAAAACCTGTCGCGGGTCCGCCTCCGGCCGGTCACGGTCTCAGTCCTTCCAGGCCCTGGCCACGCTCTCCTGGACGGCGATCGCCTGGGCGAGGCCGGCCTGGAAGGCGGGGCGCCACAGGGCCGGGTCGAGGACGTTGGTGCCGAACACGGCGACCGACGCCTCGTCGGGGACGACGTGGGCGACGGTGGCCTCACCCAGTTCGGCGAGTTCGGCTTCGAGGCGGGACCTCGGCGAGACGTGCGCCAGCGGTTCCAGGAGGACCACGGCGGAGCTGCCCGCCGCCAGGTCGGCGTTCGTCGCCGAGCGGACCCCGCCGTCCATGTAACGGCGCCCTCCGATCTCCACCGGAGGGAACACGCACGGGACCGCGCAACTGGAGGCGACCGCCGCCACCAGTGGAGCCCCCGAGTCGCGCTCCCAGACCACGAACTCGCCGGTCCCCGCGTCGACGGCGGTGATCAGCAGGCGGCGTTCCGGCCACTCCTTGACGGGCAGCCGGTTACCGATCGTCTCGATCCTGGCGCCGGTGTCCTTCACCGCGAGGGCCATCTCACCGACCCGGCGCCGGGCCTCCAGGGGCTCCAGGGACGGGTCGTAGAGCACGCCGAAGGCGGCCATCACCGCCTCCATGTCGACGGCGGAGGCGGTCGAGACGTTCGGGACCTCCGTGTCCGCCTGGACGCCGACCGAGCTCTCCAGATCGGCCTCGGTGGCGACGAGCGTCCCGACCACCGATCCGGCGGAGGTGCCGATGATCAGGTCCGCCTCTCCCAGCTCGATGCCGGCCCGGCGCAGACCGGTGACGATCCCCGCCTCCCAGGCGATACCCGCCACGCCTCCGCCACCCAGCACCAGTGTTCTCGTCATGCGCCATTCATACCTGATAGGTCTTCCCCGCAGAAGAAGCGCCCGACGAGGCGGAGTCAGACGTCACGGCCTCTCATGCCCTCCTGGGTGGGGTCGACGCCCCAGGAGATGATCCGCCGGGGGTGGATGCGGATGATCTCCCGGCTCAGGTACGAGGAGGGCGGTTCGTGGTCCTCGACGGCCTCGGCCTCACCCCGGATCTCCACGCCCCTCACCCGCCAGGGGTCGGTGGAGGCGACGTCGTCGACCACGAAGGCCACCCGCGGATTCGTCCGGACGTTGTGGAACTTCCTGGTGGTGCCCATCGCGCGGCCGTAGATGTCGATGACGCCTGTCTCGGTGTCGACGCGGAAACCGGTCGGGCTGTTCTGCAGGGAACCGTCGGGGCCCGTCGTCGCCAGGCGGCCCAGGCGCTGCCCTTCGAGATAGGCGAGCTCCGCCTCCGTGAATGTCATGTCCTCACTCTGTAACCTCAATGTTGATTGAGGTCAAGTTAGACTGGCGCATGCCCAACAATCCGGAGATGAGTGTCGGCCAGCTCTCCGCGCGCAGCGGGGTCGCGGTCTCCGCCCTGCACTTCTACGAGGCCAAGGGTCTGATCCGCAGCCGTCGCACCGCGGGTAACCAGCGTCGTTTCCCCCGTGACACGCTCCGCAGGATCGCCTTCATCAGGGTCTCCCAGCGCGTCGGGATCCCGCTCAGGACGATCCAGGAGGCGCTGTCCGCACTTCCCGACGAGCGCACCCCCACCAGGGAGGACTGGTCGAGGCTCTCGACGGTATGGCAGGACGAGCTCGACGACCGCATCAGGCAGCTCGAACGGCTCCGCCACGGCCTGACCGACTGCATCGCCTGCGGGTGTCTCTCCCTGGACCGCTGTGCGCTCGCCAACCCCGACGACGTGGCCGCCGCGAGAGGACCGGGTTCGCGCCTGATGCTCCCTCCCCGCGAGAACTGCGCTCCCTGTGAGGTGTGAGGAGGTCCGCCCCGCGGGCTGAGGCCGACGCCCCGAGTCGCTCCCGCGCGGCAGCTCCGGTGTCGCGTTCTCACGCCGATCCCGCACCTCAGGCAAGGGGCGGCGGCGACGGGCGACAGGGTGCGCTCCCGTGGGAGCGCCGGTGTTCCCCCGGGGGGTTCATCGCAGGTTTGTTAGTTGCCTATTCAAACTATTGACGATCCGGGGTCCGGCGTGTGAACCTCTGGGCGTTCATGCACGCGCATCATGGCGGTCGAAGGTCAGGGTCCCGTCACCTGATCGTGCATGGCGGTTTGTCCGTTGCATTGCGAAGGGAAGCCGTACATGCGAAGAAGGCTGTTCAGCATGCTCGCCGCCGTGGCGGTGGCGTGCGCGTCGGTCGGCGCGGCCGTCGGGGGCGCCCAGGCGTCCGCGTCGGGGGCCGCGACGAAGACGGTGGCGACCGGGACCGGTTCCGCGGCCGCCGCCGCAGAGACATACCAGTGGAAGAACGTGAGGATCGACGGCGGCGGGTTCGTGCCGGGGATCATCTTCAACCAGACCGAGAAAAACCTGATCTACGCCCGCACCGACATCGGCGGCGCGTACCGCTGGGAACAGGCGAGCAAGAGCTGGACCCCGCTGCTCGACTGGGTGGGCTGGGACAAATGGGGCTACAACGGTGTGGTCAGCCTCGCCACCGACCCGGTGGAGACCAACCGCGTCTACGTCGCCGCCGGGATGTACACCAACAGCTGGGATCCCAACAACGGGGCCATCCTGCGTTCCGCCGACAAGGGCGCGACCTGGCAGGCCACACCGCTGCCCTTCAAACTCGGCGGCAACATGCCGGGCCGGGGGATGGGGGAGCGGCTCGCCGTCGACCCCAACAGGAACAGCATCGTCTACCTCGGCGCGCCCGACGGCAACGGTCTGTGGCGCAGCACCGACAAGGGGGTGACCTGGGCCAAGGTCGCGAGCTTCCCCAACCCGGGAAACTACGCCCAGGACCCCTCCGATCCCAACGGCTACCTCAGCCACCGTCCCGGCGTGGTCTGGGTGACCTTCGACCCGACCTCGGGAACCGCGGGGAACACGACACAGAAGATCTACGTGGGCGTCGCGGACAAGGCGAACACCGTCTACAGCTCCTCGGACGGCGGGACCACCTGGAGCAGGGTCGCCGGACAGCCCACCGGCTACATGGCGCACAAGGGCGTGTTCGATCACGTCAGCCGTACGCTCTACATCGCCACCAGTGACACCGGCGGCCCGTACGACGGCTCAAAGGGCGATGTGTGGAAGCTCAACACCACCACCGGGGCCTGGACCCAGATCAGCCCGATCCCCTCCAGCTCGTCCGACAACTACTTCGGCTACAGCGGCCTCACGATCGACCGGCAGAACCCCGGCACGATCATGGTCGCGACCCAGATCTCCTGGTGGCCGGACGTGATCTTCTTCAGGTCCACCGACTCCGGCGCGACCTGGACCCGCGTCTGGGACTTCACCTCCTACCCGGAGCGCAGCTTCCGCTACACGATGGACATCTCCTCCTCGCCGTGGCTGACCTTCGGGACCAACCCGCAGCCGCCGGAGACGACGCCCAAGCTCGGCTGGATGACGGAGTCGCTGGAGATCGACCCGTTCGACGGCAACCGGATGATGTACGGCACCGGTGCCACGGTGTACGGCACCGAGGACCTCAAGAAGTGGGACACCGGCGGCCGGTTCACCATCAAGCCCATGGTCAAGGGGCTTGAGGAGACCGCCGTCCTCGACCTGATCAGCCCGCCGACCGGCGCCCCGCTGGTCAGCGCCCTGGGTGACCTGGGAGGCTTCCGGCACACCAACCTCGACGCCGTACCGCCCATGCTGTTCACCTCGCCGGTCTTCACCTCGACGACCAGCCTCGACTACGCCGAGACCAACCCGGCGATCATGGTCCGCGCGGGCAACTTCACCGACGCCGACCGGCCGAACGACAGTCACGCCGCGTTCTCCACGGACGGCGGCGCCAACTGGTTCCAGGGCACCGAACCCGGTGGCATCAACGAGGGCGGCACGATCGCCGCGGCGGCGAACGGCTCCCGGTTCGTCTGGGCGCCCAAGGGCGTGGGCGTGCACTACTCGGTCGGCTACGGCAACACCTGGACCCCCTCCACCGGACTCCCGACGGGAGCCGTCGTCGAGTCCGACCGGGTGAACTCCAACAAGTTCTACGGCTTCAGCGGCGGGAAGTTCTACGCCAGCACCAACGGCGGCGCCTCCTTCACGGCCACCGCCGCGACCGGGCTCCCCACGGAGGGCGACGTCAAGTTCAAGGCCGTACCCGGCCGTGAGGGCGACATCTGGCTGGCCGGGGGTACGGGCACCACCTCGGGCATCTGGCGCTCCACCAACGGCGGCGCGTCGTTCACCAAGCTGTCCGGCGTCACGAGCGCCGTCAACATCGGCTTCGGTAAATCCGCCACCGCCGGTGGCTACCAGGCGCTGTACACCGTCGCCACGATCGGCGGCGTGACCGGCGTCTTCCGCTCCGACGACACCGGCGCGAGCTGGGTGAGGATCAACGACGACAAGCACCAGTACGGCAACGCGGGCGAGGCGATCACCGGCGACCCGCGCGTCTACGGTCGCGTCTACCTGGGCACCAACGGCCGGGGCATCCTGTACGCCGACAACGACGGGACCGTCCCGCCCCCCGACACCGTCCCGCCGACCAGGCCCGGTACTCCGGTGGCCTCGGCGATCACGTCGTCGGGTGCGACGTTGACCTGGACGGCCTCGACGGATGCCGTCGGGGTGAGTGGTTACGACGTCTACCGTGAGGCGGGGGCGACGGACGTGAAGGTGGGTTCGCCGACCTCGCCGTCGTTCGCGCTCACCGGGTTGACCGCTGATACGTCGTACACCTTCTATGTGATCGCCCGTGACGCGGCGGGCAACAGCTCGGACGCCTCCACCCCGGTGACCTTGAAGACCCTCGCGGGGCAGGTCGACACCGTCCCGCCGACCAGGCCCGGTACTCCGGTGGCCTCGGCGATCACGTCGTCGGGTGCGACGTTGACCTGGACGGCCTCGACGGATGCCGTCGGGGTGAGTGGTTACGACGTCTACCGTGAGGCGGGGGCGACGGACGTGAAGGTGGGTTCGCCGACCTCGCCGTCGTTCGCGCTCACCGGGTTGACCGCTGATACGTCGTACACCTTCTATGTGATCGCCCGTGACGCGGCGGGCAACAGCTCGGACGCCTCCACCCCGGTGACCTTCAAGACCCTCGCGGGGCAGGTCGGCGGTGGCTGCACCGCGACCTACACGGTGTCCAACTCCTGGCCCGGCGGTTTCCAGGGCGAGGTGACCGTAAAGAACACCGGCACCTCGGCGACCACCGGCTGGACCGTGAAGTGGTCGTTCCCGAACGGTCAGACGATCACCCAGCTCTGGAGCGGCACCCACACCCAGACCGGTGCGGACGTCACCGTGAAGAACGTGAACTGGAACGGCGTCCTGGCCCCCGGAGCCTCCACGTCGTTCGGTTTCGGCGCCTCCTGGACCGGCACCAACGGAGTCCCCTCCAGCGTCACCTGCACTGCCCCCTGACCGCTTCCCGCCCGCTCTCTCACCGTTTTCCGTAGAGGGCGGGCGGGCCTCACCCAGGAGGCGACCGAATGCCGTCAGGTCGTTCCTCGCGCCCGGAAAGGGCTAGAGGGACGACCGCGGCGATCTCGGGACTCCCCCCTGAGGACCCCCGCTCCTCCCCCCTGAGGATGATCTGAAGACGTCAGCGGGGCCGGGTCGCCCAGCAGAGCCTATTGTGGAAGAAACCGACTGTGCTGGGGAGAACATGACGATCTCAGATGGGGTGCGCGAGCCTCACGGCGCGACCGGGCAGCCGTCTGAGACCGGCACCGGCGGCGTACGCGGAGAGACCGGCCTCGGTGGCGTCCAGGGCGAGGCCGCCATCGGCGGCGTCGGGGGTGACGGCCGGGTCGAGCTGGGCGACGCCGACGCGCTGAAAGACGCGGCGGCCGGGCGGGCCGGCATCCACGGCTGGCTCGACGGCGTCAGGTCCACCAGCGCGGGCCGCCTCACCCTGAAGATCGTCATCGGCGTGATCGGCGCCGTGCTGGTCATCGGCGGACTGATCATGGTGCCCTTCCCCGGCCCCGGCTGGCTGGTCGTCTTCGCGGGGCTCGCGGTGCTGGCCACCGAGTTCCACTGGGCGCACCGGCTGCTGGAGTTCGGCAAGCGGACCCTGTCGGCCTGGACGGCCTGGCTGGGCCGCCGGGGCTGGAGCGTCAAGATCCTGGTCGTCGCCGTCGCGGCGGTGACCGCCACCGCGATCGTCTACTACGGCCTCAAGCTCAGCCTCCACATCGACCTGGTCGTCGAGGCCCAGAAGTTCCTCACCCGATAGCCGCCCTCGCTCCCGCCTGGCCCTTGCTCCGCCTTCCCCTGCGCCCGCCGCGACGGCGGCCTCCGGTCCGTCCCGCAGGGCTTTCACCGGAACGCCCCGCCCGTGCCCGTCACCCACGGCAACGGCGCCGGCGGCACTCTGACCGCCTATGACGCAAGCTGTCCGGGAAACGGGACCGGCGCTCCCCGGAGTTTTACCCAGGCCCTTCCACCTCGTTATCTTTCGAGGATGTGACTCTTCGTAGTGTCTCCACGTCCGATCCGTAGAGACGAGTAAAGGAGAGTGACGTTCGATGCGCGCCCTGTCCTCGATGTTGGTCCTGGCGGCCGCCGGAGCCGTCGCACTGACCGGCACCCCCGCCCACGCCGACGACGTCAACCTGGCCGCGAGGGTCCAGCCGGGCGAGGAGGTGTTCCTCACGCCCGAACTCGTCCCCGGCGCCCGGTACGGCGGAAACGTTCTGGTCAAGCTTGACGAGAACAGCGTGCCCGTCAAGGTGAAGATCGGTAACTGCCGCGGCAGGTACGTCGGGTCGGTGCCGATCGCCGCGAACGACCACGCCGCGTACGTCGCCGCCACCACCACCCCGCCCGCCCAGTGCATCCGCTACCGGGTGAAGAACATGGGCAACCAGCCGGCGGCCATCACGGGCACCGGTTACTACTAAACCGGCCCTCCGGGGTGTGCGGGACGGAGACGGCCACCAAGGCCCTTCCCGTCCGGCGCACCCCGCTTTTTTGTTTCCGGGCACCGATCCCCGCCCGCGACCGGCGCAGGACGGCGAACCGGTCGTCGGCCCCCCTCCACGAGCAGCGCGGGGGTACGCCCGCGATGTGCGGCCACGATCGCTACCTGAGTCCCGAAAGAAAGAGAGGGAACGGCCTGAGGGGATGGCGTCCGTTCTCATGTGACGGATCGTCCGCGGTGCCCTCCATGGGATCCGGGTTCATGAGCGATTCCGGACCGCGATCAGGTCGGCGATTCCGGCCAGGATGCGGTCCAGGCCGAAGGTGAGGGCGTGTGCGGGGTCGGAGATCGCCTGGTGGGCCTCGCCCGCGGCCTGGCCGACCCGGGAGGCGACAGGGAAGCGGGTGCCGTCCATGATCTTGTCGAGCAGCGGGGCGTTGGACACCCACCACTCGACGTCGGTCATCCCGCTCTCCTCCTGGACCCGTGCCTGGTTGGCCGCCGCTCTGGCGGTGCTCTGCACATGGCTGAGGACCAGGGCCAGGACGGAGTCCATCTCGACGTCCGTCAGGCCGACGCCGTCCAGCGGGCGTAGCTCGGCCTCGTACTTGAGCGAGGCGTTCGGCCCCAGTGTGGAGCGGGCGTCGATGACCTGCAGCATCCACGGGTTGCGCCGGTAGAGGTCCCAGTTTCGGGCGGCGACGAACTCCAGCGCGCCCCGCCACCCGCCCGGCTGCCGGGACGGGGCGTCCACATCGTCGTAGAGCTCCCCGTACGCGGTGTCGACCATGAGGTCGACCAGCTCGCCCTTGCCGGGGACGTGGGTGTAGAGGGACATGGTCCCGACCCCCAGCCGCTCGGCGACCTGGCGCATCGAGACCGCTTCGAGTCCTTCGGCGTTGGCCAGCTCGATGGCCGCCAGGACGATCGAACGCACCGTCAGCCCAGAGCGTCCCGGCTTGCTGTGCGAGCCCCACAGGAGCGCCAGGCTGCGTGCCGGGTCGGCGTCGGAAGCTTTCTTCGCACTCACGGGAACAGTCTCCAGATTCTCGGCGTTGGGACCACCGTAGCCGAGCCGTACGGTGTACGGTACGGTCTACGTTCTAGAAGTGCGCAGAGGTCGGGCGAACTGCCGGTAGGTACCGGACGGGAAGACGGGTGCGAAGAGTGAAACCAGCAGACGCGAGGGCGGCCGGACGGGACACGACGGCGATCGCCGCGTACGACCTGCGAAAGAACTACGCGGGTGCCGCCGATGGCACGGGTCTCAACGGGTTCGATCTGGAGGTGGCGGCAGGAACGGTCTGCGGCCTGCTCGGCCCCAATGGCGCGGGCAAGACCACGGCGATCAGAATCCTGTCCACGCTGCTGCGCCCGGACTCGGGCCGGGCGAGCGTCGCGGGATTCGACGTCCGTACACAGGCGCGGCAGGTACGCGAACGGATCGGGTTGGTCGGCCAGTACGCGGCGGTCGACGAGATCCTCAGCGGGCGGCAGAACCTGGTGATGTTCGGCAGGCTGAACCATCTGCCCGCGGCCGGGGCGCGGAGGCGGGCCGACGAGCTGCTGGAGCGGTTCTCACTGGCCGACACCGGGGCCAAGCCGGTCGGCGAGTACTCCGGCGGTATGCGCAGGCGGCTCGACCTGGCGGCGAGCCTCATCGTCTCGCCCCAGGTGCTCTTCGTGGACGAGCCCACCACCGGCCTTGACCCGGCCGCCCGCCAGGAGGTGTGGTCGGCCATCCGCGACCTGGTCGGCTCCGGCACGACAGTGCTGCTCACCACCCAGTATCTGGAGGAGGCGGACCGGCTGGCCGACCGGATCACCATGCTCGGGGCGGGCCGGGTGGTGACCGAGGGCACCCCGGAGGAGCTGAAGTCCGCCATCGGCGGCGACTGGCTCGACATCGTCCTCGCCGATCCGGCGGACGTGGCCGCGACCGAGGCCCTCGCGGCGCGGGTCGCCTCCGGCGAGGTCCACGTGGACGCCGAGTCGCGCCGGGTCAGCATCCCGGTCGACGAGCGCACCCGGGCGCTCGTCACCATGGCCACCGCGCTCGGCGACGCCGGGGTCGAACCGGTCGACGTCACGCTGCGCCGCCCCACGCTCGACGAGGTCTTCCTGCACCTCACGGGCGGTGCCGAGAGCGCGACCGCCCGCGCCGGGGCGTCCGCGTGAGTACCGTGACCTCGCTCTCCCGCGAAAGGGGCCGGACGGACATCGCCGCCCTGCGCCCCGGCACGGACGGTCACCGTTCCCGGTGGGCCCCCGCCGAGTACGACGATCCCCGATGCGGAGGCATCCGCGTGAATACCACGATCCCGACCCTCGATACGGAGGCATCCACGTGAGCACGACGACCCCGACCACGCCCGCCGCCTCCCCGCTCGCCCGGTTCGGCTGGGCGTTGGCCGACTCCTGGACCATCACCCTGCGCGACCTGAGCCACTGGGGCCGTCGCCCGGGAACGGTCGCCGTCGGATGGCTCTTCCCGGTCCTGATGGTGCTGATGTTCGGCGGCCTGTTCGGCGGCGCCATCGGCGTCCCCGGCGGGGGCGGCTACTTCGACTTCCTGATCCCCGGCATGTTCGCGATGACGATGCTCTTCGGCCTGGAGAGCACGATGATGGCGGTCACCACCGACGCGGCCAAGGGCGTGACCGACAGGTTCCGTTCGATGCCGATGAGCGCCTCGGCGGTCGTGATGGGCCGCGGGATCGCCGACATGCTCAACTCGGTCGTCGGGCTGGCCGTCATGATCGGGGCCGGGCTGCTGCTCGGCTGGCGTGCCGGAGGAGGGGTGCCCGACGCGCTGGTCGCCGTGGGCCTGCTCCTGCTGCTGCGCTTCGCCCTGATCTGGGTGGGGATCTACATCGGCCTCGTCGCGGGAGGACCGGAGGTGGTGACGTCGGTGCAGATCCTGGTCTGGCCGGTCGGCTTCCTGTCCAGCGTGTTCGTCGACCCCGCCACCATGCCCGGCTGGCTCGGCGCGATCGCGGAGTGGAACCCGCTCTCGGCCACCGCCACGGCGGCGAGACGGCTCTTCGACAACCCGGGCTGGGCAGGGGAGTCGTGGATCGTGCAGAACGCCACGCTCATGGCGGTGATCTGGCCGCTACTACTGATCGCCGTCTTCCTGCCGTTGTCGGCGCACAGGTTCCGCCGGCTCGGCGGCTGACGGAGTGGTCAGATCTTTCGTGCGGGCGGGGAAAATCCTGTTTCTCAATGGGTCACAACATTTGCCACCGCGAGAAGATGCTCCGCGTTTTACATCGCCGCTCCGCGTTTTACATCGCGGTGACGGAATCCGTCGGGGCCTGTAACTGACCGTAGCGAATCTGAGGGCATGAGTGAGACGGAACGGGAACGATCCGCCTCGGGGTGGACGCTCAACAGGGAACTGCTCAACGTCGGCGCGATCATCGTCGCCGCCGGTATAGCCCATCTCGTCATGGGTCTGATAGGGCACGAGAAGTACGGGCCGTTCATGCTTGTGCTGCTCGGCGGGGTGCTCGTCGCCGCAGGGCTCGGTCACCGGTTCTACGAGCACCGGCGCCACCACGTTCCCATGGTCATGGAGATGGAGTGCGTGAGGTGCGGGGAGGCGCCGGGCGGAGGGGCCTGACGCGGCGAAAGGCGATCCTGGGAAGGCGGAGGGAGACGAAGGCCTCCGCCTGGAGCGCCGACAGACCGATCCGCGGAAGGTCCCGCGCCGAGGGATAGACGAGGAAGCGAGGTTTCCACAGCGGCTGGAACTTCGCGTTGAACCTGTACAGCGACTCGATCTGGAACCACCTGGACAGGAAGACCAGGACGCCGTACCAGAGACGGAGGATCGGGCCCGCACCCAGTCGCTCGCCCCTGGCGAGCGCGGCGCGGAACATGGCGAAATTGAGCGAGACCACGCTCACACCGAGGGCCGGGGCCGCCTGCAGGGCCTTGACGATGAGCAGGTCGTTGAGGCCCGGGTCGGCGGAGTGGTCACGGCGCATCAGGTCGAGGGAGATGCCGTGCTCCCCCCAGGGGACGAAGTGCAGGATGGCGCGGATGTCCTCACCCGGCTCGCGCTCGTCCTTCGCGGCGTCCTTGCCGCCTATGGTGTCCGCGCCGTCCGCGCCGTCCGCGCCGTCCGCGCCGTCCGCGCCGGTCATGCGGCTCGCGCCGCCTTCACCACCCGCGCCGGTGGTGCCGCTCGTGCCGTTCACGTCGCCCTCGCCGTCCCTGTCGCCGTCCCCGGCCTCCTCACCGCCTGTGCCGTCCGTGTCGCCCTCGCCGTACTCGCGATCCGTGGAACTTCTGGAATCCCTGAAATCCGTGGTCTTCGCGGTGTTTCCGGCGCCCTCGGCGGGCCTGTGCGCCGTGACGACGACGCATTCGGCGTCGGCGGGGTCACCGAAGCGGCCGAGGGCCATGGAGAAGCCCCGCTCGGTGTCCGTGCCGCGCCAGAAGTCGGCGGCGTGCCGGATCCGGTCCTTCTCCGCCTCGGTGAGATCCCCGACCCGCCGTACGAGACAGGTGTAGCCCGCGCGCTCCACCCGCTTCACCATCTGCCGGACGTTGCGCATCGTCCTGCCCTCAAGGGTGAAGCCGGCGACGTCGACGATCGCCTCGTCACCGATCTCCAGGGCGGACAGGCGGCCCTCCCTCGTCCAGACCTCGCCGCCCGTCTCGCTGCAACCGATCACGGCGGGCACCCAGGCGTGCCGTTCCGCCTCCTCCATGAACCGCCTGATCGCGCCCGGCCACGCCTCGACGTCCCCGATGGGATCGCCGCTGGCGAGCATGACCCCCGAGACCACGCGGTAGGCGATCACCGCCTTGCCCGTCGGGGAGAACATGACGCTCTTGTCGCGGCGCAGCGCGAAGTAGCCCAGCGAGTCGCGGGCGCCGTGTCCGGCGAGCAGCTCACGGACCGCGGCCTCCTGCTCGGGGCCCAACTCGGCGACGGGCCTCTCCGGCCGCAGCGCGAGGTAGAGGGTCGTCACCGCGGTGAGCGCGCCGAGACCGAGGAGTGAGAAGTAGACCAGGTCGGCGGTCCGCTCCGAGGAGTATCCGACCGGGCCCTCCACCCCGATGAGGCCGAGCAGCACGTGCTGGAGCCGCTCTCCGGCACTGGGATCACCGATGATCGTCCGGGGGTGTGCGTTGACCACGACCCAGCCGATGACGATGTCCAGGGCGCTCAGGGCGAGGAGGTTCCACAGCGCCCGCCAGCGGGTCCGGGGATCGGAGAGGGCGTAGAACTCGCGCTGTCTGATCACGAGCAGGGCGACGACCAGCGTGCTGAGGAGGGCGGTGAAGGGGCGGTGCGAGTGCAGGAACTCGGTGAGAACGCTCAGCGGCAGGAGCACCATCACCGCCTGCCAGGCCCTTCTCTTCCTGCGCCGGAGGCCGTGAGCGAGCATGACGATGAGGATTCCCAGGACGAGCGAGGCGGCCTGGGCGAGCGAGGTGAACGTCCCCGGCAGGAGTCCGGTGAGTTCGCCGACCCGGCTTCTCCTGAACGCGGGCAGCACGGCCCTGACGATGTCCAGGACGCCGATCACCATCGCCGCGTAACCGGCCGCGGTGGGCACCCAGGAGCGAGGCGCACATGACCGATCCCTCATGGGAGGACATTAATCGGCGATACGGTCTCTAACTCCATGACAGGACTCACCGTGGTCGAATCCAGCCCACTTCGTCCGGGCGACTTTGCGTTGCCCACTCGTATTCCTGGTTTGTCGCTCGCTCGTGTTCCCGATTTCCCGTCCCACGCGCTTCCAGTGTCCCCTCACCCCGTTCCCTCTCTCTCACACCTTTTCTAACCGATTCGTTCTAGATCACGATCTTGAGGGCTTTCCGGCTTAGGATGCCGCCGTGTCCGTGACTCCTGGGATTTACAGAGTGGTTGGAAGCCTTGCGCTCATGGTCTCGGTGCTCGTGCCGGTTCCGGCGGCCGCACACGCCGCCGAGCCGGCCGCCGCCGCACCCGCCGCCGTGCCTCTCGCCGCGCCCGTAGACATCGTGTTGCCCGGCACCCGGGTCACCGTCAGGGAGGATTCCAAGGACGCGCTCAGAGTGACCTCATACTCCTTCGGCAAGATGACCTACCTGCGAAGGGGCGCCGGATTCACCCGGCAGGCCGCCTACCAGGAGATCACGGTCGCGCCGAAGGCGACCAAGGCCCTCGCGGTGCCCGCCTCCTACCAGGAGGGCTACGACTCGGTCGTCCTGCTCGACCTCGCGGCCTCCAAGAGCACCAGGATCCGTACGGTGAAGAAGCCGCTCGTCGCGCACTACGTCCACTGGAACCGCAGGGGCGACAAGGCGGTGCTGACCGTCGAGAGGAAGAGCGGATCCGCGTGGGTGACCTCCGGCTTCGTGGTCGTCGACACGGTGGCGAAGACCGCCAAGACGGTGACCGTGGCCAATGTCGACAAGGCCGCGAGGTTCCGCTGGAGCTCCGACGGTGTCGACGTCGTGGCCGAATACGCGGGGGGCACCCGCTTCTACGGGCAGGACGGCGCGATCCGCCGCACCCTGGCCAAGACAGGCAGGCCCGCCGGTGGGGAGGACGCCTTCACCCCTTCGGGGCGGGGCCTGATGACCTGGTGCCCCTCCAGCTACACCGAGCACGTCTGCGTCTGGGACCGTACCTCGGGCAAGCTCACGACCAAGGTGCCGAGCATCAAGCCGAAGGCCCTGTGGGGCTGGTGGGACGAGACGCACTTCATCGCCGTCGTCCCCTCCTCGGGCCACTACCAGGTGGTCCTGTCCACGCTGAAGGGCAAGGTGACGCGGGTCCTGGCGGCCTTCTCCGCCTCCGACTGGTCCAACAAGCTCTATCTCGGCTACACCCGGCGGTGACCGACGGCGTGTGAGACGTCCGCGCACGGGTGCGGTGCGCGGGCGGTTTCTCCCGGAGACACCGAGGAGGCGGGTGCGGCCGGAAGACACCGGCCGACGGCGTCAGAGATACAGGCCGGTGCCGTTGTCGGTCTGCGGGGTGGCGATGGCGTGCAGGTCGCGCTCGCGCATCACCAGATAGACCTGGCCGTGGACCTCGACCTCGTACTGCTCCTCGGGGTTGAACAGGACCTTGTCGCCGACCTTCACCGCACGGACGTTCTGGCCCGCGCCGCAGACCTCACCCCAGACGAGACGGTTGGCCATCTTCACCGTCGCCGGGATGACGATGCCGGCCGTGCTGCGGCGTTCCTCGGACTCCTGCTCGATCTTGACCATGACGCGGTCGTGGAGCATCTGGATCTCGAATTTCGGGTCACCCACGAGACGAGTTTATGGGAACCGCGGGGTCGTGCTCGCTCGTCCGCGCACTCCGGTCCACCCGAGGCCCACACGTCAGGGTGATTCCGGCCGCGGGGGAACCGGCGGGCGGCAACACCGGTGACGAGATCATCCGCCCAGTAGGATCCGGCGTTATGACGTCTCCTGAGCTCGTGAGCGGCTTTCTCGACTGGTATCTGGCGGCGAATCCCTCCTACGCCGCCCTCGCGGGCGCGCAGGGGTACGACAGGACTCTCGGTGACTTCACCGAGTCCGGCATCCTCGCCAGGGAGCGTGAGATGCGCCGATGGCTGGAGCGCCTCCAGCAGGTCCAGGCTCCCAAGAGCCCCGGAAGTCCCGCGGGCTCCGAAAGGTCCGAGGGCTCCGAAAGGTCCGAGGGCTTCGAGGACGAGATCGACCGGGAGCTGGTCATGTCCATGCTGCGCGGTGAGATCGCGTACGAGACGTGGCCCCTCTGGAGGCGCGATCCTTCCGCCTACGTGGGGCCGATCTTCTCCTCGATGTTCGGTCCGTTCCTGCAGCGGCTGTCTCCCGAGGCCGAACTGGTGGACGCGGCCGTCGCGCGGCTGGCCGAGGTGCCGGACGTCATCGCCGCCTGCCGGGCGAACCTCGATCCCGCCCTGGCGGCTCCGCTGCTGGTCCAGCGAGGGCTGGGCCAGTCGCGGACCGCCAGGCGTTTCCTCACCGAGACGGTCCCCGGCCAGGTCGCCGACGAGGCCCTGCGCGCCCGGCTGGCGGCCGCGGCCGAACCCGCGGCGGCGGCCTTCGACGAGCTGGTGGGGTTCCTCGAAGGTTTCCGGGCGACCGGCACCTGGCGGATGGGGGAGGAGCTCTACTCCGCCCTGCTGCGTGAGCGGGAGATGCTCGGCTACGGCGCCGGCGAGCTGCGCGATCGGGGACAGGCCGCCTACGACGAGCTGGACGCGCGGATGCGCGAGGTCGCGGCGAGGCTGGACGGCGGTTCCGGTGACTGGCACGCGGTCATCACCGAACTCCAGGACGACCACGCGCCGACGCTGGAGGACATGCGGGCCGAGTACGAGGCCGAGACGGAGCGGGCCAGGAGGTTCGTCCGCGAGCGCGGCCTGGTGACCTTCGCGCGGGGCGAGGAGTGCAGGGTCGTCCCGTCGCCGGAGTTCCAGCGGCCCATCGTCTCCGTCGCCTCCTACATGTCGCCCCCGCCTCTGTCGACCTCCAGGATCGGGCACTTCTTCGTCCCGTACACCCCTTCGTCCTTCACCGAGGACCAGATCCGCCAGCGGCTGCGTACCAACGCCAGGGCGCAGATGCCCTCCATCGCCGTCCACGAGGCCTACCCCGGCCACCACTGGCACCTGTCGTGGGTGGCGGACAACCCCCGGCGGGCCCGCAGGCTGTTTCGCACCCCGTACTTCGCCGAGGGCTGGGGCCTGTACGTCGAGAAGCTCATGCACGAGCAGGGCTACTTCACCACTCCGGCCCAGGAGCTCGCCCACCTTGACTTCAGGCTCTTCCGTGCGGCCCGCATCGTCGTCGACACCTCACTGCACTGCGGCGACATGACGATCGAGCAGGCGGAGGAGTACATGACCACGAGATCGTCGCTCACCCCCGGCACGGCGAGGGGCGAGGTCGACCGCTACTGCGCGTGGCCCACCCAGGCGCCCTCCTACCTCACCGGTGCCCTGGAGATCGACCGCATCCGCGACGACTACCTGGCCGCGGGCCGCGGCGACCTGCGCGCCTTCCACGACACGCTGGCCGGTTCCGGCGGGCTCCCCCTGGGACTGGCCCGCCGGGTCGCGCTGGAGGGCTGAGCGGCGGGATCGCGCCTAGGCGCGGACGGGGGCGCGGCGGCGGGTCTCGGGGACGATCAGCGGGGTGCCGCTCTGCGGATCCTCGATGATCTCGCAGCGCAGTTCGAAGACCTGCTCCACCAGCGCGGCCGTGATGATCGAGGAGGGGTCGCCCTCGGCGACGATCCGGCCGTCGCGCATCACGATCAGGTGGGTGGCGTAGCGGCAGGCCTGGTTCAGGTCGTGCAGTACGGCGACGAGGGTCCTGCCTCGCTCGTGCAGGTCGGCGCAGAGGTCGAGCACCTCGATCTGGTGGGCGATGTCCAGGAAGGTCGTCGGTTCGTCGAGCAGCAGGATCGGCGTCTCCTGGGCGAGCGCCATCGCCAGCCAGACCCGCTGGCGCTGGCCGCCGGAGAGCTCGTCCACGCAGCGGTCCGCCAGTTCGGTCACGTCGGTCGACTCCATCGCCGCCGCCACCGCGACCTCGTCCTCGCGGGACCACTGCCGCATCAGCCGCTGGTGCGGGTAGCGGCCTCTGCCCACCAGGTCGGCGACCGTGATGCCGTCGGGCACGATCGAGCTCTGCGGCAGCAGGCCCAGCCTGCGCGCCACTTCTTTGGACGGCAGCGAGGTGATCGCGGCCCCGTCCAGGTGGACCGTCCCCGCGCGGGGCTTGAGCATGCGGGCCAGGGCGCGCAGCATGGTGGACTTGCCGCACGCGTTGGGGCCGATGATCACGGTGAACGACCCGTCGGGGATCGTGACGTTCAGGTCGCTGGCCACCACGCGCTTGTCGTAGGAGAGCGTCAGGTCGGTGCCGTACAGTCTCAACGTCGTTCCCTCCGGAGTAGAAACACCAGGTATATCCCGCCGATCGCGGCGGTCATGATCCCGACCGGTAACTGCACCGGTGCGAAGACGCGCTGTGCGGCCAGGTCGGCGCCGACCAGCAGGGTGGCGCCGGTCAGCGCCGAGGTGAGCAGGGTGACGCCGGGGGAGCGGGTGATCCGGCGGGCCAGCTGCGGTGCGGCCATCGCCACGAAGATCACGGGTCCGGCGGCGGCGACGGCGACCCCGCACAGCAGCACCGCGACGGCGATCGCCGTCGCGCGCACCGGCTCGACGCGGATGCCCGCGGCCCTGGCCGCGTCGTCGCCCATCTCCATCATCCGCAGCGGGCGAGACAGCCAGGCGCAGACGGGCAGGAGCACCGCCAGCGCGTACGCGACCGGGATCGCGTGTTCCCAGCCGCGCCCGCTGAGGCTGCCGGTGATCCACGCTCCCGCGGTGGCGGCGTCGTTGATGTCGGCGCGGGTGAGCATGTACCAGTCGGCGGAGACCAGCAGCGCGCCGACCCCGATGCCGACCAGGATCAGCCGGTAGCCCTGCACCCCGCGCCGGTAGGCGAGGGCGTAGACCACCAGTGCGGAGAGGACGCACCCGGCGAGGGAGGCTCCCGCGATCTGCCAGGCGGTGCCGCCCAGGATGACGGCGGCGATGCCCCCGGTGGAGGCCCCGGCGGTGAAGCCGATGAAGTCGGGGCTGCCGAGCGGGTTGCGGGTGAGGCTCTGGAGGATGGCGCCGCTCAGCCCGAACGCGGCGCCGACCAGCAGGCCGGTCACCACACGCGGCGCCCGCAGGCGGCTCACGATGAGTTCGGCGACCGGAGGCCCCTCGCCGAACAGCGCGGCCACGATGTCGGGGATGGGAACGGTGAACTCGCCGGTGGACAGCGCGACGAGGCTGACGGCCAGTCCCAGGAGGGTGACGGCGGCCCCGGCGGCGAGACCGCGCGGTGGGAGTCGCAGCGACCAGGAACGCAGGCGCAGGGCGGTGGGGAGGGATTTCGCCGCGGGTGTTCGCGGTGAGCCGTTCGCGAAGTGGAGGGTCTCCGCGGCGGGTGTCGTCCGTGAGGTGATTCTCAGGAGAGGGTTCGTGCGGCGGGTCTTCGGGGTGTCCGTCCGCCGTGAGGTGATCTTCATAGGGCGGCGAGCCTCCGGCGGCGGGCGAGCAGGATGAACACCGGGGCGCCGACGACCGCGCACATGATGCCCACCTGCACCTCGCCGGGGGCGGCGACGACCCGGCCGAGGATGTCGGAGCCGAGCAGCACCACGGGGGCGAGCACGAGGGTGTAGGGCAGGACCCAGCGTTGGTCGGGCCCGGTGAGGGCGCGCACCGCGTGTGGCACGGCCAGGCCCACGAACCAGAGCGGTCCGGCGGCGGCGGTGGCGGCTCCGCACAGCAGGGTGACGGCGATCGCGGTGAGCCCGCGCGTGCGGGCCATGTTCACGCCGAGCGCGCGTCCCGCCTCGTCGCCGAGTGCGAGGGCGTTGAGCGGTTTGGCGAGCAGCAGTCCGAGCACCAGTCCGGCCGCGAGGAACGGGGCGAGCCGTATCGCGACGTCGCCGCTCACTCCGGCCAGCGAGCCGGTGAGCCAGAACCGCATCCGGTCGAAGGTCGCGTTGTCGGTCCGCAGGATCGCCGAGGCGGCGGCGTTGAAGACCATGCCCAGCGCGACACCGGCGAGGGTGAGCCGTACCGGCCCGCCACCCGAGCGCCCGGCGGAGCCGAGCGCGTAGGCGAGCGCGGCGGCGGCGGCCGCGCCGGCGAACGCGAACCAGACGTAGAGGGAGGGGTCGCCCACCCCGAGCAGTCCGATCGCGACCGTCACCCCGAACATGGCGCCCTGGTTGACGCCGAGCAGTCCGGGGTCGGCGAGCGGGTTGCGGGTGAGGCTCTGCATCAGCGCCCCGGCCAGGCCGAGTGCCGCGCCCACGCCGATGCCGATCAGGGTCCTCGGTACGCGAAGTTCCCTGATGACCGTGTGGTCCGGGGACCCGTCGGGCGTGAGCAGCGCGTCCAGGACCGTGGACAGCGGGACCGAGCGCGATCCCACCGCGATGCTGACCATCGTGAGCAGCACCAGCGCGGCCAGCCCCACCAGCAGCCCGGCCACGAGCGTCACCGGGCGCCTGCTCGGCCCTCCTGCTCGCCTGGGACGCGACCCGTCCGGTTTCCCGGGCGTCTCGGACGCGGCCGTGGTCACACCGGCCCTGCTCACCAGGTACCCCTCTTCTTCGGTAATGCTTAGGCAAGGCTAATCTAACGTAGAAGTCAATTTAGGTAAGCCTATCCATTGGAGTGAGAAATGTCCCGACCTGTCCTTCCCCGGCGGGGGTTCATGGCCGCGGGCCTCGGTCTCGTGTTCGTCCTGACCGCCTGCGGGAGCGGAACGGAGACGACGACCGCGGCGACGGGCGGCCCGTCGGCCGCGACCTCCCCCTCGGCGGGCCCCTGGACCTTCACCGACGACCGTGGGAAGAAGATCGATGTGCCCAGCCGCCCGGCCCGGGTCGTCGCCCAGGTCGGCGCCGCCGCGGCGCTGTGGGACTTCGGCGTCCGGCCGATCGCCGTCTTCGGGCCGCACCGGCTCAAGGACGGTACGAAGGATCCCCAGGTCGGTGATGTCGACATCACCAAGGTCGAGTCCCTCGGCAACGTGTGGGACGAGTTCAACGTCGAGAAGTACATCTCCCTGCAGCCGGACCTGCTGGTCAGCGGCATGTACGCCAAGGACGCCCTCTGGTACGTGCCGGAGAAGTCCGCCGCCACCATCGAGCAGGTCGCCCCCACCCTCGGCGTCAGCCAGATGGAAATGTCGGTGCCCAAGATCATTGAGAGGTACGGGCAGGTCGCCGCCGCTCTCGGCGCGGATCTCGACGCCCCCGAGGTGGCCACCGCCAAGGCCAGGTTCGACGCCGCCTCCGCCGCGCTCGTCACCCCGCACAGCAAGAGCCTGAAAGTCATGGTCATGGCGGGCGGGCCGGAGGCGATGTGGGTGGCCAACCCCGAGGCGCACGCGGACGTGCGCTACTTCAAGGAGCTCGGCCTGGACGTCGTGGTGCCGGAGAAGGTCGACGAAGGCGGCTACTGGCAGACCCTGAGCTGGGAGAACGCCGACACCTACCAGGCGGACGTGATCCTGGTGGACGCCCGCTCCCAGTCGATGCGGCCCGAGGAGATGAAGAAGAAGCCGACTTTCGCCGGGCTGCCCGCGGTCAAGGCGGGACAGGTCTACCAGTGGCACGCCGAGGAGCGCTACAGCTACCAGGGCTACGCCGACGTGCTGGAGCAGCTCAACGCCGACCTCGCCAAGGCGAAAAAGCTGTAGTCGTCACGCCGTCGCGGGCCGACTCGTTCGGATCAGGCGTAGGTGCCGCGGACCTCCACGATGTCGGCCAGCGGGAACTCCAGGTAGTCGCCCGCCTCCTCACACCACGCGTCGAGCACGCCGCTGCGCAGCTCGCCGTGGCTGATGGTGGCGGTCAGGCCGTCGGTCAGCGTGATCGCCGCCCGTACGCCACGGTCGACGACGAAGCCGAGCAGCGACTGCTGGGCGGTCGGCAGACGAGAGGCCATACGGCCGATGACCGCCCACGTCCTGCCGGCGGACTTGGACGCCTCGCCCTCGGCGACGAGCAGGCGCTGGGCGTGCTCGCGCGGATCGGGAGGCGGTTCCACCAGCGGGTACGAAGGCTGCTCCAACTCGGCCACCCTGCCCCCGGGAAGCAGGATGAGCCGTCCGTTCCGTGGCTCCTCGACGCGGGCCCTGCGGATGGTGATCTCACCGGTGTCCTCGATCGGCACCGGCGCGTAACCGTTCTCCCTCAGCGCCGCGAGGGTCTTGTCGGCGGGCTGCGAACTGGCCAGCACGGTCGGGGCGAGCAGCCGCAGGCCCAACCGGCCCAGCCGCCGATGCCCGGCGATCTCGGCGAGCAGCACCGGATCGGAGGCCTGCACGATGCAGGCGACCGTGGTCACGGTGACCTCGCCGTGCCGCCTGGCCACGTCGTGGACGAGGTAGTCGAGGGGCTGCGGCACCGCGCCCACCTCCGCCAGGTCCGCCAGCAGGCCCTCGGCGGTGTAACCGGAGTCCATGGCACGGCGCACGCTGGCCGGGGTGAACCGCCACACCGAGGCCGCGCCTCGCGACTCGCGTTCGGCGGCCCGGTCGAGCAGCTCGGCGAGCTCACCGGCGGGCGGGCCGGTCACCACGGCGGTGAGATCGGCGCCGAAGAGAGCGCTCCGCCGCACGCTGGCGAGCGCTCTGGTGGAGCACTCGACCAGTACGGGGTCGTTCTCCACGATGGGCGACGAGTCGTCGATCTCGTCGCCGGGAAAGGCGTCGAGACCGGCCATCGCCCGGCCGAGATCGGTGATCGTGTCGAGGGCGACCAGCCCGAGCACGCGGGCCTCCTCCAGCACGGCGGGGGCGCACTCGGCCAGCAGCGCCCGGTCCAGCAGCGGCGCGTGCCAGTGCGCGGACCTGACCAGCCCCGCCAGGTCGGTGCAGGCGGTGTTGGCGGGCAGCCGGGCCAGCACGCCGAGCAGCGCCCGCCTGGCGCGGGCGACCATGGCCCCCGCCGGGTCGTCGCCGAGCACCGTGCCGTACTTGCCGTCGATCTTCCGTAGCGACGAACGCTCCATCCGCCACCACGCCGACAGCAGCACCCTGAGCCTGGCGGCGGCGTCGTCCAGCCGCCAGCGGTCGAACTTCTCCGTGGGCACCAGCCCTCCGGCGGGCTCGTCCCAGGCGAGCAGCCGGGCCACCGCGCACACCTCGAGCAGCAACCGGGTCTCGTCCTCGTCGCAGCCGGTGTCCTTGGCCACCCGCCGGACCTCGCGCACCCCGACCCCGCCCGCCTTGAGCAGCGGCAGCGGGAACTTCGCGGTGTTCTCCAACATGGCGGCGCAGCGCTCCACCACGTGCGGTGCGGCGAGCGTCATCAGGTGGTCGACGGCCTCGGGGTCGACGGGGATGGTGGCGAGGTCGGGTGGGAGGGGGGTGAAGGGAGGGTGGTAGTCGGGGCCGCGCAGCGCGAGCGCCACCTCACGAGGCATCTCGGCCATGTTCCAGCTGGGCCGGAAGAGCAGGCCGTGGTCGGCCGCCCACTTCTCCGGAGATCCGGGCACCACGAACCTGCCGCCGTCCACGTCGCGGACCGGGCCGTCCCAGGCGAACTCCTCCAGCAGCCCTCTCGTGCCGTCCGGAGCCTTCTCCAGAAGTGCGATCACCCGCTCCGGATCGGAGAGGATCTCGGTCACCCTGATGACCGTGCGCCGCTTGGGGCCCTGCGGAAGGCCGAGGGCCCTGGCCAGCCCGCGCAACGCGTCGGCGCTGACCGTCCAGGAGTTCAGGTAGTGGGGAATCGGGTCGCCGAGCCCGCAGGGCGCCGTCCACCACCGGGCGACCCCCTCGGCCACGCGGATGCGGCCCTCGGCGTCCGGCCACGCCAACGCGTGGTCGAACAGCAGGTCGAGCCAGGGGGCGACCTCGGCCTCGGGCACGCCCATGAACCGGGCCACCGTGTCAGATCCGGCCTGCTCGCCGAGGGCGAGCGAGGCCTGCGCCACCTCCAGCGAGGGCAGCGGCAGGCCGCGCATGACCTCCATCACCGCGAACCCGTTGCCCAGCCGCTGCGCCAGGGTGTCCAGGCGGCGTGGCCACGGTGGGGCGATGGCGTCCAGCCGGTTGGCCAGAACTCGGGCGAGCCGTTCTTCGTCGAGGGTTTTCAACCAGCCGAGCAGGTGATCGTCCATCTCGCAGCTCTCTCAGGAATCTCGCGCGGGGACTCTCCGTGAGCCATAAACATCCACGGTAATGCAGAGGACATCTCTGACGGCATCTACCGCGCAGAATGCGATGCGTTATAAAACTCTCCACCCGGATCTGACCGGTCCCGGGGCCGCGAGACGGGAGGGGGGCGGCCCCGGGACCGATCGGCGCCTTTGGAAAGGGAAGGGGCGGCGCCGTCCGGGAGGGTCGGTAGAGGCTCGGGGGAGCGGAGAAGGTCGTCGGAGCCCTGGGAGAACCTCGGGCCCGGGGTGATGGGCGGACCCGAGGGCGTTCGAGGGGCCCTCCGGGGAGAGGGGAAGGGACTACGGGCGGTCGAAGGGATCCGGCTCTTCGCACGGGCCCGTCCGAAGGACGGCCCACACGATCTTGCCGTACGGGGCGAGCGGTGCCCAGCCCCATCGGAGACTCAGCGACTCGACGATGTGCAGTCCGAGGCCGCCGATGTCGAGGGGGCAGGGGTCACGGAGGGCGGGAAAGCCGGCCCCCGGGTCGTTGAGCGTGCAGGCGACCAGCCCGTCCCGCCGGAGCAGGGAGAGCCGGATCGGCTCCCTGGCGCGTGACTCGGCCAGCCTCAGGCCGTGCCTGAAGGCGTTGGTCGCCAGCTCCGAGACCACCAGCTCCATGTTCTCGCCCAGTTCGGCGAGGTTCCAGCCGGTGAGGGTGCCTGTCGCGAAGCTGCGGGCGGAGTGGACGGACTCGGCCTGTGGCGGGAGGACGAATGTGGCGCTGGCCATGGCTACCGGGGACCTGGGAAGAAGATCACGCGCGGAATCGGGCCACCAGCCGGCGGGGGGCCACCAGTCGAGAGCCGTCCATGACGTTGACGCTCGGGGGGGCGCGGTTTGGGCGGACTGCACAGCCGTCATCATGGTGCAAACTCCCGTGCAGGTGCAAGAGCGAATGCACGTGCATAAGACCTGTGCAACCGCTACCGTTACCCCTGATTGGGTGATTACGGACGAAAGGGGATCTTGGTCATGGCCAAGGATTCTTTGGCCATGAAGTGACAGACTGTCGATCAGGAAAGCGAGCGAGGAGCACTACGTGTCCATGGATCCGCCCGGTACCGGTTCCACCGTTCGGCGAATCATGCTCGGCGCCAGCCTGCGCCGGTTGCGTGAGGAGAAGGGACTTGCCCGAGAGGTCGCGGGATTTCACATCCGTGCCTCGGAGTCCAAGATCAGCCGTATGGAACTCGGCCGCGTCGGTTTCAAGACACGTGACGTGGAAGACCTGCTCACCCTGTACGGCGTGCTCGACGACGCAGAACGGCGCGGCCTGCTGGAGATGGTCCGCGAGGCGAACACCCCGGGCTGGTGGCACAAGTACGGCGACCTGTTGCCGAACTGGTTCACCACCTACGTGGGGCTGGAGGAGGCGACGAACATGATCCGCACCTACGAGGTGCAGTTCGTTCCCGGCCTGCTGCAGACGTCCGCCTACGCGCGCACCGTGATCCGGTTGGGCTACCCGGACGTGCCGGAGGCGGAGATCGAGCGTCGTGTGCATATGCGCATGCAGCGGCAGGATCGCCTGACGAGGAAAGACGGCCCTCGGTTGTGGGCGGTCATCGACGAGGCGGCCCTGAGGCGTCCCATCGGAGGTAAGGAGATCATGCGTGAACAACTCCAGCACCTGCTGGAAGTGTCCTCGCTTCCCAACATCACCCTTCAGGTGATGCCCTTCCGATTCGGCATGCACGCGGCCGAGGGTGGTGCGTTCAGCATCTTGCGGTTTCCCGAGTCCGACCTGTCGGACGTCGTCTATGTCGAGCAGCTCTGGGGTGCCCTCTACCTGGACAAACGTGAGGACATCGATCCATACCTCACGGCCATGGAGCAGTTGTGCGTGGAAAGCACCACGCCCGGGGGCACCGCCGAGATCCTCGGCGACCTTCTCAGAGAGATGTAAATGAAGCAGACCTACAACGGCATGCCCGCCACTGACCTTGCCGGGGCCAGCTGGCGCAAGAGCCGCTACAGCAACTCGACGGGTAACTGCGTCGAGCTGGCCGAACTGACGGATGGCAGCATCGCGGTCCGCAACTCGCGTTTTCCCGAGGGGCCTGCCCTGATCTACACGCGGGACGAGATTCGTGCCCTGGTGCTCGGGGTGAAGGATGGGGAGTTCGACGGTTTAACGGTGTAACACCGTTTTTACATCGGGGCGGCCGGGTTAACCGCGACGCGCCGATGATGTAACCGGGGGAGTGGATCGGCGCGGAAGAGTTTGAGATCACAGTGATTGGGGGCTCAAACCGTGCTCGACCAGATGACCTTGTATCCGGTGGCAGACGACGTGCTGTTCGCGCCAGGCGGGCGCGTCGTGATCCGCACTTACGGCGTCGCCTCGGCGGCCACAGGGGAAGGTGCGTCCACTCCGGTGTCCTACCGCACATGGGTCACCGGAGTGCGCGACCAGCCACGTTACTGGCGCTGGGGTCACTTCGAGGACGCCTGCCACGGTCATCGCAAGGTCCTCGAATGGCTGACCGGCCGCGGTCCCCAGCCCGTCGCCGCCGCAGCCTGACCGAGACCTCCACCCCGTACGACGTGACGGCGCTCGGCCCGGCGGTTTTCAGAGGTCAGACGGGGGCGTTCCAGGCGAGGATCACCGGCTCGCCGTGCTCGAAGCCGAGCCGGGAGTAGGTTCCGGTGTCCAGCCGGAAGAGCCGCCCGTCCTGCGGAGACAGTCTGAGCCAGCGGGCGCACAGGACCCGCAGGAAGTGACCGTGGGCGACGAGGACCACGTCGCCCTCCACGGCCCCGGCGCGGGCGATCACCCGGTCGGCGCGGGCGCCCACCTGCTCCGCGCTCTCGCCGGGATGGTCGGCGTCGCCGGGAACGACGCCGTCACGCCACAGATACCAGCCGGGGCGGCCCTCACGGATCTTCGGGGTGGTGATGCCCTCGTAGCCGCCGTAGTCCCATTCCCACAGATCGGGCTCGATCTCGTACTCCTTGATCCCGGCCAGCTCGGCGGTGTTCCTCGCACGACCGGCCGGGCTCACCAGGGCCAGGTCGAATGTCAGGCCCGCGATCAGCGGGGCGAGCGCCCGCGCCTGGTCCTCGCCCTTGGGGGTCAACGGCATGTCGGTGAGTCCGGTGTGCCGGCCGTCCCGGCTCCATTCGGTCTCGCCGTGTCGCAACAGAGTCATCTGATTCATGGTGCCCACCATCATGCCGGTATGGCCTGTGCCGGTCGTCGGCGGCTCATGAACGGCTCACGGACGGCCCATGGACGGCTGATGGACTGAGCACGGACTGAGCACGGCATACACCCGGAGCACGCGTTTGGGGGGGAGGGAGCATGCGAAACTGGATTAGTGACGTTATCTGTAGGTCTGGTCGGCGCCGGACCATGGGCCGAGATGGTGCACGCGCCGATGCTGGCGGCTGGTCCGAACACGCGTCTGGCGGGCGTGTGGGCACGTCGCCCCGAGGCCGCGGCGAGGTTCGGCGCCCCGGTCTTCGAACGGATCGAGGAACTCTTCGACAACTGCGAGGCGGTCGCGTTCTCGGTGCCGCCCGCCGTACAGGCGGAGCTGGGGGTTCGCGCCGCCAAGGCGGGCAAGGCGCTGCTGCTGGAGAAACCGCTCGCCGCCGACCTGGACGGGGCACGGCGGCTGGCCGAGGCGGTCGCCGAGGCGGGAGTGGCCTCGCAGATGGTCCTCACCTGGCGTTACTCACCCGCCACCCGCGCCTTCCTGGCCAGGGTGTCGGCGATCGAGCCGTTCGGCGGGCGGGCGGCCAACGTCTCGGGGGCGATGCTCGGTGGGGCCTTCGCCACCTCCTGGCGTCTGGAGCGCGGCGCGATCCTCGACGTCGGGCCGCACATGATCGACATGCTGGACGCGGCGCTCGGCAGGGTCGTCGGGGTCCGGGCGCACGGCAACCCGCTGGGCTGGGTCGGACTGCTGCTCGAGCACGAGACCGGCGCGGTGAGCGAGGCATCGCTGTGCATGAGCGTGCCGGGTGAGAACCCGCCCTCCGAGGTCGAGATCTACGGGCGCCTCGGCAGGGAGTCCCTCGACGGCACCCGGCTGGGCTCCGACATCTTCTCCCTGATGCTCACCGAGTTCACGCGTACCGTACGGCGCGGCGGTGGCCACCCCCTGGACGCCGCGCACGGCCTGCGCCTGCAGGAGATCATCGCCGCCGCCGAGGAGCAGTTCGGCTGAGGGACGGCGGCGATGAGTGGTTCGGCCGAGGTGCGACTCGGCTGAGGGCGGTTCGTCGAAGAGGCGAGGAACGGTTCACCGCAGGGCGCGCGACGGAGAGGTTCACCGGAGAGCGGTTCGCCGGAGGGCGTGTGTCGAAGGTCTCGACACCCGGGGACCCTCGAAGGACGTTCTGGGGAATTGATACCGTTCGTCTGACGCGCAGCGTGAGCGAAGTCCGGTGTGAGTCCGGCGCTGTCCCGCAACTGTCATGACCCCGAGGGGTCGAGCCAGGTCGCCTCCGCCGCGTCGACGCAGACCCTCGTGGAAAAGGGTGACCCGTCTCTCCTGGGTCTCTCGGTTCCGGCAACTGAAAGGACCTCGTGTGAGGCCCGTACGCAGCGCCCTCGCCGGTGCCCTGTTCGCCGCGCTGACCCTGGCCGGATGCGGCCAGAGCTCCCCAGCCCCGTCCCCAGCCCTGTCCCCGACCGCCCCTGCGGCGGCCACTCCCTCGGCGGGCTTCCCCGTCACCGTCGAAGCGGGCAACGGCCCCGTCGTCGTCGCAAAGAGACCCGAGCGGATCGTCTCGCTGTCGCCAAGCGCGACCGAGAGCCTCTTCGCGATCGGCGCAGGACCGCAGGTCGTGGCGGTGGACGACCAGTCCACCTATCCCGCCGAGGCGCCGAAGAGCGACCTGTCCGGTTTCAAGCCGAACGTGGAGGCGATCATCGCCAGGAAACCCGACCTGGTCGTGGTCGCCAACGACATCGGTGGCGTCGTGGCCGCGCTGGGCAAGGTCGGCGTCCCCGTGCTGCTGGAGCCCGCCGCGACCAAGTTCGACGATGCCTACGACCAGATCGCCGACCTCGGCGACGCCACCGGCAACGGCGACAGGGCCGCCGAACTCGTCGCCGGGATGAGAAAGCGGCTCGACGAGATCACCGCGGCCGCACCCAAGGACGCGAAGCTCACCTACTACCACGAGCTGGACACCACCCCCTATTCGGTCACCTCCACCACCTTCCTCGGCCAGATCTACGGGCTGTTCGGCATGACGAACATCGCCGACGAGGCTCCCGACCCGGCCGGCGGCTATCCCAAGCTCTCTGCCGAGTTCGTCGCCCAGGCCGACCCCGACCTCGTCTTCCTGGCCGACACCAAGTGCTGCGCCCAGTCCAAGGACACCCTCGCCAAGCGTCCCGGCTGGTCCAAGCTCTCCGCCATCAAGAACGACCGGGTCATCCTCCTCGACGACGACATCGCCTCCCGCTGGGGGCCGCGCGTCGTCGACCTCGCCGAGCAGATCGGCGACGCCGTTCAGAAGGTGTCGGCGGGCTGATCGGTGTCAGGAAAAAACGGCAGATGTCTCCTCGCCGCCTCGAAGGACGAGGGCCGCACTCCGGACCGTCGGTGAGTCCCGGCGACGCGGCCTCCGGATCGTCGCCTTCAGCCGACACGGACCCCGGCATCGAGACGAACGCGGGCACGGACCCCGGTACCGGTACAGACACCGAGACGAACACGAACGCCGGCACCGGCACGGGCACGGGCACGGACGTCGGCGCGGCTCGGAAGGCCGATGCCCGGGGGAGGCAGGCGGCCAGGCTGAGCCCGCTGGTGGCGCTCGCGGCCATGGCGGTGCTCCTGGCGAGCATGCTCGCCGGGCTGCTGGTCGGCGCGGCGGACATCGCGCCGACCAGCGTGATGCTCCAGCTGCTCGACTGGCTGCCGTTCGTCTCGGCGGACTCGGGACTCGCCCCGGTCGAGCTGGGCCTGCTGACCGAACTGCGGCTGCCCCGGGTCCTGCTCGCCGCGATCGTCGGTGGCCTGCTGGCCGTCGCGGGAGCCGGATACCAGGGTGTCTTCCGCAACCCGCTCGCCGATCCCTACCTGCTGGGAGCCGCGGCGGGCGCCGGTCTCACGACCACGGCGGCGATCGTCTTCACCGGTGGCGACGTCGAGGCGATCGGCATCCCCGCCGCGGCCTTCACCGGGGCCGTCGGCGGTGTGCTGCTCGCCTACGCGCTGGGCAGCGCGGCGGGCCGGGGCGGCGGCACCGCGACGCTGGTACTCGCGGGCGTCGCGGTCACCTCCTTCCTCACCGCCGTCCAGACGTTCCTGCAACAGCTCAAGGTGGAGGAGCTCCAGCGCATCTACGCCTGGATCCTCGGCGACGTCGGCGGCGGCTGGGGCCAGGTCACGCTCGTCGTCCCGTACGCCGCCGTCTCCGTGGTGGTCATGCTGCTTCACGGCAGGCTTCTCGACGTGCTCTCGGTCGGCGACGACGAGGCGGTCACCCTCGGCCTGAACGCGACCCGCGTCCGCCTCGTCGTGCTGCTCGCCGCCTCCCTCGCCACCGCGGCGGCCGTCGCGGTGAGCGGGCTGATCGGCTTCGTCGGCATCGTCGTGCCGCACGTGGTCCGTCGCCTCGCCGGGTCGTCGTACCGGATCGTGCTGCCGATCTCGCTCATCGGCGGAGCCGCCTTCCTCGTCCTCGCCGACCTGATCGCCAGGACCGTGCTCGCCCCCGCCGAGCTGCCCATCGGGGTGGTGACCGCGTTCGTCGGCGCGCCGTTCTTCGTGGCCGTGCTGCGCGTGACCCGCAGGGTCGAGACATGAGGCGGCCCGTGACCCGCGGAGTCGAGACCGTGACGCACGTGCTCGGAGTCGAGACCATGAGGCCGTACGTGATCCGGGAGAAGAAGGCGCGGTTCCGCCCGTACGGTGGGCGCGCGGCCGTGACCCGCGCGCCGCGCGAAGGGGAGATGCGGTGAGCCACCTGGTGGTGAGGGACCTGTCGGTGGTGCTGGACCGGCGCCCGGTGCTGTCCGGTGTCGGGCTCGACGTACGGACCGGCGGCTGGCTGGCCGTCATCGGGGCCAACGGCGCGGGCAAGTCCACTTTGCTGAGGGCGCTGGCGGGGGTGCTGCCCTTCGAGGGGGAGGCGCTCGTCGACGACGTGCCGCTGCGGCGGCTCAAGGCCAGGGAGCGGGCCGGGCTGCTCGCCTACGCCCCGCAGTCCCCGGCGCTGCCGGCCGACATGACCGTGTTCGACTACGCCCTGCTCGGCCGCACCCCGTACATCCCCTACCTGGGCCGTGAGAGCCGTCACGACCGCGAGGTGACCGTGTCGGTGCTGGAGCGCCTGGATCTGTCGCCCCTCGCCGCCCGCCCGCTCGCCCACCTGTCCGGTGGCGAGCGCCAGCGTGTCGTGCTCGCCAGGGCGTTGGTCCAGCAGGCCCGGGTGCTCCTGCTCGACGAGCCCACCACGGCCCTCGACCTGGGACACCAGCAGCAGGTGCTGGAACTCGTGGACCGGCTCAGGCTGGCCGACGGGCTCACCGTCGTCACGACGCTCCACGACCTGAGCCTGGCGGGTCAGTACGCCGACTCGATGATGCTGCTCTCCGGCGGACGGGTGGCCGCCTCGGGCGCCCCGGCCGAGGTGCTCACGGGCGAGCTGATCGGTGAGCACTTCGACGCCCGTGTGCGTGTCGCGGCCGGTCCCGGCGGCAGGCCCGAGGTCCATCTGGAGCGTCCTTGAGCGAGACGGGAAATCGTTCGGAGGCGTTCGTGAGCGGATACGAGGTTGGGCTGGACGTCCCGGAGCGGATCCGAGGTTCACACGGCGCATCACCGAGACCGTCGCCGACACATGGGGTGTCTCCGAGACTGAGCCATCGCGACGAGGACGGAGCGCGGCTCGCCTCGTTGCTGTGGGAGTTCGGGCCAGGCCGGCGGGCGATCTCCTCGGCGATGGTCGGCGGCGGCATCGGTCCGGCCGCCTGGGTGCTCAACGCGCAGGTGGTCGCCGGGTACTCGCGGATGGACCCGGTGGACCACCTCCTGGAGCTCGCTCCGCCTGGCCCCGGGGTCGGCATGCTCACCGCGGCCTCGGTCGAGCACTTCACCCGGGCTCACGACGGGGGAGTGGAGGTGGTGGCGACCGTCGGCCTGCGTGTCCCCACCTGGGCCGCCGCCCCCGAAGGCGCCGCCGACCCCGAACTGGCCCCCATGCTGCTGCCGGGAACGATCAACATCGTCGTCGCCGTCCCGGTCGCGATGAGCGACGCCGCCCTGGTCAACACGGTCATGACGGTGACCGAGGCGAAGACCCAGGCACTACTGGAGGCCGGTTTCCCCTGCACCGGCACCGCCTCCGACGCCGTCTGCGTGGTCGCCCCCGAGCGGATTCCCGGGGGGCCGGAGGAGCTCTTCGGCGGTCCCCGCTCCACCTGGGGCGCCCGCGTCGCCCGCGCCGTCCACACCGCCGTCCGCCAGGGCGCCCACCGATGGTCGAACCGTGATACTTCAGCTACTTAAAGTAAGGAAATCGAGGGAAGTAGCACGTGGGCGAGGGCGAGACTCCCGATACTGAGCAGGTGACCGCGATGGCGACGACGGAGCCGACGACCAGACGGACGGTTCTCCACGGAGAGCCGCCGTTCACCGTCGACGACCTGCTCACGTTCCCCGACGACGGGAACCGCTACGAGCTCTTCAACGGGAGCCTGCTGGTGAGTCCCTCTCCTGTCCCCCTGCACCAGCGTGCAATCTTGCGTCTCGCGCGAATTCTCGAAGACGCCGCGCCGCCGGAGTTCGAGCCGCTGCCGGAGGTCAATCTCCGGGGGAGCAGACGTGACTTCTTCATCCCCGACCTGGTCGTGGTGCCCGCCGAGGCCGTCGACGAGACGGAGCTGATGTTCGCGCCGCGCGACATCCTCCTCGCCGTCGAGATGGTGAGTCCGAGCACCCGGGCGCGGGACCGCCACCTCAAGAGGGCCGCCTACGCGGCGGCGGGAATTCCCGTCTACTGGCGGATCGAGCTGTCCGACGGGCCGTCCGTCCACGTTCACGAGCTCGCCGGTGACGAGTACAAGGCAGCGGAGAAGCACGAGGCCGGAGAGGTGACGAGCCTGCTCGCCCCGTTCGAGGTCTCCTTCGATCCCGCGGTGCTGCTGCGTCCCCGCGACCGAAGGGACCGGAGCTGAGGGATCCGGGATCGAAAGGACCGGAGCCGAAAGGGCCGGGCCGCTTTGGGTGATCTTCGATCGGTATACATTGTCGCGCCGGAGGGGCCGCCGGGATTAGACTTTGCGTAACTGTCCGCGACGGGGCGTGGACGTGACGATAGGCCGTAAGACGGGATGGGCGAAGCGGGGTGGCGATGCCCTGCTCATGGCCTTTTACTGGTGATGGCGGAAAGAAAGTCAAGTCCTACGGGCCTGGACGGTTCACTTATTCACCCCTGTTTGCGACCCTGGTCCTATCCCCTGTAGGGAGTGGCGATGCGGCGGTTCGGTTCGGCGCTGGCGGTGCTCGGAGGGCTCTGTTTGGCGATCGCCGGGGTGGCTCCCGCCCTGGCTCACGAGCATCCCAGTGGGATCACCGACCTGGTGACCCCGGCGGTGGTCAGGATCGAGGCGACGGCGCGGGTCGACATCACGCTGCTCGACCACATCGGTGAACTGGTCCACGTGGAGCGTTCCTACGAGGTGCCGATCGGCAGCGGCACCGGCACCGTGATCAACCCCGACGGGGGCATGGTCACCCTCACCCGGGTGGTCAAGACCGACCGCGACGTCCGGATCTACGCGGCCAACAAGATTTTCGCCGCGCACCACAAGGTCAAGATCCCCGAGGACTTCGAGCGGCACCGGCTGAAGGACGACCGGCTCGACCACCACCTGCAGGAGTGCTACCCGCCCAAGCAGCCCACCGCCACCTGCATCATCGACGTCACCACCGAGATCACGGTCTTCCCCAACATCTCTCCCCCCGACAAGGAGGGATTCAAGGCGGAGATCGTCCGTGTCGGTGGCAAGCCCGACAGTCCCGCGGTGCTGAGCCCCGTCGGCCGCGCGGACGGGAGCGCGGGCCTGCCCACCGCCCCGCTCGCCGCCGTGGTGCCCGCCAAGGAAGGCTCGCCGGTGGCGGTCGCGGGATTCACCGGGCGGCCCGCCGCGAACCTGCCGGAGACCGTCGACATCGCCCACCTGCGGGCGGGTGGCGCGGGGGAGAGCGGCCGGCAGTTCAAGGACCCGGAGAACAAGGTCAACGAGCCGGAGAAGCTGGGAGCCCTGATCGACAAGGGCCTGCTCGGTGGCCCGGTGATCGAGGACAAGAAGGGCGAGGTCGTCGGCCTGCTGATCGGCGGCGGCAAGGACGCCCGGATGATCGGCATCCGTGAGATCACCAAGGCCCTCGCCGAGGCGGACGTCGCGCCCGCCCGGGGTTCGATCGACGCCGCCTTCGAGCAGGCGCTGACCCGCTTCCACACCCATTACTACGGCGACGCCGTCCCCGCCTTCCAGCGCGTGCTTGAGCTCTACCCCGGCCACATCGTGGCGGCGGCGCACCTGAAGACGTCGCAGGCCAAGCGGGGCACCGCGGAGGACGAGGCCACCAAGAGGGCGGCCGCCTCCACCGACCTGCCCAAGAGCACGCCCCTGTGGCCGTTCCTCGTCGGCGGCGGCCTGCTGGTGCTCGTCGTGCTGGTCATCGCGATCCTGCTCTGGCGCCGTGGGTCGCAGGACCCCGACCCCGAGCCTGAGCCGAGCCCGGCCGCGGAGACCCGGCCCCCGGTCCCGGCCTCGCCACCGATACCGATACCGCCGCGACCGGCCTTCGACGAGCAGGCCGACTCCACGGTCGTCGTCGGCCGATCCTTCCCGGCGCTGCCCAAGATCTCCTCCACCACCCCCGGTCAGCCGGTGCTGGTGGCACGCGACCCCGGTCACAACACGGCCCCGGGGTCCAGCACGGCGCCGGGCACGAAACCCGGAGAGACGGTGGTGCAGAAATACTGCACGGGTTGCGGGATGCGGCTGGGCCCCGCCCACAGCTTCTGCGGCTACTGCGGCCAGCCGACCAAGACGTGATGTCCATGAACGACAGGGCGCTGATCGGCCGGGAAGTGGCCGGCTACCAGGTAGAGGACATCATCGGCAAGGGCGGCATGGCCGTGGTCTATCTCGCGATCGACCCCAGGCTCAACCGCAGGGTGGCACTGAAGATCCTCAATCCGCTTCTCGGCGAGGACGACAGGTTCCGCCAGCGCTTCGTGCTGGAGTCGCGCACGGTCGCGAGCATCGACCACCCCAACATCATCCCGATCTACGAGGCCGACAGCGCCGACGACGGCACCCTCTACATCGCGATGCGTTACGTCGACGGCCCCGACCTGCGCAAACTCTTCTACGACCGAGGGCCGATGCCGGTCAGCCAGGTCAGCCGGATCTTCACCCAGGTGGCCGCCGCACTCGACACCGCGCACGCCCACGACCTGGTCCACCGCGACGTCAAGCCCGCCAACATCCTGATCGCCGGTCACACCGACGGCGACCACGCCTACCTCACCGACTTCGGCATCACCAAGCACCGCACCTCGATCTCCGGGCTGACCCAGACCAACCAGTTCATCGGCACCCCCCGCTACATGTCGCCCGAGCAGATCAACAAGGAGCACATCGACGGCCGCTGCGACCAGTACGGCCTGGCCTGCGTGGTCTACGAGGCCCTGTCGGGGCGGCTGCCCTTCCAGCGCGACAACGAGATCGCCCTGCTGTGGGCGCATCTCGCCGAGACGCCCACACCGCTCACCACGCTCCGCCCCGAGCTGCCGCTCGAAGTCGACGGTGTGATGATGCGGGCCCTGGCCAAGTCGCCCGAGCAGCGCTACGACACCTGCGGTCAGTTCGTCGCCGAGTTGCGTGACGCGATCAGCGGCGCCGGGCAGCCGTACCAGCTCGCGCAGGCTGCCTCGACGTCGCCGACGGTGTCGCCGACGGTGTCGCCGACGGCGTCCGAGACGACCGAGGTGTCCGGGAAGCGGACGGGGCCCAAGAGGCCCCCGTCCGGTGGAAAGGGCATTCTCATCGGTGCGGCCGTGGCGATCACGGCGATCGTCGCGCTGGTGGCGGTGCTCGCCGCGTTCCTGCGCGGCGGCGACACCTGGGTGGCGTACACGGGCTCCTCCGCGGTGCCGGTCGCCTTCCAGCACCCCGGGACCTGGACCCTTGAGCCGCACGCCGACGTGTTCGTGGTGGCCTCCCCGAAGGTGGAGCAGTTTCGCGCGCTGTTCGCCACACCCGTCACCGCCGACTGGGCCGCGGCGAACGAGATCATCAAGGACGCCCCGCAGGACGCCACCGGCCTCTACGCGCAGACCCTCGACACCCTCGACCCGCTCGGCGGCGCCAAGCAGCTGCAGGAGACCCTGCAGTCCTCGCTCCCCGGAACGGTCAGCGTCTTCTCCCAGGTCGTGCAGGTGAGCGTGGGCGGGCAGAACGCCGCGCGCCTGCAGGGGACGATCGCCGACCCGCAGCGCGGCGGTCAGCTCGAATTCACCGGCTGGATCGTCGAACGGCATGACGAGCCCGCCATCCTGATCTACTTCTGCGCGTCCGGCAGGTGCGATGACGCGGTCGCCAACAGGTTCGTGCGGAGTGTCTCGTTCCCGGCGTTCTGACCCGTTGACTTGTGCCCGACTTGTAAGCGGCTTGACCGGGCGTTTTGTCCTATGGGCAAGACGGTCGCCAGGCTTTAGTCTCCCCGCAGGGCGGCTCTCCTTCCCCTTCGGTACCGGTGCGTACGGGCCGTTCGATCGCTCGGCCCCGGAACGAGGTGTCCAGCCGCCCTCAAGGAGGAGAAGTGAACATCCGCGTCGTGATCGCCGACGACCAGGCGATGGTTCGCGCCGGGCTGAAGCTCGTCGTGGAGAGCGAGGTCGGGCTTGAGGTGGTCGGTGAGGCCGCCGACGGGATCGAGGCCCTCGCCGTGGCTCGCCGTACCAAGCCCGACATCGTGCTGATGGACATCTCGATGCCGCGCATGGACGGCATCACCGCCGCGAGGCAACTGCTGGGCCAGCAGGACCCGCCGAAGGTCGTCATACTGACGACCTTCGACACCGACGAGAACCTCTACGCCGCGCTTCGGGCCGGGACGAGCGGGTTCCTGCTCAAGGTCTCGCCGCCCGAGCAGCTCGTGGACGCGATCCGCGTCGTCGTCGCCGGGGACGCCCTGCTCGACCCGGCCGTCACCACCCGCGTCATCGCCTCCTTCGCCGGACGCCACGACCCCGCGCCTCCGCCGCAGCTGGCCGACCTCACCCCGCGCGAGCTGGAGGTGCTGCGCTTCCTGGCGCGCGGCCTGACCAACGCCGAGATCGCGGGGGAGCTCTTCGTCGGCGAGGCCACGGTCAAGACCCACGTGGCGCGGGTGCTGATGAAGCTTCACCTGCGCGACCGGGCTCAGGCGGTGGTGTTCGCGTACGAGTCGGGTGTGGTCCGGCCGGGGGCGGCGGTCGGGTAGTAGGAGATCCACTCCTCGCGGCTCATCCGGAGCATCTTGACGCCGAGCCAGCCCAGCGCGACCGCGGGGGCGATCCACATCGGGATGGTCACCGGACCGTACGGGACGACCAGCGAGGCGCCGTAGCCGATCAGGACGACGAGCGGCACCCACCAGTGCGCGAATCCCGCCCGCCAGACGCCGATCAGCAGGACGGGCGTGCCGAAGACGGCGAAGAACAGCCAGGGCATCTGGAAGCCGAAGACGACGCCGGGCAGGTTCAGCATCTCGTCGAGGATCCGCTGCGTCTGCTCGGGGGTGTTGCGCTGCCCGAGCCACCACTCCACCGGATCGGTCAGGAGCAGGCCCGACAGGCTGATGTAGCCGATGATGGTGAGTGGGCCGACGATGTGGCCGAAGACCACCGCGCGGCGGCGCATCACGTGCAGCAGGCCGAGGGCCGCGACGGCCATGAGCAGGTAGGACCAGTGATACATCACCGACTGGACCTGGGCGAGGGCGGGGTTGTCCCCGAAGCTGACCGCCTCGCGATCGTCGCCCCAGGTGCCGGGGTCGACGATGACGGCGATCGCCTGGAGCAGCGGGGCGACGATCAGTAGCACACCTGAGGAGACACGCCGGAAGTCGGCTGAGTCGTGAAACATGGGCTTTTCCTGCCTGTGCGGGGCTTCTCTCACTCAGGAAGGTAGGTGGCGGGTACGCTCGGGGGCGTCCCTCACCAGGCTGATCCGGGGTCCCTCTCGTGGGGTAGTGAGGGGGTAATAAGGTCTCACAGTAGGGCGGTGGGAGTTGTGAGAACCGCCTCTCTCAAGGTCTGGCCCACAGTGCGCGGACTTGCGACCAGAAAGATGAGCGATGTTGCATGAGAAGCTTGAATCGATTTACGACAGCGTCCTGCGTCGTAACCCGGGGGAGATCGAGTTCCACCAGGCCGCTCGTGAGGTGCTGGAGAGCATCGGCCCGGTTCTCGGCAAGCACCCCGAATACGCCGAATCCAAGATCATTGAGCGGATCTGCGAGCCGGAGCGGCAGATCATCTTCCGGGTGCCCTGGGAGGACGACCAGGGCGAGGTGCACATCAACCGCGGTTTCCGGGTCGAGTTCAACAGCGCGCTCGGCCCCTACAAGGGCGGCCTGCGCTTCCACCCCTCGGTCTACCTGGGCATCGTCAAGTTCCTCGGCTTCGAGCAGATCTTCAAGAACGGACTGACCGGCCTGCCGATCGGCGGAGGCAAGGGCGGCTCCGACTTCGACCCCAAGGGCCGCTCCCAGCGCGAGATCATGCGCTTCTGTCAGAGCTTCATGACCGAGCTCTACCGGCACATCGGCGAGTACACCGATGTCCCGGCAGGGGACATCGGTGTCGGCCAGCGTGAGGTCGGCTACCTGTTCGGCCAGTACAAGCGCATCACCAACCGGTACGAGTCCGCGGTGATCACCGGCAAGGGGCTCAGCTACGGCGGCGCGCAGGTCCGCACCGAGGCGACCGGGTACGGTTGCGCCTTCTTCGTCGAGGAGATGCTCAAGGCCCGCGGCACGTCCTTCGACGGCAAGCGCGTCGTCGTCTCCGGCTCCGGCAACGTCGCCGTCTACGCGATCGAGAAGGTGCAGCAGCTCGGCGGTACGGTGGTCGCCTGTTCCGACTCCTCGGGGTACGTCATCGACGAGAAGGGCATCGATCTCGACCTGCTCAAGCAGATCAAGCAGATCGAGCACCTGCGGATGGACGCCTACGCCAGGCGGCGCGGCGAGGTGTCCTTCGTGGCGGGGCGGAGCATCTGGGAGGTGCCGTGCGAGGTGGCGATGCCGTCGGCCACCCAGAACGAGATCACCGGCAAGGACGCCGAGGCGCTGGTGCGCGGCGGCTGTATCGCGATCGGTGAGGGCGCCAACATGCCCACCACGCCGGAGGGCATCCGGATCTTCCAGGAGGCCGGTGTCTCCTTCGGCCCCGGCAAGGCCGCCAACGCCGGCGGCGTGGCCACCAGCGCGCTGGAGATGCAGCAGAACGCCAGCCGCGACTCGTGGACCTTCGAGTTCTCCGAGCGCCGCCTCCAGGAGATCATGCAGGACATCCACGGCCGCTGCCTGAAGACCGCCGAGGAGTACGGCATGCCGGGCAACTACGTGGCCGGTGCCAACATCGACGGCTTCAAGCGCGTCGCCGACGCGATGCTCGCCCTCGGCCTGATCTGAGGTCTGAGCCGAGACGTCTGAGACGTCTGCCGATGACCGCCAAAGGCGTCGGTCACCGGCACACTGCCGCCCGCCTCCCCTCGCGATCCTGGGCGCCGAGCCCGCTTTCCCTGCCCGGGGATGCCGGTGGCGTTCTGAACGGAAGTCCTCCAGCGAAACCGTGAAGTGGGGCGCCTACGAGGTGAAGAGCCACTCCAGAGCGGTGAGGGATTTGTCGATGTACGCGTCCTGGCCGGTTTCGAGGCCGTACGCCAGGTCCTCGAAGACGCTGCATCTGGCGTAGAAGACGGCGCGCTCGCGCAGGGTGGTGAGGTCGCCCGTTCGGTAGGTGCCGAGGGCGGCGTCCAGGGCGGCGGGGCCGAGGTCGCGGTACAGCAGGCCGAAGTCGTAGGCCGGGTCGACGATCGCGGCGTCGCTCCAGTCGATGACGCCGGTCACCGCGCCCGTGACGGGGGCGACGAGAACGTGCTCGATCCCCAGGTCGTTGTGCGAGAAGACCGGGTCACAACCGTCGGCCGGAGGAGGGGTGTCCAGGAAGTCCTTCACAGCCCGGTGGTGGGCCTCGGGGATCTCCTCGGCGATCGCGGTATGGATCTCCGCCGCCTCGTCCAGCCATTCGGACGGCGGCGGGTTGTCCACCTCCACCAGCTCGGCCAGCTGATCCACCGGAACGGTGTGCGCGGCGGCGAGCAGACCGCCGAGCGTGGCGGCGACCGACGGGCCGTGGGCCAGCCGCTTCGGCAGGGGCAGGTCGAGCAGCGGCCGGCCAGGGAGCCTGCGGTAGGCGAGACAGCCCCGTTCCGCGACCGTGAATTCCGGCTCGGGGACGGGCACCGGTGAGAAGCCGGCGACGGCGGCGAGCAGACGGGCCTCGCGCGCCACGAGTGTGGCGCGCCGCGCCGGATCCGGCTCCTTGCTGAAGCGTACGATCAACTCGCCGTTGACCTGGTACGCGATGTTGTCCTCGCCCTCGCCGAAGGGTGTGACGGCCTCGATCTGGTAGCCGGGCAGGTGCTCGGCCACCGCGTCACGGGCGTCGTCAGCGCGGTCGTGGTTCTGGCTCCACATATCGCGACCCTACCGATCACATCGAAAGACCGGGCACCCGCCGATCGAGTTTTCGGCTCGCGCCGGGATGGCTCACATGAGCAGGCGCCCGGAACGGGGAGTCTGCCGAAGCGGTATCGAACCCGAGACAGCCGTTTCCCGGTGTGACCCGTGTTCAGGCCGGGAGTTGGGCCGCCACCGTACGCAGGGCCTTCGACGCCTCTCCTGCCCGTCCGGTCAGTGGGTCGCCGTGCCCGAAGCAGGCCGTCTCGACGTCGAGCTCGGCGAGCCTGCGGAAAGACTCGACGGCGCGAGGACGGTCGGTGTTGAACACACCGAGGATGGGGGAGCCGTCCACGCTCGCGACGGCGTCGCCGGTGAACAGGACGCGACGGCCGGGCAGGTAGACGGCGACGCTCCCGTCGGTGTGGCCGGGAACGCCGACCACCCGCGCACCGCCGCCGAAGTCCAGCACGTCGCCGTCCTCCAACTCGCGATCCACCCGCGAGGGTGGTGCGGCCGGCAGCGCCGGCTTGTTCTCGTAGAAGTCGCGCTCCCAGTCGGGCGCGTCGGTGAAGACGGGCGGTGGCCCGGGAGCCTCCCCCCGGATGATCGGCGCCTCCAGGCGGTGCGCCATCACCGTCACCTCACCCCAGGTGGCGACCTCGGCCGCTGAACCGGTGTGGTCCTCGTGGAAATGGGTCAGGACGACGTTTCGCAGGTCACCGGGCTCGCGGCCAAGAGCGCGGATCGCCTCCGCGACCCCGGCTCCGGAGCCGACCGTGCCGGTGTCGATCAGCGTCAGCGCCTCGGGGGCGTTCCAGAGGTAGGCCTGCCCGACCTCGAAACGAAGCAGGTGAAGCTCCGGCAGCAGCTGAATGATCTCCATGCCGTGAGCGTAAGGGGGCGCGAGAGAACGAGACCATGCCTTTCACCGAGGGCGGAGCCGGGGGGACGAGATTTACCCGGCCCGCCGAATGCGGCGTATGCGAAGGGGCGCGATCACGGGGCCTTTTGCCGCGGCCCGGGAGGACCGGCCGATCCCGCGCTCGTGGGGAGCGCGGATCAGCCGGTCGACACGACGAACGGGACACCTGTCAGGGGGTGGGCAGGCCGCTGTCCAGCCGGCATCCGTCGCTGGTCCGCGTGTTGTCACAATGGTTGAGTTGGAGGCTGTCCACCACGTAGGCGAAGGACTGGCCGTTCGGGCTCACCACCGAGAGCTGCACGGTGGCCGCGCCGGCCGGTGCGACCGCCGAGACGTTGCGCTCCGCCCAATCAGACGTCAGGGCGTGGAGCGAGCTGTCACTGTTCGAGATCAGCGCGTTCGACGCGTTGTACCAGGAGAGCCTCAGCTTGACGCCGCCGGAGGTGGCGGTCGTCAGCCGGACGAAGAACCTGTACCGCTGCCCCGGCGTCACCTGGGGCCTGCGGGTGACCGACAGGATCCCCTCGGCCCACGACTGGACGTTCACGGTCAAGGACCGTCGGCCGTCGTAGTAGCGGGCCGACACCTGCTGGTCCGTCGCAGGTGGGGTGACCTGAATCCATCCGCCGCCGGAGATGGTGAAGCCCGTGGGGAACCCATAGGGCGCGTCCGCCTCGATCGTGCGTTCCTGCGCGGTCAGCAGGTCGTTGCTGTACCCGATGTCGCAGCAGAGCGGCGGGGTGAGCATCGACCAGGTGGCGAGGTTGGCCTTGCGCGGGTGCGGATGGGAGCTCGTGTAGAACGTTGCCGTGGTCTCGCTCGGGTCGTAGTAGTTGTTGAACTCCTGGTCCACCTGCCAGGTGTGCCACTGGGTGGACATGACGTCGGTGTCCTCATGGAGGACCGTCTCGGTGACCTTGGCGTGGTCGACGTCGAACAGGTGGATGAACTCGTGCAGCATGGTCGCGCTGTCCCACTCGTCGGTCGCCGCGACGCACAGGACTTCGCAGAAGGCCTGCGCCGTCCCGTCGAAGTCCTCGAACACCATGTAGGTACGGTTGGTGTGGTCGTAACCCGCCGCCACCAGGTCGTCCTCGATGACGTCCGCGGTGGTCTCGCCGCCGATCACCCCGTTCTCGATCTTCTCCGGCACCACGAGGGCGCGCGCGTAGTCCGCGTAGCTGCCGGTGCCGTAGCCGGTCCGGCAGCTCAGATTGACATGCTGGTCGTAGTTCGTGGACTCGTCCAGTGACCAGTCCACCCGGTCGACGATCTTGGCGATCCTCTCGACGAAGTCGTCGTAGCGGTTCCCGGACTCCTCGTGCCAGGCGTAGATCACCTGGACCGCGGGGATACTCCCCGCGGCGTTCCCGGGGTTGGACAGCGTGGTGGCGCAGCCTCGCCGGGGAATGTCCGCGTCCGCCGGTTGGGCGTAGGGGACATAAGGTTCGGAGCCGATGGGATTGAAGTCGGCGTGTGCCGTATCCGCCATCAGGACGACAAGCACGACTACGACCAGCGCGGACATGAATCGCTTGAACCGTGCCAACAAAGGATTTTCCTCCAGGAGTTTACCGTGCCGTGAACCCGTAAATGCTCATGGTGGGTTCCCGAGAATTCCGGATGTGTTCTCGGCGGTATATCGGTAAGCATGATTCGGTCGGCGGCACCGGCCCTGAACGTGATCCTTCCAACTGGGCCGTGAAACGCGGCCAGGAACGGATCTCACGCGAGCCCGGGTTCCGCCCGATGTTGAGAGCAGCTCTATGAGCAGCGGTGATGGCAGGGGAAGGGCTGAGGGGCGCTGGTCCAACCGTCGAGCCCCCGGCCTTGGTGGCGGGGGTCGGGTGGGTCGGATCAAAAGCCGCTCATGCGACCGGTGGCCGGGTGCCGTCGGCCTTCACGAGCCTCGAATCCCATTCCGAAGAAATGTGTCCTGAATGTATGCGGTCGATGACCGCCTCACCTCTTTACCTTGGAATCATCGGGCCAGGCAAAGGTAAACAGCGCCTGTTTCGGCTCGATTTCGCAATGACTCCCTGTTTTGTTACTGCTGGGCGTCAGGACGTAAGTGCCCGAAGTTGAAAAGGCGGGGACCGTGAGGGGTGCGGTTACCGACGGCGCGTTCGCCGTTGCTCACCCCGTCGAACGCGCGATCTCGTCGAGCCGGGGGCGGTGACGATACGGGGCGCCGGGGCGAGAAATCGTGCCGCCGATCGCCGCGCTCGCCGACCGGCCCTGGTCGGGCGCTCACCGGCTGCCGTGGGGATGGGTCCGTCGCGTTCACCGTCGGTGGCGACCGGATGCCGGGGTGCGGGAAAGCCGTCCGCGCGAGGGTGGCGCCGTTCGCCGGAGGATCGGCGGTGTGCCGGCCGGGGCAGGCCCTGTGTCCCAGGACCTGCCGACCGGATGTGCCCTCAGCCCGCGCCGGGGACGACGGCGGTCTTCTCCTTGAAGTCGTAGCCGTGCTGCGTGGCGTTCTGCCGGAGGTTGTTGAAGGAGTCCTTGCCGGCCTGGAGGTCGGCCTCGGTGGCGGTGCCGTTCTTCAGCTTGGCGGTCAGGGTGCCGAAGCTGTCGGTGACCGCCTTGACGCCCTTGCACAGCGTCGGGTTGGCCAGGGCGAAGCGCCGGGCCACCTTCAGTTCGTGAAGGGTGAAGAGACCGGCGACGGCGGCCTTGGCGAAGGTCCGCTTCCGTTTCTCCGCTCCGGCCTTGAAACCGCCGCTCTGCAGCGGTTTGTAGATGTAGCGGTAGAAGGCGCCCAGTGCGAGGCCCGCGTGCAGCGCGAAGCGGGTCTTGGCGAACCTCTTGGCGTTGACGCCGACGGGGCACTCCTCCGCGGTGTACTCCTGGGCGGTGTCCTCCCCGGAGAGGTCGGCGGCGGGCGGGGCGCCCGCGGCGGGCGGAACGGCCGCGGGCGTCGTGGCCGCGGCGGCTTCCGGTTTCACGGCGGTCGACTGACCGCCGCCGCAGCCGCCGACGAGCAGTGTCACGGCCAGCAGTGCCGCTGCCGGAACGGCAACGGATCGGGCACTCCGTACAGGCATCTTCCCCCCTGGAGAACGCTCACGGCATCTTTGTGACCTTCATCCCTTTTGTACCCTTTGTGGTTGATTAAACACGCTACGTGAGGTGAGGTCGGCCGCTCAGCCCACGCCGACCATGCTCGGTTCATGTGCCGGCGGGACGCGTACGCGAGAGGAGGCGGCCTGCGGAGCACCGCCTGGACCGGCCCGGCTTCGCCGTCCGGTGAAGGATCACTCGTTGGACTGGTCGAGCCAGCCGATGACGGTGTCGACGGCCTGGGCGTCCAGGTGTTCGGCGAGAAGGCGCCGGAACTCGGCCTCGCCGAGGGCCTCGCGCTGCCGTCCGAGCCAGTACAGATCGATCCTGATCTCGGGTGACCGGAGTTCGGCACAGATGAGCAGGCCGCGCACGGTGAAGGCCACGGCCTCGGCGGCCCTGCCCGTCTTGGTGTACAAGATACTGATCTGGCCGTAGCCGCCGGCCATGCCCGCGCGGTTGCCGAGTTCCTGGTTGATGGTGAGGGCCCGGTGGTAGTGCTCCAGTGCCCGCTCGAACTCCCCGCGCTCCTGCGCCATGTCCTCTCGCGCCTGCTCCAGCTCCTCCTCCGCCAGCCCCAGATCCTCCACCCCGGCCCGCGGATTCCTCTCCCACGCCCGCCGCAGCAGCTCATCCAGCCGCTCCGGATCCTCCGGCACCGGAGTCGAGACCGGCCAGGTCACCCCCACCCGATCCACCGCCACCCGAAACGCCGACGCTCCAACCAGCAGCGCACGCGACAGATCGTCCAGCGAACCCACCAGCTCACCCAGCAACGTGTCGTCCACCGCCAACGTCACCGCCTCCGCCAACGCCGCGTCCAACCCCGAACCGGCGGCACGCAACCACTCCCCGGGATCGGGAATGCCACGCCGGTCGAGGAGGTCCTCCAGACGTTCGCGGACATCGTCGAAGCGGGCCCGGCCACCCCGGAGCAGGGCGTCCAGGTATTCCAGCGTGCGGGGATGACCGCCTACGTCGAACCAGGCCCGCTGTCGCTCGGCGACCGGCAGCGCGTCCAGTCCGGGCAGTCGCCACATCAGCTTGCGGGCCTCGGAGAGGGAGAGCGGACCGAGGTGGTGGACGTGCAGACGACGTTCGGCGCGTTTGGGGAGGGGAAGGGGTGGCGGCTGGTGATCAGCAGCTTGTGCCTGCCTCGCAGACGGATCCAGGCGGTCAGGAACCCGGCCAGTTCCTCGTTGAGGACCGTCCATCCGGTGCCGTCGTGCGACAGATTGTCCTCGAAGTTGTCCAGCAGCAGGGTCACCGGCACCTGGACGAGGAGCCACCCGAGTGACTGGAGCCGGTCGGCCCACTCGTTCGTACCGAGGCTCTCGTACGGTGAGTGCCAGGTGACGGATCCGCTCGTCGGTGAAGGCCGTCAGCAGGGTGCGGCCGATCTCCTCGAGGAGCTGGTCAGGGCTGGTCTGACTGACCGCCGAGACCACCAGGCCCGCCTCGAACCCGTCGGCGGCGTCGTACAGCGAGATCGACGGGCCACGCTGGAACAGCGCGGGAGTGGCCCACTCCACGAGCGAGGCGCCCAGGCTGTCCGGGGGCAGTCGCCGCCGCTCCTCCTCCAGCCGCCGACGCGCGTCGCAGAACGCGGGCAGCACCTCGGGGACGTCCCGAACCGCCAGCTCGTAGTAGAGCTGCCCGGCCAGGGCGATGGCGTACGGGTCGGTGACCGAGGCGGTCATCGCCAGCACGCCGGGCACCCCGGCCGCCGTCAGCCCCCGAGCCAGGCCACCCGGATGCCGCGTCGTTCCAGCCGCCCGGCCAGGTGGGCGACGATGTCGGCGTCGTCGTGCGAGTAGGAGACGAACACGTCGTAGGTCGTCGTGCCACCGCTTCGGGGGGAGGGTGCCGGGGAGATCGGGGTGCGGGAGGCACGCCTTCTGGAGACCTCTCTTCTCACGGAGATCCAGGCGAATTAGGCGCCCGCGATGCTCGCCACGGCACCGATCACGGCGACCGCCAGGTCCGCGATGTCCATGCGATCAGGCTATTGCGCGAGGCGTTTCCATGGCCGGGAGCCGCCACAGATGGTCACTGTTCGTATCGACCGACTCACCGGCCGGCCTCCCTCTCGCCCTTCCCGTAGGGATTCGATCTTCCAACCTCCTGTCCCGTAAGGGATGCACGAAAATGGGCATATGTTGTGTATATTTTCCGTTATCCACTCTCACCTGAAGGAGGATTTATCGTGTCAGCTTTCCCGCGCGTACTGTTCGACGAGGCACACAGCGAGTCGTGGACCATCCGGCGGGATGTGGCCGAGACGATGAATCCCGGCCACCCCGACGACAGCAGCTACGCCCGTGCGGCCGGGCTGCTGCGCGGGCTGGGCCACTCCGTGGACGCGCACGTCGAGGGGCCGCTCACCCCTGGCCTGCTGAGCGCGCGGGACGTACTGGTGATCGCGCATCCCTCCGCCGACCGGTGGGAGCACACCACCGGGCTGGGCAGCCCGGTCCTCCCCGTCGAGGAGCTCGACGCGATCGAGGAGTACGTCCGCGACGGCGGCGGGCTCGTCGTGCTGGCCGAGTACGAGCAGGAGAAGTACGGCAGCAACCTCACCGAGCTGCTCGCGCGCTTCGGCGTGGGCGTCGAGCACACCCTCGTCCGGGACCCCGGGAGCGCACACAACGGCGTGGCCTCCTGGGTCCTGGGCACCCCCCGGAACGCCTCGCACGACTCTCGAAGCGGGCAGGACCTGCTCGCCGGGGCGCGCCGCGCCTGCTTCTACCGGGCGGGGACGCTCACCGTCTCCGACCACGCGACCGTCCTGTTCGCCACCTCGCCCACCGCGACCCCCGCGAACCGCCCGCTGGCGGTGGCCGTACGGCACGGGGAGGGCCGCGTCGTGGTGGTCGCCGACTCCGACCTGTTCGGTGACGACTCGATCGGCGACTACGACCACGCCGTGCTCTGGGGCAACCTCGTCACCTGGGCCGCCCGCGTCCCCGCCGTCAAGAGCTCCGCCGTCAAGAACCCCGCCGCCAAGGGCTCGGCCGCCGGGAGGTCCGAGGCCGTGGAGGACTCCGAGGCCCGCGCCGAGTTCCAGGGACTCAAGGAAGCCGTCGAGGCGATCAGGCCGCTGCAGGCCAAGGACGGCTCGATCCAGGAGGAGAGCGACCGGGAGCGGGCCACCGAGCTGGTCTCGAAGATCGTCGGACACGTCGAGCGGCTCGCGCCGCGCTTCCCGCACGACGCCGCCTACCTGGCCGCCGTCGTCGCCGACTTCGGCAAGTGGGTCGACCAGGGGCTGGGCGTCCCCGACTTCCTCGACGCGCTCGACGCCTTCCACCCCGACACCCAGCGGGTGGACGGGCTGGAGCACCTGGTCGTCTTCCCGATGTACACCCAGAACGGCACCACCTTCCGCCACATCGAGGCCGTGTGGATCCGTACGATCTGGCCCGAATGGCTGGCCGAGCTGGAGCGGACTCGCTACGACAACCCGATGTTCGTGCCGATCGCCTTCGAGGACTTCACCTCCGGGTACGACACCAACTCCGCGGTGCTCTTCCCCGAGACCGTCGCGGTCCGCGAGACCCCGGCCCGCTTCACCTGGGGCGGGATCTTCGCCGACCGGGAGGCCGCGAGGTTCCGCGTGGTGAGCGGTGCCGCCGCGGCCACGCTGAAGCTCGCGCTGCCGCCGGACGCGGCCAGGCTGATCGCGTCGCAGGAGCTGGCCCAGGACACCTTCGTGCTCTGGGACCTCATCCACGACCGTACCCACAGCCACGGCGACCTGCCGTTCGACCCCTTCATGATCAAGCAGCGCATGCCGTACTGGCTCTACTCCCTGGAGGAGCTGCGCTGCGACCTCACCGCGTTCGGCGAGGCCGTGAAGCTGGAGCGCGAAGGCGTGCCGCACGCCCGCTACGTCCAGCTCGCGATCCTGTTCGACCGGCTGTTCCGCTTCCCGATCACCGGTAACCGGGTCCGCAACTACGACGGCCTGGGCGGGCAGCTGCTCTTCTCCTACCTGCACCGCAACGACGTCGTCCGCTGGACCGACAACCGGCTCAGCGTCGACTGGGACCGGCTCGCCGAGGGGGTCGCGGACCTGCGGGGCGAGGTCGAGAAGCTCTACAGGGACGGCATCGACCGCTCCAAGCTCGCCCACTGGCTCGCCGCCCACCAGCTGGTCGCCACCTACGTCGCGCCGAACCCCGCCTCGGTCTGGGCCGGCGGGGCCGACGCCCTGCCCGTCGAGGGATTTCCCAAGGCCGTGGTGGACGCGGTGCTGCCCGACGAGTTCCCGCTGAGCATGTTCTACGAGGCCCTGCGCCGTAAGCTCGGCGATGTCGTCGACTCCACGAAGGGGATCCGAGCATGATCATCCTTGTCACCGGTGCGGGCGGCCCCGCCGGCCGGGCCGTCGTCCGCAGGTTCACCGGCGAGGGTCACACGGTGATCGGCGTCGACAAGAGCGGCGCCGACGGGTGCCTCGCGGTCGACCTGCTCGACGCCGCCGCCGTGCAGAGGCTCGCGGCGGACGTGCGGGCGGAACACGGCAGGGTGGACGGGATCGTGCACCTGGTCGGCGGCTGGCGCGGGTCCAAGACCTTCGCCGAGACGTCGCTGGACGACTGGGAGCTCCTGCACGACCTGCTGATCCGTACCCTCCAGCACGTCACGCTCGCCTTCGAGCCGCTGCTCAGGGCGAGTGAGCGCGGCCGGTTCGCCATCGTCTCCGCGAAGGCGGCCGAGCGCCCCACCCAGGGCAACGCGGCGTACGGCACGGCGAAGGCCGCCTCCGAGGCCTGGACCCTCGCCTTCGCCGACGCCCTGGAGGGCACCGCCTCCACCGCGAACATCCTGGTCGTCAAGGCGCTCGTGCACGAGGGCATGCGCGCGGCGAGCCCCGAGCGGACGTTCCCCGGCTTCACCGACGTCGACGACCTCGCCGAGGCGATCGACGACCTGTGGAAGACCGACGCCAACGGCACCAGGATCGACCTCACCGCCGACGCGAGGCAGGAGGGGAGGACCGCGTGACGGACGCCATCCGCAGGCACGACCCGCTGGTGAAGGGCTTCGCCAGCGACAACTACGCCGGGGTCCACCCGGAGATCCTCCAGGCGATCGCGCTCGCCAACGGGGGCCACCAGACCGCGTACGGCGACGACGTCTACACCGCCGCGCTCCAGGAGGTCTTCAAGAAGCACTTCGGCCCCGCCGCTCAGGCGTGGCCGATGTTCAACGGCACCGGCGCCAACGTGGTCGCGCTCCGCTCGATGACCGCCCACTGGGAGGCGGTGGTCTGCGCGGAGTCGGCGCACATCCACACCGACGAGGGCGGCGCCCCCGAGCGGTCGGCGGGGCTCAAGCTGCTGCCGGTCGCCACCCCGGACGGCAAGCTCACCCCCGAGCTGATCGACAGGCAGGCGTGGGGCTTCGGCGACGAGCACCGGGCACAGCCCAAGGTGGTGTCGATCACGCAGACCACCGAGCTGGGCACGCTCTACACGCCCCAGGAGATCGGCGCGATCTGCGACCACGCCCACGACCTCGGCATGCTCGTCCACCTCGACGGCGCCCGTGCGACCAACGCCGCCGCCGCGCTGGACGTGCCGCTGCGCGCGTTCACCACCGACGTGGGCGTGGACGTGCTGTCCTTCGGCGGCACCAAGGCCGGTCTGATGTTCGGCGAGGCCGTCGTGGTGCTCAACCCCGACGCCGTGCGCGGCCTGCGCTACCTGCGCAAGAGCGCGATGCAGCTCGCCTCCAAGATGCGGTTCGTCGCGGTGCAGTTCGAGGCGCTGCTCGCGGGCGACCTGTGGCTGCGCAACGCCCGCAACGCCAACGCGATGGCCCGGCGGCTCGCCGACGCCGTGCGGGACGTGCCGGGGGTGGAGATCCCGCGCCCGGTGCAGGCCAACGCGGTCTTCGCGATCCTGCCGGCGGACGTGACCGAGCGCCTGCAGAAGCGTTTCCGGTTCTACACCTGGAACGAGGCCACCGGCGAGGTCCGCTGGATGACCGCGTTCGACACCACCGAGGCCGACGTGGACGCGTTCGCCGCCGCCGTGGCGCAGGAGCTACGTCCGAGCCAAGATCGGTCGTGAGGAGCGTCGTGAAGGCCCGGCGCGGGGACCCCTTCCAAAGGGCCGAAACCCCCGCCGGGCCTCAGTTCTTGTGACCCGTCTCGTGCTCGTACGCGGTCAGCTGCTGTTCGAGGGCCTTCATCAGCTCGAAGACCTGGCTCGGGGGGATGCGGATCCGGCTCACGATCCGGGTCGGCACGCTCACGAAGTGCTGCCCGGAGGAGGGGTCGTTGGCCAGCTGGGGCGGTCTGGTGATCACCGCGAAGTCCAGGACGAAGCCATCCTGGGTGTGCCACACAGAGGCGAAGTTGGCGTACTGCCCCATTTCCACCTCGGCGGAGATGCTCACCTCCAGGCGGTTCTCCGGCTCGTCGTTCACCATTCTCTTTCCTCCGGCCAGGTTGGCTCCATGCTGCCCTGGCCCGAAACCGGCCGCACAGGGACGCGCCGACGCCACTAAAGGATGGAAGGCAGCCGCTGAGCGCCGCGCTGCCGCAACATGTCGGTCATCAACTCGATCTCGCCCGTCTGACCGTCGACGATGTGCTGTGCCATGGTGGCCACCTCTTCACGGTCGGACAGTTTCAGCAGACCCTCGCCCATCTGCACGCCGCCCTCGTGATGACGGATCATGAGTTGGAGGAAGAGGACCTCCTGCTCCTTGCCTGTGGCCTCGCGGAGCTTTTTGAGCTCGTCCTCACTTGCCATACCGGGCATCGCGGCGGGCGCGTCCGGTGTTACAGCGTGGCCGCCACCGTGCCCGGCCATCCACGCCATGGAGGGACGATCACCCGACTGGGTGAGGCCCCACTGCTGCAGCCAGCCCGTGAAGATGCCGCGCTGGGCCGTCTGCGTGACGATGATGTCGTAGGCCAGGCGCCGCAACGCGTCGTCCTGGCTGCCGTCCCTGGCGATGAAGGACATCTCGACGGCCTGGGCGTGGTGAACGGCCATGTCGCGGGCGAAACCCGCCTCCGCCGAGGCGTCCGTCGGAGTGGCCGTCCTGCCCATCGCGAGCAGCAACACGACCGCCGTGACCAGGCAGCCGAGCAGCACGCCGACCACCACGCCACCACGCCTGGACGTCGCGCCCTCTTTACCTGGGGTTTCCATTACCTGCCCAGCGTACCCACTGTCGGGAATCGTCGCTGTATCACGCGTTGTCATCCCCTTATTCTCCACATACGCCGGTAGGGCATAGGGTGACCCGAAGTTGTTTGCCGGCTGGAGGGTTGATGACCAAGGAAAAGGCGCAGGCGAGGCGCGAGCACCTCAACCGCATGCGCGATGAGCAGAGGCGCAAGGAGCGCAGGGCCGCGCTTCTCATGTGGGGTGCCGGAGGTGCCGTCGTCGTCCTGCTGGTCGCGGTCGTCGCCTACTACCTGGTCAACGAGCGGGCCGCGACCTCACTGGACAACGTCGCCACCGCGAAGTACGCCGGTAGCCAGCACACCCAGACCAAGGTGACGTACAAGGAGAACCCGCCGATGGGCGGTGAGCACAACCCGGCCTGGCAGAACTGTGGCATCTACGAGCAGCCGATCAACAACGAGAACGCCGTCCACTCCATGGAGCACGGCGCCGTGTGGATCACCTACCAGCCGGACCTCCCCAAGGCCGAGGTGGACAAGCTGAGGGAACTGGCCTCCAAGGACTACATGCTCCTGAGCCCGTACCCCGGCCTGCCCTCCAAGGTCGTGGCCAGCTCCTGGAACAACCAGCTCAAGCTGGACAGCGCGACCGACGGGCGTCTGCCCAGGTTCATCACCAAGTACAAGAACGGCCCGGACACCCCCGAGCTCGGAGCGTCCTGCAGCGGAGGCGTGGGCACCACCACCGCCGAGGCGCCCATCCCGGAGACCGCGCCCAGCCAGCCGCCGGGCGCCCCCGACGGGTCCGCGGCTCCCAGTGACGCCCCGGCCACGGACGCTCCCGCGACCGATGCCCCCGCCACCGACGCCCCGGTTCCCAGCCCCACCCCGGCGCCCTGATCCGGCCGGTCTCGACGCCGGTGACGCCGTCCTGACGAGGCGCACCGGCCCCACCGGGCCCGCGACTAGGTCCGCAGCACCTGTTCCAGGGGCACCGCCTCCAGCCCGTGAGCCTCGGCCACGGGCCGGTTGGTCAGGTGCCCCTCGTGCGTGTTCAGGCCCGCGGCCAGCGCCGGATCTCTCCGAAGGGCCTCCCGCCAGCCCAGCTGGGCGATCGCGAGGGCGTAGGGGACGGTCACGTTGGTCAGCGCGTACGTCGAGGTGTGCGGCACCGCGCCCGGCATGTTGGCCACGCAGTAGAACACCGACCCGTGCACCCGGTAGGTCGGGTCGGTGTGGGTGGTGGGCCGGGAGTCCTCGAAGCAGCCGCCCTGGTCGATGGAGATGTCCACCAGGACCGACCCCGGCCTCATCCGCGAGACCAGCGCGTTGTCGACCAGCTTGGGAGCCCTGGCCCCGGGGATCAGCACCGCGCCGATGACCAGGTCCGCGTTCAGCACCGCCCGTTCGATCTCGTACGTGGAGGAGGCGATGGTCCTGCAGTGGCCCCTGTAGATCATGTCCGCCTGGCGGAGCCTGTTGATGTCGCGGTCGAGCAGCAGCACCTCCGCCTGCATGCCGAGCGCGATGACCGCGGCGTTCATGCCGGAGACTCCGGCGCCGATCACGACCACGCTGGCCGGGTGCACTCCCGACACCCCGCCCATCAGCACGCCGCGCCCGCCCTCGGGGCGCATCAGGTGGTACGCCCCCACCTGAGGGGCGAGCCGCCCGGCCACCTCCGACATGGGGGCGAGCAGCGGCAGGGAGCCGTTCGCGTTCTGCACGGTCTCGTAGGCGATGCCGGTGACCCCGGTCTCCAGCATGGCCCGGGTGCACGCCTGCGAGGCGGCCAGATGCAGGTAGGTGAAGAGCACCTGGCCCTTGCGCATCCGGTGGTACTCCTCGGAGATCGGCTCCTTGACCTTCAGTACCAGCTCGCCCGCGGCCCACACCTCGTCGGCCGAGTCCAGGATGGTCGCGCCGACGCTCTGGAAGTCGGCGTCGGGAATGGAGGACCCTGCCCCGGCGTCCTTCTCGACGAAGACCTCGTGACCGTTCCGGATGAACTCGTGGGCCCCGGCGGGGGTGAGCGCCACGCGATATTCGTGGTTCTTGACCTCGCGGGGAACGGAGATCTTCACGGCTCCTCCAGGGTGGGCGCGTGTCCTCTACATTCACTGTGCGTTCCCCGAAAGAGCGTCATCACGCACAAGGCGGCAGGAATGGGGTCGGGGTTGATGACATTCCGTCAGCAATCGCCGACGTTCGGTCTCCCGGAGGGTGTCGTGACGTGCGGGGTTACCGGCTCCCCGCACCGGTCGGTAGGCTCGCCGCGAGCAGATGCGAGGAATACGGGGATATGACGATGGGGATGCACGCGGGGCAGGGTGAGCCGCCCGTACCGCAAGGGCCTCCAGGAGGGTCTGACGACCCCCCTGACGCACCGTGGTCCTCGCCCGGCTCCTATGACGCCTTCACCCCGCCGGGGCGTTCTGGTGCCTCGTCCGGACGTCACGCCCGCGGCCCCGGCAAACCGGTCAACGGCCCCGCCGACGCCGCCGACGCCTCGGACGGCTCCGACGGCCACACCGCCTTCGGCGTCCCAGGGCGTGGCGATCGGGGGCTCGGCGGTCCGGGCCCTGTTCCCGGTTCTGATCACGGCCCCGGCGGTTCCGGCTTCGACGCCTTCGGTGGTTACGGCCGCGTCGGTCCTGACGGCGATGCCTTTGGCGGTCCCGGCCGGGGTGGCTCCGACGTCGACGCTCTCGGTGATCCCCGCCGAAGTGGTCCCGATGGCGACGTCTTCGGTGGTTCTGGCGGCTCTGGCTTCGATGCTTTCGGTGGTTCTGGCAGGGGTGGCTCCGACGGCGATGCTTTCGGTGGTTCTGGCGGCTCTGATTTCGATGCTTTTAGTGCTAAACGTTCAAGTTTTGCTGCTTTTGGCGCCGACGGTGTGAGGCCCGGTGACCCCGGCTTCGGCGACCCGGGTCCCGGCGGTGCGAGGTTCGGCGATCAAGGGCCGAGCGGCCCGGGCTTCGAGAAGACGATTCCCATGGGGCAGGGCTCCGGCGATCCGGGGGACCCGACCGTGAAAGAGCCGGGCGGCCCGGTTCCCGGGGGGCCGGGCGGCCCCGGTTCCGACCTTCCGCCTCCCGCCGGAGGAAAGGAACCCCCCACTCGGGGCCCCGTGAGGCCCGGACCCGGCGGGCCGATCCCGGGCGCGCCGGGGACCGGCGAGAAGCGGGCCGGAGAGCCGCCGGAGGGAGCGCCCAGGGCGAGCCGCGCCACGACCGCGATCCTGGTGACCACCCTCGTCGTCGTCGTGCTGATCACCGGCGTGCTCGGCACCGTCGCGGTGCTCATGACCCGCAACCCCGACATGCCGCTCGGTGGCACACCACCCAGGCGGCTGGCGAACCCCATTCACTTCGCCCCGGTGACCGAGCTGAGGCCCGGAGCCTGCACGGTCGCCGAGACCTATCCCGACGACCTCGGGCAGAACTGCTACTCGCTCGGCGCCGGGATCACCGTGAACGCCGTGCGGAAGATCGAGACCATCCAGGAGAAGAGCGGCGCCTACTCGGTCAGGATCGCGTTCGCGCCCGCCTTCCGCGAGCAGATCAACGACCTGACCGCGGAGGCGGTGAACGCGGACGACCCGGTCAGGCAGCAGATCGCGATCGTCGTGGGACAGAAGGTGGTGGCGGCCCCCAGGGTCGCCCAGACGATCACCGACGACAGCCTGAGCATCGCGGGCTCCTTCACCAAGGAGCAGGCGGACGCGATGGTCCTCAAGCTGCTCGGCTCGGGCGACGTCGTCCCGCAGCCGTCGGACGGCCCGCAGCCGAGCGGATCGGTCTTCACCCCGCCCGCCGACCCGGGCGCGACCCCTCCGGCGAACCAGCCCCTGACCCCGCAGGGAAACCAGAACCAGCCCGTGACCCCCACCGGCAACCAGCCCGTGACCCCGCCGGCGAACGCCAACGGAGACCCGGCCGCCACGAACCCCTCGGGGACCTCGGGAACGGGGACCTCGGGGACCGGGACCGACCAGAACCGCCCGGCGAACACCACGGGGGGCACCTCGGGGAACACGTCCGGAGAGGGCACCGACCGTAAGTTCGCCACCTGCAAGGCGGCGAGGGAGAACGGGTACGGCCCCTACACCCGGGGTGTCCACGAGGAGTACCAGTGGTACATCGACGGGGACAAGGACGGCGTCGCCTGCGAGTTGGGCGACGCCGGCTGAGATCGGCCGGCGTCGGCTGACGTCGGCCGACGCGGCCCCCTCCTCGGCGGTCATCCCTCCAGGGCGATGTCGTGGGGGCGGATGGGCACCCGGGGCAGCCGCAGGCCGGTGGCGGCCCGTACGGCGGCGGCCACCGCGGGAGTGGACGAGAGCGTGGGCGGCTCGCCCGCGCCGCGCAGCCCGTAGGGAGCGTTCGGGTCGGGATTCTCCATGATCGACAGCCGCATGGGCGGCATGTCGAGGATGGTGGGGATCAGGTAGTCGGTGAACGAGGGGTTGAGCACCAGCCCGTCGCGGACCTGGATCTCCTCCATGAGCGCCAGTCCCAGCCCCTGGGCCGAGCCGCCGTGGATCTGCCCCTCCAGCGCGAGCGGGTTCATGATCTTGCCCACGTCCTGCACGGCGGCCAGCTCGACCACCTTGACCAGGCCGAGCTCCACGTCCACGTCCACCACGGCCCGGTGGACGCACAGGGCGAGCTGGGTGTGCGAGTCGCCCTGGCCGGTGAGCGGGTCCAGGGGGAAGGTGGGCCGGTGCCGGTACTCCCTCGTCTCCTCCACCGCGCCGGCCCGCTCCAGCGCCTCCACCAGGGACGTCCCGTCGCTCGTCAGCTTCGCGAGCCGTTCCCTCACCGCCTCGCAGGCCGCCCTGACCGCGCCTCCGGTGACGTAGGACTGGCGCGAGGCGGACGAGGACCCGGCGGAACCGACCGAGGTGTCCGCCCCCGCGACCGTCACCGCGTCGATCCCCAGCTCGGTCCTCGCGATCTGCTCCTGGACCATCAGCAGGCCCTGACCCACCTCGGCCGCCGCCGTGTGCACCAGGACGTGCGGCTCGCCACCGATCGACTCCACCCGCACCCTCGCGGTCGAGTAGTCGTCGAAGCCCTCGGAGAAGCAGATGTTCTTGATGCCCACGCCGTACCCGACACCGCGCCGCACCCCCTCGCCACGCGTGGTCTGCGAGACGCCGCCCGGCAGGCTCCGCAGATCCGGTGAGTCCGTGACCTCCGGCGCGGCGGGCAGCGGCATCGCGTCGAGCTCCCTGAGCATCTCGGCGAGCGGCGCGGGGGAGTCGATCACCTGTCCGGTGGCCAGCACCGACCCCTGGGAGACCGCGTTGCGCACCCTCACCTCGACCGGGGAGATCCCGCACGCCTCGGCGAGCCGGTCCATCTGCGACTCGTACGCGTAGCACGCCTGTACCGCGCCGAAGCCGCGCATCGCGCCGCAGGGCGGGTTGTTGGTGTAGACGCCGTAGGCGTCGATCCAGACGTTGTCCACCTCGTACGGCCCCACCCCCAGGGAGGCCGCGTTGCCGACCACCGCGGGAGAGGTGGAACAGTAGGCGCCGCCGTCCAGCAGGATCTCCGCCCGCACATACAGCAGCCTGCCGTCGCGGGTGGCGCCGTGCTCGTAGCGCATCCGGGCGGGGTGGCGGTGGACGTGGCCGTAGAAGGACTCCTCGCGGTTGTAGACGATCTTCACGGGGCGGCCGGTGCGCAGGGCCAGCATGCACGCGTGGACCTGCATGGACAGGTCCTCGCGCGCGCCGAACGCCCCGCCCACCCCGGCCAGGGAGAGCCGCACCTTCTCCTCGGGCAGCCCCAGGCACGGCGCGATCTGCTCCCGGTCGGAGTGCAGCCACTGCGTGGCGATGTACAGGTCCACCCCGCCGTCCTCGGCGGGTACGGCCAGGCCGGACTCGGGGCCAAGAAAGGCCTGGTCCTGCATGCCGACCTCGTACTCGCCGGTGACGACCACCGGGGCCTCGAAGGTGGAGCCGACCCGGACCGGCTGGTGGCGCAGCACGTTGCCGCTCTCGTGGACCGAGGGGCAGGAGGCGTCGAAGGCGGCCCGGCGCGGGTCGGTGACGGCCTCGCGGACCTCGTACTCCACCACGATGGCCTCGGCCGCCCGCCTGGCGCGCTCGGGGTGGTCGGCGGCGACCAGCGCGACCGGCTCGCCCTGGTAGCGGACCTGGTCGACGGCGAGCACCGGCTGGTCCCTGTGCTCCAGGCCGTAGAACTTCGCGCCGGGGACGTCCTCGTGGGTGAGCACCGCGTACACACCGGGCATGGCGAGCGCGGGGCCGATGTCGATCGAGCGGATCCACGCCGACGGATGCGGGCTGCGCAGGGTGACCCCCCAGATCATGTCCGCCAGGTACAGGTCGGAGGAGTAGGCGAACTCGCCCGTCACCTTCAGCGTCCCGTCGGGACGCAGGACACTCTCGCCGACGCCGCGATGCCGCCGCGTTTCGATGCCACTCATCTCAGCAGTACATCAGCCGGGTACGGGAGAGGACATGGCAGGCACGACGGAACGCCGAGGGTGACCGTTGGCGACTCTTGCGGTTGCGCCCGGCACCCGGGCGCCGACCGGCCACGGCTCCTGCCGTCGAGCGGCCCACGAAGCTCCCGGAACCACCCACGGGCGCACCCGTTGCCGTGTCACCGCCCTGGCCGGGACAGACGCCTAGCCCAGGGGCGTGATCGGCTCTTCCCGGGCCAGGACAGCCTCCTCCGTCAATGCCTGCTCCTCCACCTCCGCGTTCCCCCTCTCCCTGGCCGTCGCGAGGGAGCGCGCGAGGTAGGCCGAGGCCTGTTCCGTGTCGCCGAGGAGCCGGTGGGAGCGGGCCAGACCGAGCAGCAGGTACGGTTCGGCGACGCTCAGCCGCTCGGCGCGCGCGCAGCCGAGAGCGGCCTCGAAGGAGGCCTTGGCCGACACGGCGTCCCCCCTGCTGAGATGGGTCTCGCCGATCCTGTTGTGCACGGACGCCTCCTGGTACCGGTTGCCGTCCTTGCGGCACATGGTCAGGGCTTCGCCCAGCACCTCCAGCGCCTGCTCGAACCGGCGCAGGCCGTGGTATCCCGCTCCGAGCATGGTGAGCGCGTAGTGCTCGCCCGACCTGTGCTCGATCGCGTTCGCGATCTCCCGTTGTTTCCGGGCACAGTCGATGGTCTCCTCGTAGCGCTCCAGTTCGAGGTAGTTCATGGCGAGATTGCCCAGTGCTCTCTGCTCCCCGTGCGCGTCGGAGAGCCGGCGATACAGGATCAGCTGATGCCGGAGGTGGTGCACGGCCTCCGCCGGGCGGTTGGCCATGTTCAGCGCGAGACCCGCGAAGCCGTGCGCGTACGACTCGATGCTGTGATCGTCCAGCCGCCGGCCGATCGCGAGAGGCTGCGAGCTGATCGCGAGGAGCTGGCCGTGCAGACCGGTGTGGTGGAGGTGCCAGAACAGTGCGAAGACCAGGGCCACCCCGAGCCGGGCGGTTCGCTCCCGGGAGGCGGACATCGCCTGGGAGGCGGCGGACAGAAGGTTGGCCTGCTCCTGGTGCAGCCAGTCGCGGGCCTCCTCGCACGAGGTCAGTGGGAGGGGTGCGGCGCTGAGGTCGACGTCCGTCTGCGCCGGGCGCGGGTAGCGGCCCACCTTTATGGCCAGGCGGGTGGTTCCGACGTACGAGCTCAACGCCCGGTCCAGCATGGCGTCGCGGTCGGCTTCCGGCTCCTCGCTCGCGGCCTGCTCCTTGGCGAACAGCCGCACCAGGTCGTGCAGCCGGTATCTTCCCGGCTCGTCCATCTCCGCGAGGTGCGCGTCGACGAGCCGTTCCATGGCGTGCTCCGCCATCTCCACCGAGACATCCAGCAGGGCGCCGACGATGTGCGCCGTCACGTCGGCCGTCTGCAGCACGCCGAGGGCGCGCAGCGCGCGGGCGGCCGTCCGGTCGAGGATCTGGTCGCTGCCGGCGAGCGTGTCGTAGCTGACGGCCAGGCTGGTCCGTACCGCGATATCGCCCGCCGCCAGTTCCCTTAGCCGGCTGTGCTCGTCGTTCAGCCGGTCCACCAGGTCGGCCACCTTCCAGCGTGGCCGGTTCGCCAGCCGGGCTCCGGCGATGCCGACGGCCAGCGGCAGGTCCGCGCACAGATCGATCAGGTGTCTTGTGGCCTGGACCTCCTGGGCGACCCGTTCGGCTCCGATCAGTTTCGCGAGCATCGCCGAGGACTCGGTCCGTCGCATCCCGGAGATCGGCACGCGGGCGCAGTCGTCGAGCAGGGTGAAGCTTTCCCGACTGGTCGTCAGGATCGCGTTGCCCCTCGAGACCGACAGCAGCGGGCGGATCTGGGCCAGGCCGGCGGCATCGTCGAGCACGATGAGCATCTGGCGGCCGTCGAGTTCGCCGCGCCAGCGTGCCGCGGCCTCCTCGACGTCGGCGGGGACGGTGTGCGGGGGCATGCCGAGGTCACGCAGGAACCTGGTGATCACCTCGATCGGTTCGAGTCGTTTCATGCCCGGGGTGGCCCCGCGCAGGTTCACGTACAGCTGCCCGTCGGGAAAGCGGTCGCGGACCAGGTGCGCGGCCCGGATGGCCAGGGTCGACTTACCGGATCCCGGCGCTCCGGTGATCGCGACGACATGGTGCGGCGGGGAGCCGTCCCAGGGGGAGAGCAGTGCTCTCAACCGCACGAGCTCCTCCGCACGCCCGACGAAATCCATGGGATCACGTGGCAACTGCCGGACCGTCGTCCTCTCCGCCGTCGCACGGTTCCCGGAGGGCCGGGTGTGCGTCGGCTTCGGGGTGAGGGAGGCCACCGGCAAGGGCAGGTCGGACAGAGGGGCGGCGCGCAGGATCAGCTCGTGGCACCTGCGGAGACTCTCGTGCGGCTCGATGCCCAGCTCCTCCGAGAGCAGGCGCCGGGTCTCCCGGTAGATCTTCAACGCCTCCGCCTGCCGGCCGCAGTGGTAGAGCGCGGTCATGTGCAGCTCTCGGAGCCGCTCTCGCAACGGGTGCTCCGCGGTCAGGGTGACAAGCCGGGTGGCGGCGTCCTGCGGGTGTCCGAGCAGGAGCAGCAGCTCCGCGTGCAGTTCCAGCGCGACCAGGTGCAGTTCTCCCAGTCTGTGCCGCTCGAACTCGGCGAACGGGCCGGGGATTCCGCTCAGACACGGCCCCCGCCACAGTTTCAGCGCGTCCCTCAGGAACCGCAGGGCCGTCTCGGGGGAGCCTTCGGCGTATGATCTCTGGGCCTGATCGAGGTGTTCTTTGAACACTTCGGCGTCCACCTGCCCGGGTTCGAGCCGCAGAGCGTATCCGCCCGAGGTGGAGGCGAGCAGCCTCGAAGGTCTTCGTGAATCGCGGTCCGGCTCCAGTGTTCGCCGCAGTTTGGACACGTATGTGTAAACGCTCTGCTCCGCGGTCTTCGGCGGATCCGCCCCCCACACGCCGTCGATCAACTCGTCTTTCGTAACCGCCCGTCCGGTATTGGCGGCCAAAACGCAGAGAATCGCCTGCTGCCGGGGCTCTCCCAACTCAAGTTCGTCGGAGAGTCTACGGACGACCACCGAGCCCAGCATGCCGATGTAGAAATCCCCCGGCCGGAGGCCGTCATCCATCCTCACGATTTCGTCGGTCCTGCCCATTCAGATCCCCACATGCGGTCAAGCATGGCGTAGCGAATTCGCGGAAGCCAAGTCCGGCCGATGGGTTCGCGTCGAAGCGGAGGTCGCGTCATCCTCCGCTCGGATGCCGTAAGAACGCGGACGGCATGACTTCGATCACTTCCCGCGCACGTCCGATCACATTTTGTATTCGAGATGGGACGTTTGGGGACCAGTCATGAATTAAGTCGGGCGATGGTCTCTGCATGTCCCCGGGAGTGTCCGCGAGAGCGATGCCGGGCATTCCGAAAAGACTGGGGACCGGATGCTTTTCGCCACACTCTCAGGTTTGTCGAAATTTCCCGAACGGGCCTGCCGGGAGGTTGGCCCGACCACCGGGGAACAGGTGATGAAATACGGATAATTCGAACGGAAGAAGTTGAAGAGCCAGAAGTGGTCAACCCGCTTCGGCGTTGTGCGAAATTTTCAAAGGTCATCCCGCTGGGTTGTGCCCGGCTGGGCACCACAGGCGTCCCGCGAAGATCGTGGCCGACGTGTACAGGCTTTCGGGCGAGGACTTTCCCCGGTTGAACATACGTATCAGGCGGGGTGGGCGAGCTCGTCCGCTCGACGTCACGGCCGGGCGGGTCCGGCCGTTCAGATGATCACCACCCACCCCGGCGCGTCGGTGAGGAAGATCGCGAAAGAGGCGGGTATCTCTGTGGGAGCCGCGCACGACGTGCGCGAGCGGATGTCCAGGGGCTTGACCCCGGCGCCTGGCGGAAAGGAACGGGATCCCGGCCGTCGATACGCGGCGTGCTGCCATGGCTGTTTCCCGGACGGAACCCGATCGCCACCACAGGCCCGCCGAGTCGACGTGGTCGTGGCCAGAACGCCGGCCGAAACCGTTCAGGCCACTCTGGGAGAGTCCTGAGAACGCGTGATCACCGAGGCCGGAGGGATTCTCCAGGACCCCCGCGGTAGTCGGCGAGACATGCCGGACCGGATTCGACGCGAACCTGACCGCCGCGCTCGTCTTCACCGACGATGAGAGGCCGCGCTCCGGAAGCCATGACGGGCGCCTTCCGGACACATGCCCGTTACCGGAAGACCAGGAAGCAGAACCTAGACGATTCCCGCTTTGGCGATGCGGATCCCCGCCTGGAGTCTGCTGTGCGCCCCGATCCGCCCCATCACGTTGGCCATATGGCGGCGCACGGTGCGGGAGGTCAGCCCGAGCCGGCGGCCGATCACCTCGTCCGTCATGCCCTCCGCGGCCATTCGCAAGACGGTCTTCTCCTGCTCCGTGAGTGAGAACGGCGCCTTCCACCCCCGCGGACGCTGTTCGGCGCGTGACCAGACATGCTCGAACAGGTCTCCCAGCAACGAGAGCAGCACGGGGGCGCGCACCACGGCCATCTGGGACGCGTGGCCCGTCAAGGCGATATCGTCGTCGATCACCATGAATCTCTCAGAGATCAGCGGGTCGACCCTCAGCTCCACGGACGCGGGGAAACCGGCTGTTTCGTATGGCGAATCGACCACGATCCTTGTCCGCACTCCCGGCGGGATGCTAGGTGAATCGAAAATCTGGAGAAACGTAGTGTTTTTTCCTGGTTCAGGAAGAAACGCATCTATTGACCGTTTCGCGGATGAGCATAGGGTTTCGGCGTCCTGTCGGACCCGGGATCGCTCTCCCCCGGAGGGCGGGACCGGTAAGGAGTGGGTCATGTGCCCCTCGCGTTTGTCGTCCGGGCCGGCGGTGGCAGGGGTGCTCGGCAAGGCCTTCTCGGGCCGGGCCCGAAGAGGCGAACTCCCGCCACCGGACTTCGCCGGATTCTCCTGGGATTCTCGCCGTTTCACTGTCGCAGGTGATTCTAGAGATCACCTAGAGACGCTCGCGGGCACGTGCCGTGTGCGCCGGGGCGAGAGGCCGGACTCAAGAGAGGTCGAGGTGGGGGCGAGCCGCCCGCGCTCGCTGCTTTCCCCGAGGCTTTCCCGTGGGCGGATCATGCTCGTTTACTTTCCTACGGGTCGTGCGTATTCCTGGTTTTCCGTGAGCCGAAACGGCTCGGGGCTTTCTTTGCATCCGCCGCGAAATGGCCGTCCGTCTTCCCGGGCTTCGGCTGACCGCTTTAGGACATTGACTTGATGGTGGATTGTTTCAATATATTTTCAGGGTGACGACTGATTCCAAACGTGAAGGTGCCGAGGGGGCGCCCGGCGACAGGGGTTCGTGAGCCGACCGGCCTGCGGACCGGTCGGCGACGAAGAGCGAGCGGAACGGATGACGCCTACGAGAGGTCGAGTGGCCGTCGTCGGCACCCTCGACCCGGGTCATACGGTCACGAGCCGTGACCTGCGACGAAGCGGCACGTGGGCAAAGCAGATCACACACGTGTGCTCTTCCGGCCGGGATCCTCCGCGAAGAACAACGATCTTCACGGAAGGGGTTCGGATCCCGACTCGGCCGCGATCGGTGGCGCCAACCATCCGGGGGCGCGGACGCCCCGGTGTTCAATGATTTCCGTCTTGCTGAAGCGCGCATAAGGGAAACCTGCGCGCTCACATCGGCACGAGCGCGCCGGTTCCGCCGGGTGGAGCGGCTCGCTGGCTGAAAGCTCTCCACGGAGGGCGGAGCTCGTTTCGCTTCTCGTCTCCTTCGGCCGGGTTGAGTCGTCGCTCAGCCCGGGTAGTCCCAGCCCAGGTAGGCCTGGGCGTTGACCGTCTGCAAAGAATACTTGCCGGTGTCCTTCGGGGGGGCAGACGAATCAGCACTCGCGGTCGTAACATTGCCAGTGACGGCAAAAGTAGCCGTAAACAGCATGGCGAGGGCAGACAAGGCAAGACGTCGGCGCACGGGGAGACTCCTGTCGTAGGTTCTGCTGCTCAGACAATATCTTTCAAGGGGTAACGTGACCGGTCAAGACTTGGTGGGGCAGCGCATCAAAACCGCCCGTCGGCAACGGGGTCTTTCTCAGGCGCAGCTCGCTCATCCAGAGCTGTCGGACAGTTACGTCTCTCTCATCGAGAGTGGCAAGCGTACTCCGACCCCTGCTGTACTGGAGCTTCTCGCGGAAAAACTCGACTGCTCCCTGACCTATCTGATCAACGGCGTCACCGCCGAGCAGATGCAGGAGATCGAGCTCGCGCTGAGCTACGCGCAGATGGCCCTGGACAACGGCGAGGTCGTCGAAGCCCGTAGTCGCTACGCCGAGCTTCTCGCCGACAGTGGCCTGGCCGGCCTGCCCCAGCTACGGCAGGACGTCGAATACGGCCTCGCCCTCGCGACCGAGGCCTGCGGCGACCTGGAGCAGGCGATCGTCCTCTTCGGGGGGCTGCACGAGAGCGACACGACGGTCATGAGCCCCGAGCGTCACATCGCGATCGCCGTCGCCCTTTCGCGCTGCTATCGCGAGATCGGAGACCTCACCCGCGCGATGGAGGTTCCCGAGCGGATCCTCACCGGTGCGGTCAGGCCCGTCTGGACCGACGGTCTCATGAGGCTGGGCAGCCAGCTCTTCGCCGCGTACGTGGAGCGGGGTGACCTGCTGCGGGCCCGCCAGTTCGCCGCCGAGCTGGTCGCCGCCGCCGAGATCCTCGGCACCCCGATGTCGCTCACCCTGGCGCACTGGGGCGCTGCGATCGCCGCCGTCGAGACCGGTCACACCGACGAGGCGGTCACGCACGCCGAGCGCGCCCTGGCCATCCAGTCCGAGTACGGCGATCCGTGGAGGCTGTCGCGGCTGCGCAACGACTACGCCCAGGTCATGCTGATCGCCCGGCCCATGGAGGCCGAGAGCTGGCGTGACGTGTTACTCAAGGTGGAGAAGGAGCTCGCGGAGAGCTCCGCCAGCTCGATCACCAAGATGCGCTGCGCGATGAACCTCGTCCGGGTGGAGTTGCTGCTCGCCCGCCCCGACCGGGCCGAGAAGCACATGCGCTTCGTCTGTGACCTGCTCGACGGCATGCCCAAGGCCCTGCAGGCGGAGGCGCGCCTGCTGCACGGCGAGACCCTGGCGGCGCTGGGCATGCAGGCCGAGGCGTCGCGGGAGCTGTCCGCCGGGGCCGAGTTCCTGGAGCAGGCGCCGGAGACCCGCTTCACCGCCCATGCCTGGCTGACCGCGGCCCGCGTCCTGGAGCGGATCGACGAGCCCGACCGGAGCGTCGACGCCTACAAGCGGGCGATGGCCTGCGTCGGCCTGTAGATCGAGACGGTGAGGGCGACCCGCGCGGTCGCGGATCGGACAGGGGGGTCGAGACCGCACGGTCTCGTCGGTAGCCTTGTGGTTGCCATGAAGAATTCCCCTGTCGCGGTCGCCCTCGCGCTTCTCGCCGCCCTCGTTCTCGGCACGGCCTTCGCCTCGCCCGCCCTCGCCCATGACCGGCTCAAGAGCAGTAATCCGGCCAAGGGTGCGAAGGTCGAGAGCCTGGAGGAGGTGAAGCTGACGTTCAGTGCCTCGGTGCGCTTCCCGAACGTCGTCGTGCGCTCCGGCGACGCGACGTACCAGGACGGCAAGCCCGTCGCCGACGGCCCCGTGGTGACCCAGAAGGTCAAGGGAGATCTACCTCCCGGCGCGTACGTCATCGCCTACCGCGTCGTGTCCTCCGACGGCCACCCGATCGAGGGGGAGATCCCCTTCACCCTGCTCGGCTCCGCAGAGCCGTCGCCGTCCCTGTCGCCGTCGCCGTCCTCGGCCAGCCCTGAACCCGCGGAGAGCACGGTCGCCGAGAGCACACCGGTCGCCACGCTCAGCCCGGCCGCCGCAGGGCGGTCGGAGGAGTCCGGCTCCTCGGGAGGCGTCCCCGGCTGGATGTGGATCGTCGTCGGAGGCCTGGCCGGCATCGGCATCGGCCTGTTCCTCAGCATGCGCGGCAGGAAGAAGACATGAGCAAAACCGCGCGGGCCGCGCAGGCGGCACAGGTCGAGGCACCGGCGAACGGCCGGGTCGTGAAGCTCGCCCTGGCGGGCGCGGCGGCGGCCGTCGCCGCCCTGGTGATCGCCATGATCGCGGGAGGTGCCGCGAGCCCGCGCATCATTCCCGGCCTGCCCGACCAGGGTTCCTTCACCCGCTGGGGCCTGCCGCTGGCGAAGCTGGCGATGGACGCGGCGGGCGTGCTCACCGTCGGCACGCTCCTGGCCGCCGCGTTCCTGCTTCCCAACGACAAGGGCCTGCTGGGCAAACCCGCCCTCGGCTATGTCAAGGCCGCCTCCTGGATCGCCCTCGTCTGGGCCGGAGCCGCCGCGGCCACGATGGTGTTCAGCCTCTCGGAGGCGCTCGGGCTGCCGGTGGTCGACGTGCTCGGCGGTGACGAGCTCACCAGCTTCGCCAGCCAGGTCTCCCAGGGCATCGCGCTCACCCTGGTCGTGCTGTTCTCGGTCGCGATCGCGCTCTTCGCCCGTGGGGCGATCACCGCCGGCGCGGCCGGCGGCCTGCTGGTCCTCGCCCTGGCCACCATGCTCCCGCCCGCCCTGACCGGCCACTCCGCCTCCTCGCCCAACCACGATCTGGCCACCACCGGCGTCGCCGTCCACCTGGTCGTCCTCGCCCTCTGGGTGGGCGGCCTCGGCGTGCTCTGCGCGCACGCGCTGCGCCGTCAGCCGCATCTGGAGATCGCCGCCGCCCGCTTCTCGTCCCTCGCGCTGTGGTGCTTCGTCGGGGTGGGACTGTCCGGCCTGTTCAGCGTCGTGGCCAGGCTCAGCGCGATCTCCGAGCTGTTCACCTCCGCCTACGGCCTGCTGCTGCTCGCCAAGACGGCCGCGTTCGCGCTGCTCGGCGCCGTCGGCTGGTGGCACCGCACCCGGACCCTTCCGTTGCTCGCGGCGGGCGGATCCGGCACGTTCCTCCGCTTCGCCGGAGGCGAGATCGTCGTCATGTTCGCGGCCGTCGGCCTCGCCGTCGCGCTGTCCCGCACCGCGCCGCCCCCGGCGATCCTGCCCGTCGACAGGGCCTTCGAGGTGCTCGGCTACACCATGCCGCCGGAGATCTCGCTCGCCAACCTGGCCTCGCTGTGGTGGTTCGACCTGTTCTCCGGCACGATCGTCGCTCTGCTCGCCGGTCTCTACCTCGCCGGTGTCGTACGGCTCACCCGGCGCGGTGACGCCTGGTCCAAGGGGCGTACGGCCGCCTGGTTCACCGGTGTGCTGATTCTGCTGATCGCCACCCAGAGCGGTGTCGCCCGCTACGCCAAGGTGCTGTTCAGCGCGCACATGGCCGAGCACATGACGCTCTCGATGCTGGTGCCGATCTTCCTCGTGCTCGGTGCGCCCGTCACCCTCGCCCTGCGCGCGCTCAAGCCCGCCGCCCGCAGGGGCGACCGGGGGCCGAGGGAGTGGCTGACGACGATTCTGCACAGCAGGTTCGTCCGCTTCATCGCCCATCCGGCGATCGCCACCGCGATCTTCATCGTCTCCACCTACGCGCTGTACTTCACACCGCTGTTCGCCGCCGCGATGGAGGAGCACCTCGGTCACATCGTGATGACGGTGCACTTCCTGCTCAGCGGGACCCTGTTCTTCTGGGTGATCATCGGTGTCGATCCGGCCCCCTACCGGCTGCCGCACGTGGCCCGGCTCATCCTGCTTTTCGTGACCATGCCGTTCCACGCGTTCTTCGGCATCGCGCTGATGAGCATGAGCACCGTGCTCGCCTCCGACTGGTACGACCAGCTCGGCCGGACCTGGGGCGCGTCCTCGATCGAGGACCAGCAGACCGGCGGCGCCATCGCCTGGGCGTTCGGTGAGATCCCGACCCTCATCGTGCTCATCGCGCTCGCCTACCAGTGGTGGCGCCACGACGATCGCGGGGCCCGTCGCGCCGACCGCCGTGCCGACGCCGTCGCGGCCCGAGACGGTGGCAGTGGCGATGCCCAGCTCGACGCGTACAATGACTACCTGGCCAAACTCAACAGGCGAGACGGCGCGGAGTAGCCGGACAGCTACGGCCTTCTATCTTCGAGCCCCCTTAAGGACACCTCCCGGTAGCCTGTGTTTTCAGGGGGCTCGTGCTCACCGCAGCGGGTGCGGCGCTTCGTCATCGCGCGCCACGCCCATCCACGTATCCGGTCGGGGGCCCGGGGGCTGCAATGTGCATCAGGAAGGTTGAGCAGTGTCCGAGGAAGTGCGCGTACGCGAGGGCCGAAGCCGAAGCCTCGCCCAAGCGCTCGAAGAGCAACTCACCGAGTGGGCCGAGCGCACCGGGATCGCCGTCGAGATCTGGGCACTGCCCGCCCAGGGCGTTCCGCTTGGGGTCGCGAGAGCCGCGCTGGCCGTGCTTGAGGAGGCGCTGGCCAATGCCGAGCGACACAGCCGGGCCCGTGTCGTCTCCGTCGCCGTCACCTTCGGGCGCGGCGGCCTGCGCATGACGGTGAGTGACAACGGTGTTGGCTTCTTCGGAGAGGCCGCAGGCCGGGGCATCACCGCGATGCGCACCCGTTTCGAGCAGTTCGGCGGCACGCTCGGTGTCAACGGCGTTCCCGGCGAGGGGACCACCGTCACCGGAGTGGTGCCCCGCCAGGACTGACCGGGACACCGAGCGGACGGATCCCCGACGGAGGCGCCGGCCCCAGGGGCGTCGCTCCAGACCTGAGGCCCCTCGGACTTCAGGGACCCTCAAGCCGGAGACGCGGCCATGGAGCGGGCCGAGACTCAGGGGAGTGTCAGGATCTCATGGCCGGTCTCGGTCACCAGGATGGTGTGCTCGAACTGGGCGGTCCGCATGCGGTCCTTGGTGACGGCGGTCCAGCCGTCGGGCCAGATCTCGTAGTCGATGGTGCCGAGCGTGAGCATGGGCTCGATCGTGAACGTCATGCCCGGCTCCAGCGTGACCGCGAGTGACGGGTCGTCGTAGTGGGGGACGATCAGGCCCGAGTGGAACGTGGTGCCGATGCCGTGCCCGGTGAAGTCGCGGACCACGCCGTAGCCGAACCGCTTGGCGTAGGCCTCGATCACGCGACCGGCCACGTTGAGCTGACGGCCGGGGGCGATGGCCTTGATGGCCCGGTTGGTGGCCTCGCGGGTGCGCTCGACGAGCAGGCGTGACTCCTCGTCCACGTCGCCGACTCCGAAGGTGGCGTCGGTGTCGCCGTGCACGCCGCCGATGAAGGCGGTGATGTCGATGTTGACGATGTCGCCGTCGCGCAGCACGGTGTCGTCGGGGATGCCGTGGCAGATCACCTCGTTGATCGAGGTGCACAGCGATTTGGGATATCCCCGGTAGCCGAGGGTGCTGGGATAGGCGCCGTGGTCGCAGAGGAACTCGTGGCCGATCCGGTCGAGCTCGTCGGTGGTGACGCCGGGCGCCACGTGCCTGCCGACCTCTTCGAGCGCCTGGGCCGCCAGCTTGCCCGCGACCCGCATCCGCTCGATGATCTCGGGGGTCTTGACGTCGGACTCGCCGGTCTTCGGGGTTTTCTTCCCGACGTACTCCGGCCGCTGGATGTGAGAGGGCACCTTGCGGATAGGGGAGATCCGCCCGGGCTGGAGCAGTGTCGTCATGGTCCCCCAGTCTAGTTGTGCTTCTCACTGGGCAGTATTGCCGCATGAGTGATCAATGGTGGTTCTGCTTGAGGCACATGGCCGTCGAACCCGACGAGGGATGCCCGAACAAGGACAGGATGGGGCCGTACCCGACACGCGAGGCCGCCGGCGCCGCGCTGAAGACCGCTGCCGACAGGAACGAGGAGTGGAAGGAGAACGACCGCGCCTGGGACGGGGACGACTGAGGCCCGTCGGCCGGTGCGGGCCGTGGTCGTCCCGTGGCCGTCGCGGTGCGCCGAGCCGCGGACTAGTCGGCGACCTGAGGACCGCTGATCCGCTCCAGCAGCCTCGCCAGGCGGTCGCGCAGGCCGGGACGGCGCCCGACCTCGCCCGCCGCCATGCTCACCAGGTGCTGGGCTCCGTCGAAGGAGAACGGCGCCCGCTCGGGAACCGTCAGCGCGTCGTGGGCCAGACCCGCCAGATCCGGGTCACCGCCGTCCAGGGCGAGGATCGTCGTGCCGGTCCTGCGGGCGTCGCTCACCCGTTCCAGCAGCGCCTCGGGGGCGCGTTCCTCGGTCACCACGAACAGCGTCTCGCCCCGCCCCGCCTGCTCGATCCGCTCCAGCCCGACCCGCAGGTGCGCGGGCGCTTCGGGGGCGGGCGCCCAGCGGACCAGCGTCGGAGCGAGCTGGGGCAGCCCGGAGAACCTCGCCTCGTCACTCAGGTGCGCGGTCAGGTGCCAGGGTTCCTCCTGGGGTGTGCCGACCACCAGCAGCCCGCCGGGGGAGCGCGTCGCGCGAAGGGCGAGGCCCAGCTCGCGGGTCCGCTCGACCCAGCCGGTCGAGGCGAGGATTTCGCGCAGCAGTGTCACCGACCCGGCGTCCATCAGTTCCTCCCGAGGGGACCGTCGTCTTCAGGCGACGGGGGAATCGGGAGCGGGAGGACCGCTAAGACCCGAGCGTGGAGTGGCCTGACGGGTTCACGCATTCCGCGTCGCCTCTTTCCGGCATTCGATACGGTGGGAACAAAGGTTCGAGCGAGGGGGGTGGTGTGGTGCGTAGATCGTTGAAGTTCCTGTTGCGCCCCACCGCCCGCCAGGGCGCCGCGTTGACCGCCTGCCTGGATGATCACCGTGCCTTGTACAACGCCGCGCTGGAGCACCGCCGCACCGCCTACGCCAGGGCGAAGGTGAGCGTCCGCTACGGTGACCAATCCGCCGACCTGAAGCACATCCGCGCCGACGACGCGGGCGGTCAGGGCCGGTGGTCGTTCTCCTCTCAGCAGGCCACCCTGCGCCGCCTGGACAAGGCATTTGCGGCGTTCTTCGCCCGCGTCAAAGCAGGCCGCACGCCGGGCTTTCCCCGCTTCAAGGGCAACGGACGCCTCAACACCGTCGAATGGCCGAAAGACGGCGACGGTTGCCGGTGGGACTCCCAGCCCGAACACCCCACCGCGACATATCTGCGCCTGCAGGGCGTCGGCCACGTCCGCGTCCACCGGCACCGGCCGGTGCGTGGCACCGTCAAGACGATCGGCGTCAAGCGGGAGGGCTCGCGCTGGTACGTGATCTTGTCGTGTGACGATGTGCCCGCCGAGCCGCTGCCCGCCACCGGCATTGCTGTCGGGATCGATCTGGGGGTGGCGTCGCTGGTCACCACCAGCGAGGGTGAGCACCTGGCCAACCCGCGCCACCTGGCCGCCTGCGCCGACCGCCTCGCCGCCGCCCAGCGCGACCTCGCCCGTAAAAAACGCGGCTCCACGCGGCGCCGCAAAGCGGTGGCGCGGGTCGCGGCCCTGCATGCCAAGGTCCGCCGTCAGCGCTTGGACGGCGCGCACAAGGCGGCCCTCGCGCTGGTCGGCGGCTACGACGTGATCGTGCACGAGGACCTGCGGATCGCGAACCTGACCCGCTCGGCCTCCGGCACGCTGGCGGCGCCCGGCGTCAACGTGGCGGCCAAGTCCGGTCTCAATCGCAGCATTCTGGACGCGGGCTGGGGGGTGTTCCTGACGATCCTGTCGCACAAGGCTGAAAGCGCCGGTCGAGAGCTGATCGCGGTGAACCCCGCCAACACCTCCCGCACCTGTGCCCGATGCGGGCACTGCGCGAAGGAGAACCGCCCCACCCAGGCCGAGTTTCACTGTCAGCGGTGCGCACACGTCGCGCACGCCGACGTGAACGCGGCGACCAACATCCTCAGGGCAGGGCTTGCCCTTCGCGATGTCGCGCAAGCGGCTTAACGAGAAGCCGCTCCCTTCAGGGAGCGGAGGAGTCACCGCACCATCGTGCCTCACAGACCCCGCACCGATCCTGGAAACGCGCCCCTGAGAGGATCGGGGCAGGCGATATGGTCGCTGGAGTCCGGTCCTGAGTGGCCGGGAGACGATGAGGAGCGCTGAGTGAGCACTGATATTCCGGACGTGAGCGGGATCTCGATCGGGATCCTGGGCGGGACCGGTGACCAGGGCAAGGGCCTGGCCCGACGGTTCGCCCTCGCCGGGCACACCGTGCTGATCGGCTCGCGGAGCGCGGAACGGGCTCAGGCGGCGGCGGAGAGCATCGGCGGATCGGTGCGTGGCTCGGTGCGTGGCGCGGACAACCCGGCCGTGGCGGCGGAGGCCGACGTGGTGATCGTGGCCACTCCCTGGGACGGGCACCGCTCCACGCTGGAGTCCCTCCGCTCCGAGCTGGCAGGGAAGATCGTCATCGACTGCGTCAACCCGCTCGGCTTCGACAAGCAGGGGGCGTACATGCTCCCGGTCGAGGAGGGCAGCGCCGCCCAGCAGGCCGCGGCGGTCCTGCCCGACAGCCGTGTGGTCGCCGCCTTCCACCACGTCTCGGCGGTCCTGCTGCTGGATCCCGAGGTCGAGGAGATCACCCTGGACGTGCTCGTGGTGGGTGACGACCGCGAGGCCACCGAGACCGTCCAGGCGCTGGCGGGCCGGATTCCCGGAGTGCGCGGCGTGTACGCGGGCCGTCTGCGCAACGCCCACCAGGTCGAGGCGCTGACCGCGAACCTCATCTCGATCAACCGCCGCTACAAGGCTCACGCGGGTCTGCGCATCACCGACGTCTGACGGAGCGGCCCCGCCCATGATCGCGGGGCTGGGGGCGGTACGGGATTCATGGCTTCGTCCGGCGGTCGCTTGGCGGGATCCGACCCTCAAACCGGGCCAATCTTGCCTGATTGGATCTGACAAGTAGCTCGTTGGCCGGACATTCTTGACGCATGACTGATTCTCGTCCGGAGGGGCGCATGACTGATTTTCGTCCGGAGACCCGTACCGTCCACCTGCCCCAGCCGCCTCTGAACGGCAGCCGTCCCATCGCGGTGCCGCTCTACCAGACCTCCGGGTTCGTCTTCGACGATCCGGCCGTTTTCGCCGACGGGATGGGCCGCCCGGACGGAGCCTTCGTCTACGGGCGACTGTCGAACCCGACGGTCCGCTCCCTTGAGGAGGCCGTCGCCGGACTGGAGGGCGGCGTCGGCGCCGTGGCCACCGGCTCCGGGATGGGCGCGATCAACTCCGTACTGCTCGGGCTGCTGAAGCCCGGCGACCACCTGATCGCGCAGAAGCCGCTCTACGGCGGCACCGCCGGGATGATCAACGACCTGGTGGGGCGGTTCCAGATCGAGGTCTCCTACGTGCCCGAGGACGACCCGGCGGCGCTGCGCGCGGCCGTGAGGCCCGAGACGAGGCTCGTCTATCTGGAGACCATCGCCAACCCGGTGACCCAGGTCGCCGACCTGCCGGGCATGTGCGCCGCGGCCCGCGAGGCCGGACTGATCTCCGTGGTCGACAACACCTTCGCCTCCCCGATCCTGTGCAGGCCGATAGAGCACGGCGCCGACATCGTGGTGCACTCCACGACGAAGTACCTGAGCGGCCACACCGACGTGCTCGGCGGGATCGCCGTCTTCGCCTCCGACGAGCTGTACCGCAAGGTGTGGGCCTTCAACGTCAAGCTGGGCGCCAGCGCGGACCCGTTCGCCGCCTGGCTCACCCTGCGCGGCATCCAGACACTGCCGCTGCGGATGGAGCGCCACTGCTCCAACGCCCGCGAGCTGGCCAACCGCCTGAACGCCCACCCCGCCGTCTCCGTCGTGCACTGGCCGGGACTGCCCTCCCACCCCTCCTACGAGCTGGCGGCCAAGCTCCTGCCGGACTTCGGGGGAGTCTTCTCCTTCGACCTGGCCGGCGGGCGGGAGGCGGGGGAGCGGTTCATGAGTTCGGTGAAGCTGGCCCTGCTCGCCCCGTCCCTCGGCGGCGTCGAGACGCTCATCCTGCATCCCGCGACGACCTCCCACCTCTCCCTCACGGCAGAGGAACTCGCCAGACACGGGATCGGAGAGGGTACCGTGCGGGTGGCGGTCGGCATCGAGCACGTCGAGGACCTGTGGGCCGACTTCGAGCAGGCTCTTGCCTGAAACCGCGGGAAACCCGATCATCGGTGACTCCCGCACCGCGGCACGGGGCCGCTTCCTGATCGTTTCCGGGAGGGAGCACGCATGAGGGTGTCGATCGAGGATGTGGAACGGGCCGCCGAGCGCATCGCGGGACATGTCCTGCGCACGCCGGTGGTCGAGGTGTCACCGGGGTTGTTCCTGAAGCTGGAGGGGTTGCAGCATTCGGGGTCGTTCAAGACGCGGGGAGGCTTCAACCGCGCTCTGGCCTGCGGAGAGATCCCCGAGGCCGGGCTGATCGCGGCGAGCGGGGGCAACCACGGCCTGGCGGTGGCGTACGTGGCACGCAGCCTCGGCGTCCGGGCGGAGGTGTTCGTGCCGACGGTCTCCAGTCCGGTGAAGGTCGCCGGGCTGCGCGCGCTCGGCGCGCGGGTGACCCAGATCGGCGATGTCTACGCCGAGGCGTACGAGGCGTCGGTCAAGCGCGCGGCCGAGACAGGTGCCCTGGACATCCACGCCTACGACCAGGCCGAGGTGGTCGCGGGACAGGGCACGGTGGGCCTGGAGGTCCTGGAGCAGATCGGGGGAGTCGACACGGTGATCGTCGCGGTCGGAGGCGGCGGGCTCGTCGCCGGTGTCACCGTCGCACTCGGTGGCCGCGCCCGCGTGATCACCGTCGAGCCCGAGCTCATCCCGACCCTGCACCGGGCGCTGGAGGCGGGCGGGCCGGTCGGCGTCGAGGTCTCCGGGGTGGGGGCCGACGCCCTGGGCGCGAGCCGGGCGGGCGAGATCGCCTACGAGATCACGAGCGCGGCGGGGGTGCGGAGCCTCCTCGTCTCCGACGAGGCCATCGTCGAGGCGCGGCGCGAGCTGTGGCGGAGCCACCGGATCGCCGCCGAGCACGCGGGAGCCGCGGCGTACGCGGCCCTGCTGTCCGGCGTCCACACCCCGGCCCCCGGCGAGCGGGTGGCCGTCATCGTGTGCGGCGCCAACACCGATCCCGCCACACTCGTCTGATCCCTCGCACGCGGCCGCGTGGACCACGCGGGGGAGCCGCCTCGGGATGGCCGAGGCGGCTCGGTAACCCCGGTGACCCCGGTGACCCCGGTGACACGGTCACCGGGCCGCGCGGTGTCCGGGGACCGTCAGCGGTAGCTGTGCTCGGCGGTGGGGAAGGCGCCGGTCGACACCTCGTCGGCGAAGCTGCGCACCGCCCTGTCCATCTCGTGGGCGAGGTCGAAGTACTTCTTGACGAACTTGGCGGGGCTCGGGGTCAGGCCCATCAGGTCCTGCCAGACGAGGACCTGCGCGTCGGTGCCGGGCCCGGCACCGATGCCGATCGTGGGGATCGACAGGGACGCGGTGACCCGCTCGGCCAGGTCCGTGGGCACGCATTCCAGGACCACGGAGAACGCGCCGGCGTACTCCAGGTCCTTGGCGTCGGCCATCAGCTCGTCGCCCGACTGGCCGCGGCCCTGTACGCGGTAACCGCCGAGGGTGTTCACCGACTGGGGGGTCAGACCCAGGTGGGCCATCACCGGGATGCCGGCCGAGACCAGGGCCTCGACCTGAGGGAGCACCCGCCGCCCGCCCTCAAGCTTGACGGCGTGGGCTCCCGCCTCCTTCATGAAGCGGGCGGCCGTCTCCAGGGCCTGCTGGGGGGAGGACTGGTAGGAGCCGAACGGCAGGTCGGCCACGACCATCGCCCGGGAGGAGCCGCGGACCACGGCCGCCGTCAGGGGCATGAGGTCGTCCACCGAGACGGGCAGCGTCGAGTCGTACCCGTACACGACCATGGCGGCCGAGTCGCCGACGAGCAGGACGGGGATGCCGGCCTCGTCGAAGACCCTGGCGGTCATGGCGTCGTACGCGGTGACCATCGGCCATCGCTCGCCGCGCTCCTTGGCGGCGGCGACGTCGCGCACGGTGATCCTTCGTCCAGCCTGGCCGCCGTAGAGGGAGGTCGGCCGGTTGGGGACGGAAGAGGACATGGGACCCTCCAATGAAGTCTCGAGGCGCCCCTGTGGCGTCCCCGGACGGTTCCGATGATTGCACGCGTACGACAGGTGCAACAGCCCCGATCGGCCTGGTAATCCGGAGAGATATGGGTGGAGTACAACACGTTCGTACGGTTGATCCTGTGACATATTGTTATTTGCCGTGACGGATTGTGTTTTTTTGGGGTTGTCGGGGTGATGTGCGGCGTACATGAGGGAGACCGGGGTGATACGCCGCGCCCTTCGAGGGTGTGGGCGCGGTAATCCGGTGGCGGAAGTGTCGGGGGTGTGCGGCACAATGCTCGCGGAGGTAAGTAATCACAATGGCTTTCGAACCTTACCGTCGCCTGCTGGCGATTCCGGGCGTGCGGTCGTTGCTGTTGGTCGGGATGGTCGCCCGCATCCCCTCGACCGCGATCGCCATCACGCTGACGATGCACGTCGTCGATCCCAGTGGGCTCGGCCTCGGGTTCGCCGCGGCGGGTCTGGTGACGATGGCGAGCACGGTGGGGATGGCGGTCGGCTCTCCGCTGGCCGGAAGGTTCGTCGACAGTCATGGTCTGCGCCCGGTGCTGGTGGTGACCACACTCGCCCAGCTCGCCTTCTGGTCCACCGCGTGGGCGATGCCGTTCCCCCTGCTGCTCGCGGCCTCGGTGCCCGCGGGCCTGCTCAGCCTCCCGGTGTTCAGCGTGATCAGGCAGTGTCTCGCGGCGCTGGTCCCGGTCGACCAGCGCAGGATGGGTTTCTCCCTCGACTCCATGATCGTTGAAGTCTCCTACATGACAGGTCCGGCTCTGGCGGTCGCGGGGGTGACCCTCCTCGGCAGCATGCCCACCATGGGCATCGTCGCGGCGGGTCTGGTCGTCTCGGGGGCGACGCTGATCGTGCTGAACCCGCCCGTCCGCTCGGACGAGGAGCTCCGGAAGCCGCAGGGGAGGATCCCTCGGCGCCGGTGGCTCACCCCGGGCATGCTCGGGCTGCTCGGCACGGTCGCCGCGGCGACCTTCGTGCTCGCCGCCACCGAGCTCTCCCTGGTCGCGACGATGCAGCGGGGCGGCGACACCGCGTGGATCGGGCTGGCGATCGGCCTGTGGTGCGCCTACTCGCTGATAGGCGGCTTCGTGTACGGCATGCTGCCCCGAGGGGTGTCGCCACTGGTCCTGATCGGTGCCATGGGCGCCCTCACCATCCCCGTCGGGCTGGTCGGCGGCGACTGGCACTGGCTGGTCCTCGCCCTGCTGCCCGCCGGGGTGCTGTGCGCCCCCGCGCTCTCCTCCACGATCGAGGCCGTGAGCCGCTGGGTGCCCGTCGGGGCCCGGGGTGAGGCGATGGGCCTGCACGGCACGGCGCTGCTGCTCGGCGGGGGCGCCGCGGCGCCCATCGCGGGCGTGATCATCGACGGTTCCGGTCCCGGCTGGGCCTTCGCCGCCGCCGGGCTGGTCGGTGTGGTGATGGTGCTGGTCGCGCTGCCGTTCTGGCGGCGCACCGCGGCCGTGGTCGAGAAGCCCGTCCCGATGGCCGCCTGACCTTGGTCAGGACATTTCACGATAAATACGAAACGATACGGTTGCGTATCGTAAAAGCCAGCGCTACGGTGGTGTTTCGAAACTCAAGCGTATCGAATACGGGGCCTTTCGTGGAACAACAGCTCGGCCACCCGCGGCGGTGGCAGATCCTTGGGGTGCTGGTCTTCAGCCTCCTCGCGGTCGTGATCGACAACACCATCCTCAACGTCGCACTGAAGACGATCGCGGACCCCGTGGCAGGTCTGGGTGCCACCCAGAGTCAGCTGGAATGGGCGATCAACTCCTACACGCTCGTGTTCGCGGGCCTGCTGTTCACCTTCGGGGTGATCGGCGACCGCACCGGACGCAAGCGCATGCTCATGGTCGGCATGGTCCTCTTCGGGCTCGCCTCGCTGGCCAGCGCCTACGCTCAGGACCCCATGCAGCTGATCGTCGCCCGCGCGTTCATGGGCATCGGCGGAGCCGCGATCATGCCGGCCACGCTGGCGATCATCTCCAACGTCTTTCCCCCACGGGAGCGCGGCAAGGCGATCGGGATCTGGGCCGGCGGGGTGGGCCTGGCCGTGGCGATCGGCCCGATCACCGGTGGTCTGCTCATCGAGCACTTCTGGTGGGGCTCGGTCTTCCTGATCAACCTGCCGATCGTGCTGGTCAGCATGGTGCTCATCAGCCTGGTGGTGCCCGAGTCGCGTGACCCCAAGCCCTCCAGGCTCGACCCGATCGGCGTGGTCCTCTCCATCGTCGGCCTCGTCGCCGTCACCTACGGCATCATCCGGGGCGGGGAACTGGCCACGATCGCCAGCGCCGAGGTGCTCGTCCCGACGATCCTCGGCATCCTCGTGCTCGCCGCCTTCGTCTGGTACGAGCGCCGCATCGACCACCCGGCCTTCGACGTCGGCTACTTCCGCGACCCGCGCTTCGCCACCGCGGTCGGCATGATCGGCATCGTGTTCTTCGCGATGATGGGCGCGATGTTCTTCCTGGTCTTCTACCTGCAGATCGTGCTGGGCTTCAGCGCATTGCAGGCGGGCGCCCTGATGATCCCCTTCGCCGCCGCGCAGCTCATCTTCGCCCCGCTGAGCCAGCAGATGGCCGCCCGCTTCGGCGGCAAGCTGAGCGCCACCGTCAGCATGGTCGTCGTGGCCGGCGCGCTCGCCTCGTACGCGCTGATGGACCAGCACACCCCGATCGTCCTGCTGGAGATCGTGTTCTTCGTCCAGGGTGCGGCGATGGCGAACATCATGCCTCCGGCGACCACCGCGATCATGGAGGCGCTCCCCAGGGAGAAGGCCGGCGTCGGCTCGGCCATGAGCAACACCGTCCGCCAGGTGGCCGGTGCGCTCGGTGTCGCGCTCCTCGGCTCGCTGCTCTCGGCCACCTACCGCGACCAGATCGCCCCGGCCCTGACCGGTCTGCCCGATCAGCTCAAGCACATCGCGGGCGAGTCCCTGACCGGCACGCTCGGCGTGGCCCAGGGCCTCGGCGCCCAGGGCGCGGCGCTCATCGAACCGGCCAAGCTCGCCTTCATCGAGGGCATGCACGTCACCGCCCTCGTCTCCGCGGTCATCGCGCTGCTCGGAGCCCTGGTGGTGTTCAGGTGGCTGCCCGGCAAGTCCTCCGGGGCCGCCGTTCCCGACGCGATCAGCCCTGAGAAGGAACCGGCGGTAGTGTAGAGACGCCATGACGACCACCGACGAGTTTCAGGCAGCCGGAGCTCAGACGCCCCGCCCCGCGGGCCGTCCCCGCAGCGCCAGGGCAGAGAAGGCCATCATCGACGCGACCCTCGACCTGGTCGGGGAGAGCGTCGGCCTCTCCGAGCTGTCGATCGAGGCGATCGCCGCCCGCGCGGGGGTCGGCAAGACCACGATCTACCGGCGATGGTCGAACAAGGAAGATCTGCTCGTCGACGCGCTGTCGACCCTCAAGACGCCGCTGCCTCCGCTCGCGGGCGTCTCGGTCCGAGACGATCTCATCGTCTACGCGCGGGTGATGCTGCGCGACGCGTGCGACGCGCGCAACCGCTGCGTGATGAACATCGCGATGAACGAGGCCGAACGGCACCCCCGCCTGGTGGAGCGCATCCACCGGGCGACCATCGAGCCGCGCAGGGCGGCGATCGCCGCCCTGCTGCGACGCGGCGTCGCCACCGGCGAACTGCGGGCCGACCTCGACGTCCCCATCGCGATGGCGAACCTGGTCGGCACCGTCATGTGGTACGTCCGCACCGAGGGGGGCGGCGAGGCCGCAGGTTCCTCCGACCTGGCCGAACGGATCGTCGACCACCTCCTGGCGGGCCTCGGCCCCTGAGGGTTCCCGTACGGGCCGCGCACGGGTACGGGCCGCGCACGGTTTTCCCGCGGTGTTCCCACAGGGCCCTTGCCCGGGTGTCAGACGGTGGGCTCGCGCCAGCGGTTGGTGATGGGGAGGCGGCGGTCGCGGCCGAAGTTCTTGGGGGTGATCTTCGGACCCGGGGGATACTGGCGGCGCTTGTACTCGGCCAGGTCGACCAGGCGGATCACCCTGGCGACCAGGGCCGGGTCGTGTCCGGCGGCGACGAGCTCGGCGGAGCCCATGTCCTTTTCGACGTAGTCGTCCAGCAGCCGGTCCAGGATCCCGTACTCCGGCAGGGAGTCGGTGTCGCGCTGGTCGGGGCGGAGCTCCGCGCTGGGCTCCTTCTCGATCGAGCTCTCCGGAATCGGCGGCACCGTGAAGGGGTGCAGGAACTCGCCCGACCGGCCCGCCTGGGCGTTGCGCCAGCGCGACAGCTCCCAGACGAAGGTCTTGAGCACGTCCTTGATGGGGGCGAAGCCGCCCGCGGAGTCGCCGTAGAGGGTGGAGTAACCGGTGGCGAGCTCGCTCTTGTTGCCGGTGGTGAGGACGAGGTGGCCGTGCTCGTTGGACAGGCCCATCAGGATCATGCCGCGCACCCGGGCCTGAAGGTTCTCCGAGGCCAGGCCGGTGAGCTCGATCTCCTTCTCGAAGCCGCTCACGATCTCGGCGATCGGCACGGTCGTGGCGTTGATCCCCTGCCGGTCGACCAGCTCCTGGGCGTCGCTCACCGAGTGGTCGGAGGAGTAGCGGGAGGGCATCAGCACCACGTGCACCCGGTCGGGGCCGACGGCGTCGGAGGCGATCGTGGCGGTGAGCGCCGAGTCGATGCCGCCGGACAGACCGAGGATCACCGACTGGAAGCCGTTCTTGGCGACGTAGTCGCGGACCGCGAGGACGAGCGCGGAGTAGACCTCGGCGGTGTCGTCGAGCTGCTCGGCGATCGTGGGGGGCTGCGGCTGGTACGGCTCGACGGGGCGGGCCGACAGCTCAAGCCGATCCACCGTGATCACGGTGCCGTCCTCGGCGTCCGTCTGGAAGGTGCCGAGTCCTCCGTACCTGGCGTCGGGCAGCTCCAGGTCCGTGACCAGCAGTTCCTCGGAGAATCGCGCCGCGCGCGCGACCAGTTCGCCGGAGGCGGAGACGACCAGTGAGTCTCCGTCGAAGACCAGCTCGTCCTGGCCGCCGACCTGGTTGACGTAGGCGAGGGCGCATCCGGCCTCGCGGGCGCGCCTGGCCACCAGCTCCAGGCGTACGTCGTCCTTCTCCTTCTCGTACGGGGAGGCGTTCGGCACCACCAGCAGCCCGGCTCCGGCCTCGGCCACCACCGCGACGGGACCGCCCTCCTGCCAGAGGTCCTCGCAGACCGCGATCGCCACGTCGACACCGTGCAGCCGGAAGATCGGCAGCCGGTCGCCGCGGACGAAGTAGCGGAACTCGTCGAAGACGCCGTAGTTCGGCAGGTGGTGCTTGGCGGTCTTGACGACCACCCGGCCCCGGTGCAGCAGCGCGGCCGCGTCGAGCGGGGCGCCCTTGGGCTGGCCGACGCGCGGGGCGAGCCTCGCGCGGTCCACGTAGCCGACCACCACGGGGATCTCGCCGAGTCCCGCCTTCGCCAGTCGTCGCGCGGCCTCCTCGATCGCGGCGATCGACGCCTCCACGAACGAGGTGCGCAACACGAGGTCCTCGACGGGATATCCGGTCAGGAACATCTCGGTGAAGACGACCAGGTGCGCGCCTCGGTCTGCGGCGCGGCGGGTCCACTCGACGAGCTTGTCCGTGTTGGCGGCCAGGTCGCCGACAGCGGGATTGGTCTGGGCCAGGGCGATACGGAGTTGAGCCACGTGGCCATCCTATGAGGGCGTACCAGGAAGGTGCCCTTTGGGTGATCCCTCCTCGGTGACCGGTGAATGAGCGCGGACCTCCGCCGTGGGACCGTCCCGCGTTCCTCCGGCGCCGGCCTCGCCGACGCCCGGTGGGCTTTCGGCGAGGTCGTTCGCGACTCCGTGACCTCCACGGACGTTCGACGAACATTCGGACCCGCCGGGCGAGGCCTTCCACCGGGTTTCGCGACCGGCCGTTCCTGTCTTTCCAGGGATCGCCAGGATCGCCCGGATCGCGCCGGGACCAATGGGATCACCGGGATGAGGAAGGTCAGCAAGGTCGCGGGATCACCCGGACCGTCACGCCCGTGCTCGCCTCGCTTCGCCTTGAGCGCGGCGGTGCCTGCCGATCACGGTCGAGAGCCGTGACGCCGTCCGTCGGTGACGGCGTTCTCAGTTCGTCGACCAGCAGAAGCGGGCGTATCCGGCGTCGTAGCCGTCCAACCAGCCCCTGTCGTAGTCGCTGGGCGGCCCGCCGTAGCTCCGCGACCTGGTCCTGCGACAGTCCTGTGCGGCGGCCCGGTAACCGTTCCTGTATCCCCGCCAGTAGTCGTTCGGGTCTTCCGCGGATTCCCCGGAATCCGCGGAATCCGCGGAATCCGTCAAGGCCGCCGAATCCGATGTTTCCGCTGATGTGATCGGGTCCGTCATGGTCTCGTTCTGCGCGGTGTTCACCGTCACGGCCTGCTCGGGGTCCGGCGCGGGCGAGGCATAGGAGAACGAGACAGGTCCGAGGGCGAGTGCCGCGAGAAGCGTTGGGCCGATCACCATCAGCTGCCGCTTGCCGTACATGGTTTTCCCCTTTTGTTCGGGCCGTGGGCGGAGTCCGCCCACGGCCATGATCTAGGGGGAAACATATAGGTAAGCCGTATCGGACCAAAGGACCCGAGCTCTCATTTCCTTATTTTCGGAGTAAGTTAAGAGGGGGCTGATTTTGCCTGGCTTTTATTTACTGTGGCAACTTTCCGGGGAATGTGATTTCTTAATGCATGTAGGCATTAATCGACTTGTGAGCCGAAAAGACGCGATGAGATCCGGGTGTCATTCGTGACGCCACGGGGAAGACGCCGCAGGGGACCTGTCAGCCGAGGAGCCAGAGCAGTCCGAGGTTCTTCGCCCATGCGGGCTCGGCCACCCGCTGGATCTCCTTGCCCGAGCGGGAGAGGACCACGATCGTGTTGGCGGCCGTGCCCTTGACGCGGACCGCCAGACGTCCGTCGCGCAGATAGCGCGCGCCCAGCAGCCGCCCCTTGACCGGGATGGCGACCTTCGCGCCGGTCCTGGTGTCGTAGATCGACGGGGTGAACGACAGGGGCCAGGAGCCGTCGCCACCCGGGGCGTTCGCGCCGATGGCGTTGACCACCACCCTGCGGCCGTCGGGTGACAGGCTCTCCACGTGGTTGGCGAGCCTGACACCCGGGGCGCGGCTGGAGATCCGCCGCCTGGTGTCCAGGAGGTGGACGCCGTCCGTGTCGCCCGCGTACCCGGCGAGGGTCCTGCCGTCGGCCGACCAGGTCAGATGGCAGGGGCCGGAGGTCTTCCCGGCGTTGAACCGGCCCCTGCCGTCGGGGCCGATCACGGCGACCGTCATCGCCTCGCCATTGCCCTTCACCGGGTAGGCGATCCGCTTGCCGTCGGCAGACCAGGCGGGGGTGAGACACGGGCCGCCGAAGGCGGCGTTCTTGGCGATCACCGTGCCCGTGCGGGGTCCGTTGGCCGATGTGACGCGCAACCTGTTCTTGTCGTCGATCCAGGCGATCCTCCGGCCGTCGGGCGCGACCGCGAACTGGCCGGCGAAGGCGCCGGCGCCGGCGGTCAGGCCGCCGCTGCTCCGGCCTCCCCGGTACGTCAGCACCTCGACTCCGCTTCCCCCGTGGCGGAAGTAGACGGCGCCCGAGACCGGGGCCGCGGTCGCGTTCGAGATCGCCCTGGGCGCGGTGCCTCCGGTGGACTCGGCCGCAGCGTCGATGTTCCCGGTGGATTGGGCCGTTCCCCCAGGGCCTCCAGCCGTTCCTCCGGTCTCACCAAAGGATCCGGCCGCCGCCCCGAAGCCCTCGGTGCCCTCGGCGAGGGCAGGAGTGGTGACGACGGCCGTCAGGGCGAGTGCGACGCCGGTGGCCAGGGCCCAGTGCTTCAAGGGGATCTCCTCGGGTGAATTCCTCAACGGCTGGTTAGAGCCCCGAGAAGGCGAAAAGGTTTACACGCGGCCCGCCGCGATCGGAGTCGAGGGGATCGGCAGCACGGCCTCCACGACCGTTCCGCCCTCGGGCGCCGACTCGATCACGCAGGTGCCGCCCAGCTCGGCGGCCCGCTCGCGCATGGACAGCAGTCCCACCCCCGAGCGAGGTCCCGAGGGCAACCCGCTCCCGTCGTCCTGGACACGGACCACGAGCGACTCCCCGCGCCGCAGCGAGATCACCGCCGAACTGGCCCCCGCGTGCTTGCGGATGTTGGTGAGTCCTTCCTGCGCGATGCGGTACGCGGCCACCTCGGCCGCCGCGGGCAGATCCGACAGGTCGCCCTCGATCTCCACCGCGACCCGTGGCCTGCCTTCCTGCGCGAGCGCACGCACGGCCCCCGCCAGGCCGAGCTCGTCGAGGGTGGGCGGGCGCAGGCCGTACACCAGTTCCCTGATCTCCTGGCTGACCGCGTCCATGCCGCTTCGCAGTTCGAGCAGGAGCCTGTCCGCCGAGGCGGGAGCGGTGCGCAGGCTGATCCTGGCCATGTTGATCGACATGGCCATCTCGGTCAGCGCGTGGCCGAGCCCGTCGTGCAGGTCCCTGCGCAGGCGGCGGCGCTCCTCCTCACGGGCGGTGAGGATGCGTTCCCGGGAACGCTGCAGGTCGGCGGTCATCCGTACGGCGTGCGCCACGTCGGCGACGTACGGGACCGCCACCGCGACCAGGCGGTCGTTGTGCGCGGCGGCGAACCTGCGAGGGCCCGGGGCGCCGAGCAGCAGTCGCCCGACCGGCTCGCCGTGCCAGACCAGCGGCACCTCGCGCGGCTCAGGGCCCAGCAGACCGACCTGGACCTGCCTGGAGCCGGGCCCGTAGACCTCGACGGCGACACCGGTGACGCTCAGCCCGTCCTTGATCACGGCTGCGACGGCGGCGAGCGCGTTGGCGGGCTCGGTCTCGCGGACCTCCCTGGCCAGCAGCGCGGCGAGCGCCCGCGGGTCGCCGTGCGTGCCGTACATGAGCCGGTCGACCAGGCGCCTGAGCCTGTGCCGGAGCGGATGGAAGACGACCCCGGCGAGCAGGGCCGCGATCAGGCCGCCGATCCGGTCGTATCCCGACAGCGCCAGCCCGGCGACCGCGCCGACCGCGTACATGGCGCTGACCGCGGCGATCAGCCCGGCGGCGACGAAGGCGCGGCTGACCACCGTGTCGATGCCGTAGAGCCGGTAGCGCAGCACCGAGAAGACGATGGCCCCCGGGATGAGCCCGGTCCAGATCGTCCCGGCCAGCCACCAGTCGGGGCCGGCGAGCAGGAAGGCGACGTAGACGGCGAACGCGAAGATCGGCCAGGCGATCTGGCGGCGCAACTCCGGGCCCGCCCGCCGGAAGCGCAGCACCATGGAGACCAGCGCGAGGACCGCGAGCGCCGAGACCAGGACGGCGACCAGCTCGCGCGCAGCAAGGTTGTACGGGGCGAGGAGGCCCAGCACGAGCGGGTTGGGAATGATCTCGGGCCAGGGGTAGAGCGCGGGGTCGGGGTCGGGGCGGGTGAGGTTCAGCAGCAGGTTCGCCGTGAACACGACCATGCCGGCCGCCACCAGCGGCCACCACCGCCGCGAGGGCAGCCGGCCGTCCGGGGAGTACAGCGGGAGCAGGATCGCGAGCAGGAACCCGCCGACAACCTTCCCCGTGACCATGCTCAGGCGGAGGTAGCCGGCGGACTCCATCTCGCCCGCCGCGGCGAAGGTGAACATCGCCGCCTCGGAGAACGCGTTGACGGCGCACATCAGGCCGCCCACGCACATCAGCCACGCCGTGACCGGGCGCGAGCGGTGTGCCAGCAGGAATGCGCCCACCACGGGGAACGTCAGCCCCGCCGCGAGGTCGGGAGTGGCGGGCACCTGCGGTCGCCAGCCGGGCGGCAGGTCGAGACGGAGCACGAGGCCGACGACGGTGAGCCCCACCGAGAGAAGCGCCGCCGAGACGGCGGCGAGCCGCGCCGGGGAGCGCAGCAGAGCGCGCACCGGCGAGACGGCGGGCCAGGCGGAGGCGTCCTCGGTCACGGTGACCGCGTCCACGACAGGCCTGGGCACACCGTCGGCGCCGTCGAGCGTCCGGCTCCGGTCGCGCGGCCGCGGACGCATCCCTATCTGCCCACGTCGCCGGGGTTGACCAGCCCGGACTCGTACGCCGTGACGACGAGTTGGGCACGGTCGAACAGCCCGAGGTGGTCGAGCAGCCTGAGCACCGACCGCGAGACCGACCCCTCGGGGACCGCGAGGGTCGCCGCGATCTGCCGGTTGGTCAGTCCTCGGGCGACCAGCTTCATCAGGTCGAGTTCCGCGTCGCCGAGCCCGGCGAGGCCGGGCGGTGCCGACGGGTCGGTGCGGCCGGCGAAGGCCGCGATCAGGCGGGTGGTGACGGCGGGGTCGATCAGCGCGTCACCGGCCTGCGCGGCCCGCATCGCGGTGATGAACTGCTCGGGAGCCGACGTCTTGAGGACGAATCCGCTCACCCCGGCCCGCAGCGCCGCGTAGAGGTTGTCGTCCGTGCCGAAGGTGGTCATCATGATGACCTTCGGCGGCGCCTCGTCGGTCAGGATCCTCCGCGCTGCGGTCAGCCCGTCCAGCCTGGGCATCTGGATGTCCATCAGCACCAGGTCGGGAGAGGTCTCCTTGACGACCGCGATCGCCTGCTCGCCGTTCTCGGCCTCCCCGACCAGCTCGAAGCCGGGCTCGCTGTCGAGCACCACGCGCAGGCCGGTGCGGACCAGCGCCTGGTCGTCCACCACGACGACCCGCAGCCCCGGCAGTGCCGGTCCCCGTTCCACGGCGGGCTTCGCGGTCCGCACGACCTCGGCGGGCGGGTCGAGGTGGACGGCCTGGGCCAGCATGTCGGACTCCAGGCGCTGCAGGGGGGCGCCCAGGTCGAGGCCGAGCTCGTCGCGGAGCAGCGCCCTGGCACGCCGCAGCGCTCCCAGCGCGTCCCCCTGCCTGCCGTTGCGGTACAGGGCCAGCGCGAGCAGCCGCCAGGCCTCCTCACGCAGCGGGTGCGCCGAGGCGTGTGCCTCCAGGTCGGCGACCAGGGCGCCGGAGTGTCCCAGGAGGAGTCCCGCGTCGGCGCGGCGCTCGACCGCGATCAGCCGCAGCTCCTCCAACCTGCCGGCCTCGCTCACGGCCCAGGGCAGGTCGGAGAACTCGGCCAGGGCCGGGCCGCGCCAGAGCGCGAGGGCGGTATCCAGGCGCTCCCACACCTCGGCGGGCTCGCCGCTCGTCTTGACCGCGCTCTCGAAACTCCAGGCGTCCACCTGGCCCGGCGAGGCGCGCAGCGCGTACCCCGGCGGGGCGGAGACCAGGACCTCGGCCTCCTCGCGGGGTGCGCGGCCGGGCTCCAGGGCACGCCGCAGCCGCGACACGTATCCCTGGATGGTCGACAGGGCCTGGGCGGGAGGCTCGCCGGGCCACAGCTCGTCGATGAGCATGGTCACGGGAACGGCACGGCCCCCGGCCACGAGGAGCCGGGCCAGCACCGCCATCTGGCGCTGGCCTCCGAGGTCGAGTGACGTCTCGCCGTGACGCGCTTGGAACGGTCCGAGAGCACGAAATGTCAGCATTGCAGGCGTAAGGGTAGGGCTACCTGGACCAACCTCATAGAGCAATACTCACCATCGTTCGCAGGCCGTAAGAAATCATCCGTGGTCAGATCTCCACATTCAAGTTCACCGGAAGTATCGCTTCGACCACGGTTCCCCCCTCGGGGGGCGTTGTGATCACGCATGTCCCGCCCAGTTCGGCGGCGCGCTCGCGCATCGAGGCCAGCCCGACCCCCGAACGGCGTCCGGAGGGCAGGCCGATCCCGTCGTCGCGCACCCGGACGCTCAGGTCGTCCTCGCCCCGCTCCAGCGACACCCGCACCGTCGCGGCCCCCGCGTGCCTGCGCGCGTTGGTCAGCGCCTCCTGCACGATGCGGTACGCGGCGACCTCGGTCGCGGCGGGCAGTCCCGGCAGCTCGCCCCTCACCTCGACGGTGACGCCGGGGCCCGCCATCTCCGCCACGGCCCCGGCCAGGCCGAGATCGTCCAGCGCGGGCGGGCGCAGGCCGTACACCAGGTGTCTGATGTCGCCGGTGACGCTGTCCATGCCGGAGCGCAGCTCGCCGAGCATGCGTTCGGCCGTCTCGGGGGAGGCGCGCAGGGAGAGCCTGGCCGCGTTGATGGACATCGCCATCCCACTGAGCGACTGGCCGAGACCGTCGTGCAGGTCGCGGCGGAGGCGGCGGCGCTCCTCCTCGCGGGTGGTGACGATGCGCTCCCGGGAGCGCCGCAGCGCGCCGACCAGCCGGACCGCGTGGGCCGCGTCGGCCACGTACGGCGTGAGCGCTGCGATGACCCGTTCGTTGTGCGCGGCGGGCAGGCGCCGGGCCCCCGGCGGGCCGATGAGCAGACGCCCGACGGGTTCGCCGTGCCAGACCAGCCGGATGTCGCGCGTCACCTCCTCCAGCGTCCCCACCGTCACCTCCTCGGGCCAGCCGCCCTGGAAGCGCACGCCGGCGCCGGTGACCGCCAGGCCGTCGCGCAGCACGTCCAGGGCCGCTGCCAGGCCGGCCTCGGGGTCGATGCGCTGGAGCCTGCGGCCGAGTCCGGCGGCCAGCGCCACCGGGTCGCCCCTGCCGCCGTACAGGAGGCGGTCGGCGCCACGCTGGAGCAGACGCCGCATCGGATGGAAGAACACCCCCGCGCAGAGCGCGGCGACCAGGCCGCCGATCCGGTCCACATCCGACAGGAACAGGCTGGAGGCGGTGCCCACCGCCACGTAGACCCCGCCGATCACGCCGACGAGGCCCGCGCCGACCAGCGTCCTGGTGATGAGCGTGTCGATCCCGTAGAGGCGGTGCCGCAGCACCGAGAAGGTGATCGCGACCGGGACGAGCGGGATCGTGAACGACGTGAGCCACCACACCGGATTGCCGATCACCCAGGGGACGATGACGGTGGCGAGCGCTATCAGCGTCCAGAGGATCTGCCGGCGCTCCTCGCGGCCGGCCCGCCGGAACCTCGCGGCGAGCGAGGCGAAGGCGAGGATCATGATCGCGTTGGTGAGCATGTCCAGCGAGAACCGCAGCGGGTGGGGGTCGGAACTCGTGTACCGCTGCCCGTCGAGAGACATGAGGTCCATGAGGAACACGTCGGCGCACAGGACGGCGACGGAGACCCACACCAGCGCCCGCCAGCGCGGCGACGGCGGTCTCCCGTCCGGATAGAGCAGCGGCAGCAGCACGACCAGGAAGAGGATGGCCAGCTTCCAGCTCACCCCGGCGACCGTCCGGACCGCCTCCTGAGGGAGCAGTCGGTGCCCCGCGTCAAGGAGCGCGAGGTTCACCGTGAGACTGTTCAGCGCGGAGCACAGTCCGCCCAGGCAGAGCAGCCAGCCGATGACGAGCCGGGGCCGCTGGAACACCAGCAGCGCGCCGAGGATGGGGAACGCGACGCCTGCCACGTCCTCGGGCGCGAACGGCAGCGGTGTGTAGGAGGGCTGCGGGAGCCGCGCCGTGACCCAGACGTTGACGCACACCATCGCCACGGACGCGGTGGCGGTGAGCACCGCCACCACCCTGCTCTGGACGGGCGTCACCGTCGGGACCACACGGTACAGCCCGCGCATGATGGTTTCGGCCCTTCATTTCGTGCTTAAAAGGACCTTAACCGGCGCAGACCGCAATTCAATCAACGAGTGCTCAAAGCCGTTGGGCGCCGTACGACGCCCGCGGGTCGTCGGCCCCCCGGCGGAAACCGGAGGTCCTCGCGCCGGGGGAAGGAGGGGCGGAGGCGCGAGGATGAGCCGGGACCGGGGGTGCGGGCTCGGCGGGCCCCCGGACGGATCCGCCCGGGGGCGGCCGGTCAGGGTACGTCGTACCGGCTGGACTCCAGCAGCCATTCCAACTGGGCCCTCGGCGCCGTGAGGAACGCGCACGCGACCTTGCTGACGTCCCTGGCCTGGCCGGTCGAGAACCCGAACCGGTCGAACAGCGTCGGCAGCCGGCGCGCGGAGGTCCGCAGGTCCTCGGCACGGGCGGCGATCCGGTCGTTCACCCAGGCGACGGCGTCGGCGTCGGAGAGCCCGAACGCGGTCACGGCGACCGTCACGTAGTTGTGCACGTCGCCGTTGGCCCGCTCCTTGTGGTGCGAGGCGACGTCGTTGCACCAGGCGGTGACGTCGTTGCAGGCGTCCACCAGCGTCCGCCAGGTCGTGCTCTCGCGCAGCCCCGCGGGCACCTCCACCCCCAGGCAGGGCTCCACCAGGTCGAACAGGTAGGGGCCCGCGGTGCCCCGCCGCAGCCGCGGGTACTCCACGGGGGAGGGGACACGGCCCGCGCACCGGTTCTCGGCCTCGGTACGGCATGCCTCGCCCTGGGCCGCCAGCCCGGCCAGGAACCGGTGCCGCCAGCGGATGCTCATCCGCTCGGTGGTGGCCTTCCAGAGGTCGCCGAAGGCCAGCTCGACGGGCGAGGAGGCGTGGACGGGGGAACGCGCGACGAGGTCGAGCCGCGCGAAGGTGTCCTTGACGATCTCGGTCGCGCGCCCGGCGGGTTTCTCGTCCCACTCGTCGTCGAAGTGGAACAGCCAGGTCAGCCATTTGGCGAACAGCAGCGCCGACTCCACGCCGAATCCACAGAAGGCGCGGCCGGCCATCCGCTCGAATCCGGCGCCAGGGGGAGGTTCGAGCTCCACCGCGCGGGCCCAGACGGCGAGCTCGGCGCCGATCAGGTCGATCGAGGGGTGCATCGGGCACGGCGCCGACATCACCGGCACGAGTTCGGTGAGGGGCAGCAGCAGGGCCGCGGCCACCCCGGAGGACCTCGGCGGCCCGGCGGGTCTTGGTGGTCCGGCCGGTGGGACGGGGGAGGGAGGCGGGGAAAGGTGCGTCGAGGATGGCAAGGGCTGTGGGTGGGGTCGGGGACGGGTCAGAGGATCGCCGAACGTTGGGATGAGGGCCACTAGAGCGGACCGAACAGCCAGTTGCCGACCACGTCGGGATCGGCGCTCGTGTAGAACTGCCGGGTCGCCTCGACCAGCTCGTCCACGGACACGACGCCGTCACCGTCGCCGTCGAGCCGCTCGAAGGTGGCCCGCACGTCCTCGCGCGGGGTGCCGAACGCGGCCATCATGATCCAGAACTCGTCCGGCCCCACGACCCCGTCGCCGTCGGTGTCGCACAGCCCTGCCAACGCCTCGGCCGCGGGCGCGAACACCGTGTCGAACCGGTCGCCCTCGACGAACGCCGAGGTCATGCCGGCGCGGAACTCCTCGGACGAGATCACGCCGTCGCCGTCGGTGTCGATCTCCGCGGCGAGGGTCCGCCAGATCTCCTCGAAGCCCTGGGCGAGCCTGCTGCCGGCGTGGGAGGTCGGCGCCTCGCCGAAGCCGACGAGGATCCGGGCGCCGAGTCCGAGAAGGTCCTCGCGCTCGATCGATCCGTCGCCGTCGACGTCCACGTGCCCGAAGGCACGGTCGAGCTTGTGATTGAGGAGCGTGGTGCTCATCGCTTACTCCAGCATTACTCATCGAAGAAGAACGGTTACGCCAAGTGACGATAGCGAGGTGTTTCCAGCAGCCACTCCAGGTAGGCCCTCGGGATGGTCAAGAAAGCGCATGCCACCCGCGTCACCTCACGGGCGGTGGTGAAGCCCAGGTCGTGCCGCTCCGTGAGCGCGGGGATCGCGCGGGCGGCCGTCCACAACTCCTCCACGCGGGTGGCGACCCCGTCGATCTTCCACTCTTCCGCCCCGGAATTGGAGCGTTCCAGAGAAATGGCGTTCACATGGCCGGGCCCGGCCACCGCCTCCTCGCACCGGGCGGCCACCTCGCCGCTCGCCTCGACGAGTGCCCGCCAGTGCGTGCTCCGCCACACCGGGTCGGGCACCTCCACCCCCAGGCAGGGCTCCACCAGGTCGAACAGGTAGCGACCGAAGGCGTCCACGGGCGACCCCGTACGATCCCCGGCCGAGGTTGTCCCGGGGGCGAGGAGCGCCTCGCGCTGGGCGGCCAGCCCGGCCGTGAACCGCTCGCGCCACGCGTCGCCCATCTCCGGCGCGCACGCCGTCCACAGGCCGGAGAAGCCCCGCTCCAGCGGGGCCCGGCCCGGCTCGCCGCCCGCGGCCACGGCGAGGACCGGGGTGAGGGCCTCGGGAGCCCGGCGCAGACACGACATCCAGGTCAGCCAGCGGGCGAGCCGCGTCACCGCGCCGGTTTCGCAACGGGCGAACGCCCGTCCGGCCAGCCGGGCGGCGGCGGGATCGGGGTCCAGGCCCGACGCGCGCGCCCAGTCGGACGTCGCGGCCTCGACCAGGTGTATCGACGGGTGGACGGGGCAGGGCATCGCCAGCGCCGCGAGGCGTTCGGCGAGCCTGGCCGGTGGCGGGACCGCGTGCGGTGATCGGTGGACCTCGGTACGCGTCATCGTCGTCTCCCCCCGGATCGGGTTCCCAGCGGCCCCGGTCGCACACTGTAAGAGGAGAGAGGGACGGGCGTGTGGAGGCACGACGGTCCCTGTGCCACATCTCACCGTTCTTCCTCGTAACGTGTGCGAAACACTGAGAGGGCAAACTGGGAGACCACTAGGCGTGTTGCGGCACGCCGGCAATGAAGGAGAAGCCTTGGACCGCCAGCAGGAGTTCGTTCTCCGCACCCTTGAGGAGCGCGACATCCGGTTCATCCGGCTGTGGTTCACCGATGTGCTCGGGTTCCTGAAGTCGGTGGCCATCGCCCCGGCCGAGCTTGAAGGGGCCTTCGCCGAGGGCATCGGCTTCGACGGCTCGGCCATCGAGGGCTTCGCCCGGGTCTACGAGTCGGACATGCTCGCCAAGCCCGACCCGTCGACCTTCCAGATCCTTCCGTGGCGCAGCGAGACGCCGGGCGCGGCCCGCATGTTCTGCGACATCCTCATGCCGGACGGCTCGCCCTCGCACGCCGACCCGCGCTGGGTGCTCAAGCGCACCCTGGCGAAGGCCTCCGACATGGGCTTCAGCTTCTACACCCACCCGGAGATCGAGTTCTTCCTGCTGAAGAGCCGGCCGGAGGGCGCCGAGCGCCCCGAGCCGATCGACGGCGGCGGCTACTTCGACCACACCCCGCACAGCTCCGGCCACGACTTCCGGCGCAACGCGATCATGATGCTGGAGTCGATGGGCATCTCCGTCGAGTACAGCCACCACGAGGGCGGCCCCGGCCAGCAGGAGATCGACCTGCGCTACGCCGACGCGCTCACCACCGCCGACAACATCATGACCTTCCGCCTGGTGATGAAGGAGGTCGCGCTGGAGCAGGGCATCTGGGCGAGCTTCATGCCCAAGCCCTTCACCGAGTACCCCGGCTCGGGCATGCACACCCACATGTCGCTCTTCGAGGGCGACCGCAACGCCTTCTACGAGCCCGGTGCCGACTACCAGCTCTCCAAGATCGGCCGCTCCTTCATCGGTGGCCTGCTCACGCACGCCGCCGAGATCACCGCGGTCTGCAACCAGTGGGTCAACTCCTACAAGCGGCTGTGGGGCGGCGCCGAGGCGATCGCCGGAGCGGGCGGTGAGGCCCCGAGCTACGTCTCCTGGGGTCACAACAACCGCTCCGCCCTCGTCCGGGTGCCGATGTACAAGCCGCACAAGGGCGGCTCGACCCGCATCGAGTTCCGCTCGCTCGACTCCGCCTGCAACCCCTACCTCGCCTTCGCCGTGATCCTCGCGGCCGGGCTGAAGGGCATCGAGGAGGGCTACGAGATGCCCCCGGGGGCCGAGGACGACGTGTGGGCGCTCACCTCGGCCGAGCGCAGGGCGCTGGGCATCCAGCCGCTGCCCCAGTCGCTCGACGAGGCGATCGCGGTCATGGAGCGCAGCGAGCTCGTCGCCGAGGCCCTCGGCGAGCACGTCTTCGACTACTTCCTGCGCAACAAGCGCGCGGAGTGGAACGAGTACCGCAGGCAGGTCACCGAGTTCGAGCTCGGCCGCTACCTGCCGGTCCTCTAGCCGCGGTCACGGTCTCACGGGCCCGGTGGGCCTCCGGGGCGCCCGCCGTGCCCGTGAGGCATGCGCCCTGGATGCCCGCCGTGGTCGTCATGGCGGGTGATCCGGGAGCGTCCGTCGAACGTCATACCGGTGTTACTCGCGGCTAACAAGCGCGTCATCGAACCCGAGTTGGCTGTATGTACAAGCAGTCCGATAAAATCGGTCAGTCCAATTAACTTGATTTATGAGGATTGACCGCCATAAAGGCGACAGGAGGTGCGGCATGACAACGACGTCCGAGCTGCAAACCGTGCTGACCGTTCCGGCGCGTTTCCGTGGTCCCGAGGGGTCCGCGAACGGAGGCTGGATCGCGGGCACGGTCTCGGAGGCGCTGCACGGCGCCCGGCACGACTCGGCCATCGAGGTCACGCTGCACGCACCCACGCCACTGGACACCGAGCTCTCCCTGCACCACCTCGCCAACACCGCGACCCTCACCCACGGCGACAGGCTCCTCGTCGAGGCCATCACGGTCGCCGAGGAGTTCGACGTCCCGGACTTCGTGCCCTTCACCGAGGCCGCGCGGGCGGAGGTCGGCTTCGCCGGTCTCGTCGAGCACGCCTTCCCCGGCTGCTTCGCGTGCGGCCTGCGCGCCCCCGGCGACGGCCTGCGGATCTTCCCGGGTCCCGTGCCCGGCACCGACCTGATCGCCGCCGGCTGGCGGGTCCCGATGACCATCACCGAGGCGGACGGCACCGTCCCCCACACGGTCGTCTGGGCCGCCCTCGACTGCCCCACCGGCTGGGCGCACTTCGGACCCGGCGAGTTCGCCCTGCTCGGCCGTCTGACCGTGCGGATCCACCGCCGGGTCTACCCCGGAGGCATCTACTCCGTCGTGGCCCGCGCCACCGGCCGCGAGGGCCGCAAGCTCTTCGGCGAGAGCGCCGTCTACGAGGCCGACGGCACCCTGGTCGCCGCGGCCAAGGCCACCTGGATCACTCCCGCCAAGACCGGCTGAGGGCTCAGCGGGAGAGGTGCTTGGCGACCAGCGAGGCGCAGCGGTCGTCGAAGAGGATCGTGTAGTGGTTGCAGTCGTCGATCACCTCGTCCTCCAGCGCGGGCAGCCTCCTGGTCCACGCGGCCGCCAGCTCGTCGGGCATGAAGCCGACCGGCTGGTTCAGCAGTCCGCGTGGGGCGCGCAGCAGGGACAGGGGCGAGGTGATCGCGCGCAGCGCGGCGTCGACCGTCTCATCCTCGGTGAGCATCCACCGGCCGTCCTCGCGGACCGGTTCCCGCCGCGCCCGCGAGCGCACCGCGCCCTCCGGCCCCGACGCGTCGTAGCGGACGTACTCCTCCGCCTCCTCGGTCCACGCGCCGGCGAAGGCGGGGTGGGCCTTGAAGAAGTCCACGTACGCGTCGGCGTCGGGGAAGGTCTGGTCCAGCCGGGCGATGGCCGGGCCGAGCGTGGCCTCCAGCACCGCGTCGGGGTCGGCGCCGGGGGGCAGCGGCCTCGGGAGTCCGCCGTCGACCAGTACCACCCTGGCGTAGTCGTGCCCCGCGGCGGCGAGGGCCGCGACGTAGGCGCCCATCGAGTGACCGGTGAGCACGATGTCGGACTCGGCGCCCACGGACCGGGTGACGAGGTTCACGTCCTCGGCGTGCCTGGCCAGGCCGTACGGGCCGGGGAGCCCGGCGCTGTGGCCGCGGCCCCGCAGGTCCATCGCGACCACAGACCACTCGGCGGGGAGCCTGCGGGCGACGCCGGCCCAGGCCATGAGCGAGGCGGTGATGCCGTGCACCGCCACGATCACGCGGGGCCCGGTGCCGAACCGGGCGACGCGCAACGTGCCGCCGGGGACCTCGACATCACTCAGGACGGGATTCATCGGTTCTCCTTGCGCGTGGAGCCTCGCCTTCGGTTCCGGCGGGGCTGATGCCAAGGTGGCGGGTACTCACGTCCGAGGTCAATGTCCCCGCCGAACATAGGGCTGGCGATACGAGTGCGGCATGCGGTCGGCATACGGTCGTCAGAGGGCGCGGCGATCTCGTAGGTCCCCCCGCTGTGACCGTCTCGTGCCTATATCAACCCATAATTACGGTATGAGGATCACCGTCATCGAGCACGAGGCCGACGCGGGGCTCGGGTTCCTCGCCGGATGGCTGTCCGAGGCCGGGGCCGTCTGCGAGGTAGTCCGGCCCTACCTGGGCGAGGCGGTGCCCGAGCGGATCACCGGAGGACTGATCGTCCTCGGCGGCGAGGCGGCGGCCTGGGAGGACGAGAGGTGTTCCTGGCTGCCCGCCACCCGCGACCTGATCCGCGTCTGCGTCGAGCAGGGCGTGCCGACCCTGGGGATCTGCCTGGGGGCACAGCTCATGGCGCTCGCCTGCGGTGGTGCCGTCGGGCGCGGGGAGCACGGACTTGAGGTCGGCGTGACCGAGGTCCTCCCTCTTCCCGCGGCCGGAGCGGATCGGCTGTTCACCGGTCTCGGCCCCTCGCTCGCCGTGCAGTACCACCGCGACGCGATCACGGAGCTTCCCCCGGGCGCGGTGCCGCTCGCCACCGGCGACCCGTACCCCAACCAGGCGTACCGGCTGGGGGAGAACGCCTGGGCGGTGCAGTTCCACCCCGAGGCCACCCCGGAGATCTTCATCGGCTGGACGGCCGGATCGGCCGACACCCTGACCGGCCTGGGCCACTCGGTCGAGGAGCTGAACACGCGGGTGAAGGAGGCGAGGAACGACCTGGTCGGCGCGTGGAGACCTCTCGCCGAACGTTTCGCCGCCGTCGTCATCGCCGTCCAAACCGCGTGACTGCGCGATTACGTTCCGAATCCGCTAACGACGCCGCACAGTTTCAGGATTAACCTGTGCGGCGACGCTCCGAACGCTGGGATGCGGACCAGGGTGGGGACCCGGAAGCAGATCGCACCGCCCCTCCCGGTTCGCCGGGGAAGCGAGGCCCATGCGAGTGTGGGAGCGTGCACCTTTGATCGCTCGGGGTAGGGATTGAGGAAGGGCACCCGTGCTTGTGATCGAGGACCATGGAGGGTCGGTGGAAACCGTGCCCCGGATGCAGACGACCGCCGGACGCCTGGCGAGACTCGGCTTCGCCGACGGTGCCAGGGCCGAGCGACTGCTCGACGAACTGGGACCGGAGGCCGTCGGCGACATCGACCTGCTGACCTCGCTGGTCGCCGCGGCCGATCCCGACCTGGCGCTCACCTCGCTGAACCGGCTGGCCGAGCAGGATCCCAGCGTTCTTGGAGCGCTCCGGGCCGACCCCGGGATGCGCGAGCGGCTGATCGGTGTCTTCGGCGTCAGCGCCGCGCTCGGCGACCACGTCGTGAGGCACCCTGACCACTGGCGCACGCTCGGCGGGGCGTCGGCCGTGGAGCGTCCGACCGAGGAGGAACTCCGCTCCGAGCTGCTGCTCGCGGTCGGTGCCGAGCCGGATGAGCCCGAGCCGGTCGCCGTCGACGCCTCCACCGCCACCCTGTCGGCGCTGCGCGCCGCCTACCGGGGCCGCCTGCTCCATCTCGCCGCGCGCGACGTCACCGGGGTCGTCTCACTCTCGGAGGTGACCGCCGAGCTGTCCGACCTGGCGGGGGCCGCGCTGGAGGCGGGACTCGCCATCGCCAGGTCCGAGCACCCGGAGGCGGGGGCGGTGAGACTGGCGGTCATCGGCATGGGCAAGTGCGGGGCACGCGAGCTCAACTACATCAGCGACGTCGACGTCATCTTCGTGGCCGAGCCGCGCGAGGGATCCGACAGCTCCCTCGACGAGCACGAGGCGATCAAACTCGCCACCCGGCTCGCCCAGGGCATGATGCGCGCCTGCTCGACCAGCACTCCGGAGGGCGCGCTGTGGGAGGTCGACGCGGCGCTGCGCCCGGAGGGCAAGGCCGGGCCGCTGGTCCGCACCCTCGCCAGCCACCTCGCCTACTACCGGCGCTGGGCGAAGACCTGGGAGTTCCAGGCGCTGCTGAAGGCGAGGCCGGTTGCGGGGGACGCCGAACTCGGCGAGCAGTACGTCGCCGCGATGAACGAGATGGTCTGGCAGGCCGCCACCCGTGACAAGTTCGTCGAGGACGTCCAGGCCATGCGCCGCCGTGTGGAGGCCCACGTCCGCAGCGGCGAGGCCGACCGCCAGCTGAAGCTCGGGCCGGGCGGGTTGCGCGACATCGAGTTCGCGGTGCAGCTGCTCCAGCTCGTCCACGGCCGCCTCGACCCGCTGCTGCGCCGCAGGGCCACGCTGCCCGCGCTCGGTGCCCTCTCCCGCGGCGGTTACGTGGGCAGGGACGACGCCAAGGCCCTCGCCGAGGCGTACACCTTCCTGCGCCAGGTCGAGCACCTGATCCAGCTGCACCGGCTCCGCCGCACGCACGTGGTGCCCGAGGGCAACGCCGACCTGCGCCGCCTCGGCCGGAGCCTGGGCATGACCGCCGACCCGGTGGGGGAGTTCACCACCAGGTGGCGGCGGCACGCCATGGAGGCGAGGCGCCTGCACGAGAAGCTGTTCTACCGGCCGCTGCTGCAGGCCGTGGCCCGGCTGCCCGAGTCGGAGGATCGGCTCTCCACGGCCGCGGCCAAGGCCCGCCTCGAAGCCCTCGGCTACGCGGACCCCGGCGGGGCACTGCGCCACATCAGCGCGCTGACCACGGGCGTCTCCCGCCGCGCCGCGATCCAGCGGACCCTGCTGCCGGTCATGCTCGGCTGGTTCGCCGACGCCCCCGACCCCGACGCCGGTCTGCTCGGCTTCCGCCAGGTCTCGGACAAGCTCGGCTCCACCCCCTGGTATCTGCGGCTGCTCCGCGACGAGACCGCCGTGGCGTCGCGCCTGGCCAAGATGCTCGGTACCAGTCGCTACGTGACGGGCCTGCTGATGAACGCTCCCGAGTCGGTCGCGATGCTCGGCTCGGACACGGAACTCGCCCCCAGACCCGTCGAGGCGGTGCTGTCCGAGGCGCGGACCGTGGTCGCCCGCCATCCCGGGGACGCCGAGGGCGCGGTGGCCGCGGTCAGGGCGCTGCGCCGCAGGGAACTGCTCCGTACGGCCGTCGCCGACCTCTCCGGCATCATCGGCATCGAGGAGGTCGGCCAGACGCTGTCCGGGCTCAACGACGTGACGATCCAGGCCGCGCTGGACGCCGCCATCGACAAGGTCGAGATGGAGCGCCGCACCCCGCTGGGTACGAGGTTCGCGGTGATCGCGATGGGCCGTCTGGGCGGGATCGAGTCCTCCTACGGCAGCGACGCCGACGTGATGTTCGTCCACTCGCCGCGCGAGGGCGTGTCCGAGCGCGAGGCCACCGAGACGGCGTTCGAGGTGGCCAACGAGCTGCGTCGCCTGCTCGCCCTGCCCGCCCCCGACCCGCCGCTGCTCATCGACCCTGGCCTGCGGCCCGAGGGCAAGGCCGGGCCGCTGGTCCGTACCCTCGCCTCCTACGCCGCCTACTACGAGCGGTGGTCGTCGCCGTGGGAGTCGCAGGCGCTGCTGCGCGCCCGTTTCTCCGCGGGGGACGCCGAACTCGGCGTCGGGCTGCTGCACCTGGCCGACCCGCTGCGCTACCCGGAGGAGGGCATCTCCGACGCGGCCGTGCTGGAGATCCGCAGGCTCAAGGCGAGGATGGAGGCCGAGCGCCTCCCGCGCGGCGCCGACCCCGCCCTGCACACCAAGCTCGGCCCCGGCGGGCTGTCCGACGTGGAGTGGGTGGCCCAGCTCATCCAGCTCCGCCACGCGGGGCAGCGGCCGTCGCTGCGCACCACCCGCACCCTGGAGGCGCTGAGCGCGGCGGTCACGGAGGGCCTGCTCGCGGAGGCCGACGAGGCCGTGCTCGCCGAGGCATGGAGGTTCGCCTCCCGTATCCGCGACGCCATCGTCGTGGTGAGGGGTCGCGCCTCCGACGCGATCCCGGTGGACGCCCGTGAGCGCACGCTCCTCGCCCGGGCGCTCGGCTACCCGCCCGACGGTACGGAGGACTTCGTGGACGACTACCGTCGCGTCACCCGTCGTGCCCGCCGGGTCGTGGAGCACGTCTTCTACGAGGACTGATCCACCCGGTTTTCCGGGTCCTTCCGGTCCGACTCCTGTCGGATTGGAAGGACCGGTCCCTCTGGGTGCGGGCCCTTTCCGAAGGCCGTTCTTTTCCGGCCTTCCCCGGCCTTTTCTGGTCTTTCCCGGCCTTCCCCGGCCTTTTCTGGTCTTTCCGGGAGGGCCGGTCTGGCCGGAGTTCCCGGGGGCCGGCGTGTTCGGTGCGGATCGAGGGCCGGTCCGCACCGGAGGGGAGACCCGCTCGTTCGCGTGTTCCCCGGTCACGAAAACCAACCTGTTTGGGTGATCGCGTTGCGCCGCCTGGGGCGGGCGTGTATCAACGGTCCGGGTGATCCATTTGATATCCGTTTACATTGATCTGGCCATCGGCCTGATCCTCGCCTTCCTGCTCCTGTCGCTCCTGGTGAGCGGGATCAACGAGGCATTCGTCCGGCTGCTCGGGATCCGCAGTAAGTTCCTGTGGGCCTACCTCAGGGACACCCTGGACGGCTCGGAGGACGGCAGGTCGTGGATCCCGTCGAAGATAGCCGACGTCTTCGCGAAGCTGCCCTTCTCCGGGGACGATCCGCGTCCGGTGCACAGCTCCGATCCCGCGCCCTCGGTGGTCGAGCCGATGCGGGTCGACCCCGTGGCCGTCCTCGCCTCGGAGAAGGCCAGGGAGAAGGTCTCGGAGGAGATCGCCGAGGGGATCGCCCCGGGGGAGGCGGGTACCGGATCCCCCGGACCCTCCGACTCTTCTGGTTCGTCCGGCTTTCCGACGGACGGGAGGTCGGAACCGTCGGTCGACATGACCGCGCGGCTGTACGAGCGGCTCCAGGAGATCGACCACCCCAAGGGCTCCCGCACCAGCATCGCCAACATCCCGCCCGCACGGTTCTCCGGCGCCGTGATGGAGTTGGTCGCGGCCGAGGAGGGAGGGATCGATGGCCTGCTCGCGAAGCTGGAGGCGATCAACAGCCCTCTCGCGGGTCACCTCAAGGGAGTCTGGGAGGGGGCGCAGCGGGATCTGCCGAGGTTCCGCAAGGGGGTCGAGGACTGGTTCAACGGGGAGATGCAGCGCCTGTCCACGCTCTACGCCCGCTACGTCAAGTGGGTGGTCTTCGTACTGGGAGTGGTCCTGACGCTGGCGTTCAGCATGGACGCGCTGGAGTACGGCAAGACCTTGCTGCGCGACAACGCCTACCGCGCGGGGGTGAGCGCCATCGCGGGCGGCGACGACGGGTACACGGCTCTCAAGGACAAGTGCGCAGGTGCCGAGGTCGGCCTCGCCGAGCCGTACCAGTGCGTGACCGAGTCCCTCAGCTCCCCGGCGCTGGTCAAGATCTTCGACCACGCGATCGTGAGCATCACGATCCCGCCCGACGGCTCCGCCGACCCGTCCTTCAACTGGAACGGCGAAGCCTGGTGGGAGCGGCTCATCACCCTCGGGCACTGGCCCGGCTATCTGCTCACCATGGTCGCGCTGCTGTTCGGCGCCTCGTTCTGGTGGGACGTCCTGCGCCGCCTCACCGGCGTACGGGGCAGTCGTTCCTAGTCCGGGTCGTGTCGCTGTCCGGCGCTAGCGGAGCTCGGCCAGCAGAAGATCGACCTGGGGGAGCGGGTCGGGTCCGAACGGACGGACCACGACGGTGCGGGCACCCGCCTCCCACAGTGACCTGACCTGGTCGGCCGCCTCCTCGGCGGAACCCACCGCCATCACCACCTCGTCGGGAGCGATCTTCAGGAACCCGGCGGATCCCTCGGCCAGGGTGGTGACCGTCGCGGCGTCGTCGCCGATGTAGAGGTTGACGAAGACCACCATCTCGTGATCATCTTCACCGGTCAGCTTCAGGGCCTCCTCGATCTCCCGGGGGCCGACGCCCTCGGGCAGGATCGTGCCCTGCGCCACCCGTCCCGACAGCTCCAGAGAGCGGGGCCGCAACACCCCGGCCAGCACCGGCGGTACGACGGCGGGAGGATGTATCAGGCGCACCCCGTCGAGCCGCACCGCCCTGCCCTCCAGGGTGACCGTCTCACCGCGCAGCAGCCCGCGTACCGCCGTGATCGTCTCCTCAAGCAGTGCCAGTGGTGAGGGGGCGAGGGCGCCCACCTGGCGCATCCAGTCCTGGACGCCGTGCCCGATGCCGGCCGCGAGCCGACCGGGGTGCAGGCGGGCCAGGTTGCCCAGTTCCATGGCGAGCAGGGCCGGGTTGCGCAGGGGCGCGGGGGTGATCCCGATGCCCACCCGCAGGCGCTCGGTGACGGCGAGCGCGGTGGCCGCGGACGAGATCGCCCCGGTCCAGCCGAGATCCTCCACCACCCAGACGTCGTCCACCTCGGCCGCGTCCAGATGGCGGCAGAAGGGGATGAGCGACTCGGGGGGAAGGTCGCGGTCGAACATGACACCCAGACGCATGTCTCTCCTACGGTCGATGTCTTTCTGGTATGGAAGGCTGGGGATCTCGCCGTGCGGTTCTCACGGCAGCCCCTCTGTAGGGCATTCTCCTGTTTCCATGACACTCAGCTGTTTTCAGGGCGGTCTGTTTTCGGGAGGGCGGCTCAGAGGGGTCCCGAGTAGCGGAAGTAGCCCGCGAGGTCGTCGAGGGCCGCGACACGATCGACCCGCACCTCGGTCCCTGTCCTCCGCGCATTGATCATCTTGCCCTGTCCGATGTAGACGCCGACATGATGGGTGCGGACCTTACGCTTACCGACCTTGCCGTAGAAGACGAGGTCACCCGGCTTGGCGACGGTGACGGGGACCCTCTTGAGCCGCTTCACGTGGTCGTCGGTGTTGCCGGGCCCCAGGACGTCGCGCCCGTAGGCGAGGTGGTAGATCCAGCGGGTGAGACCGGAGCAGTCCAGGCCGAGGGTCCGGGTGGCGGGGCAGGGCTTGATCGCCCCCGTGTAACCCCGGCAGGTGCCGAAGGAGGGGCCCGGCTCCTCGCCGTGACCGCCGCCCCAGGAGTACGGGATCGCGCCGCCCCACCAGCCGGGTTGGTGTGATCCGGCCTCGATCGCGTACGCGATGGTGGTGATCCGGTTGAGGGCGGCCGGCAGGGTCGGCGTCGAGGCGCTCAGCAGCAGAAGCATTCCCAGTAGTGCGGCCGCTGCGGCCTGCCGCCGGTGCCCGAGAAGATCGCGAAGTCGGTGAGGACCGGCGTCTGTCACGTCACCTCGCCTGATTTATCCACATAAGTCACGACCAGTCTGCCCAACAACCCGGCCTCGCGCGTCTCATGAGGGCTTCTGGAAGGCTCTTCGCCCGTTCGCCTTCCCGGACGATCCGCGGGCACCGACCGGGGGAGCGTCCGGCATGCCGCGACCCGCGTGCCGGGCACGCGGGTCGCGGTGAGGTGGGCGACGCCGTTCGCCGCCCCGGTGTTGGTCAGTATTGGTCTGTGCTGGTGGGCATTGGTCGGTGCCGGTCAGTTGCCGTCCCCGTCGTTGTCGACACCGCCGTCGTCGTCCACGCCGCCGTCGTCGTCCACACCGGGTCCGGTCGTGTTGACCACATCCGGGCTGTCATCCCTGTCGTTGTCACCGTCGCCCCCGCAACCGCCGACCAGGCCGACGAGCGCCGTCATCGCCGCCGCGGCGACGGCCGCCTTCCGTATGGACTGAGCAAGCATGCGCAACCTCCAGATAGTGATCTCCGGCCGGACTCGTTCACCGCCCGGCCCACTCCCTCTGTCCCATTTGTCGGCGATCTAACGGCGGCAGGGCACTCTCCTTGATCGCGTTGAAGTCGCCCGAGGGGAAGGGGAGCGCTGCGAGGAAGGCCCGGAAGACGATCACGCCGGTCCAGCCGTCTTCACTGCCTGAGTCGATCGCGTTCCGGTGGAATGAAAGTTTCACCCGGCACGCCGTTAATACGGCTCTACGGGACTAATCTCCGACCTGCTGGCATACCTGATCCATCTTCGAGAGAACTGTCATGGCACAAGTTAACGCCGAGCCGAATCAGTGTCTCCCAATCGCCTATCTGGACGCCTGTAGACCCCGGCAATAATCTCCGTGTTGTGCTCCGCCGACATCACGAAAAGAGGTGAGGTTGAAATTGACACGTTCCACAGTACGTCGTGCGGCAGGCTCCGTCGTCATCGCCATCGCGACACTCGCGGCAATCCTGGTGCCCGTCACTCCCGCGCACGCCACCTACGGTCCAGACCAGCCCGTGTCCGTCACGGTGACCTCGAACGCAGGCCCACCGCTCATGCTCGCCCAGCTGACCGGCACGGTGGCGTTCGACGACGGGAACACGAAGTTCAGGTACGCGCTCCAGCTGTGCTGGGGGAGCGGGGCCTACCCCAGCCCGAGCTTCTCCATCACCGTCAACGGCAGCACGCCCCTGTATCCGACCCTGACGGGCACGGCGACCGCTCCCCCCGGATGCCAGGCGTACCTGTCCCTCTACAACGGTGAACACACCCACTCCACCACCCTCAGGAATGTCACCATTAATGTGACGGGCGGCTGGTTCTATCCCGGCAACAGTTACAACAGCCGCACCAAGTCCGTGACCTACGACAATCCTTACAACTGAGTCGCCGGAATACCGATCGGCTTCCAGCGGAAGAGAGATCGTGGTCACTCGGATAGTCGCGCACTCTCGCCGACGTCCTTTGGCGAGAGTGCGTTTGAACCGATGGAGCCCAGGAGATGTGAACTCCTGACTTCCTGTCGGCAGAGGGCGGCCGGTCGCCACCTCGCCGAGCTTCTCGGCCACGAGGACCCCGGGTTCACGCTGCGGACCCGCACAATTTCATGCCGTCGGGACGGGTGCGTATGCGAAAGGCCGCCGAACGCACCCTCGGTGGAGGGGCGGTCGACGGCCTTTCGCGGAAAGCCCGAGTGTCCTGGCGGCTCAACCGCCAGTGTTCAACCAGGTCGGAAGCTCAGTGGCTCAGACGTCGTAGTAGAGCTCGAACTCGTGGGGGTGCGGGCGCAGGCGGATCGGGTCGATCTCGTTCTCGCGCTTGTAGGCGATCCAGGTCTCGATCAGGTCCGGCGTGAAGACGCCGCCCTCCAGGAGGTACTCGTGGTCGGCCTCCAGGGCCGCGAGCACGTCCGACAGGGTGCCCGGGACCTGCGGGATGTTGCGGGCCTCCTCCGGGGGAAGCTCGTAGAGGTCCTTGTCGACCGGCTCGACCGGCTCGATCTTGTTGCGGATGCCGTCGATGCCCGCCATGAGCTGGGCGGCGAAGGCGAAGTAGGGGTTGCAGGAGGGGTCGGGGACCCGGAACTCGATGCGCTTGGCCTTCGGGTTGGAGCCCGTGATCGGGATGCGGATGCACGCCGAGCGGTTGCGCTGGGAGTAAACCAGGTTGACCGGGGCCTCGTAGCCGGGCACCAGGCGGTGGTAGGAGTTGACCGTCGGGTTGGTGAACGCCAGCAGCGACGGGGCGTGCTTGAGCAGGCCGCCGATGTAGTAGCGGGCGGTGTCGGACAGGCCCGCGTAGCCGACCTCGTCGTAGAAGAGCGGCTCGCCGTCCTTCCAGAGCGACTGGTGGCAGTGCATGCCGGAGCCGTTGTCACCGAAGATCGGCTTGGGCATGAAGGTGACCGTGTGGCCGTGCTCCAGGGCCGTGCTCTTGACGATGTACTTGTACAGCATCATGGTGTCGGCGGCCTTGAGCAGCGTGTTGAAGCGGAAGTCGATCTCCGCCTGGCCGGCCGTGCCCACCTCGTGGTGCTGCATCTCGACGTCGATCCCGGCGTCGATGAGCTTGCGGACCATCTCCGAACGCAGGTCGGTGAAGTGGTCCATCGGCGGGACCGGGAAGTAGCCGCCCTTGAAGCGCGGCTTGTAACCGAGGTTGCCGCCGTCCTGGGCCTTGCCGCTGTTCCAGGCGCCCTCGATCGAGTCGATGTGGTAGTAGCTCGAGTGGGCGTTGGTCTCGAACCGGACGTCGTCGAAGATGTAGAACTCGGCCTCGGGGCCGAAGTAGATCGTGTCGGCGATGCCGGTGCCCTTGAGATACTCCTCCGCCTTGCGGGCGACGTTGCGCGGGTCGCGGCTGTAGGCCTCGCCCGTCAGCGGGTCGTGCACGAAGAAGTTGATGTTGAGCGTCTTGTGCTGCCTGAACGGGTCGAGCACGGCCGTGGACGGGTCGGGCAGCAGCAGCATGTCCGACTCGTGGATGGCCTGGAACCCGCGGATCGACGATCCGTCGAACATCAGGCCATCGGTGAAGACAGCGGCTCCGAAGTTCTCCGAGGGGAACGTGAAGTGGTGCGTCGTCCCCGGCAGGTCGGTGAACCTGACATCAACGAACTGCACCCCTTCGTCCTTAATGAACTTCAGGACGTCGTCGGCGGAGTTGAACACGCGAACCTCCCATGGGACGGGCTAACAGGACCGAAAGTATGCCTGTGCCGTTACCGCCCCGTGTCTCGTTTGTTTCACCCGTGTTAAGCGAAAGTCGCCTCCACGCTAGTTCTCGGATCTCGCGTGGACGGGTATGACGGAGGCTTCCTTTGCCCGGTTTTGCCGGATTTTCACGTGTCCGACTTCAGAGGGCTGCACTCCTCGTTCGTCTCCTCCTCCAGTGAGTAGGCGTCCACGGCCTTCGCGCCGGTCTTCAGCGTCAGGTCGGGGGGTGAGTCCGGATAGAACGGGTGTACGAAGACGTCGTCGACGTCGCACCGGGCCGGGGCCGTTCCTCCACCGTTCCAGTCGACGATCCAGAGGCGCAGCCGGCCGCTCTCCCGCCACACGTCCAGCGTGCCGAGGTTGTGCGCGACGAGCCTGGTGAGGGTCTCCGGCCGGCCGGGCCGCTGGATCGCGTACACGAACAGGTAGTTGACCTTGATCCGGACGCCGCTGAACCCGTTCTCCTTGAAGGTGGTGAGCCGGGTCCTGCCGCTGACCTTGAAGGTCTCGCTCACCAGTTCCGCGCTCTTCGGAGCCAGGCTGGTCACCCACCTTCGGCTCTCGTACCCTTTCTTCGACTTGTCAGGACGCTTGAGGCCCTTGACGAAGGGGGCGCGCTGCTCGGAGTCCAGCAGCCGGATCAGCGCGTTCGGCCTGCCGCCCAGCAGCACCTTGCGGTCCAGGTGCGAGGCGATCAGGAGTTTTCTCGCGTGCAGCAGGGCCGTCGACACCTCTTTGCGGCTCAGCCCGCCGAGCGCCCGAGCTTTCGGCATGACCAGCCCCTTGGTGCCGTCGGCGTAGTCCTGGGCGGGGGAGCCGTGGAAGGGGGAGACGTCCGCCGCTTTCACCTGCGCCTGCTCGGGACCCTGGGCCGTCGGGCCGGTGCCGGAGTCCGCGAACCCCGCGAAGACCGAGGCGCGGACGCCCTCGACGACGTCGGGCCGGTAGACGACGAACCCCCCGGCCGCCGCCACCAGGACGGCGACGGCGATCGCCGCCCTCCGCCGCCTGCGGGCCCGCCTGAGGCGGGGCTGCCGCGCCCACTCCTGTTCTGCGATCTTGGTCATCCGCTTGCGTTCCCGCGCGCTGATCTGGTCCGTGAGCGTCTTGAACCGCTGGTCGATGTCGTCGTTGTCAGGCACGGGGGGGCTCCGGGGGGGAAATGTGCTTGTTGAGATACCGACGCATATGATCCATGGCTTTCGCCTGGTCTCGCCAGTCGTTCCGGGCGAGTACGAGGGCGGTACCCGGGGCGGATACCGTTGGGACCATGAGCAGCAAGCAGCCGCGTTGGACCCAGACCTGGCTCGGTGGCGTCCGGTCGGCCGGAGTCGATCTCGGCTACCCGGGGGAGCGGCTCGGGATGCCCGAGGAGGGCAGCGGCGCGGTGGCCGGATTCGGCCGCAGGATCGGCGCCATCATGGTCGACTGGCTGATCTGCACCTGGGCCATCACCCAGGGTCTCCTGCGGATCGACGCCGCCGCGACGCCCTGGGTGCCGGTCCTGATCCTCGCCGTCGAATACCTCCTGCTGGTCGGCACCATGGGGATGACCTTCGGGATGCGCCTGTTCGGCATCCGGGTCGCCGCGCTCGGCGGCGGCGCCCCCGGGTTCGTCTCGGTGCTCGCGCGGACCTTCCTGCTCTGCCTCGCCGTGCCCGCCCTCGTCTGGGACCGCGACCAGCGCGGCCTGCACGACCGTGCGGCGAACACCGTGGTCGTACGTCTCTGAGCCGGCCCGCGCCCGGTTTCTTTCCCCCCTTCTCCGCTCTCCCGTTCCCGGTGCTCGTTCCTGGCCCCCGGTGCGGGCCGAGACCGCCGATTCCTTTTCCGCCCGGCGGTCGTCATACCGTGGGCGCCCGCGCAGGGCGGGACGCCGTACGGGAGGTATGAGGTCGTGAGCGGAGACGAGACAGGCCGGGAACGGTCGGAGGACGCCGAGGTCCTGGCCGCGGCGCTGGCGGGTGACGAGCCGGCGTTCGGCGCGCTCGTCGAGAGGTACCGGCGGGAACTACGGGTGCACTGCTATCGGATGCTCGGCTCGTTCGAGGAGTCCGAGGACATGGTGCAGGAGACGTTCCTGCGCGCCTGGCGCAGGCGGGAGAGCTTCCAGGGGCGCTCGACGTTCAGGGCCTGGCTGTATCGGATCGCGACCAACGCGTGCCTGGACTTCCTCGATCGTCACCCGCGTCGCCCGCGCCCTCGCGAGGCGCCGGTGCTCGCCACTCCGGGCGTGCCGTCGCCGTCCTCGACCGAGGTCTTCTGGCTGCGTCCCTACCCGGACCGCCTCCTGGAGCCCGCCGCGCCCGCCGACGCCGAGCCGGACGCCGCCGTGGTCGCCAAGGAGACGATCGAGCTGGCGTTCATGGCCGCCATCCAGCACCTGCCTCCCCGGCAGCGGGTGGTACTGATCCTGCGCGACGTGCTCGGCTGGTCGGCGCAGGAGGCCGCCGCCCTGCTGGAGGTGAGCGTCGTCTCGGTGAAGAGCACCCTGCAGCGGGCCCGGTCGACGATGCGGGAGAACCTGCCCGCGCGACGGCTGGAATGGGCGCCGTCGTCGGATCCGACCGGTGAGGAACGCGCGGTGCTGCAGCGCTACATCGACGCCGTCGAGCAGGCCGATCCCGCCATCCTGGCCGGGGTGCTGCGCGCGGACGCGTGGCAGTCGATGCCGCCGGCGCCGATCTGGATCCTGGGCGGACCTTCGATCGTCGACACGTGGCGCCCCGCCATGATCGGTCCCGAGGCGTGGGGGGATTGGCGGGTCCTGCCCACCCGCGCCAACCGGCAGCCCGCCGCGGCGGCGTATGTCAGGCGTCCCGGCGAGTCCGAGTACCACGGCTCGTGGCTCGGGGTCCTGCGGGTCGAGGAAGGGCTGGTCACCCAGATCACGACCTTCGGCGCCGAGATCTTCCCGGCTTTCGACCTTCCCCCGACGTTGTGATGGGCGCCGGTGAGGACCCGGCGCCCATCCCTCCCGGAGGGGCCGGGCCGGCGTTCGACGTGCGCAGGGTCGTCGTCGCGCCCGGGGACTCGCACGTCCGCGACGGGGACGAGTGGCGGGGGGCGATCGTCCTGCTGGAGCGAGGGCGGATCGAACTGGTCTGCTCCGACGGCGATCGCCGGGTTTTCCTGCGCGGTGACGTGCTGTGGCTGGACGGGCTCACCGTGCGGGCCCTGCGCAACCCGGGGCGGGAGCCCGCCGTCCTGCTCGCGATCTCCCGGCGCTGATCTTCCTGCGCTGTTTCCCCTCCCGGTTTTCCGGCGCCGACCTCCCGTGACCGGGCGGCGCCGGACCTCGGAGCGAATTTCTCCTCCCGGACCGATTCCTTTCCCGGCCTCCCGCCGTCGTACAGGTCACACACCTCATCACGAAGGGCGAGACGATGAACGATATGCAGAAGCGGGTCCAGGAAGCGGCCGACAAGCTGGTGGAGTCCGGCGCCGAGCGGGGCCTGCAGGTCGCCGCCTACCGGCACGGCGAGCCGGTGGTCGACGTCGTCGCGGGCGTCGCGGATCCGGCCACCGGGCGTCCCGTCACACCGGACACGCCGATCTGGAGCGCCTCGACCGGCAAGGGCGTCACCTCGACGGTGGTGCACGTGCTGGTGGAACGGGGCGTCCTCGGCTACGACACGCCGATCGTCGAGCTGTGGCCGGAGTTCGGTGCCTACGGCAAGGAGCGCGCGACCGTACGGCACGCCCTCACCCACTCGACGGGCGTGCCGGGCGTACCGGTGGCCACCACGCCGGAGGACCTGTGCGACTGGGAGGGGATGTGCGCGGTGATCGCCGACGCCAAGCCCTGGTGGGAGCCGGGCGCCGGCAGCGGCTACCACCCCCAGTCGTTCGGCTACATCGTCGGCGAGATCGTCCGCCGGGCCACCGGCAGGCCGATCTCCCAGGTCCTGCGGGAGGAGATCGCCGGACCGCTGGGTGTGACCGACGAGCTGTTCTTCGGCGTCCCCGAATCCGAGCTGGGCAGGCTCGCCCGCCTGGAGGACGCCCCGAGCGACTTCGAGATGTCCCCGGAGATGTTCGCGGACATCCCGTTCTTCAGGGTCGTGGACGGCTACACGGCGGCGCCGATGGCGGCGATGCCCGACGCCGGTTTCGGCAACCGCGCCGACGTGCTGACCTCCGACATCCCGGCGGGCGGCACCATGTCCGCCCGTGCCGTGGCCCGGATGTACGCCGCCCTGCTGGGCGAGGTGGACGGTGTCAGGCTCGTCTCGCGGGAACGGCTCCGCGAGATCACCGCGGTGGAGTTCAGCGGGACGGACGAGATCACCGCCTTCCCCGCCACCCGGTCACTCGGATACGCCCTCGGCGCCACCGAGCTCCTCAGCAACCCCACCCTGTTCGGCATGGCGGGGAGCGGAGGGTCGGCCGCGTACGCCGACACGGCCACCGGGATCTCGGTCGCCGTGACCAAGAACCTCGTCTCCGCCGGGGATTTCACCACTTTCGACATCCTCGGCGGACTCGTCATGGATCTCGGCGGCGACCGTTAGGGCGTCGCTCGGCGCGAGCGCGCCATCCCACCGGCTGTTCAGGCGGGATGGCGCGCCTGGCGTGCGCAGGTGAAGATCGCGGTGCCGGGCAGGTGGCGGCCGCGCAGCGGACTCCAGCCACCCCACTCGCGCTCGTGACCCGGCGGCCACTCGGGCTCGACCAGCCCTCGCAGCATCAGCCCTGAGGCGGTGATGAGCCCGACCCAGTCGGCCATCGTGCGGTGGTGCTCGACGTAGGAGGGCCGTCCGTCCTCGCCGATCTCCACGTACGCGGAACGGTCGAAGTAGGAGCGGTCGGAGGTGAGCCCGGCGGGGCCGGGGTCGTCGGGGAAGGCCCAGCGGATCGGATGGCTCACCGAGAAGACCAGCAGGCCCCCGGGGCGCAGCACCCGATGGATCTCGGCCAGCACGGCCCCGGCGTCGGCCACGAAGGGCAGCGCGCCGTACGCCGAGCAGGCCAGGTCGAACGTCCGGTCGGCGAAGGGCAGGACCTCGGCGTCCGCCTGGACCACCGGCAGCGCCGACCCGGCGTCCAGGTCGATCCGGCCGGAGTGCTGCAGTTGCCTGAAGGACAGGTCGAAGGCGGCCACCCTGGCCCCCTGCCCGGCCAGCCAGCGCCCGCACTGTCCGGCACCGCAGCCGATCTCCAGCACGTCCTTGCCCGCGACGTCGCCCAGCAGGCGGGCGTCGGCCTCGTCCAGGCCCTCGGGGCCCCAGACGAACCCCGAGTCGCGCAGGAACTCCCCGTGCTCCGCCTGGTATTCGTCGGCGGAGGCGTCCCACCAGCCGCGGTTGGCCCGGGAGGTGTCCGCGGCGTCCACCCGGTGGCGCCCCAACCCGGCGAGGCCCATCAGCGCATCTTCGGGCGGGGCATCTTCGCGCCGCGCGGCAGCGGGCCCTTGGGCATCGGCAGCGTCTGCGGGAGGGCCTTCAGCCGGTTGTTGATCTCGTACAGGGCGGGCTTCTTGAGGTTGCGGGGCAGCTTCATCAGGTGGCGTTGCAGCTTGGCCAGCGGAACCTGCCCATCGCCGTCGCCGGACTGGATGTCGTAGACCGGGACGTCCAGTGCGACCCGCTGGACGCGCTTCTTCTCGGCGACCAGCATCTTCTGCACACGGCTGCCCGGTCCCTCGGAGACCAGGATGATGCCGGGGTAGCCGACCACACGGTGCACGATGTCCTGGTCGCGGGTGACGGCGACGGCGGGAGTGACCTCCCAGTTGCCGCGCATGCCCTGCAGGATCGCGGCGGCGGCGCCGACCTGCCCGTGCAACATGGAGTACTGGGCCCTCTGGGCGAGCTGGCCGAACACCACCAGCCCGACGGTGAGGGCCAGCATGATCCCGATGAAGAGGAGATACCAGAACCAGCCCGTGACCAGGCCGATCACCACGCACAGCGCGAGCGTGCCCAGCGCCGACGCGTAGACGATCGGCATCCCCTTGGGATTGGCTTCCTTGATGATCTTCGCGATCATGCGGAGCTGCTTGATGCGCCCCGGGCGCTCTGAGTCTTCGGGCTTCTTGGCCATGTTCTGAAGGATACAAATCCAGGGGTCAAGAAGTGAAAACGTAATCTGCCGGGCACCGGCTCGTGAAACCGGAAGGACCCCGCTCGGCGAGCGGGGTCCTTCCGGTTTCACGAGCCGCCCGAAGAGGGCTCAGGCGTGCTGGCGAGCCTCGACGGCCTGCTTGTACAGGCGCCCCGCCCGGTAGGAGGAGCGGACCAGCGGCCCGGAGAGGACCCCTGCGAACCCGATCGCCTCCGCCTCCTTCTGGAGCTCCACGAACTCCTCGGGCTTCACCCAGCGCTCGACGGGGTGGTGGCGCGGGGTGGGCCGCAGGTACTGGGTCACGGTGAGCAGGTCGCACCCGGCCTCGTGCAGGTCGCGCATGGCCTGGACGATCTCCTCGCGCTCCTCGCCCATGCCGAGGATCAGGTTGGACTTGGTCACCAGGCCGGCCTGGCGGGCCTTGGTGATCACTCCCAGGGACCGGTCGTAGCGGAACGCGGGCCGGATGCGCTTGAAGATCCGCGGCACGGTCTCGATGTTGTGCGCGAACACCTCGGGCCTGGAGGAGAACACCTCCTCCAGCTGGGCCTGGTCGCCGTTGAAGTCGGGCACGAGCAACTCGACGCCGCAGCCGGGCAGGAGGGCGTGGATCTGCCGCGCGGTCTCGGCGTACAGCCACGCGCCGCCGTCGGGCAGGTCGTCGCGGGCGACACCGGTCACGGTCGCGTAGTTGAGCCCCATCTGCCGCACCGAGTCGGCCACACGGCGCGGCTCGTCGGTGTCGTACGCCTTGGGCTTGCCGGTGTCGATCTGGCAGAAGTCACACCGCCGGGTGCACTGGTCACCGCCGATGAGGAAGGTGGCCTCGCGGTCCTCCCAGCACTCGGAGATGTTGGGACACCCGGCCTCCTGACAGACCGTGTGCAGCCCTTCGCGTTTGACCAGCTCCCGAAGCTCGGTGTGGTTCGGGCCCGTCCTGAACTTGGTCTTGATCCAGTCGGGCTTCTTCTCGATGGGGGTCTCGGCGTTGCGGACCTCAAGGCGGAGGAGTTTCCGCCCGTCGGGGGCGACGGTCATGCGAGCTCCTTCGTCGGTCGAGGGACCGAGGTGGTGCATATCGAGGTGCTGTAAATGTCGTCACGCTCGCTCACCTCACCAGCTTATGTCCCGCCGTAAGCTGCGGCGGCCCCGGGGCGCGGCGCCCGGATCAGCGCCGGAAGAGGTCTTCCTCGAAAAGCTCGAAGGCCTGCGCGCCGAGCGCCTCCGCCAGGTGCTTCTCGGCGTACGGCAGGACCTCGTCGACCACGATCCGGCGGCCGGTCTCGGCCGACAGCGAGGAGACCCCGGCGTCGCTGATGCCGCACGGGACGATCCGGTTGTACCAGCTCGGGTCGTTGGAGCAGTTGAGTGCGAATCCGTGCATCGTGACGCCGCCGGAGACCCGGATGCCGATCGCCCCGACCTTCCTGTCCGGCAGGCCGTGCGAGGGGTCGCCGGCCACCCAGACGCCGCCGCGCCCCTCCACCCGGCCCGCCTGGACCCCGAAGTCGGCGCAGATGTGCACCAGGGTCTCCTCCAGGAGCCTCACGTAGGCGTTCACGTCGAGGGAGCCACCGAGTTTGACGATCGGGTAGCCGACCAGCTGACCGGGACCGTGCCAGGTGATCCGCCCACCCCGGTCGACCTCGACGACAGGGGTGCCGTCGGAGGGCCTCTCGTGCGGCGCGGTGCGTTTGCCCGCCGTGTAGACCGGCGCGTGTTCGAGCATCAGGCAGGTGTCGGGGATCTCCTCGGCCACCCGGCGCGCGTGGATGCGCCGCTGAAGCTCCCACGCCTGCTCGTAGGGAAAGTCAACGCCAAGACGGACGACTGCCAGGTCACTCACGCCTCAAGAGTAGTTGACCCGCCCGTGGTTAAGACGTGAGAAGCCGAGGCTCGATGCGGAACTCCTTGGCTCCACCCGCCCCGTCGTGCTCCACCTTGTAGGCGTAGGCGTCCGGATGGACGCTGACGGCCTGGATGAACTCGGTGCCCACGTAGTGCAGGGCGACGCCCTCGTCGGCCGCGTAGCCCTCGGGCAGCTCGCCGGAGGCCACCGCCTCGTGCAGCAGCCGCCGGCGCTGCGGTTCCGAGTTGTAGTGGACTCCGCAGGAGTAGGGCAGCATGCCCAGCCCGTCGGACCACACCCGCAGTGTCGGCCCGAAGGAGTCGGTGTTGCCGCCCACGTGCCAGCAGAGCGCCCCGGCGCTCTGGCCCGCGAGGACCACGCCCGCCCGCCACGCCTCCTCGAAGATCTCGTCGAGGCCGTGCAACCGCCACAGGGCCGCCAGGTTGGCCACGCTGCCGCCGCTGACGTAGATGATGTCCTGGCTGAGCATCCACTCGCGCGGGTCCTCGACGTTGGGCATCGGGAACACGCTCAGGTGGCTCACCTCGGTGTCCCACGCGCCGAACGCGCCGTACATCCGCAGCAGCCACTCCGCGTCGTCGCCGGTGGCGGTGGCGAGCAGGCCCAGGCGGGGCCGGTCCTGGCCGGTGAGGTCGAGGGCGTATCTGAGCAGTGGGCTCGCCTCCATGGTCCCCTGGCGCGTGGAGAGGCGGAACGAGCCGCCTCCGATCGCGAGGATGTGCGACTGCCCGGGGCTGCCCATGTCTGTCTCCCAAGTGGTTTCATCGACCGGAACGCTGAAAACGGGGATTTCAGATTACGGCGGCGAGTGCCTCGTCGAGACGCGTATGCCGGAACGCGTAGCCGCTCTCCAGCAGGCGCCGCGGGAGCACCCGCTGACCGGTCAGCACCCCTTCCTCGGCGAACTCCCCGATGGCCGCGCGCAGCACGAACCCCGGCACGGCGAGCGGCATCGTGGGCCGGTGGAGGGCCGTGCCGAGAGCCTTGGTGAACTCGGCGTTGGTGACCGGCTCGGGTGCCGTCACGTTCACCGGCCCCGAGATCCCAGGATTTTTCAGGATGTGTTGTACGGCGAGGACCCAGTCGTCGATGGAGATCCACGACCAGTACTGCCGCCCCGATCCCAGCGGGGCGCCCAGCCCCATCCTGAAGACGGGAAGGATCTGCGACAGCATGCCACCCCGGCCGCTCAGCACCAGGCCGGTACGGAGTCTCACCACCCGGATGCCCGCCTCCTCGGCGGGCGCCGTCTCCGCCTCCCACGGCACCACGACCTCCTGGGCGAGGAACCCCTCGCCCGCGGACGCCGTCTCGTCCACGGCCACGTCCCCGGTGTCGCCGTAGAAGCCGATCGCCGAGCCGGACAGCAGCGCCGCGGGCTTCGCCCCCAGACCGGCGAGCGCGCCCGCCAGGGTCCTGGTCCCCTCGACCCGGCTGCGGGTCAGCTCACGCTTGTGGTCCTCGCTCCAGCGCCGGTCGCCGATGCCCGCCCCCGCGAGGTGGATCACCGCCTCCGCGCCCTCCAGCGCGGCCTGGTCGACGACCCCCTTCGCGGGGTTCCAGAAAGCCTCGTCATCGCCTTCCGGCACTCGCCTGACCAGACGGACCACCCGGGCGCCGTCGTCCCGCAGAGCCTCGACCAGAGCCGTTCCCAGCAGCCCGGAGGACCCGGTCACGATGATCGTCATGTCGTCCAATGTAATCGACCTCCCCCTGGAGCTTCGGAAACCGGGCGCCCACCGGATTCGCGTCGCCCCGCCTCTCGGCCGGTCCGCCGCCGGGGAGAACGAGCCGGGCCGGCCCGCGAGGTCGCGGACCGGCCCGGAAGGAGAGAACGGACGGCTAGCCGTGCAGGCCCAGCTGGTTCTCGAAACGGCCGTCCTCGAGACGACGCTTGATCGTCGTCAGGAAGCGGGCGGCGTCGGCGCCGTCGACCAGGCGGTGGTCGTAGCTGAGCGCCAGGTACATCATCGAGCGGACGGCGATGACCTCGCCGTCGGGGGTGTCCAGCACCACGGGACGCTTGACGACGGCACCGGTGCCCAGCATGCCGACCTGCGGCTGGTTGAGGATCGGCGTGTCGAACAGCGCGCCACGGCTGCCGGTGTTGGTCAGCGTGAACGTGCCGCCGGTGATCTCGTCCGGGCTCACCTTGTTGGTGCGGGTGCGCTCGGCGAGGTCGGCGATCTTGCGGGCGAGCCCGGCGATGTTGAGGTCGCCGGCGTCCTTGATCACCGGGACGAGCAGGCCGCGCTCGGTGTCCGTCGCGAAACCGAGGTGCTCGGTGTCGAAGTACGTGACCTCGTTGGTCTCGCTGTTGATCGTGGCGTTCAGCTTGGGGTGCTGCTTGAGCGCCTCGATCGTGGCGAGGGCGAAGAACGGCGTGAAGGTGAGTTTGACGCCCTCGCGCCGCTGGAACTCGGCCTTCGCCTGCTCACGCAGCCGCGCGATCTTGGTGACGTCGACCTCGACCACGCTGGTGAGCTGGGCCGAGACCTGCAGCGACTCGACCATGCGCTTGGCGATGGTCTGGCGAAGCCGCGACATCTTCTCGGTGCGCCCGCGCAGCGTGGTGTCCACCGCGACCGGCTCGGGGGCCTGCGGCGCGGACGGCTGGGCGGCGGCCTGCGGGGCGGAGGTCTGCGGCTGGGCCTGCTGCTGGGCCTGGGCCGCGCTGGCACGCTCGCGCTGCTCGCGGGCCGCCTCCAGGACGTCCTGCTTGCGGATGCGCCCGCCGACACCGGTGCCGGTGAGCGAGTCGAGGTCGACGCCGTGCTCGCCGGCGAGCTTGCGCACCAGCGGGGTGACGTACGGGCTGTCGCCCGACGGCTGCGCGACGGGCTCGGACACCGCCATCGGGGACGGAGGCGCGGCCTGGGAGGGCTGGGCGGTCTGGGGAGCCTGCTGCGGGGCCTGCTGCTGCGGAGCCGGGGCCTGCTGTGCCTGTGCGGGGGCCTGCTGCTGCGGAGCGGGCTGCGGGATCGAGGAGGCCGGCTGCGCCTGCTGCTGCGGGGCGGGCTCAGGCTCGGGCTCGGGCTCGGGGGCCTTCTCCTGCGCGGGGGCCGCGCCCTCGGTGCCGTTCTCGTCGATGACGGCGAGCTCGGCGCCGACCTCGACGGTCTCGTCCTCGGCCACCACGATCTTCGTGAGGATGCCCGCGGCCGGGGACGGGATCTCGGTGTCGACCTTGTCGGTGGAGACTTCGAGAAGGGGCTCGTCGGCCTCGACGCGCTCGCCCTCCTTCTTCAGCCAGCGGGTGACGGTGCCCTCCGTGACGCTCTCACCGAGCTGGGGCATCTGTACGGACTTCGGCATAGGTTGTCTTCTCTCGCGTTCCGAGTGAGGGCTTGCGTTAGTTGTGGACGTGGAGCGGCTTGCCGGCGAGCGCCAGCATCGCCTCGCCGACGGCCTCGGACTGGGTGGGGTGCGCGTGGACGAGCTGCGCGACCTCGGAGGGCAGGGCCTCCCAGTTGTAGATCAGCTGTCCCTCGGTCACCAGCTCGCCGATGCGGCGGCCGACCATGTGCACGCCGAGCACCGGGCCGTCCTTCTCCGCGATGATCTTGACCGCGCCCTGCGTCTGCAGGATCTGGCTCTTGGGGTTGCCCGCGAGGTCGTAGGTCATCTCGACGATCTCGTGGCCGCGCTCCCTGGCCTGGGCGGAGGTGATGCCCACCGAGGCGACCTCGGGGTCGGAGTAGGTGATCCGGGGGACGCCGTCGTAGTCGATCGGCACGGGGTTCAGACCGGCGATGTGCTCGGCCACCAGGATGCCCTCGGCGAAGCCCGCGTGCGCGAGCTGAAGGGTCGGGATGAGGTCGCCGACCGCGTACACGCCCGGCACGCTGGTCTGGCAGAACTCGTTCACCGTGACGGTGCCGCGCTCGATCGCGATGCCCGCCTCCTCGAAGCCCAAGCCCGCGGAGACCGCGCCGCGGCCGACCGCGACCAGCAGCAGCTCGGCGTCGAGGGTCTTGCCGTTGGCCAGGCTGACGACCACGCCGGTGTCGGTGGTCTTGACGCCCTCGAAGAAGACGCCCAGCTCCTGCTTGATGCCGCGGCGGCGGAAAGAGCGCTCCAGCAGCTTGGAGCTGGACTCCTCCTCCAGGGGCAGCAGGTGCGGCAGTCCCTCGACGATCGTCACCTCGGCGCCGAAGGAGCGCCAGACGCTGGCGAACTCCACGCCGATGACGCCGCCGCCCAGGACGACCACCGAGGTGGGCACCCGGTCGAGCTTGAGCGCGTGCTCGCTGGTGATGATCCGCTCGCCGTCGATCTCCAGGCCCGGGAGGGACCTGGGCGCGGAGCCGGTCGCCAGCACGATGTTGCGGCCCTCGTAGACCTCGGAGCCCACCGCCACCCGGTTCGGGCCCGCGAGACGGCCCTCACCTTCGATGATCGTGATGCCCTTGCTCTTGAGAAGGCCCTGCACGCCCTTCCAGGCGCGCGTGACGATCTTGTCCTTGAACGCGTGGACCGCGGGCACGTCGATGCCCTCGAAGCGGGCCTTGACGCCGTAGGTCGCGCTTTCGCGAGTCTCGTCGGCGACCTCCGCGGAGTGCAGAAGCGCCTTGGTGGGGATGCACCCGCGATGCAGGCACGTACCGCCGATCTTGTCCTTCTCGATCAGCGCGACCGTCTTGCCCAGCTCGGCGGCCCGCAGAGCGCAGGCATACCCGCCGCTACCGCCACCTAGGACGACGATGTCGTAGGGGCCGCTGCCATCAGCCACAGGAAAGCTCCTTGTCGGATCGTAATACCGTCTTCACGGTCGCACCCCTCGTCGTGCCCTGGGCGGCCGCGTGGATCCTCGATCGCATCCACGCCGCCACCGGACCCGGCTCGGCGCCGCACCGGTGCCCGCCCTCGGCCTGACCCCGGCAACCGCATCTTTTCATTTGTCCAGAGTTGCTTGTGACCCCGCCCGCGCGGGGCCGACGGTCAGCGCGAAGGCTCGCCCGCGTAACGCTCGGCCAGGCCGACGAGGGTCCGGGTGATCGCCCCGGTGCCGCCCTTCGGCGTGTAGCCGTGGGCCTCGCCCTTGTTGAAGGAGGGGCCGGCCATGTCGATATGTGCCCAACGGACCCCGTCGGGCACGAATTCCCGCAGGAAGATGGCGGCTGTCAGCATCCCGCCGAAACGCTCGGGGTGCAGGTTGGCGATGTCGGCCACCGGGGAGTCGAGACCCTTGCGCAGCTCGTCGGGCAGGGGCATGGGCCACGCGGCCTCGCCCTGCTCGCCCGCCGTCGCGACGATCTCCGCGCGCAGGTCGTCGTCGTTGCCCATCACGCCCGCCGTCCGCCAGCCCAGCGCGACGATCTGCGCGCCGGTGAGCGTGGCGACGTCGACGATCACATCGGGGTCGTCCTGCCCGGCGCGGGCGATGCCGTCGATGAGGACCAGACGGCCCTCGGCGTCGGTGTCGAGCACCTCGACGGTCTTGCCCGCGAAGCTGGTGAACACGTCGGAGGGGCGCTGCGCGGTGCCGCTCGGCATGTTCTCGGCCAGGCAGAGGTAGCCGACCGCGTTCACCTTCAGGCCCAGCCTCGCGATCGCGAGGAGGGCGCCGAGGACCGCGCCCGCGCCGCTCATGTCCGACTTCATCCAGTCCATCGAGGTCGTCGGCTTGAGCGACAGGCCACCCGAGTCGAAGGTGATGCCCTTGCCGACGTACGCGAGTTTCTTGCCGGCCTCGGGGTGGCTGTAGGAGAGGCGGACCAGCCGGGGAGGGTTGGCCGACCCCTGGCCGACGGCGACGATGCCGCCGTAACCGCCCTCCTTGAGCGCTTTTTCGTCCAGGACCTCCACCGACAGGCCGGCCTCGGAGCCCACCCGCTCGGCGATCTCGGAGAAGCGGGCCGGCCACAGGTCCGACGGCGGGGTGTTGACCAGGTCGCGGACGAGGGAGACCGACTCGGCCAGGGTGCCGGCGCGCTCGATCGCGGCCTGGGCGCCCTCGGCGTCGGTGAGCACGGCCAGCTCCGACACCGGGGAGACCTGCTCTGAGCTGGTGCGGTACTTGGTGAAGGAGTAGGCGCCGAGAAGGCCGCCCAGGGCGACGGCGCCGGCGTGCTCGGCGCTCGCGGCGGGCAGGGCGAGCGCCACCCGGCCGGTGCCGGCCAGGGCGCGGACCGCGGTGCCCGCGGCGCGGCGCAGGACCTCGGCGTCGTAGCCGTCGCCGGAACCGTCGTGGGGGACCTCGGGGGCCTCGCCCAGGCCGACGACGACCAGCAGGGGCGCGGTCAGCGCGCCGAAGGTGGGGATCTTGGAGATCTCGCCCGGCTTACCCTTGGCGCCCACGCTCTCCAGCGTGGCGGCGAGTCTGCCACCGAGCGCCTGGTCGAGGCCTTCGGCCCCGGGAGCCGGGAGCAGGCCGTCAGGTCCGGTGTGGACGCCGACGACCAACGCGTCGGTGGCGAACGAGACAGCGTTGTCAGTTGGGGTAAGCCGCACAGTGGTCACGTATGCCGATGCTAGTCGGGCTGGGGCAGTACGCATAAACGAGGGTTCATCCTACGAATCGTGGTCTTCGATGGTGCTATTCGGGGTGGCATCATCGGGCGTATTGGTGCTAATGTCGCTAGCATCATGTTACTCACCTTGGATCTCAACGATCCCCGGCCCCTGCACGAGCAGGTCGCCGAGGCGATCAGGCGCGCCGTCGCCGAGGGATCGTACGCTCCGGGAGACCGGCTCCCGCCGGCTCGCGACCTGGCCGCCGCGTTGGGCATCAACGCCAACACGGTGCTGCGCGCCCTGAGGGACCTGCGCGACGAGGGGGTGCTGGAGTTCCGCCGGGGCCGCGGCGTGACCGTGCTCAGCCGGCCGAATCCGCGCAGCGTCATCGAGGAGAAGCTGCGCTCCCTGCTCGACGAGGCCGTCCAGTACGGCTACCGCCACGACGACGTCATCGAGCTCATCAGGGAACTGTCATGACCGGGCCGGGTGCCCGGTCCTTCGAAGAGGGGACCGACGTGGGTCTGCGAGCCCGATTCCTGTCCATCGCCACCTGCTGGTTCGGGCTGGTAACCGTCGCGCTGATCGCGGCGCCGTTGGCGCTGCGGGATCGGCTGCCCGATCCGGTCGCCACCCACTGGGGGCCGTCCGGCGCGCCCGACAACTCGATGCCGTTCCTCGCGTCGTTGCTGTTCCAGGTGGGCCTGTGGACGCTGCTCGCGGGCGGCGCGCTGGGGTTCGCGTTCGTCAACACCGCGATGTTCAGACGCAGGACGAGCCGCATGGCGCTCGGCGCCGTGCTGGGAGGCGTCGGCCTGTTCTTCCCGGGGTTGCAGGTCGTCACGCTGATGGCCAACCTCGACGCCCCCCACTGGAGGCAGGCCGACGACCTGGGGTGGGGCGCGCTGCTCGCGGTCGCGGGGCTGGTGCTGGGCGGCTGGCTCGGTGCCCTCGCCGCCCGCCCGGGGCCCGACGAGCGTCCCGAGTCGTCCGCCGTCCCCACCCGGCGGGTCCCGCTCCGCCCCGGCCAGCGCGCGGTGTGGGTCTCCTCGGTGAGCAGCGGCCCTCTCGTCGCGCTCGGCGGCTCCGTGCTGGCCGTGGGAGGAGGGCTCGCCGTGCTCGCCCTGATCGGCGGCGACAGCGCGCTGTGGACCCCCGCGACGATCACGTTCCTGGCGGGCCTGCTGGCACTGACCTTCAGCTCGGTGCGGGTGCAGATCACCGAGGAGGGTGTCGTGCTCTTCTACGGGCCGCTCCGCCTGCCCCGCAAGCACATCCCGATCGAGCGGGTGGAGCGGGCCTGGTCGGAGCAGCTGTTCCCGTCCGACGTCGGAGGCTGGGGCATCAGGGGCCTGCCCGGGGCCGTGACGGTCATGATCCGCGGCGGGGAGTGCCTCATGGTGGGTTACGTCTCCGGTGGCCGCTTCGCCGTCTCGATCGACGACGCGGCGAGCGGGGCCGCCCTGCTGAACACCCTCGTGGACCGGGCGGCCACCGAGCCGTCCGCCCGCTGACCTCCTGTCCTCCGTCCTGCCTTCTCCTGCCTTCCCCGACTTTCCCCGACTCCGACTTTCCCCGGCTCCGGCCCTCTCCGCCCCCCTTTGATCTCCGTCCCTCGACGTCCTGTCTTCCGGACTTCGCCCGCTGTTCCGCTCTCCGCCCGTCCATCCACCCCGTCTCGTCCTCCACACGTTCCTGTCCCCGCTCCCCGCTCCCCGCGGCGTCCCGGCCCTACTCCTGCGGTCGTCTCCGCTGCTTTCCGCTCCTCCCGTCCCCCCGCGTCCAAGCCCCCGAAGGTGGTGTCATGCTTCGCCGAGCCCCTGACCTGTGGTTGTTCCTGCTCGTCGCGTTCGGCCTGTCCTGGTTGTTCGCCCTCCCCATCTGGCTGGCGGACGCCTCGACCAGCATGCCCGTGTTCATGGCGATGGGGGTGGCGATGATGTTCACCCCGACGCTCGGAGTCCTCGCCGTCCGGCTGCGCGACAGGCGGCTCGGAGACGCCACCACCAGGCGTGAGTGGGCCGTGCGAACCGGCCTGTCGGCGGGCGGGAGCCGGGGCCGCATGCTCGCACTGGTCGCACTCGCCTGGTTCGGCGTACCCGTGCTGGTCGTCGTCGCGACCGCGCTCAGCGTCGCCTTCGGCCTGCTCTCCGTCGACCTGCGGGAGTTCAGCCTGTTCCGCCAGAGCCTGGCGGCCGCGCCGGGCGGGCCGCCCCCGGTGGAGGTCGGAGTCCTGGTGATCGCGCAGATCGTGTCGATGGTGCTGGTCGCCCCAGTGATCAACTCGATCGCGGCCTTCGGTGAGGAGTGGGGGTGGCGGGGGTGGCTGCTGCCGCGCCTGATGCCGCTCGGCACCTGGCGGGCCCTGCTGGTGTCCGGAGTGATCTGGGGGCTCTGGCACTTCCCGCTCACCCTGCGCGGATACAACTATCCCGAGCTGGGGGCGTGGGCCGCACCGATGTTCATCATCTTCTGCGTGGGCTTCGGAGCCCTGCTCAGCTGGCTCCGCCTCTATTCGGGAAGCGTCTGGCCCGCGGTCGTCGGGCACGGGTCACTGAACGCCTCCGCGGGCCTGGCGATAATCCTCGGTGACGCGGCAGACCCGCCGGTGTTCGTCTTCGCGGGGATCACGGGTCTGGTCGGCTCGGTGTTGCTGGCCGTGGTCTCGGCACTGCTGTTCAAGTACCGTCCGGTCGAGCGATCGGCCCCGGCCACCGTCGCCGCGTGAGAGCCGGGCGAGTGCCCTCTCGCCCTCCTCGTTCGGCCGGCATCCGCTGGACGGGCTCCGCTCGGCCGGCATCCAGTGGACGGGGCGAGAGAGGTCGCGCGCTTCGGTCCTGGTAGAAGGCAAAAAAGGCGGTCAGTTCGTGAGGATCGTGCAGGCCAGCAGGGTCGTCGCGGTGGCGATCTCGACGAGGGCACCGAGCACGTCGCCGGTGACGCCACCGAGCCGCCGTACGGCCCTGCGCCGTACGGCCCAGGCCGCCAGCAGCCCCACGAGCATGGCGAGGGGGAGTCCCCAGGGGGCGAGGAACGGCCCCAGGCCCGTCACGGGAATCACATCGGTGATGCCCGTCAGGTCGCCGGTTTCCATGTAGGTGGTGTCCATGTAGGCGAAATAGCCGAATTCGCCGGAGGACCCGGACGGGGAGCCGGAAGTCCACGGGCTGAAGGCGCCGATGCCGTGGAGATAGACCAGCGCCGTCGTTCCCACGAGCATCAGCGCGGTCACGATCACCGCGACGCTCCGCCGCACGGTGCCCGCGACCATCGTGCCGAGTCCGTCGGGGCGTGCCGGAGGGATGCCCCGACGGCAGGCCCAGGTGAGGGCGAGCCGTCCGGCGGTGCAGGCCGCGACCAGGATGATCGCGCCCGCGCCCGCTCCGGCATAGGTGACGGCCTCCTGCAGGGCCGCCACCTGGACCAGCAGGACGAGAATCAGCGTCACCACGCCGAAGGGACCGATGTCCGACCGCTTCATGATCTCCAGCGCCCGCTCGGCGGGCTTGGCGCTGCCCAGCCCGTCGGCGAGGTCGGCCAGCCCGTCCAGGTGCAGACCCCTGGTGAACAGCGCGACGGCCGCCACGGCCAGCACCGACGCCGGAAGCGGCGTCACCCCCAGCCCCACGGAGATCACCAGCGTCATCCCGCCGCAGGCCCCGATCACCGCTCCCACCAGAGGGGCCACCGCCATCGCGATCCCCCCTGCCCGGCGGTCGACCACCCCGGGACGAACCGGGAACACGCTCAGAGTTCCGATCGCGAGACGCACTCCGTCGGTGAAGCCGGACGGGCCGTCCTCGGGCGGGGGCGAGGGCTGGGACATGACCGACGATCGTAGTTCTTGCGGCTCCTGGCGCGGTGCCCGCATCCGTTCACCGTTCTTGGTGACTCCTCCGCTCCCTGAAGGGAGCGGCTTCTCGCTTTCCTCGGTCGAGGTAGGCGACGGCCAAGCCCTGACCGTTTCAAACACAGGAACGGTAACAGGGAAGCGATTCACCTGCCAGGTAAACCTGGCAGTCCCCTCGCTAAGAATGATGGGTCAGAGGGGGAGGGGGAGGAGACGGCCGGAGACGACGAGGGTGACGTCCTCCGACTCCAGGGCGAGGCGCTGGTTCAGGCGGCCGAGGGTGTCACGGAACATCCGCCCGCCGGCGGTGTCGGGCACCAGGCCGAGACCGACCTCATCGGATACCGCGACGACCCGGGAGCGGGTCTGCCTCCAGGCCGCCACCAGGTCGTCGCACCGGGCGGCGACAGCCTCCATGGCGCCGGGGGTGTTGTCGCCCGCTCCGCCCGGCCAGGCGTCGCATTCGTCGAAGACCGCGGCCACCCAGGTGCCGAGCCCGTCGATCAGCAGTGGGGTGTCGGCGGACCGCAGCAACCCGGACAGGCCGATGGTCTCGGCGGTGCGCCAGTGGGCGGGCCTTCGGTCGCGATGTGCCCGGACCCGGCGCAGCCACTCGAGATCGCCGTCGCCGGACGGGCCGGTCGCGACGTAGAGCACCTCGGGCTCGGCCGCCAGCCGCAGTTCGGCCTCCGCCGACTTGCCCGACCGGCTTCCCCCGAGCAGCAGGGTTCTCCTGGGCGGGGGAGCCGGAGCGGGAGGGGGCTCGCTCGTGTCGACCACTGTGCCGTCCGGTACGACGCGCACTCCCCACAGCGCGGCCCGCCGGGTCAGTTCCGTCTCCGTCGGCACCCGGTGGTCGACATCGACGGCCACCACGTGCGTCCGCTCGCCGACCAGACCTCGCCGGCGCAGGTCCCCGAGCCGTTCTGGCCGGTCCAGCACGTCCAGCAGCACCAGGTCCAGCGTCCGCTCACCCCGCTCGTCATCTGAAGACCCACCGCGCGGAGAGTCGCCGTACGGGGGTGGGAGGGGCGGGGAGGAAGCGGCGTAGAGGACGCGCCGGCCGCCGGGGGTGGTGACGGTGAGGCCGTCCGGGCCGGGCGAGGCGCGGTAGCCGGGCGGGAGCGGGCCGGACAGCGGCAGCCGCACGGGGCCGTTGGGCGGCATCGAACGGTTGGACGTCATCGGGTCGTCGGGGGTCGTCGAACCGCCGAGTGCGGCCGGGCCGCCGGAGACCGTCGAAGTGTCGGGCGCTGCCGGGGCGTCGGGCGAAGGGGAGCCGCAGAAAGGCAGGGGGCCACCCACTGCCACCGAGACGTCGAGCAACACGGAGGTGGCGCGACGACCCGGTGTGACACGGGCGCAGGAGGCACACCCGCAGTCCGGGGACGGCCACCCGCCGGCGCCCGCCGTGCCGGAGATCAGAACCTTCACATCCGGTCTCCTGTCGTGTCGAAAGGCTGGTCGAGAAACTGCGGGCCACCCGCCTCCGGGAGGAGGCGGGTGGCGTACAGGGAGGTGGGGGAGGTCCGGCGGTGAAGCGCGGCCATCGTACGGGGAGGTGGGGGACGTCCCGGCGGTGCAGTGCGGTCATCGTGTTCCTCATCGGTTGTGGGAGTAAGCCATCCGGCAGGTTCCCGGTGGCGGCCGCCGACAGGTGAACACTCCGGTGTCCTGGACCTTGAGTCCTGCTTTCAGCCGGAAACTCCCACCTTCGGCCGTGGGGAGGAAATCAAGATCTCGCCTTCATGCCCGGGAGTGCCCGGGAGAGGTAGGGTTCGCTGAGGCCGCCGAGGGGCACCGGCAGGACCTGCGAGAAGGAGCTGTGGCATGACGTGGCGCTGGCGTTACGAAGACGCGAATGGTGGCGAGGTGGTCGAAGGCGTTTCGCCCTCCGACACGTTCCCGAGCCAGGCGGACGCCGAGTCGTGGCTGGGTGAAAGCTGGCGTGAGCTGCTGGAGGCCGGGGTCGAGAGAGTCACCCTGATCGAAGGCGAACGTGTCGAGTACGAGGGAATGTCGCTGCGCCCTGAATGAGCGCCCTGAATGACCCGGGTGAACGGAAACCCTTCGGCTCCTCGACGAAGAACGAGGGCCGAAGGGTTTTTTGCCGCTAGGGGCGACGCTCGGGGCTCACGGTCTTGGCGGGGTCGCGCTCGACGACCGGGCCAAGGATGTCGTCGATCTTCTTCAGCACCTCGGACTCCAGCTTGACCCCGGAGGCCTTGACGTTGTCGCGGACCTGCTCGGGCCTGCTGGCCCCCACGATGGCCGAGGCCACGTTGGGGTTCTGCAGCACCCAGGCGACCGCGAGCTGGGCCATGGTCAGGCCGAGGTCGGCGGCGATCGGCTCCAGCTGCTGGACGCGGGTGAGCACGTCGTCGTTGAGCATCCGGGCGATGAAGTTGCCCCCGGTGGGGTCGGTGGCACGCGAACCGGCGGGGGGCGGCTGCCCCGGCCGGTACTTGCCGGTGAGCACGCCCTGGGCGATGGGGGAGAAGACGACCTGGCCGACGCCCTCCTTCTCGCTCAGCGGCACGATCTCGGTCTCGATGACCCGCCACAGCATGGAGTACTGGGGCTGGTTGGAGACCAGGCGGTCGAAGCCCATCTCGTCGGCGATCTTCAGCGCCCGGCCGATCTGGTCGGCGGTCCACTCGCTGACGCCGACGTAGAGGACCTTGCCCTGGCGTACGAGATCGTCGAAGGTCTTGAGGGTCTCCTCAAGCGGTGTCTCGTTGTCGAAGCGGTGCGCCTGGTACAGGTCGACGTAGTCGGTCTGCAGGCGGCGCAGCGAGCCGTGCAGCGACTCGGTGATGTGCTTGCGTGAGAGCCCTCGGTCGTTGGGGCCGGGTCCGGTCGGCCAGTAGACCTTGGTGAAGATCTCCAGGGACTCGCGGCGGACTCCGGAGAGGGCGCGGCCGAGCACCTCCTCCGCCTTGGTGCCCGCGTACACGTCGGCGGTGTCGAAGGTGGTGATCCCCTCGTCGAGTGCTGCCTGCACGCACTGCTTGGCGGCGTCCTCCTCTACCTGGGAACCGTGTGTGATCCAGTTGCCGTAGCTGATCTCGCTGACCATGAGACCGCTGCGGCCAAGGTGGCGGAATTCCATGGTTCGAGATTAGTAGGCGCCATGCTTCGCGATGACCCGGGATACCTCGCCGGACGTGTTGCGGTTGATCACTGTTCGGAAGGTACGGCTCGCGCTCGCCGTCGCGGCGCCGGCGGCCGTCGTGGCGGTCGCCCGCCTGTGGCGGTGAGCGGAGACGGACGCCGGAAGAGCCGCTGGACGAGGTCACCCGGCTGGAACCAGGAGGGCGGAATCGTCCGGGGAGGCCCTTTTTGCGGGAGGCCGGGGAGGCCCTTCTGGCGGGAGGGATGCGAAGAGCCCCGTCCCCTCCATGGAGGGGACGGGGCTCGGGGACGGACGCGCTCGGCCGCGGTGCTCCTCGGGTCGGGCTCCGCCGTCAGTTCTTCGGCGGGACGGGCTTGCCGCCGGGCAGCACGGCGGGCGGCGGGAAGCGCAGCTTGCGGATCTGCAGCGCGCGCATGGCGGCGTAGAAGCCGACGCCCTTGAGGTTCTCGTTGGGGAACTTCTCGGCGGCGAGGTTCTTCACCTTCCAGGCCACCCAGATCGAGGTGAGCAGCACGGTGACCATCATGAGCGGCCAGCCGACCGTGATCACCGCGGCGTAGATGTAACCACGGACCTCAAGGGGGAACGGGATCCAGGTGAGCAGCAGGATGAGAAGGGAGAACGGCAGGAAATACTGGCTGACGAGACGACGGGAGTCGACCCAGTCGCGCGCGAACTTCCTGACGGGTCCCTTGTCGCGGGCGGGGAAGTAGCGCTCGTCGCCGCGCAACATGCCCTCGCGCGCCTTGACGCGTTCGTTGGCCTGACGCTCGCGGAGGTTCTTGTAGGCCTCTTTGCGGTTTTGAGGGGCGTTCACCGGCTGCCGGCGACGGCCTTCGGCGTCCCGTCGCTTGGGTGTGGGACGCCCCTTGCCCGCAGGCTTAGGATCGTTAGCGGAGGCGGGGGAGTCGTCCGCGGTGGTCTGGGTACGTCGGAACACAACGTCAGCCTACCGGGACTGCAACTTAGTGACGCCCCCGCGCGTTATGCGTAGGGTGAACCCTACGGTGGCTCCGGTGCTTTTCGGTGGGGCTGGAATCACTTGGGGTGACCCGAAGCGCACTTGAAGAAGGGGACGGCCGACGCGCATGAGCGTGATGAAGAGACTTTCGCTGATCTTCAGGTCCAAGGCGAACAACGCGTTGGACAAGATGGAGGATCCTCGCGAAACCCTGGACTACTCATATCAGCGACAGCTGGAGCTGTTGCAGAAGGTGCGCCGGGGTGTGGCGGACGTCGCCACCTCGCGCAAGCGCGTGGAGCTCCAGATCAACCAGATCGAGGCGCAGTCGCGCAAGCTTGAGGAGCAGGGCCGTAAAGCGCTCGGGGTCGGCCGTGAGGACCTGGCCCGTGAGGCGTTGACCCGTCGCGGCAGCCTGCAGACCCAGATCGCCGACCTCCGCGTGCAGCACGACAACCTGCAGGCCGAGGAGGAGAAGCTCACCACGGCCTCCCACAGGCTGCAGGCCAAGGTCGACTCCTTCCGTACGAGGAAGGAGACGATCAAGGCGACCTACACCGCCGCCGAGGCGCAGACGCGGATCAACGAGGCCTTCTCCGGCATCTCCGAGGAGATGGGCGACGTGGGCCTGGCGATCCAGCGCGCCGAGGACAAGACCGCCTCCATGCAGGCCCGCGCGGGTGCCATCGACGAGCTGCTGGCCAGCGGCGCGCTCGACGACTTCAGCGGACAGCGCGGCGACGACATCCAGGCCGAGCTCGACCGCATGGGCGGCGGGAACGACGTGGAGCTGGAGATCGCCCGGATGAAGGCCGAGCTGGGTCAGGGCCCCGCGCCGCAGGGCGCGATCACGCCCGGACCGGCTCAGCACCAGCAGCAGCCTCAGCCCCAGCAGCACCAGCAGCCACAACAGCAGCCGCAGTCCAACCAGACTCAGCAGCTGCGCCAGCCGGGGGAGGGCCTGTGATCGTCCGCATCATGGGGGAGGGGCAGATCGACATCGCCCCCGCCGACCTCGACGTGCTGAACGCGCTGGACGCCGAGCTGGAGGCCGCCATCGAGGCCGGCGAGGAGGAGACCTTCCGGGTGCGGCTGCACGCCCTGCTCGACAAGGTCCGTCACGTCGGCAAGGCTCTGCCCGACGACAGCCTGGAGTCCTCGGAGCTGATTTTGCCTCCCGCCGACGCGTCCATGGACGAAGTGCGGGAGATGCTCGGCAACGAAGGACTGATCCCCGGTTAGATTGGGGATATGGCAAAAACCCGGTTTGCCCCGGACCGGGGCCTGACAAGGCGCATGGTGATCACCATGTTCCTGCTCGGGCTGCTCTACGTGACCTTCGTGGCCGTGTTGATCGCGTTGGGCGTCCGGGCCGTCGTGGTGCTCGTGATCGCCGGTGGCATCCTGCTCGTGCAGTACTTCATGTCCGATCGCATCGCGCTGTTCGCGATGCACGGGCGTGTCGTCTCCCCGCAGGAGGCTCCCGAGTTGCACGGCATGATCGACAGATTGTGCGCTCTCGCCGACATGCCCAAGCCGCGGGTGGCGATCGCCGACTCGGACGTCCCGAACGCGTTCGCCACCGGCCGCAACCAGAAGAACTCCGTGGTCTGCGTGACCACGGGGTTGCTGCGGCGCGTCGACAGGGGCGAGCTGGAGGGCGTGCTGGCCCACGAGATGTCCCACGTGGCCCACCGCGATGTCGCGGTCATGACGATCGCGTCCTTCCTCGGCATCGTCGCCGGGCTCATGACCAGGGTCGCGCTCTACAGCGGCCTGGGCGGACGCGGGCGCGACGACAGGGGCGGCCTGCCGATCGGCCTCATCATCCTGCTCGTCTCGGCTCTGGTGTACGCGGTCAGCTTCCTGCTCACCCGCGCCCTGTCGCGCTACCGCGAACTGGCCGCCGACCGCGCGGGAGCGCTGCTCACCCAGCGTCCCTCCGCCCTGGCCAGCGCCCTCGTCAAGATCAGCGGTGAGATGGCCCGCATCCCGACGAGGGATCTGCGCGAGGCCGAGCCGTTCAACGCCTTCTTCTTCGCGCCGGCCCTGTCCGGCAAGGCGGGCCTGTCCGCCCTCTTCGCGACCCACCCGCCGCTGAACCAGCGCCTGGACCAGCTCAACAGGATCTCCACCCAGCTCGGGCAGGGTGGATGACCGGACGCGCGGACAGGCGCGCCGGGCCGCGGAGGGACGAGACGAAGGAGTGATCGATGCGCTGGTGGAACGTGCTGATGGGGCGCAGCGAACCGGCCAAGGCCGACCTGGACGCGCTGTTCGCGCTGCCCTCGGCCGCGGTGACTCTGCAGGCCGCCACCGGCCTGGCACCGACGGGCGTGGGGGCGGTCTGCTTCCGCTCGGCCGAGGGTGGGGCGTTCGCCGAGCTGGAGCGCGACATCACCCAGCTGCTGAACGCCGGAGGCGGCCCCCCGGTGGAGATCTCGAAGGACTCCTTCGGCTACACGTGGCTGCTGGTGCGCCGTAGTCCCGACATGCTGGGTGATCTGGTCACGGACCTGCACGCGGTCAACTCCTCCCTTGAGGCGGCGGGTTTCGGCCCCTCCCTGCTCTGCTCGCTCATCTCCTTCACCGACCCCGACGGTCGCGGGCTCGCCCTGGTCTACCTCTACAAGCAGGGCACCTTCTACCCGTTCGCCCCTCTGCCCGCCGAGCATGGGACGGGGCAGACGCAGCGCAGGGACAATGCCCTGGAGCTGCAGGTACGCGGCGCGATCGGCGGCGAGCTGGAGATCGAGCCCGATCTCGGCCGCTGGTTCCCCCTCTGGGGCGCGCCCGGCCTCTGATGAAAGGCCCGCCACGACGTGCCCGCGAGGTGCGCCTGGCCTGGAGAGTTCGCCGCCCCCGGTGACGTGCCCGCGTGGCGCGGTGAAGTGTGCCCGGCCTCCGAGACGTTCGCCCCCCGGCGCCGTGCTCGTGCGACCCGGCGAGGTGCGCCCTGCCTCCTGGAGGTTCTCCCGCGAACCCCTTTCCCGCAAGGCCCTGCCGTGTGACCGGTGAGACGCATGGAGCGTGCCACACCGCCCGTCCGGCTTGCGGTTTGATGTACGTCCTGTGACCCTTTGCCCTCACAATGGGACCGGAAATCATCACGGGAGAAGGGTGTGACCATGGCGGACCTCGTGTCCCTGCGGCCCGGGGATCCCGAGCGGGTGCGGGAGTATCGGCTCACCGCCCGGCTCGGCGAGGGAGGCCAGGGAACGGTCTACCTGGGCGTTTCCCCGACGGGAGCGCGTGTCGCGGTCAAGTTGCTCCGCGCGGATCTCACGCAGGACGAGGAGGCGATGGAACGCTTCGTCCGCGAGGTCAGCACGACCCAGCGTGTCGCGCCCTTCTGCACCGCCGCGGTGATCGAGACGGGTGTCGACGAGCATCGCCCGTACATCGTCAGCGAGTACATCGACGGCCCGACGCTCGACGCGGTCGTGACCGGCGAGGGGCCTCGCGAGGGCGCGGGCCTGCACCGCCTGGCGATCGGCACGGTCACCGCGCTCGTCGCGATCCACCAGGCGGGGATCGTGCACCGCGACTTCAAGCCTTCCAACGTGCTGCTCGCCTCCGACGGCCCCCGAGTGATCGACTTCGGCATCGCCAAGGCGCTCGACCGGACCTCCACGCTGACCGCGATGGCGATCGGAACCCCCTCGTACATGACCCCCGAGCAGCTGGCGGGGGAGAACGCGGGCTCGCCCGCCGACATGTTCGCGTGGGGCTGCACGATGGTCTTCGCGGCCACCGGGCAGCCGCCGTTCGGCACGGACAGCCTTCCGGCGATCTTCAACCGGATCATGAACATGGAGCCGGAGCTGGGAGCGATCGCCGATCCGGCGCTGCGCGACCTGGTCGGGCAGTGCCTGTCCAAGGACCCCACCCAGCGCCCCACCGCGGGTGAGGCGCTGCTGAGGCTGCTCGGCCACGCGGGTGGCCCCGGCGACACGGGCGGCGCGACCGGTGCCGCACTGCCCACCGCGCCGCGCGGCATCCTCGCCGAGGGCTCGGCCGCCGCGGCGCAGCGGACCGGCCCCGGTGGACATCCGGGCGGGAACGATCCTGAGCACACCGCGTACGGGCAGCGGCGTCCGCAGGGCGAGGGGGAGCAGTGGCAGCACTCGGGGCCACAGCCTTATCCCCAGCAGAGCGGGCCCGGCGTGGGCTACCCGATGGGGGGTCCGCAGGGCGGCCCCGCCGGTCATGTCCCGCACCTCCAGCAGTCGAATCCGCACGGTCATGTCCCGAATCCCCAGCAGTCCGATCCGCGCGGTCAGGTTCCGTATTCTCAGCATCCTCAGCAGTCGGACCCGCGCGGCCACGCCCAGCAGTCCGGGCCGCACGGTTACCCGCAGCAGGAGCCGCCCACGCGGCACTTCCCCGGCGGGTACCCCGGCGACGGCTACGCGGGCGGCTACCCCCCGCAGGGCCCCGGGCATCCGCAGCCCGGATATCCGGGACATCCCGGACCCCAGTCCTACGGTGCTCCCGCGACCTTCCCCTCCTCCGCGGGTCCCCGGTACCAGAACCCCGGGGCGCCGACGTACCCGGGGCAGTCGGCCCCCGCGCGGCGCGGGCGCAAGATGTGGCCGGCGATCGTGGGGGGCGTGCTGGTCACCGCGCTCGTGGCCGGGGGCGTCGTACTGGCGACGCGCGGCACCAAGGAGACGCCGGGGGGTGCGCAGGCGGGCAGCACGAGGGGCGTGAGCACCCCCACGCCCACCCCCACCGTCCCGACGGTGCCGCAGGACACGAGCACGATCAAGCTGCCCGGCAGCTCGATCACCCTTCACGAGAGCACGCAGGACCCGATCAAGCTGAGCTCCTACAGCCTGGAGTGGGACAAGACCCTCTACGTTCGTCAACAGGGCACCGAACGGTTCGTCAAGAACGGCAAGTACTTCCAGTACACGGTCAACGCCGAGGGCACCCAGGCGCTGGGCACCGACCGGGTCTATGACACGGACAGTTACGCGGTCGTCTCGGTCATCGACCATCGATCCGGTGCGGCGACTAGGATCAGGGTCACCAAGGCGCCGGTCTACCCGACGTTGCCGCAGTGGTCACCGGACGGCAAGCGCGGTCTGGTCACCCTCTACGAGGCGGCCGGCGACACCAGCAAGGAGTACGGCTTCGCGATCATCGACGTCGCCACGAAGAAGGCGAGGGTCGTCCGCGTGAAGGAGAAGGACGCCGGCACGTGGAGTTATTTCTGGAGGGGCGACGGCCGGGCCGTCGGCACCTGGGCGCTCACCGGCAAGACCCAGCGCATCCGCTTCTACGACACCCAGGGCACCGTGCTGCAGACCCTGCTGGACGTGGGCACCCCGATCACGGTCGAGGGCGACGACATCTCGCCGTCCGGCTCCTCCCTGCTGACGTACTGCAAGGAGAGCAAGAAGGAGATCTGCGTCTGGTCCACCGGCTCCGACGCACCCGCGAAGGTCAGGATCCCGTTCGAGACGGAACGGCTCATCGGCTGGTACGACGACGAGCACATCGCGGGCTGGCGGCGCAAGGGCTCCGGCTACGAGGCGGTGGTGTTCGACTTCAAGGGGAAGGCGCAGCGGGTGCTGGCCACCAGCACCGACGCCAAGGAGTACGAGAAGCAGTTCATGCGCTTCACGCGAGAGGGCTGACATGAGGGAGTGGACCCACGCCGAGCACACCGCGGCCGCCGCCGCGGAGATCACCCGGATGGCCGACGTCCTGCGCGGACGTGACCTGTCCGTTTCCGTGCTCACCTGTCCAGGCTGGGATCTGGCGAGGCTCACCGCCCACACCGGAGGCGTGCATCGGTGGGTGGCCGCCATGGTGCGGGACCTGGCCGAGAGGCGCCACGACCGCGACGGCATGGACATGGGCCTGCCCGCCGACCCGGCCGGATATGCCGCCTGGCTCGGCGAGGGCGCCTCCTTCCTGCCCGAGGCGCTGCTGTCGCGGGATCCACAGGCGCCGATGTGGTCCTGGGGAGGGGAGAGGCGGGTGCGGTTCTGGTCGAGGCGGATGCTGCACGAGACCCTGGTGCACCGGGTGGACGCCGAGCTCGCGCTGGGCGTCCCAATCGCGATCGACGAGCACGTGGCGGCCGACGGGGTCGAGGAGTTTCTCGACGTCCTGCCGCATGTGAAGTGGAACCCGGACGTGGCCGAGATCAGGGGCGGTGGTGAGACGATCTCGCTGCAGGCCGACACCGGAGCCGGGTGGGTGATCACTCTCGACCCCGACCGCTTCCACTACCACCGGTCCCTGCAACCGGGCACCGTGACCGTGCTCGCCGCCACGTCGGCCGACCTGCTCCAGGTCGTGTGGGGACGCCGCAGCCCCGACGACTACGCGATCGAGGGGGACGGCGGGCTGCTGGGCTGGTGGCGAGGGCTCGCCCGGATCTAGGCTCACCCGGTTTCCCGGGCAGGTCCCCGATCTGGAGGGGGAAGGCAAAACAGCCGTCCGAGGTTCGGCCAAGACACGACAGGGAGCGCACGGGGCTCGCCGCCGTGATCACGGTCCCGTGGTGTCATGACTTCATGATCAAGATGTCTCAGGCGATCACCTCGGCGGTGCTCGTCACCACGGGACTGTGCTTCGCCGGTCTGTCCGGCGGCGCCGCGCTCGCGGACTCCGGTTCCTCCGTAATGACCGTGGAGGGGAGCCGCCCTCAGATCACGGTCGTGGGAGAGGGCAGCGTGTCCACCACCCCCGACATCATGCGACTGGACACCGGCGTCGAGGTGCGCCGTCCCACCCCCGGTGAGGCTTTCACCGCGGCCCGTGCCGCCGCCGCCGACCTGACGCATGCGCTGCTCGCGGCCGGGGTCGCGCCGAAGGACCTGCGGACCGACGAGCTCACCCTCGCCCCCGAGTACAAGGACTACCCCACGATCTCCGGATACCGGGCCACGCAGGGCGTCGAGGCCGTGGTACGCGACCTCGACAAGGCGGACGACGTGGTGGACGCGGCGGCCGCCGCCGGAGAGGCGGTCCGGTTCGACGGCGTCACCTTCGAGGTGTCCGACAACCGTGTGCCGCTCAGGCTGGCGCGCGACATCGCGTTCAGGGACGCGAAGAGCCGTGCCACGCAGTACGCCAGGCTCGCGGGCCGCGGGCTCGGCCGCGTCATGGAGATCACCGAGCAGAACGTCACCCCGCCGACGCCGTTCGTCGGTTTCGCCGCGGCCGTCGACAGGTCGTCGATCAGCCCCGGCCGCAAGAACGTCTCCGTCAGCGTCAGGGTGGTCTACGAGCTCGAATAGGCCCCGCTCACGCGGTGCTCCCCCGACCCCGGGTACGCGACAGGTCCCCGGCACGCGACGGGCCCCGGCGGGTCACCACCCGCCGGGGCCCGTCCATCTTGAGGTCCCTGAGGTCCCTGAGGTCCCTGAGGTCCCTGAGGTCAGGGTGGAGCCGCAGGGACCCTCAAGCCCGGCAGGATCAGAGATCGTGAGACCTTCCCCGGCCGGGGCCTCGCCACGAGGTCAGGGCAGGGCCAGCATCCGGTCCAGGGCGACCCCGGCCCAGTGGGTGGTGTCGGCGTCCACGGTGATCTGGTTGACGACCTGGCCGGAGGCGAGCGACTCCAGCGCCCACACCAGGTGTGGAAGGTCGATCCGGTTCATCGTCGAGCAGTAGCAGACCGTCCGGTCCAGGAACGTCACGTTCTTGTCGGGGAACATGGCGCCGAGCCGCTTGACCAGGTTCAGCTCGGTGCCCACCGCCCAGGAGGATCCGGCCGGAGCCTCCTCGATCTTCTTGATGATGTACTCGGTCGAACCGACGTGGTCGGCCTTGGTGACGACCTCGTGCCTGCATTCGGGGTGGACCAGCACGTTGACGCCGGGGATGCGGGCGCGGACGTCGTCCACGCACTCGGGGCTGAAGCGGCCGTGCACCGAGCAGTGCCCCTTCCACAGGATCATCTTGGCGTTCCCGAGCTGCTCGGCGGTGAGGCCGCCGTTCGGCCGGTGCGGGTTGTAGACGACGCAGTCCTCCAGCGACAGGCCCATCTCCAGCACCGCGGTGTTGCGGCCCAGGTGCTGGTCGGGGAGGAAGAGCACCTTCTCCCCGCGTGAGAAGGCCCACTCCAGGGCGCGCCTGGCGTTGGAGGAGGTGCACACGGCACCGCCGTTGCGCCCGCAGAACGCCTTGATGTCGGCGCTGGAGTTCATGTAGGTGACGGGGACGGTGATTCCGGCGATCCCCGCGTCCTCCAGGGCCTCCCAGCACTCCTCGACCTGGTCGAAGGTGGCCATGTCGGCCATCGAGCATCCCGCCGCGAGGTCGGGCAGGACGACCTTCTGGGAGTCCGACGTGAGGATGTCGGCGGATTCGGCCATGAAGTGCACACCGCAGAAGACGATGTACTCGGCGTCGGGCCGGGCCGCGGCCTCCTTCGCGAGTTTGAACGAGTCGCCCGTCACGTCGGCGAACTGGATGACCTCGTCGCGCTGGTAGTGGTGGCCCAGCACGAAGACCCTGTCGCCGAGTGCCGCCTTCGCCCTCCTGGCGCGCTCGACGAGCGCCGGATCGGAAGCGGACGGCAGCTCGCCGGGACAGTCGACGCCGCGCTCGCTGTGCGGGTCGATCCCCCTGCCGAGGACGAAGAGCGGAAGCCCGGTCTCGGTGGTCGTCACGGCCACACCCCCTTATCGTCTAAGTGACGACTAATGATGACACACAGGATTGGGGCTTTATTCCGGGGGAGGGGTCTTTGTCCAAAGGTGGATGGTTCTGGCGGCTGAGGAATGTGTGCCGAGGGACGGGTGTTGGTAGCGTCTGAGAAGGACGTCAAAAAAGACAGCCGTTCCCGGGGAGCGGCCGACGCAGACGCGGGAGTCACCAACATGTCGGTTGAGAGCAGCGAGACCACGGCGCAGGGCCTGATCCTCAGTTCCGCGGCCGCGGCGAAGGTCAAGAGCCTGCTGGAGCAGCAGGGCGAGGAAGGTCTCCAGCTGCGCGTGGCCGTGCAGCCCGGCGGCTGTTCCGGCCTGCGCTACCAGCTCTTCTTCGACGACCGTTCGATGGACGGCGACGTCGTCTCCGACTTCGACGGCGTGAGCGTGGTCACCGACCGGATGAGCGCCCCCTACCTCGTGGGCGCCACCGTCGACTTCGTCGACACGATCGAGAAGCAGGGCTTCACGATCGACAACCCCAACGCCACCGGCTCGTGCGCCTGCGGCGACTCGTTCAACTAGGCGAGTTACCCGCGAGTCGGGCAAGCGAGAATGTCCCGCCCCGCGGGGGTGACATTGGTCACCCCCGCGGGGCTTTCGCATGCGCGGCCGGGATAGCACGCTGACACGAGCGGGACGCGAGCAAGGTCGCGTATTCTTGCGTGGCTCATCTTCCCGCGTGGACCAACCGCCCGCGTTCCCAGAGATGCTGACAACGAGGAGAAGAACCCCGTGCGCATCGCCGTCACCGGCTCAATCGCGACCGACCAACTGATGACCTTTCCCGGCCGCTTCAGTGACCAGCTCATCGCCGATCAGCTTCACCGGGTCTCCCTGTCGTTCCTCGTGGACGACCTGCAGGTCCGCCGCGGCGGCTGCGCGGCCAACATCGCGTTCGGAATGGGCTGCCTGGGCCTCAGGCCCGTCCTGGTCGGCGCGGTCGGCTCCGACTTCGCCGACTACCGCTCCTGGCTGGAGCGCCATGGCGTCGACTGCGAGTCCATCCACATCTCCGAGACGCACCACACCGCGCGCTTCCTGTGTACGACCGACGAGGACCACAACCAGATCGCCTCGTTCTACACCGGCGCGATGGCCGAGGCCCGCCTCATCGAGCTCGGCCCGGTGGCCCAGCGGATCGGTGGCCTGGACCTGGTGCTGATCAGCCCCAACGACCCCGAGGCGATGCTCAGGCACACCGCCGAGGCGCGCCAGCGCGCGATCCCGTTCGCGGCCGATCCCTCCCAGCAGCTCGCCCGTATGCCCGGGGAGCAGATCCGTGAGCTGGTCGACGGCGCCGCCTATCTGTTCGGCAACGACTACGAGAAGGGCATGATCGAGCAGAAGACCGGCTGGAGCGACGAGGAGATCCTCGGCAGGGTCGGCGTCCGCGTCACCACGCTCGGTCCCAAGGGCGTCGTCATCGACCGCAAGGGCGAGCCGTCCCTGCACGTCCCCTCGGCGCCCGAGCTCGGCAAGGTCGACCCCACCGGCGTCGGCGACGCCTTCCGTTCCGGTTTCCTCGCCGCCCTGGCCTGGGGGCTGTCCCTGGAGCGCTGCGGCCAGGTCGGCAACCTCACCGCCACCCACGTCCTGGAGCGTGTCGGCGGCCAGGAGTACGAGCTCGGCCAGAAGGTCTTCCTGGAGCGCCTCGCCGACGCCTACGGCGCCGACGCCGCGGCCGAGGTGGCCGCCTTCGTGAAGTGCCACCACGCCTGAGCCGCCACGCCTGAGCCACCGCGCCTGAGCCACCACGAGCCACCAGGCCTGTGACGCTCCTCCCGAGTCGCCACGGCCGTGACCGTCATCCCTGAGCCGTCACGGCCGCGACGCCTCCTCTGAGCCGTTGTGTCGCGGCGGTTCTTCGGGCCCATGTCTTTCCCGGGCACCGTGTTCGAGCCGCCGATCGGACCACCGGCCGGGCCGTCGCCCGGCGGTGGCCCGGCCGGTGCCGCCGGTACGGCGGCCACCGTCAGGCACCTGTGCCGGTCGGGTGCCTGGTGTCAGAGATTCGCGTAGACGCGATGCACGAACTCGGCCATCTTGTCGTCGGGCAGTTTCCTCGCCAGATCGGCCTCGGTGATCATGCCGACGATGCGGCCGTCCTCGATCACCGGCAGCCTCCGGATCTGGTTCTCCTCCATCTTGGCGAGCGCCTCCTCGACGCTCGCGTCCGACGACACCCAGACCAGGCCGGTGGCGAGGTCTTCCGCGGTCGTCGTGGAGGGGTCGAGGCCGTGTGCCACGCACTTGACCACGATGTCGCGGTCGGTGATGATCCCCTTCAGCCGGTCGTCGCTGCCGCAGATGGGCAGGGCACCCACGTTCATGTCCCGCATCATCTGCGCCGCCCGGTCGAGCGTCTCGTGCGCCTCGACGCACCTGACCCCGGTGTGCATCAGATCTCTCGCCGTCTCACCGCTCATGTCGTCCCCCCGAACTGTTTGGGCGTGTTTTCGGGGAGGGTCATACCCAATTTCAGGACATGTCAGTAATTGCGGCGCACATGGATGGCCCAGCCGCCCTCGGGGAGCTCGTGGCTGCCCACGTGGTGGTGTGACTTCAACCGGCACCAGGCCGGGATGTCGGTGAAGGCGGCCGGGTCGTCGGCGAGGACCGCGACGATCCCCTCGCGCGGCACGTCGTTGATCTGGGCCGCGAGCATGATGATCGGGATCGGGCACTTCTTGCCCAGCGCGTCGATCGTGAGGGCGGGAGGCTGCGCCGATCCCGCCGGGGTGGCCTGGCTGGAGGTCATCGCGTCTTCACTCCCCGAATGTTGATCAAAGCTTGACCCCCGCCTCCTCGCGGATCCTGCGCACCATGCCCGGCAGGACGGAGAGGAAGCGGTCGACATCCGCCGTCAAGGTGCCCCGGGGTAGCGAAACGCGGACGTTCCCGTGTGTGAGCACGCCCATGGCCTCCAAAACATGCGACGGACGAAGCGTACTCGCCGTGCAGGAACTGCCGGACGACACCGAGAACCCGGCCTTGTCGAGCTCGGTGAGCAATGCCTCACCTTCCACGTAAAGACACGAAAAGGTGACAATGTGCGGTGCCCGGGCGACCGGATCACCGATGACCTCGACGTCGGGGACGAGCCGGGGCACCTCGGCCCTGACACGATCCACGAGCGCCGAGAGCCTGGCGGACTCCACGGCCGACTCGGCCACCATGGCACGCAGCGCGGCTGCCGCCGCGACGATCGCGGGGACGTTCTCGAACCCGGGGACCCGGCGGCGCTCGCGGTCGTCCTCGGGCAGCGGGGTGCGCCACCGGGTGCCCTTGCGGACCACCAGCACGCCGACCCCGGCGGGGCCGCCCCACTTGTGCGCGCCGGCGGCGAGCACCGACCAGCCGGGGGGCGGCGGCATCCTGCCCACCGTCTGGGAGGCGTCCACCAGCAGGGGCACCCCCGCCTCCGCGCAGGCCGCCGCCGCCTCGGCGATCGGCTGGAGCGTGCCGACCTCGTGGTTGGCGCTCTGCAGGCAGGCCAGCGCCGTGCCCTCGGCGCGGACCGCCTCGCAGAAGGCGTCGGGGTCGACCGCACCGGTGATGCCGACGCCGACCGTCTCGACCGAGCCGCCGTCGCGCTCGTGGACCCCCGCCGCGTGCAGCACGCTGGAGTGCTCCACGGCCGAGGTGACCAGGCGGCGGCCCGTCCTGCGGCGCCCGTGCAGGGTGCCGAGGACGCCCAGGTGCACCGCCTGGGTGCCCGAGGTGGTGAAGGAGACCTCGTCGGGCCTGGCGCCCAGCGCCTCGGCCACCTCGATACGCGCCTGTTCCAGTAACATCCTTGCCCGGCGGGCGGCACCGTACAGTCTCGCGGGGTCGGCCCAGCCGACGTCGAGGGCCGCGATCAGAGCCTCGCGAGCCTGGGGGTGCAGCGGCTCCGTGGAGGCCGCGTCGAAGTACGCCACCTCTCAATCGTCGCACCACGCGCGGTGCGTGCGGGGGCTGCGGGGGAGGGCGAGGGTGGTCCGCGCTAATGTGTCCCCCAGCGTGAAGCTGTGAACTACGAAATCTTGAACGTGAACAAACGACCGCCCAGGAGCGACTCCTGGGCTTCATCTGTGGGGTAGGCGATCCGTGAGTCCGACCCGCCGTTCTGCACGGCGTCCGTTGGCCCGCCGCCGGGTGCCGCGCGCTGCCGCTCTGGCACTGCTGCTGGTTTCCCTGACGGCGTGCAGTGCCGAAGACTGGTCCCGAGCCGGCTTGCCCGAGGGCGTCACCAAGCAGTCCGAAGCCGTTCAGAGTCTGTGGAACGGATCGTGGATCGCCGCCCTCGCCACCGGTGTGGTCGTGTGGGGCCTGATCCTGTGGTCCGTCGCCTTCCACCGTAAGAAGAAGAACTCCAAGGACGAGTTGCCGCCTCAGGTGCGGTACAACCTCCCGATCGAGATCCTCTACACGGTGGTGCCGATCATCATGGTCGGCGTCTTCTTCTTCTTCACCGCGCGCGACCAGAACTACATCACCAGCATGTCCGAGAAGCCCGACGTGACGGTCAAGGTCGAGGGCTTCCAGTGGAGCTGGCGCTTCACCACGGAGTACAACGGCAAGACCGCCCAGGTGGTCGGCCAGCCCGCCCTCGACTACACCAAGGGGCCTGAGCTGGTGCTGCCGACCGGTAGCAAGGTGAGGTTCGACCTCCACTCGCCGGACGTCATCCACTCCTTCTGGGTCCCGGCGTTCCACTTCAAGCTCGACGTGATCCCCGGGGTGAACAACAAGTTCGAGATCGACACCCTGGACAAGCCCGGCGTCTATGCCGGCCGCTGCGCCGAGCTCTGTGGCGTCGACCACAGCCGGATGCTCTTCTCGGTGAAACTCGTGCCCCAGGCCGAGTTCGACCAGTACATCGCTAGCCAGGCGGGTGCCCAGTGACCGCACTTAACGAACCCCTTGTCCACTCCCCGGTGCCGACCCGTAAGGGCTCGATCATCACGAAGTGGGCGTCGTCCACCGATCACAAGATCATCGGACACCTCTACCTGATCAGCTCGTTCATCTTCTTCCTGATCGGCGGCGTGATGGCGCTGATCATGAGGGCGGAGTTGGCGCAGCCCGGTCTGCAGTTCACCAGCAACGAGCAGTTCAACCAGCTGTTCACCATGCACGGCACGATCATGCTGCTGATGTTCGCGACCCCGCTGTTCGCGGGCTTCGCCAACGAGCTCATGCCGCTGCAGATCGGCGCCCCCGACGTCGCGTTCCCGCGGCTGAACATGGTCAGCTACTGGCTCTTCACCTTCGGCAGCCTCATCGCCCTGTCGGGTTTCATCACCCCGGGCGGCGCGGCGAGCTTCGGCTGGTTCGCCTACACCCCGCTGTCGAACGCGATCAGCTCGCCCGGGATCGGCGGCGACCTGTGGATCGTGGGCCTCACCATCAGCGGTCTGGGCACCATCCTCGGCTCGGTGAACTTCATCACCACGATCATCTGCATGCGCGCGCCCGGCATGACGATGTTCCGCCTGCCGATGTTCACCTGGAACGTCCTGCTCACCTCGATCCTGGTGCTGATGGCCTTCCCGGTGCTGGCCGCCGCGCTGCTCGCGCTGGAGGCCGACCGCAAGCTCGGCACGCACATCTTCGCCCCGGAGACCGGCGGTGCGCTGCTCTGGCAGCACCTGTTCTGGTTCTTCGGGCATCCTGAGGTCTACATCATCGCGTTGCCGTTCTTCGGCATCGTGACCGAGATCCTGCCGGTCTTCAGCCGCAAGCCGCTGTTCGGCTACATCGGCCTGGTCGGCGCGACGATCGCGATCGCGGGTCTGTCGATCACCGTGTGGGCGCACCACATGTTCCCCACCGGACAGGTGCTGCTGCCGTTCTTCTCCTTCATGACGTTCCTCATCGCGGTGCCCACCGGGGTGAAGTTCTTCAACTGGATCGGCACCATGTGGCGCGGCCACCTGTCGTTCGAGTCGCCGATGCTGTTCTCGATCGGCTTCCTGGTGACCTTCCTGTTCGGCGGCCTGACCGGCGTCATCCTCGCCTCCCCGCCGCTGGACTTCCAGGTCTCCGACTCCTACTTCGTGGTCGCGCACTTCCACTACGTGGTCTTCGGCACCGTGGTCTTCGCGATGTTCGCGGGCTTCTACTTCTGGTGGCCCAAGTTCACCGGCAAGATGCTGAACGACACGATGGGCAAGATCCACTTCTGGACGCTGTTCATCGGCTTCCACACCACCTTCCTGGTGCAGCACTGGCTCGGCGCGCAGGGCTTCCCGCGCCGCTACGCCGACTACAGCCCGATCGACGGGTTCACCGACCTCAACATGATCTCGTCGGTGGGCGCGTTCCTGCTGGGCGCCTCCACGCTGCCGTTCCTGTACAACGTGTGGAAGACCCACAAGACCGCTCCGAAGGTCACCGTGGACGACCCGTGGGGTTACGGCAACTCCCTCGAGTGGGCGACGTCCTGCCCGCCGCCGAGGCACAACTTCACCTCGCTGCCCCGTATCCGGTCCGAGCGCCCGGCGTTCGACCTCAAGCACCCGCACATCCCGGCCCGTGAGCTGGAGGAGAGCCGATGAAGGTCCAGGGCTGGCTGTTCATCCTCTGCGGCGTCTTCTTCGCCGCCGTGGACGTCGTCTACTGGTACTGGTCGAGGGAGCCGGTCGGCACGACCGCGATGGCCATCTCGGTGGGCTTCGCGTTCATGATCGGTTACTACCTGATGTACACGGCCCGCCGCATCGGCGACCAGCCGGAGGACGACAAGCAGGGCGAGATCAGCGACGGCGCGGGGGAGCTCGGCTTCTTCAGCCCGCACAGCTGGTGGCCGCTCTTCGTCTGCCTCGCCGTCGCGCTCAGCGCGGTCGGCCTGGTCATCGGCTGGTGGCTGTTCCTGATCGGCGTCTTCGCGATCGTGATGAGCATGATCGGTTTCGTCTTCGAGTACTACCGGGGCAACTTCTCGCACTGACCCCGCGCTTCTCGCCACAAACCGGGCGGGCCACGGAAGAGCTTCCGTGGCCCGCTTTTTGGCGTTTATTGGACGCTCAAGATGGCCGTCTTATGTGGCGAACCGCTTACTCCGGGTAATAACTGACTCAGTGGTTCAGTCCGGGACAGGGGAGTTCATGTGGGGCACGCGATCCGTGGTTCGAGCCAGGGAGCGGGACTGCTTGCCCTCGCACTGGTGACGGCCTCCTGCTCGGGAAACACCGCCGTACAGGGCGAGAAGACGCCGCAGGCGTCACAGAACCCGGCCGCCGCCGCGGCCGTCGTCACCGTGGCCCCCCTCGACAGGGCCAACGGGGTCGCCACGGACACGCCCGTCCTGGTCGCGGCGCAGGGCGGCACCCTCAAGCAGGTCGCCGTGAAGGCCGTGAAGGGCGCCAAGGGCTCCCTGCCGGGCGTTCTCAGCGCCGACGGCACACAGTGGCGCAGCAGTGGCCTGGCGGCTCCCGGGGCCTCCTACGAGGTCTCCGTGACGGCCGTCAACCCGGAAGGCGCCGTCACCACCAAGACCTCCTCCTTCTCCACGGTGAAGGGCAACGAGACCTTCACGATCGAGAGCTTCATGCCGGGCAGGGACTCGACCGGCCTCACCGTCGGCGTCGGCATGCCGGTGATGATCACCTTCGACCGCGACGTCACCGACCGCGTCTCCATCGAGCGCAACCTTCTCGTCCGCACCTCCAGGCCGGTCCTGGGCGCGTGGCACTGGTTCGACAACCGGAACGTGCACTTCCGGCCGAAGAACTTCTGGCCCTCGGGCACCAAGGTCAGGGTCGAGGCCCGCCTCGCGGGGGTGCGCGGCGGTGACGGCCTCTACGGAGCCGCGAACAAGGTCGTCAACTTCAAGATCGGCCGCTCGCAGATCACCCGGGGCACCATCCAGTCGCACAACCTCACGGTGAAACGCAACGGCAAGGTCGTCCGCGAGATGCCGATGAGCGCCGGGCAGGGCGGCGACTGGAAGTACCACACGACCAGCGGGGTGCATCTCGCCATGTCCAGGGAGAACGTCACCGTGATGACCTCCCCGGGCATCGGCCCCGGTTCCGCCGGCTACTACCAGCTGACCGTCTACGACACCGTCCGCATCTCCAACAGCGGCGAGTACATCCACAGCGCCCCGTGGTCGGTCGGCTCCCAGGGCAACTCCAACGTCAGCCACGGATGCGTCAACGTCAGCCCGAGCAACGCCAAGTGGTTCCTCGACAACACCCTGATCGGGGACCCGATCATCATCACCGGCTCGCCCCGCGTCCTGGAGCCCACCAACGGGTGGGGCCACTGGCAGGAGAGCTGGAAGGAATGGCTCAAGTGGAGCAGCCTCAAGCACTTCACCACCGACGACGTCTGACGGTCCCGACGCGAGGACGCGGTTGAGCGCCTCGGGGCGGGGACGGCCGCTGGCCGCGGCGCCCTGAAATCCGCTGAGGGCGGGAGACGCGCTCAGCGGCCCCCGACTTCTCACCTGCTCCACCAAAGCCCCCGAGAAGTCCTCTGAGGGCCTTCCGGGGGCATCGTGGCAGCTCAAGCGTCTCCCGACCCGCGAAGGACCCGTGAACGACGAGGGGCCCGGACACCGGGTGGTGTCCGGGCCCCTCGGGTGGCCGGGTGGTGCCGGCCGTGACGGATCAGCGGGTCAGGGACTTGTCCTCGCCGCCCTGGCCGACCGTCGCGTGCTCCTCGTGGCTTCCGTCGCCGATGGCGTGGTGACCCTCGCCGTGGCCGTCGTCCAGCGGGATCTTCTCGCCGCCGTACGCCGCGCTCATCTTGGCGCGGAGCCGGCCGAGCGGGCCGCGCATCCCCTTGGAGGGGATGTCGTCGCGACTCTTCGGACCCGCGCCGTCTCCGGAGACGATCGGGACCGCCTCCTTGCCCCGCATGTGGGCCTCGATCGCCTCGTGCGGCGGTACGTGGACCTCGATGTACTCGCCGTGGGGCAGCCGCTTGATCACACCGGACTCCACGCCGTGGCTGATGATCGCCGCGTCGCTGCGCTGCAGGCCGAGGCAGATCCGGTAGGTGACGATGTAGGCGATCACGGGACCCGCGATGACCAGGAACCGGCCGGCGTAGGTCGTCCAGTTCAGCGAGATGTGGAAGAACGCGGAGATCTCGTCGTTGGCGCCCAGCAGCCACAGGACACCGTAGAACGTGATCGCCGACATGCCGATCGCGGTGCGGTGCGGGTTGTTGCGGGGACGGTCCACGACGTGGTGCTCGCGGCGGTCCCCGGTGACCCACTGCTCGATGAACGGATACAGCGCCAGGCCCGTCATCACGATGCCCATCGGCACCAGGGCCGGGATGAGCACGCTCATCGCGACCGTGCCACCCGCGCCGCCGAAGAGGTTGAGCTCCCAGGCGGGCATGAGGCGCAGCGAGCCTTCGAGGAAGCCCATGTAGAAGTCGGGCTGCGAGCCCGCCGAGATGTCGGCGGGGGTGTAGGGACCGTACAGCCAGATCGGGTTGATCTGGGCGAAGGTGCCCAGCAGCGCGATGACCCCGAAGGTGAACATGAAGTAGGCGCCGGCCTTGATCATGAAGGCCGGGTAGAACGGCGCGCCCACCACGTTCTCGTTGGTGCGGCCCTTGCCCGGCATCTGCGTGTGCTTCTGGACCCACATCAGGATCATGTGGGCCGAGATGAGCGCCAGCAGGATGGCCGGGATGAGCAGGATGTGCAGCGAGTAGAAGCGGGCGATGACGTCCTCGCCCGGGTACTCGCCGCCGAAGAGGAAGAACGTGAGCCAGGTGCCGATCAGCGGCAGCGAGATCGCCACGCCCTCGGTGATCCGCAGACCGGCGCCGGAGAGCAGGTCGTCGGGGAGGGAGTAACCGGTCAGGCCCGCGAGCAGCGCCAGCGTCAGCAGCAGCACGCCGATCAGCCAGTTGAACTCACGGGGCTTGCGGTAGGCGCCGGTGAAGAACACCCGCAGCATGTGGACCATCATGCCGCCGATGAACAGCAGGGCCGCCCAGTGGTGCATCTGCCGCATCAGCAGGCCGCCGCGCACGTCGAAGCTGATGCTCAGCGCCGAGGCGTACGCCTCGGACATGACGACGCCCTGCAGCGGACCGTAGGACCCGGTGTACTCGACGTGGCCCATGCCGGGCTTGAAGAAGAACGTCAGGAACGTGCCGGTCAGCAGCACGACGATGAACGAGTAGAGGGCGATCTCACCCAGCAGGAACGACCAGTGGTCGGGGAAGATCTTCCGTAGGTTGCGCCGCAGGAAGTTTCCCGCGCCGATGCGGTCGTCGACGTAGGTGCTCGCGCCCTCGATGGGCTTCGGAACGGTCTCCATGCTCATTACTGTTGGGCTCCGTTCTCACGGACCTCGGCCTCGGCGTCGCCGCGCTCCCAGAAACTGGGGCCGACGGGGACCGGGAAGTCCGCCGTTGCGACGAGGTATCCCTCATTATCGACGGCGATCGGCAGCTGAGGCAGGGGCCGGGCGGCCGGGCCGAAGATGACCTTGGCGCCGTCGGCGGCGTCGAAGGTCGACTGGTGACACGGGCACAGGATGTGGTGGGTGGTCTGCTCGTACAGGGCCGCGGGGCAGCCGACGTGCGTGCAGATCTTGGAGTACGCCACGATCCCGTCGTGTGTCCAGTTCAGGTTAGTTCCTGATTTGAGCTCCTCTGGACGGAACTTGATCAGGATCAGTGTGGCCTTGGCCAGCGCGTTCAGGTCGTGCTCGTATCCCTCGGGTACCACGGAGAGGATGCCGCCCGGGGAGTTGAAGTCGGCGGCCCTGATGGGGGAGCCGCTTCCCTCGACGATGAGCTTGCGCTGCTTGCCGTCCTTGGTCTTCTCTCCCCAGACGGTGTGCCGGAGCTTGGCGGGGAAGTCCGAGTAGCTCGGGCCGAGGTCGCGCAGCAGGACCAGCGGGGCGAGGCCGAGAGGGGCGGCGGCGAGCAGCAGGGTGCGGCGCAGCAGCGGGCGCTTGAGGATGCCGCTCTCGTTCGCGCCCTGCACGAAGGTCGTGCCCACATAGGACCTGGTCTCTGAGTCGGAGGCCATCGGGTGGCGCTCCTGGATCAGGTTGTACTTGGGCATGACCATGCGGGCCCAGGTCGTCATGCCCGCGGCCAGCCCGAGCAGCGCCAGCGTGAGCGAGGCGCCCAGCGCGAAGTTGGAGACCTGCGTGGTCTCGAGGTCGCCGACCTGGAAGACCACGTACGACACCACGAAGCCGATGCCGCCCAGGAAGGCGACGAGGAAGCACAGGGCGGCGTACCGCTCGCCCTTTCTCGCGGTCGCCTCGTCCTGCGGGGTCACACCGGGCACCTGGACGGGCTCAGCCCTTCTCGGCTCCTCATGGCCGAGAAGGGAGGTGCTCGCCGCCGGGGAGGGGGTGCCGATCACGCGCTTGGGCGCGCGCTCCTCCGGCTGTTCGATGTCGTGATTGTTGTCAGTCATTTGGCCTGTCGCCTCTTCGCGGTGATCCAGATGGCGGCCAGGGAGAGGAGGCTGAGGCCGACGATCCAGGCCACCAGACCCTCCGTGACCGGGCCGATGCGGCCGAGACCGGCGCCACCCGGGTTGGGCTCCTCACGCACGCCCACGATGTAGGCGATCATGTCCCGCTTCTGCTCGGGGGTGATGATGCTGTCGTTGAACACCGGCATCGCCTGCGGACCGGTGATCATCGCCTCGTAGATCTGCCTCTCGGTGGACTCGTGGAGCGGCGGTGCGTACTTGCCCTGGGTCAGGGCGCCGCCGGAGCCGACGAAGTTGTGGCACTGGATGCAGTTGGCGCGAAACAGCTCGCCGCCCCTGGCCTTGTCGCCCTTGGAGGCGTCGACCTGCTCGTCGGTCGGGATGGTCGGGCCACCGCCGAGTGACTGCACGTAGGCGGAGAGCTGCCGGATGGTGTCCTCGTTGACCCAGGGCGCCGGGGGCTTACGCGGTGCCTGCGCGCCGGGGTTGGCCAGGGGCATACGGCCGCTGCTGACCTGGAAGTCCACGGAGGCGGCGCCGACGCCGATCAGGGTCGGACCCTGGGCGGTGCCCTCGGCGTTGAGCCCGTGGCAGCTGGAGCAGCTCTGCTCGAAGAGCTTCTTGCCCTCCGCCACGTCGTCGGCCCTGCCGGAAGCGATGGCGGCGTCGGCCTGCCGGCTCGGGGAGATCGAGAGCACGACGGTGTAGACACCGCCTATCAGGCCCAGGGCCAGAAGCAGGACGGCGTATCTCGCGAGGGGATGCCGCCGCCCAGCGGTGATCCTATTCACAGAGATCCCCGATTCCTTAGTGAATGCCATAGATGGTTACGAAAAGCCCGATCCAGACCACATCGACGAAGTGCCAGTAGTAGGACACGACGATCGCGCTGGTCGCCTGCTCACGGGTGAAGCGCTTCGCGGCGTACGTGCGTCCCAGCATGAACAGGAACGCGATCAGTCCACCCGTCACGTGCAGGCCGTGAAAGCCGGTGGTGAGGTAGAACACGGAGTCGTACGCGGAGTGCGACAGCGTGTGCCCCTCGTGAACCAGCTCGCTGTACTCGTACAGCTGGCCGGCCACGAACACGGAGCCCAGCACGAAGCTGACGATGTACCAGAAGCGCAGCTTGGCGACCTGGCCCTTCTCGGCCGCCCACACGCCCATCTGGCAGGTCACACTCGACAGGACCAGGATGGTCGTGTTGGCCAGGGCGAAGGGGACGTTCAGATGGGCCTCTGGCCAGGGCAGTCCCTGGCCGATGCTCACCGACCGGATGGTGAAGTACATCGCGAACAGCGCCGCGAAGAACATGAGCTCGGAGGACAGCCAGACGATCGTCCCGACGCTGACCAGATCGGGCCGGCGGGACGAGTGTGCTGTCGTCGTCGTTGAAATTGCGGATGCTGTCGCCACGGGCAGCATTATTGCGGCTCTCCTGCTCGGGTCGCCGCACGACCCCCCGTTAGGGGGTACCTACGCCCCCCCAAAGTGGACGTATAGGGCAATTTTCTCGGCGCTGGCTCCGGCCTGGGTCTCCGGAGCGGCCGACCGGTAGCATCCCAGGTGACCATACATCGACGAGGGATAGTGAGCGCGACCGTGAGCACCGACGACAAGATGAGGGTTCTCGTCTACAGCGACGACGCGAGCACCCGCGAGAAGGTGCGGCAGGCGATCGGCCGCCGCCCCGCCGGAGACGTGCCCCTCGTGGAGATCGTGGAGTGCGCCACCCACGCCAAGGTCGTCCAGCACTTCGACTCCGGAGAGATCGACGTCGCCGTGCTCGACGCCGAGGCTCGGCCGGCCGGAGGCATGGGCGTGGCCCGCCAGGCCAAGGACGAGGTCCACGACTGCCCGCCGATCTGCCTGCTGATCGCCCGCCGCGACGACCGCTGGCTCGCCGAGTGGTCGCGCGCCGAGGCCGTCGTGCCGCAGCCGATCGACCCGGTCGTCCTCGCCGAGACCGTCGCCGACCTGATGCGACGCCGCTCCGCCACCCGCCTGTCCGCCCGCTAGCCCCTCGGAACCCCCCTCTGGAGAGACCTCTGATGGACGCGCGCACCACCTGGCCAGCGCTGTTGTCCGCCCTGCTCGCGGGCGAGCACCTGACGGCCGACGAGACCGCCTGGGCGATGAACCAGATCATGTCGGGCTCCGCCACACCCGCCCAGATCGCGGGCTTCGCGGTGGCGCTGAGGGCGAAGGGCGAGACGGTCGCGGAGGTGACCGGCCTGGCGCGCACGATGCTGGAGCGGGCCACCCCGCTCTCGGTCGCCGGTCCCGTCGTCGACGTGGTCGGCACCGGCGGCGACCGGGCACACACCGTCAACGTCTCGACCATGGCCGCGATCGTGGCCGCCGCGGCGGGGGCGAGGGTCGTCAAGCACGGCAACCGGGCCGCCTCCTCCTCCTGCGGCGCCGCCGACGTCCTGGAGCACCTCGGGATCGTGCTCGACCTCGCCCCGGCCGACACCGCGAGGGTCGCCGTGGAGGCCGGGATCGCCTTCTGCTTCGCGCCGGTCTACCACCCGGCGCTGCGCTTCGCGGGCCCGCCGCGCAAGGAGCTCGGCATCCCCACGGTCTTCAACTTCCTTGGCCCGCTGACCAACCCGGCCAGGCCCGCGGCCCAGGCGATCGGCATCTTCGACGAGGGCATGCTCCCCGTCGTCGCGGGCGTCTTCGCCGAGCGCGGGGTCTCCGCCCTGGTCTTCAGGGGTGACGACGGGCTGGACGAGCTCACCATCGCGACGACCTCCACGGTCTGGGTGGTGCGCCAGGGTGCGATGGAGAAGGTGGTCTTCGACCCGGCCGCCTTCGGCGTCCCCAGGGCGGCGCCCGACGCGCTGCGCGGGGGGGACGTGGAGTTCAACGCCCAGGCCGTCCGCGACCTGGTCGGCGGCAAGACGGGACCGGTCCGTGACGCGGTACTGCTGAACGCCGCCGCCGCGCTGGTCGCCCTCGACGGCGCGGGTGAGGGCGCGGGCGCCGGTGACGACCTGAACGCCGCGCTGGCCGCGGGCTACGAGCGCGCGACGCGGGCCGTCGACTCCGGTGCCGCCGCCGAGACCCTCGACCGCTGGATCGAGGTCAGCCGGGCGCTCACGCCGTCCTGACCCTCGATCGCCGGGTCCTCCCCTCTTGGGCGGATGGAAGATCCGCCCAAGAGAGGATGTGTCGCCGAGGGGAGTCGTTCTAGATTGCGGCCATGTGGCGTGTTGACCCCCTGGACGAGCAGGTGCTCCCCATCGTGCTGTCGTGTGCGGCGCTCGCACTGGGCGTGGCCGTGGCGAGCCTGGTGTGGGAGCGCAGGCTCCTGTTGCTGAGGCTCAGGTCCTGGGAGGCCAGGTTCGCCGACCAGGGGGAGGCACTGGCCGGTGCCCAGCTCGCGCAGCGGCGGGCACGCATCGCCCGCGAGCTGCACGACGTCGTCGCACACGGGATCAGCATGATGACGCTCGGCGTGGGCGCCGGACGGATGATCATGGACAAGGATCCCGAGCGGGCCAGGCAGACCCTGCGGGTGGCCGAGGAGACGGGACGCCAGGCACTCGTCGAGCTCCAGCGCACCCTCTCGCTGCTCGACCTCGACGGCCCCTCGACCGGCAGGACGCCCCAGCCCAAACTGTCCGACCTTCGCGACCTGCTCGCCGAGGTCAGGGAGAAGGGCCTGCGGGTGGACGTGGTCGAGGACGGCAGGCCCGCCGAGGTCGGGCTCGCCCTCGAACTGGTGGCCTACCGCATCGTCCAGGAGGCGCTCGCCAACACCCTGCGGCACGCCGGTGCCCGTTCGGTCCGCGTCACACTGCGCTGGCGGCCGGGTTTCCTCGACGTCCTGGTACGGGACGACGGCAGGGCCGCTCTCTCGGCCGTCGCGGGGCACGGCCTGCTCGGCATGCGCGAGCGGGCCACCCTGTTCGGCGGGACGCTGGCGGCGGGGACCCTGCCCGGTGGGGGCTTCGAGGTGCGGGCGAGGCTGCCCACCGCGGGCGAGGTGGGAGGCCGCATGAGTGAGGGAGACGTCACCGTCGTCGGGCCGCTCCGGGGATTCGCCGGTGTCGGCGAGGCGGACGAGGACGACACGGTCCCGGTCTCGCGCTCCGCCTCGGCCCGTACGGGTGAGGATGGCGCCCCCTCAGGCTCCGACACGGGGTGAGGATGCCGCCGGGCCCGCTGCGGCTCCGCCTCGGCCCGTACGGGTGGGGACGCGGCCGTCCGTGGGAGCTGACACGGGCCGAGGATGCCGGGCCCGCCCCGCGCTCCGGCTCGGCACGTGCGGGCCGAGGATGCCGGGCCCGCCCGGCGCTCCGGCTCGGCCCGTGTGGGCCGAGGATGCTCCTGGATGTCAGTCGGACTCGCCGAGGCCGATCGAGAAGGCGGCGTCCAGGTCGTGCCGCGAGTAGGCGCGGAAGGCGACGTGGGTCTCGGTGTGCAGCACCCCGTCGACCTTGTTGATCCGGCCGGGGACGACCTCGGCGATCTCCTCGTAGGAGGTGACGCGGACCATGGCCATCAGGTCGTACTCCCCGGTTATGGAGTAGACCTCGCTCACCCCGTCGATCTCGGCGACCGTCTGGGCGACCTCGGGGATCCGGTCCACCTCGGCGTTGATGTGAACGATCGCGGTGACCACGAGCTTCCTCCTCGTTGAGTGCGGCTTGCCGCCTCAGAAGCTATCAGCGCGGCCGTCAGCGCAGCGGGCGGCCCTCACGTGCCCTGCGCGGCTCGGCCGTCTGGTAGGCGCGGTCGATGCGGGCCTTGAGCCGGCCCGCGCCGGAGACGGGCAGGCTCCAGGTGCCCTCCACCTGCACCAGCCGCACCCCCGGGGACTCCAGCCAGCGCAGGACGCACTCCGTCTCCTCCGCGCTGGCGGCGTGGACCGGCCCGGGCCCTCGCGGCACCGTCTCCGCGGTGGCGGTCAGCGCCTCGACGAACGGGGTGGGGTGGGCGCCCCTCGGCATCACCCCGGCCGAGGCGAGCCGCCCGTAGCGGACGACGTGGATCTCCCAGGCGCCGTCGGGCAGGGGGGCGGCGGCGACCATCTGGGAGATCGTGGTCAGCGACCGCAGCCGTTGCATGCGGGCCGAGGTGCGGACGTAGGAGGCGAGCCGGTCGCGGTCGGCCGCGGCCTCCTCGTAGCGCTGGTCCAGGGCGAGGCGCTCCATCCTGGCCTCGATCGCGGAGAAGACCGGGGCCGCGTCCAGCTCCATCGCCCGGCGGGCCGCCACGACGTGCACGGCGTACTCATCGGGGCTCTGGCGGCCCTCGCACGGCGCCCCGCACCTCCCGATCTCGGCGAGGGCGCAGGCGGAACGCCTGGTGCGCGGGGTGATCCGCTCGGTGCACTGCCGCAGCGGGACCGTCTCGTGCAGGGCGGTGCGGGCGTCCTCCGCGGCGCGGACGCTGTTGAACGGGCCCAGGTAGGAGGCCGCGTCGTCCTTGACCTCGCGGACGACCGACAGGCGGGGGAACGGCTCGTCGGTCAGCTTGAGCCAGAACATCTTCTCGGGGAAGCGCGACCTGCGGTTGTAGCGGGGCTTGGCCGAGCCGATCAGCCGCAGCTCCCTCACCTCGGCCTCCAGCGAGGTCGCGCAGCCGATGGTCCTCACCCTCGCGGCGATGCCGATCATCTCGCGGACGCGGGGCCTGGTCTCGCTCGCGGTGAAGTAACCGCGCACGCGGTTGCGCAGGTTGGTGCTCTTGCCGACGTAGAGCGGGTCGCCGCCCTCGTCCTCGAACACGTAGACGCCGGGACCCGCGGGAACCGCGTCGGCCAGGTGCCGCTTGCGACGCTGCTCGGGGGTGGGCGCGCGGACGAAGCCCTTGAGCTCCTCCAGCGTCCGCACCCCGAAGGAGCCCGCCCGCTCCAGCAGGGCGTGCAACACGTCGACGGTGGCCTGCGCGTCGGCGAGCGCCCGGTGGCAGGGCTCGGTGCCGCTGAAGATCCTGGCCAGGGTGGACAGCTTGCAGTTGGGAGCCTCGTCGCGGGTGAGCAGCTTGCGGGCGAGATCGACGGTGTCGACGACCTGGTGGGCCGGCGGGGGATACCCGTGCGCGGCGCAGGCCGCCTTGAGGAACCCGAGGTCGAACCCCGCGTTGTGCGCCACGAGGGTGGAACCCGTGGCGAACTCCAGGAAGGACGGCAGCACCGACTCGATCCTCGGCGCGGCCACCACCATGCTGTCGGTGATGCCCGTCAGCACCGAGATGAACGGCGGGATCGGCGAGCCGGGGTCGACCAGGGTGGCGAACTCGCCGAGCACCTCGCCGCCCCTGACCTTGACGGCGCCGATCTCGGTGATCGCGTGCTCGCCCGCGGAGACGCCGGTGGTCTCCAGGTCGAACACGACGAAGGTGACCTGGCTGAGCGGGGTGCCCAGCTCGTCGAGTGTTCCCTGCACGGCGTAGTCCACGATTCACGACCATAGAAGCCTCGACCGACATTTACCGCACCGGACCCTTCCACGCCCGGTGCGCACCGGGCGCGGGGAGCTCCGGGACCTTCACGGATCATCGAGGGCCTTCAACGGACCTCCGACGGGCTTTCCGGGTGGCCTTCACGAGTGCCTTCTCGGGTGCCTTCACCGGTGTTCTCTCCGGGGCCTCAGCCCCAGTGGCTTCCGTCCAGCATCCGTTCGAGGGTGGCCCGGTGCATCACCAGGTCGTCGGGGTCGCCGGGCATGACCCGCTCGCCGAAGTGGATCCTGCGGTGCTCGATGCGGGCCATGATGCTGCCGTGCCTGAGGGCGGCGTACGTCTCGTAGAACTCCATGTCTCGAGGCTTGTATCCCGTTATTTCGTGGTAGGTCTGGCATACATCCTCGCGCCGCATGAAGTCCGGCATCCCCGGCAGTTCCATGAACTCGGTGATCTCCTGGAAGAAGGCGTGCAGGAAGATCATCCAGGAGATGTCCAACTCGCGGGGGCCGATCGCGGCCATCTCCCAGTCGAGCACCGCCACGGGGGTGAAGTCCTGGTACATCACGTTGCCGATACGGGCGTCACCCCAGTTCAGCACGTCGGGTCCGGGATCCGCCGGCCAGTGCTCCTCCAGCCAGGCGAACGCCCGCTCCAGCAGCGGTACGGGCATGGAGCCGTGCGCCCACTCGTAGTAGGCCCGCTGTTCCTCGACGTGCCTGCGCAGCGCCGTTTCGCCCGTCTCCGGGCTCCGCAGGGGGCGCAGTTCCTCCGCGGTGAACCGGGCGTCGTGCAGCGTGGCCAGGATCTCGACGCTGCCGCGCTGCAGCCGGTCGCGGTCGGCGGGGGAGGCGTCCAGCAGCCGGCTCCCGAAGGTGTAGGGCATCACGTCCGGCGGTACGTCGCCGGTGAGCCGCTCCATCACGAAGAAAGGGGCGCCCAGGGGGCCGGGGTCGGGCTCGTACCACAGGGTCCGGGGCGCGAGCACGCCCGCGCGCTCCCTCGCCAGCCGCATGACCTCGTACTGCCTGCCGAGGTCGTAGCCGGGGAAGACCGGGACGGCCTCGTCCGCCGGGGCCATCCTGGCGACGCACGGAAGGTCGTACCCGCCCTCGGCCGAGGCCCAGGAGGCGTCGAAGAACAGGGTCTCGCTGGACATGCCGTTGTTCTGGGGACGTGAAAGCGGAGAGATCGTGACCGGGCCTCCCACCCTCAGGGAGAGCCACGACCTCATCCGCTCACGTAACTCCCCGAGGTCGCGGGTCGAGGTCCGTATCTTCTGGGTCCGCCGGTCGTGCTCGTTCGTCGGCTCATGCATCGCGCTCTCCCGGGTGGCGTGCGTCACAAGGTGATCCGCACAGTCGTAACCCAGCAGCAAGCGCTTGTCCATAAAGCGTTCACGGCCTCGTCGATCGCCGGTCCACGTACGGTCAGGTCGGGGTCACGGTGCGGTAGCCGTACCCTTGACGTGAAGACCGATCCGAGTAGGGGCCGTGATGAGTTCAGCCGGAGAGGGCCTGTCTCGTCCGTTACCCGAGCAGGTTCGCTTACACGTTGTGGAGCTGGCCTCCCAGATCCTCGGTTCGATGCCCGCGGCCTCGGTGCCACTGCCGCTGAAGGGGATCGCCAGGTTCGATCCCCGCAAGCGGGCCAAGCTGGGCGGCGCCCCGATCGCCGCGCAGCTGGAGGTCGACAAGAAGTTCCGCGAGCTGGTCGCGGAGACGCTGACCGCGGGCTGGCCCGAGCTGGTCGCGAGCCTCGCCGAGGGCACGGTCCCGCCGGCGGCCGAGCCCGTCATGGTGGCCGCCGCCGCATACCTGACCAGGCCGCCGGGCTGGGCGGACATGGTGGAGGCGGCCCGCGCCGAGCTGGAGAGGTCGGCCGTCGCGGCCGAGGGCTCCGCCCAGGAGCAGACGGTCTCCCGGCTGCGCGAGCAGCTGGCCACTCAGAAGGCCGCGGCCAAGGAGGAGTCCGAGCGGCTGCGCGAGCAGCTCAAGACCTCGCGCTCGGAGGTCTCCGACCTGCGCCGCAGGCTGCACGAGGCCCGCGAGCGGACCAAGGCGGCCGAGGCGCGTGCCGCCGCGGCCCAGGAGGTGGCCGACGAGGCCAAGGCCGCCGCGCTCTCGGCGGGCAGCACCGTGGAGAGCGAGCTGCGCCGCCTGCGCGAGCGGCTCGCCGACGCCGAGCGGCAGCTGGAGTCGACGCGCAGGGCCGCGCGCGAGGGCCGCAGTGTGGAGGACACCAAGGTCCGGATGCTGCTCGACGCCCTGCAGGACGCCGCCGCGGGGTTGCGCAGGGAGCTCGCCCTGCCCTCGGGCATCCACCGTCCCGCCGACTCGGTCGTCTCGGTGGCGCCGGGCAAGCAGGGGGTCCAGGCGGTTCCCGCGCGGGCGCTCGCCGACGACGACCCCGCCCTGCTCGACCAGTTGCTCGCGCTGCCGCAGATCCATCTGATCGTCGACGGCTACAACGTGACCAAGACCGGTTACGGCACGTTCACCCTGGCCGACCAGCGAAGCCGTCTCCTCACCGGTCTCGGCGCGCTCTACGCGCAGACCCGCACCGAGCTGACCTGCGTCTTCGACGGCGCCGAGCTGAACGGGCCGGTCCCGGTGTCGGCACCCAGGGGAGTGCGCGTGCTGTTCAGCGCCCCGAACCAGATCGCCGACGACCTGATCCGCCAGCTGGTCCGCGCCGAGCCCGCGGGGCGCGCGATCGCGGTGGTCTCCTCGGATCGCGAGGTGGCCGAGTCGGTGCGCAGGATGGGCGCGAGGCCGGTGCCCTCGGTGCTTCTTCTCAGACGTCTGGGCCGAGCGTAAACCTTTTGGGGGCGTGGGGCATCGGATCACCCAGGAGGCTCGATTCGTTGACTTTCTCCCCACGGCTGAAGGCGGGGGTCTCCGCGCTGAAAGGGTTCAGATGAAGAAGATCATAACGCTCGCCCTCGCCGTCCTGGCCGTAGGGGCGACCGTCACCACCCCCGCGACGGCCGAGGCGGCCGCCATTCCCAGAGGTTTCCTGCTGTACGAGAAGGACGCCGCCAAGAAGGACAACGATCCCGAGACCAACTGGACGGTCGGCAACTCGGCGAAGGCCAGGCTCGCCGTCAACCCGTGCGACAGGGGCACACTGGCCGCGACCGGCCGCGTGGCCGCCCGGACAGTGACCTTCACCGGCGTGCCGGACTTCATGAAGGTCGAGCAGGTGATTCTGTACGGCTCACGGGCCTCGGCCGCCTCGGCCATAGCCCAGGTGCGTGCCGCCCTGGTCAAGTGTGCGGCCAGGACCAACTCCGGCGCGAGTTACCGCTACGCCTCCTCGCGCCTGACCGGGCTCGGTGACGAGGCGCTGAGGATCTCCGGCCAGGTCTACTACGGCAGGAAGGCCGGGGTGGGCGGTGACCGGAGCGTGCTGGTCAGGAAGGGCAACGCCGTCCTGGTCTATCTCTGGGCGGGGGAGTACTACAAGCCGGCGAAGGGTGACTGGAGCGTCCAGCTGCGCGACGCCAGGAGGATGACCGCCAAGATCTGCGACATCGCCACCTGCGGGTAGCGCGCCCGGGGTCCCGGCGGAGGTGCTTCCCGCGGCCGAGACACCACCCGTTTCCCGGCGGGATCGCTTCCCGCGGTGCCACCCCCAGCGGCCGAGGTGCCGCTCCTGACAGGGCCGCCTCCCGCGGCCGACGGCGCCCCCCGGGGAGAAAACCGTCGGCCGCGGGTAAAGCGGTCACCTGCGAACAAGGAGCAAACCCGGTGAAAAGGTGAGTCAACCATTACTTCTTCTGTACTATTCGCCGCAGGTCTGGTGCAGTCGGGAGGCGTTGACGTGGCCGTGGCGGGTTTGCCGGTTGGACTGATTCGGATACCGGTGGCGGTAGGGCTCGCTCTCGCGCTGTTGACGATGCCGGTGAGCGGAGCGTCCGCCCAGCTGAGGCCGACCCCCGCCGAGGCGAAGAAGAAGCTGGAGAAGCTCAACGAGCAGGCCGACCAGATCGTCGAGAAGTACAACCAGGCCTCGGAGAAGTGGAAGCGGGCCAGGAAGAAGTACGGCGATCTGAACGCCGATCTGACCCGCAAGAACAAGCAGGTCGTCGGGCTGCGCAAGGAGCTCGTCTCGATGGCCGTCAGCAGCTACCAGGTCGGGTCGATCAACGGCTGGGAAGGCATGATCTACCAGTCCGACCCCGGTGCCCTGCTGAGCGGTCTGGCGGCCGCCGACCAGATGTCCACCTCCCGCGCCCAGTCGCTGAACGCCTTCGACGAGGCCACCAAGGCGCTGCGGATCGGCAGGGACGAGGCGAAGAAGGCCCTGGTCGAGGCCGACGAGACGCGCGACGAGCTGGCCGAGGAGAAGGCCAAGGCCGAAAAGATGGTCAGGGCCCAGACGAAGCTCCTGCGCGAGCTCAACGCCTTCAAGGTGGGCAACCCCCAGAGCACCGGGATCCAGTACACCGGCTCCGCCTCGGGCAACGCCCGCGCCGCCCTGCAGTTCGCCTTCGCCCAGATCGGCAAGCCCTACCGGTACGGCGGCACGGGCCCGGCCGGCTGGGACTGCTCCGGCCTGGTCCAGGGCGCCTGGCGCAACGGGGGAGTCTCCCTTCCCCGGACGACCTGGGAGCAGTGGAGCTGGGGTGCGAGCCGCAAGGTCTCCCTGAGCGACCTCCAGCCCGGCGACCTCATCTTCAGCGAGGGCCTCGGCCACGTCAGCATGTACGCGGGCAACGGCCAGATCGTGCACGCCCCGCAGACGGGCGACGTCGTCAAGACCGTCCCGCTGTCGTCCTACGGCCGCCGCATCGTCGGAGCCGTCCGCCCCTGACGTTTCCCCAGTGGCTCCCCGTGGCCCCACAGCGGCCCTCCAGGGGGCGGCGCGGCTCTCGTGCCGGGTGAGGGTGCCGGAAAAACCGGATGTGCCGGGCGCGGTGCTGCTGCGAGCATCGGAACATGATCAAATCATGGATACCCGACGAGCTCGCGTACGCCGGGCCGGAGCACCTCGACGCCGCGTTCGTCGCCGGGTTCGACCGGAAGCAGGGCAGGCCCGATCCCGAAGAGGACCTCGCCGTGTTCGCGAGGCACGGTGTGGGGGAGAGCGCGACGGTCGTGGAGCTCGGCGCGGGGACCGGACAGTTCGCCCTGGCCGCGGCGCGGCGGTTCTCGCGGGTGGTGGCGGTGGACGTCTCCCCGGCGATGCACGACTTCCTGGCCGCCCGTGCCGCCGAGAACGGGCTCTCCGCCCTTGAGTGCGTGCGGGCGGGCTTCCTGTCCTACGAGCACACCGGGCCGCCCGCCGACGCGGTCTACACCCGCCACGCGCTCCATCAGCTCCCCGACTTCTGGAAGGCCGTCGCGCTCGACCGCGTCGCGCGGATCGTACGGCCGGGGGGCGTCCTGCGCCTGCGTGACCTGATCTTCGACTTCCGGCCGGACGAGGCCGACGCCGTGTTCGGCCGCTGGCTCGACGGTGCGGCGGACGACCCCGCGCTGGGCTACACGCGCGAGGACTACGCCGAGCATCTGCGCACCGAGTACAGCACCTTCAGATGGCTGCTCGAACCGATGCTCGACGCCGCCGGATTCGAGATCGCCGAGGCGGACTTCCGGGAGTCGATCTACGGGGCCTACACCTGTGTCAGGCGCTGAGAGCGTCCGGCCGATCACCCGGGAACGGTCCATCATCACTAGATCATCATGAATGTGACGAACATTACGAAACCGTGATCTGTCTGGCGTGATGCGAAGGATGTGACGAGAGTCATATCTCATTAGCATAAATAGCCATTAAGCAGGGGTAACGGGAAGATCAAGATGGGGATCGGCTCTCCCGAATTTGGCGAATGCTTTGCCGAATGTTGGGGATCGGGGTAACTTCTGGCGTCGCGACGTGCAAGCCACGCCGTCGCGGCGAATGTCGGTCTTCGGGCCGGTTCCCTCATAAGAATCCAGCCGGCCGCCGTGCCCCCAGTCGGGGGCGGAGATCATTACGGCGGCCCGCCGAATCCATGCAGCCAGGAGGCATGGAACCGGGGACCCAAAAGGCCCAGCACGCTGCGGCCAGGGGTGAATCGGCATGTTTATGCCGTAGGGCATCTTCCAAGCCCGAATCCGTCAGCTAACCCGGTAGGCATCAGTGGAAGCCCCAAGGAGAAATCCTGTCCAGCACCCTGCACAACCCTCGTCTGTCGCGCCTTTTCCGCCTTTCCCTCGGCGGTATCGCCCTCACGTTGACCGCCTCAGCCGGAGCGGTCACCCTCGGGCCCACGGCGGCGCAGGCGGCGGACGGTCCCCCCGAGATCCTGGTCAACAGCGCGGCCGGCGTCTCTGAGAAGACCGAAGGCACCACCAAGACCGTCACTCAGGCCTCGGCCACAGCCACGGCGAAGGCCAAGTCCACGGCGAAGGCCAAGGTGAAGGCCAAGGCCAAGATGAGCAAGGCGGCACGACAGAAGGTCCGGGCCGGTAAGGCGGTCTCGACGGCCAAGAAGCAGATCGGCACCCCTTACCGGTGGGGAGCCTCCGGGCCCGGAGCGTTCGACTGCTCGGGGCTCGTCCGGTACGCCTGGAAGAAGGCGGGCGTCTCCCTCCCCAGGGTCACGCACAGCCAGTACAGGGCGCTCAAGAAGAAGGTCTCGTGGAGCAAGCTGCGCCCCGGTGACCTGATGTTCTTCAGCGGGAAGGGCCACGTCGGCATGTACGTCGGCAAGGGCAGGATGGTCCACTCGCCGAGCAGTGGCAAGACGGTTCGTGTCGTGAAGCTGGCGGGCTACTACAAGTCCTCCTTCGCCGGAGCGGCACGGCCCGGAGCCTGAGCCCGCGCCCGGGTGGGGAACCCGGGACCGCGTCGAGCGCGGCTCCCGAGACCCGAGCCCGAGCGCCGGACCCGAGCCCGAGCGCCGGACCCGAACCGGAGCCCGAGCGCCGGACCCGAACCGGAGCCCGAGCGCCGGACCCGAACCGGAGCCCGAGCGCCGGACCCGAACCGGAGCCCGAGCGCCGGACCCGAA